>NZ_JBIUYR010000025.1:0-74967 GCF_044744625.1 Streptomyces sp. NPDC087270
TCCAGCGCGTCCCGCGCCTCCTGCGGGAAACGGCCCTGCTCATCGACCTCCGCGGCGAACGGCGCGATCTTCGCCTCGGCCAGCGACCGGACGGCGTCGCGGAGCATCTCATGCTCCTCGGAGGTCCGGAACAGGTCGAAGTCGGCTGCTGCGGCCATGAAGTCTCACTCCCGAGTATGTTCGCTACCGTTCAGTAACCCCGTCACCCTACGGTCGCGGGAGGGCGGGTGCCAACGGGCCCGCGCGGGTGATCCTTGCCCTCGCGTGACGTCGGCGACACCCGGGCCGGGCGGATCAGGACACGTTCTTGCCGAGCGTGTCGACGCCGTCGGCGGTCGCCATGTAGTGCGCCATGGTGTCGTTGCGCATCGCCTCCCACAGCTCGGCCGAGGCGTTGGCGTCGAGCAGCACCACCGACTGCTTGTCGATGGTGTCGAAGCCCGCGACCGGCGCGTTCATGAACGACATGTCCTTCGAGCGCACCCCGTGCATGTTCCACACCAGGTCGCGCAGGTCGCCGTCGGAGAGCTTGTCGTCGAAGCTGACCACCGAGGTGACCTGGTCGAGGGCGCGCTTGAGCTTGAGCGGGTTGGTGAAGGTGCCGGTGGAGAGCATCTTGGCGAGCACCGCGCGCAGGAAGTTCTGCTGGCGGTGGGTGCGGTCGAGGTCACCGCGCGGCAGGCCGTAGCGCTCGCGGACGTAGTCCAGCGCCTCGGCGCCGTCCATGTGGTGGGTGCCGGCGGTCCACACCCCGCCGGGGCCGTTGCGGCGCGAGACGGTCTTGTCGACGGTGATGTCCACCCCGCCGATCGCGTCGGTGAGCTTCTTGAACCCGCTCCAGTCGATCACCATCAGGTGGTCGATCCTCACCTTGGTCATGCGCTGCACGGTGTCGATCAGCAGCGGCGGCCCGCCCCAGGAGAAGGCGGCGTTCAGCTTGGCCTTGCCGTGACCGGGGATGCTCACCCAGGAATCGCGGGGCAGCGAGACGACGTACGCGTTCTTGTGGTTCGCGGGTATGTGCACCAGCATCATCGTGTCGCTGCGCTGGGCGCCGGGCTTCCACTCCGGGGCCTTGGCGCCCTTGCCGGTGGTGGGCAGGTCGGACCGCGCGTCCAGGCCGACCAGCAGGAAGGTCTGGCTGCCGCCCTTGGACGGCTGCGGCAGCGCGGACTCCGGCACATCAGTGGGGAAGGCGTTGGGGATGCGCTGCACCCGGCCGGTGTAGTGGTGGTACGCCCAGTAGCCGGTGCCGACGATCAGCAGGACGCCGGCGCACAGCAGGCTCAGGGCGGCGTAGAGCACCCGGCGGGTACGGCGCCGGCGCCGGGAGCGACGGTCGGGTAAGGGGCCGGGGGCGAGGGCGGCGGGTCCGGGTCCGGGTTCGAGTTCGGCTTCAGCGGGTGCCTCTTCGGCGCGCGCGGCTTCGGCGGGTACGGCCTCTGCGGGTACGGCCTCTGCGGGTACGGCCTCATCGCATGCGGGGCCCGCGGGCTCGTCCGGAGGGCCGGCCGGACCCTCGTCACCCTCGTTCGTGCCGTCCGCTCCACCCTCGTCCGCCATGGACGCACCCCCACCCCGGTAGACCTGTGGCCCTATGCACGCATTGTGTCCCTCTGGCCCTGTCCCCACGCTGGATTCGGCCCAGCCGGTGCCGACTATGCTTCGGCGCATGCCTCTGAAGCTCACCGTCATCGGCACCGGTTACCTCGGCGCCACCCATGCCGCCGCCATGGCCGAGCTGGGATTCGAGGTGCTCGGCCTCGACATCGACGAGGGCAAGGTCGCCATGCTGGCGCAGGGCCGGGTGCCGATGTACGAGCCGGGCCTGGAGGACCTGCTGGCCAAGCACGTGGCCGGGATCGACGGCTCCAGCGGACGGCTGCGCTTCACCACCTCGTGGCAGGAGGTGGCCGACTTCGGCGACGTGCACTTCGTCTGCGTCAACACCCCGCAGAAGCACGGCGAGTACGGCTGCGACATGAGCCACGTGGACAGCGCTCTCTCCCTGCTCGCCCCGCATCTGCGGCGGCCCGCGCTGGTGGTGGGCAAGTCCACGGTGCCGGTGGGCAGCGCGGCCCGGCTGGCCGGGATGCTGAGCGACCTGGCGCCGGCCGGTGAGGACGTCGAGCTGGCCTGGAACCCCGAGTTCCTGCGGGAGGGCTTCGCGGTGCAGGACACCCTGCACCCGGACCGGATCGTGGTCGGCGTGGCGAGCGAGCACGCGGAGTCACTCCTGCGGGAGGTTTACGCCGGGCCGCTCGCAGAAGAGACGCCGTTCATCGTCGCGGACTACCCGACGGCCGAGCTGGTGAAGACCGCGGCGAACGCCTTCCTCGCCACCAAGATCTCCTTCATCAACGCCATGGCCGAGGTGTGCGAGGCCGCCGGCGGCGACGTCGCGGTGCTCGCCCAGGCCATAGGGCACGACGACCGGATCGGCCACAAGTTCCTGCGGGCCGGGATCGGCTTCGGCGGCGGCTGCCTGCCCAAGGACATCCGCGCGTTCATGGCCCGGGCCGGCGAGTTGGGCGCCGACCAGGCGCTGACCTTCCTGCGCGAGGTCGACTCGGTGAACATGCGGCGCCGCACCCACATGGTGGACTGGGCCCGCGAGGCGCTGGGCGGAAGCTTCCTCGGCCGCCGGATCGCGGTGCTCGGCGCCGCGTTCAAGCCCGACTCCGACGACGTGCGCGACTCCCCCGCCCTCAACGTGGCGGGCCAGATCCACCTCCAGGGCGGCCAGGTCACCGTCTACGACCCCAAGGGCATGGAGAACGCCCGGCGGCTCTTCCCGACCCTCGGCTACGCCCCCAGCGCCGTGGACGCGGTCCGGGGCGCCGACATCGTCCTGCACCTCACCGAGTGGCGGGAGTTCCGCGAGCTGGACCCGGCGCGGCTGGCCGAGGTGGCCGGGCAGCGGCACATCCTCGACGGGCGCAACGCGCTCGACGCCGAGCTGTGGCGGAAGGCCGGCTGGACCTACCGCGCGATGGGCCGCCCGAACGCGTAGCGCGACCTGGTCCGGTAAGGCCCGATCTCCAGGAGCGCGGGCCTTACCGGACTCCAGGGCGCGCGGGTCCGTACGCACGAACACGCGCCGCCGACCCGCGGCGCCCGCCGGTCACTTCCTGCTGCGGTACGCCCGCATCTTCGCCCGGCTGCCGCAGATCGCCATCGAGCACCAGCGGCTGCGGCCCGCCGGGCTGCGGTCGTAGTAGACCCAGCGGCAGGTGTCCGCGGCGCACGCCTTCATCCGCTGCCAGGTGCCGTCCGCGGCGGCCGCGGCGATCACCGCTGCCACCCGCGCGGTGAGGGCGGCGACACCGCCGGGCGCGGGCGCCGGGAGCACCGTGGCGGCGCCCAGCGGATCGATCGCGAGCCGCAGCGGGGCGGCGGCCAGCAACCCGTCGAGCGCGGCCAGCGAGTCCGGGGGCATGTCGGTGCCCGCGTGCGCGGAGCAGACGTCCCGCAGCGCCTCCCGGAGCACCAGGACCGCGTCGAGCCCGGCCCGGTCGAAACCCTCGGGGCCCGGGTCGATACCGCGCCCGCGCACCCAGGCGGTCAGCGCCTCGGGGCTGTCCAGCTCGTCCGCCTCGTCCTCCAGGTCAACGGTGTTGACCAGGTCCTGCACCAGCCGCAGCGGCTCGGGTGCGGCATGACGGTCTCCGGGCTGTTCCACCCTCGCAACGTTACTGCCGGATCACCCTTGCGTCGTTACCACTGCTCCCCCATCATGGAGTAACTGTTACCGGCATAGGCCGTTCACAGGTAACGCAGCCCGCGCAGGTGCGCACGCGACGCCTTCCGGGTACCCGCCCACCTCCAAGGAGCCCGCATGATCGGCACCCTCGGCGCTGTCGTCCTCGACTGCCCCGACCCCGTCTCGCTCGCCGCCTTCTACGCGGAACTGGTCGGCGGCACCGTCGACGCCGAGGACAAGACCTGGGTCGACCTCAACCGCGAGGGCGGCCAGCGGCTGTCCTTCCAATTCGCCCCCGACCACCGGCCGCCGGCCTGGCCCGACCCCGAGCGGCCCCAGCAGTTCCACCTCGACATCGCCGTGCCGCGCGCGGAGTTCGACGCGGCCGAGCGGCATGTGCTCGGCCTGGGCGCGGCCTTGCTGGAGGGCGACCAGGACGGGGCGCGCAACTGGCGGGTGTACGCGGACCCGGCGGGGCATCCCTTCTGCCTGTGCGCCTGCTGACCCGGTAGCCCTCCGGGCGGGCCCGCCCGGAGGAGGGGAGTCCGCCACCTCCGGGCGGGCGGCGCGCGGGTCCGGCCGACGCCAGGACGTGTCCCATCCGTGGCCTGCGCGTATCCCCGCCGTATCCCGGCCCCGCGATGCTGCCCCAGGGGGGGGCCGCCCGGTCGCGCCCGACAGGCGGCGACAAGCGGGGCGGGGGCGAGGGCGATGCTGCGGACGCCGGCCAGGACCCGGCTCCGGCCGCGCACCCGCGCGCGCACCCGGACCACGACCGACGCCGAGCCCGGCCCCGGCACAGAGCCCGGCGCGGCCCCGGACACCTCCCCGGCCCCGGACGCCGCCGGCGGCCCCCGCAGGCCCGCCCAGGCGCCCCTGTGGCGGCGCCTGCCGCTGCGCACCCTCGCCGGACTCGTGCCCGCGGTCCTGGTGGCCGTGTGGGTGGCCCTGCACCGCTCCTTGATGGCGTCGGGCCTGCACGACATGGTCGACGCCGACCCCGGCTGGCTGCTGGCCGCGCTCGCGGGCACCGGGCTCGGCTACGTCGCCAACGCCGTCGCCCGCCAGGGCACCGTCCTGGAGCCCCTGCCGCGCGGCCGGCTGCTGGCCACCCAGTTCGCCGCGACCGCCGCCGGCCAGCTCGCCCCCGCCGGGCTCGGCGCCAGCGCGGTCAACCTCCGTTTCCTGCGCGTCAACGGCGTGCCGCTGGCCCGCTCCACGGCCGCCCTGGCGCTGTACTCGCTGGCCGAGTCCGCCTGCCGCGTGGGCCTGTTGCTGGTGCTGCTCGCCGCCTACCCGCACGCCCTGCACGCCGGGGGCCTGCTGCCGGACGGAACCGGCGTCCTGCTGCTGGCCGCGGCGGCGGCCGCCACCGTGGCCGCCGCCGTCCTCACCCTGGTGCTGGTCCGGCCGCTGCGGCGCGCGGTGGCCGGCTTCGTCAGCGCCGCGCTCGCCGACGCCCGCGCCCTGCACGCCCGGCCCGGCCGCGTGCTGGCCCTGTGGGGCGGCTCGCTGGTCTTCCCGCTGCTCCAGGCGTGCTCGATGGCCGCGGTCGCGCGGGCGCTCGGCCTGCCGGTGGCGCCGGTGCACGTGGCGCTCGCCTACCTCGCCGCCACCTGCGCGGCCGCCCTGGTGCCCACCCCCGGCGGAATCGGCTCGGTCGACGCCGCCCTCGCGCTCGCCCTGGTCGCCGCCGGCTCCCCCACCGAGACCGCCGCGTCGGCGGTGCTCGCGTTCCGGATCACCAGCGTCTGGCTGCCGCTGCTGCCCGCGACCTTGACGCTCAGCGCACTGATCCGCCGCAAGGTGCTGTGACCGGCGGTCGAACGGGGTCTGCGTACCACCGGGCCGGTACGGTCCGGCGCGGACTACCATCAAGCCCATGACCCGCGTACTTCTCGCCGAGGACGACGCATCCATCTCGGAACCGCTCGCACGCGCCCTGCGCCGCGAGGGGTACGAGGTCGAGGTGCGCGAGGACGGACCCACCGCATTGGAGACCGCGCTGCTCGGCGCTGTCGACCTGGTGGTGCTCGACCTGGGCCTGCCCGGCATGGACGGTCTCGACGTATGCCGCCGTATCCGCACGGAGGGCCACACCTTCCCGGTGCTGGTGCTCACCGCCCGGGCCGACGAGGTGGACACCGTGGTCGGCCTGGACGCCGGCGCCGACGACTACGTCACCAAGCCGTTCCGCCTCGCCGAACTGCTCGCCCGGGTCCGCGCCCTGCTGCGGCGCGGCACCACCGAGCCCGCCCAGCCCTCCACCCACGGGGTGCGGATCGACGTCGAGTCGCACCGCGCCTGGATGGGCGACGACGAACTCCAGCTCACCGCCAAGGAGTTCGACCTGCTGCGGGTGCTGGTCAGGGACGCCGGCCGGGTGGTCACCCGCGAGCAGCTGATGCGCGAGGTGTGGGACACCACCTGGTGGTCGTCGACCAAGACCCTGGACATGCACATCTCGTGGCTGCGCAAGAAGCTCGGCGACGACGCGGCCAACCCGCGCTACATCGCCACCGTCCGCGGGGTCGGCTTCCGCTTCGAGAAGAACTGACCCGCCCGCTCGATGCGCCGCCGCCTGATCTCCTCCACGCTGGCCGTGGTGCTCGTGGTGATCGCCGTCTTCGGCATCTCCCTGGTCATCGTGGAGGCCAGGACCATCCAGAGCAGCGCCCAGGACGGCGTGCAGTCCGAGGCGGTCCGGCTCACCGGGATCGTGGAGAACCGCATCCTGGCCGGTGAGTCGGTCGACGCCAAGGGCCTGGACCGGCAGATCGCCGACAACCGGTACGCGACCGTCCGGGTGCCCGGCCACCCCGAGGTCCGGCTCGGCGACCGCCCCTCGGGCGCTGTCCTGAAGTCGACCCAGCGCGGCGACCACGGCGAGTCCGTCACCGTCGAGGAGGCGCGCTCCACGGTCAGCCGGCAGATCGGCCGCACCCTGCTGGTGATCCTCGCGGTGGCGCTGCTCGCGGTGCTGGCCGCGGTCGCCCTCGCGGTGCGCCAGGCCCGGCGGCTGGCCAGCCCGCTCACCGACCTCGCCGAGACCGCGGAACGCCTCGGCTCCGGCGACCCTCGGCCCCGGCACCGCCGCTACGGAGTGCCGGAACTCGACCGGATCGCGGACGTCCTGGACGCCAGCGCCGAGCGGATCGGCCGGATGCTCACCGCCGAGCGGCGGCTCGCCGCCGACGCCTCGCACCAGTTGCGCACCCCGCTGACCGCGCTGTCGATGCGGCTGGAGGAGATCGTGGCCACCGCCGACGACCACGAGGCGGTGAAGGAGGAGGCGGCCATCGCGCTCGGCCAGGTCGAGCGCCTCACCGACGTCGTCCAGCGGCTGCTCACCAACTCGCGCGACCCGCGCAGCGGTTCCGCGGTCGACTTCGACCTCGACGAGGTGATCCGGCAGCAGATCGAGGAGTGGCGGCCCGCCTACCAGAATGAGGGGCGCGCCGTGCAGCTGTCCGGCACCCGCGGGCTGCGCGCGGTCGGTACGCCGGGCGCGGTGGCGCAGGTGCTCGCCACCCTGATCGAGAACTCGCTGATGCACGGCGCGGGCACCCTCGCCCTGCACACCCGGGTGACCGGCAACCAGGCGGTGGTCGAGGTCTCGGACGACGGCTCGGGGGTGCCGCCGGACCTGGGCGCCCGGGTCTTCGAACGTACGGTCAGCGGCCGCAACTCCACCGGCCTCGGCCTCGCGGTGGCCCGCGACCTCGCCGAGGCGGACGGCGGACGGCTGGAACTGCTCCAGCAGCGGCCGCCGGTCTTCGCGCTGTTCCTGGCCCAGGAGATCACCCCGCCGCCCCCGCGCGAGCAGGTCATCGGCTAACCGAGCAGACCCCCGCCGATCCGGTCACCGCCCAGCGGGTCATCGCCCAGCGGGTCATCGGCTAGCCGATCCGGTCGGCGGCCTGCCGCTTCCGCTTGCCGGCCTTCTCCGCCTCCGCGCGCTCGGCCGCGGTGAGAAAGGACTCCGCCTGCTCCACCGCCTCGCGGGCCGGCAGCGTGCGGAACACCCAGGTGCGGTACGACCAGAACCGGAAGAGCGTGGCCACCCCGATACCGGCGAACTTGAACACGTTGCTCTGCAGCTGGGTGTCCCAGCCGAAGCCGTAGGTCGCGGTGTAGAGCACGCCGTTCTCGATCACCAGGCCGATGGCGCTGAAGAACAGGAAGAGGCTGAGCTCCTTGGTGCGGCCCGCCCGGTCCCGGTCGCGGTAGGTGAAGTACCGGAAGCCGACGTAGTTGAAGACGATCGACACCATGGTGGCGACGATGCTGGCCCGTACCGTCTGCAACCCGCTGTTGTGCCTGACCAGGTTGAACACGCCGATGTTGACCAGCACACCCGCCGCGCCGACCACACCGAACTTGGCGATCTCGCGGTACAGCAGGGCCAGCTTCGAACGCAGTGCGCGCAGTCCGCTCATGGTGTCCGTGGGGCCTGTCTGTCGGGGTCTGGTTGCTCGGCTTCCTGCTGGGGTCGGAGTGCCGGGGGCGGCGTACCGACCACAGCCTAGTCGCCTCGCAGGGGAAGACGGCCGTCGAAGGCGGTGAGTTCCGTCCGGCGCCCGGCGGATATCCTGGACAGTGCCCAGCCCCGTACCACCGGCAGGACACACATCGTGACATTCCCCGTAGTCGGCATGGTCGGCGGCGGCCAGCTCGCCCGCATGACCCACGAAGCGGGTATCCCGCTCGGCATCCGGTTCCGGCTGCTCAGCGACACCCCCCAGGACTCCGCCGCCCAGGTGGTGGCCGACGTGACCGTCGGTGACTACCGGGACCTCGACACCCTGCGTGCCTTCGCCGCGGGCTGCGACGTGATCACCTTCGACCACGAACAGGTGCCCACCGAGCACCTGCGCGCCCTGGAGGCCGACGGCATCGCGGTGCGGCCCGGCCCCGACGCCCTGGTGCACGCCCAGGACAAGGCGGTCATGCGCCGCCGGCTCGCCGAGATCGGCGTGCCCTGCCCGCGCAACCGGGTCGTGGCCGACCCCGACGACGTGGTGCGGTTCGCCGAGGAGGGCGCCGGGTTCCCGGTCGTGCTGAAGACCGCCCGCGGCGGATACGACGGCAAGGGCGTGTGGATCGTCCGGTCCGGGGCCGAGGCCGCCGAGCCGTTCAAGGCCGGGGTGCCGGTGCTCGCCGAGGAGAAGGTGGACTTCGTCCGGGAGCTGGCCGCCAACGTGGTGCGCTCGCCGCACGGCCAGGCGGTGGCGTACCCGGTGGTCGAGTCGATCCAGGTGGACGGCGTCTGCGACACCGTGATCGCCCCCGCGCCCGGGCTGCCGGACGAGCTGTCCACGAGCGCCCAGCGGCTGGCGCTGACCATCGCCCACGAGCTGGGCGTGGTCGGGCACCTGGCGGTCGAGCTGTTCGAGGTGCGCGGGCCCGACGGCACCCCGGCGGTGCTCGTCAACGAACTCGCGATGCGCCCGCACAACAGCGGCCACTGGACCATGGACGGCGCGGCCACCTCGCAGTTCGCCAACCACCTGCGCGCCGTGCTCGACCTGCCGCTCGGCGACCCGCGCCCCCGCGCGCCCTGGACGGTGATGGCCAACGTCCTGGGCGGCGACTACCCCGACATGTACCCGGCGTACCTGCACTGCATGGCCCGCGACCCGGGCCTGAAGATCCACATGTACGGCAAGGACGTGAAGCCCGGCCGCAAGGTCGGCCATGTCAACACCTACGGCGACGACCTGGCCGACGTGCGCGAGCGCGCGAGCCACGCGGCCGGCTACCTGCGAGGAACCATCGATGAGTGAAGCGCCGTCCCCCCTCGTCGGCATCGTGATGGGCTCCGACTCCGACTGGCCGGTGATGGAGGCCGCCGCCGAGGCGCTGGACGAGTTCTCGGTGCCCTACGAGGTCGACGTCGTCTCCGCGCACCGGATGGTGCACGAGATGGTCGCCTACGGCGAGCAGGCCGCCGACCGCGGCCTCAAGGCGCTGATCGCGGGCGCGGGCGGCGCCGCCCACCTGCCGGGCATGCTCGCCGCCGTCACCCCGCTGCCGGTCATCGGCGTGCCGGTGCCGCTGAAGTACCTGGACGGCATGGACTCGCTGCTGTCGATCGTGCAGATGCCCGCCGGCGTCCCGGTCGCCACGGTGTCGGTGGCCGGCGCGCGCAACGCCGGGCTGCTGGCCGTCCGCATCCTGGCCGCCCATGACACGCAGTTGCGCACCCGGATGAGCGAGTTCCAGACATCGCTGACCGAGCAGGCGACGGAGAAGGGCAACCGGCTGCGTGCGAAGGTGAAGGGGACCGCGGGCTTCGGCTTCGCCCGGTAGCCGCGCGGACCGACGACCCGTCGCGGTGCGCGCCCCCAGGGTGCGCACCGCCGCACGCACCTGGAGTACTGCCGTGGACCGCCTCCTCGACCGCGCCCGTGACCTGCTGGCCGCCCACCCCGTGGTGGACGGCCACAACGACCTTCCGTGGGCGCTGCGCGAGCAGGTCGCGTACGACCTGGACCGGTTCGACCTGGCCGCCGACCAGACCGCCCGCACCCACACCGACCTGCCGCGGCTGCGGGCCGGCGGGGTGGGCGCGCAGTTCTGGTCGGTGTACGTGTCGGTGTCGCTCAAGGGCGGCGCGGCGCTCACCGCGACCCTCGAACAGATCGACGTGGTGCACCGGCTGGCCGAGCGCTACCCCGACGACCTGTACCTGGCGACCAGCGCCGACGACATGGAGGCCGCGCGCGCCTCGGGCCGGATCGCCTCCCTGATGGGCGCCGAGGGCGGGCACTCCATCGACTGCTCGCTGGCCGCGCTGCGCGCCCTGTACGCGCTGGGCGTGCGGTACATGACGCTCACCCACAACGACAACACCCCCTGGGCGGACTCCGCGACCGACGAGCCCGCCGCGCACGGGCTGACCGCCTTCGGCGAGGAGGTGGTCCGCGAGATGAACCGGCTGGGCATGCTGGTGGACCTCTCGCACGTCTCCGCCGACACCATGCGCGCCGCGCTGCGGGTGGCGCAGGCGCCGGTGCTGTTCTCGCACTCCTCGTCCCGCGCCGTCTGCGACCACCCGCGGAACATCCCCGACGACGTGCTCGCGCTGCTGCCCGGCAACGGCGGCGTGGCGATGGCCACGTTCGTGCCGAAGTTCATCCTGCCGGCCGCGATCGAGTGGACCCTGGAGGCGGACGCGAACATGCGCGCCCACGGCCTGCACCCGCTGGACACCACCCCGGCCGGCATGGACGTGCAGCACGCCTTCGAGGCCGCGCACCCCCGTCCGACCGCCACCGCGGCCACGGTCGCCGACCACCTCGACCACATGCGCGAGGTGGCCGGCGTCGACCACCTCGGCATCGGCGGCGACTACGACGGCACCGCCTTCACCCCCACCGACCTCTCCGACGTGGCCGGCTACCCGCACCTGATCGCCGAACTGCTCGACCGCAACTGGTCCGACGCCGACATCGCCAAGCTCACCTGGCACAACGCCGTACGGGTGCTGCGCGACGCGGAGTCGGCGGCGGCCGGGCTGCGCGCCGAGCGGGGGCCGTCGGCGGCGACGATCGGGCAGCTCGACGGCTGACCCGCGACCCACGACCCACGACCCACGGGACGGCGCGGAGAGCGGCGAAGGCCGGCAGGCGCGGCCGGCGGGCCGGCAGGCCGGCGGGGGCGTCGGAGCGCTCCCCTGCGCCGCTCCGACGCCCCCGTCCGCACCTGTCCGCACCCGCGCGTTCCGCCCGTTCAGGCGCCGCTCACGCCAGCGGCCAGGGGCGGGCCACCGCGCCGAGCCGGTTCCAGGCGTTGATCACGGTGATCGTCCACAGCAGCTCGGCCAGTTCGGTGGGGCCGAAGTGCTCCGCCGCCTCGTCCACGACGGCGTCGGACACCGGGCCGTCGGTCAGGCGGGTGGCCGCCTCGGTCAGCGCGAGGGCGGCCCTTTCGCGGGCGGTGAAGAACGGCGTCTCCCGCCAGACCGCGAGCGCGTGGAGCCGCTGCTCGCTCTCGCCGCCCGAGCGGGCGTCCTTGGTGTGGGTGTCGACGCAGTAGGCGCAGCCGTTGAGTTGCGAGGCGCGGGTCCGGACGAGTTCGAGCAGCGGGGCCTCCAGGCCGACCTTGCGGGAGGCGGCGTCCAGGGCGTTCATGGCGCGGTTGATGTGCGGGGCGAGGGTGTCGACGGCGAACCGGACCGGCGGCACGACGCGGGCGTCGGCCGCGCTGCCGCTCCCGGCAGCGGAGTCGGTGGCGGGAGCGGAGTCGGTGGCGGGCTCGGTGGTCTTCGCGGTGCTGGTGTCGTTGCTCATAGGGCGAACCTAGGGCCGGAATGGACCGCGGATAAGATCCATTTCCATGCACGAATCCTGGCCCACTTCGACGGGTGCCGCAGGTGTGGACCTGCACCTCGACCTGCCGACCGGCCCGGGGCAGGGCGGCCGCCGCGCCGCGCTGGAGCGGGCGCTGCGGGACGCGGTCCGCGACGGCCGGCTCGCCCCGGGCGCGCGCCTGCCGTCCACCCGCCGGCTCGCCGCCGACACCGGGGTGGCGCGCGGCACCGTCAAGGCCGCGTACGACCAGCTCGTGGCCGAGGGCTACCTCGACGCGCGGCAGGGCTCGGGCACCGTGGTCGCCGACCGGCCCGGGCCGCCGGCCGCGCACCCGGGCGACGGCGGCGGCCCCGCCCCCGTACCCCGCCACGACCTGCGGCCCGGCAGCCCCGACGTGACCTCCTTCCCCACCGCCGCCTGGATGCGGGCGACCCGGCGGGCCCTGGGCGCGGCTCCCTCGGCCGCGTACGACTACGGCGACCCGCGCGGCCGGATCGAGCTGCGGACGGCGCTGGCGGAGTACCTGGGGCGGACCCGCGGGGTGGTCGCGGAGCCCGGGCGGATCATCGTCACCTCGGGATACGTCCAGGCCCTCGCGCTGCTGGTACGGGTCACGGCGCGCACGGTCGCCATGGAGGACCCGGGGCTGCCCTTCCACCGCGAGGTGGTCCGGCGGGCCGGCGGCCGGGTGGTCCCGCTGCCCACCGACGAGCGCGGCGCGCGCACCCACCGGCTCGCCACGGGCGCGGCCGCGGTGGACGCGGTCGTGGTCACCCCCGCGCACCAGTACCCGACGGGCGTGACCTTGCACCCCTCGCGCCGCCACGCGCTGACCGCCTGGGCCCTGGAGACCGGCGGCCTGGTGGTCGAGGACGACTACGACGGGGAGTTCCGGTACGACCGCCAGCCGGTGGGCGCCCTCCAGGGCACCGCGCCCGACCACGTGGTGTACGTCGGCACCGCCTCCAAGACGCTCGGCCCGGCGCTGCGGCTGGGCTGGATGGTCCTTCCGCCGCGGTTGGTGGCGCCGGTCGCCGAGGAGAAGCTGCACAGCGACTTCCACACCGGCGCGCTGGGCCAGCTCACCCTCGCCGAGCTGATCCGCGACCACGGCTACGACCGCCAGGTGCGGGCCGGCCGGCTGCGCTACCGCCGGCGCCGCGACCTGCTGGTGGCACGGCTGCGGGGGGCGTACGGCACGGGGCCAGAAGGCGGCGAGGGCGGGCCGTACGGCCTGGACGGGATCGCTGCGGGCCTGCACGCCCTGCTGACCCTGCCGCCGGGCGAACCGGCGGAGGCCCAGATCCGGCGGCGCGCGGCGCGGCTGGGGCTGGCGGTGGGCACGCTGGGCGACCACTGGCACGAGAACGACCGACCGCACAAGGGCGGGCCGCCCGAACAGGGGCCCGCGCACACGTCAGCGGCGGCGGACCGCCCGCAAGGTCTGATCATCGGATACGGCACGCCGGGCGAGGGGGCGTACCCGGCGGCGCTGGACGCGCTCATGGCCGCGCTGACCAGGCCGTAGCGCGGCCGCACTCCGGGCGCGGCCGCGGTCAGGCCCAGCGTTCCGTCCTTGCCCCCGCCCGCGGCGGCGCGCGGACGGCTACTGCGGAGCCGCCAGCTCCGCCCACACGGTCTTGCCCGGGCGCTCACCGTCGCGGACCACGCCCCAGTCCAGGCAGAGCCGCTGCACGATGAACATGCCGTGGCCGCCGGGACGGCCCGCGCGGTGCGGGGAGCGCGGCGCGGGCTCGCCGCTGCCGCCGTCGACGACCTCCAGGCGCAGCGCCTTGCCGTTGCGCAGCAGTCGCAGCTCCTCGGGCCCCCCGGCATGCAGGCACGCGTTGGTGACCAGTTCGGAGACGACCAGCAGGACGTCCTCGGCGGCGGCCTTGCGGTCGGCGGTGGACCCGGGCAGCCAGCCCCAGTCGCGCAGCGCCTGGCGGGTGAAGTCCCTGGCGCGCGGCACGATCCCGCTCTCCCCGGAAAGCGCCAGCCGCCGTACCGGCTCCGGCGCCCGCAGATCCACGTCCGACTCGCTCTCGCCGTCGCCGTCGCCCGCGTCGGGCGCGTGGTCACCCGCGGCGTACGGCCGGGTGGTGCTCATCTTGGCCTCACCTCACGGATGTCCGGCTGGGTCCGAACTGTCTTCTGCCCGGTCGATCTCCGGGAACACGCGCCACAGGCGACCAATGCGCGTGCGATCCGGCTGGTTCCTCTCATGCAGCTTGCCCCCGTCCCCGACCCCGCTACTCCTGGAGTGCCTGGTCGAGCGTTTCGTGCACGGTGAACACCGCGTCTGCGCCGGTGATCTCGAATACCCGTGCGACCGTCGGCCGCATGGCTGCCAGGTGCACCGTGCCCCCACGCGCCTCGACCTGGAGCCGCGCCCCGAGCAGGACGTTGAGCCCGGTGGAGTCGCAGAACTCCAGGCCCGAGCAGTCCACCACCAGACGGATCGCGCCCCCGTCGACGGCCGCGGTCATCGGCTCGGCGAGGAGGTCGGCGGTGTGGTGGTCGAGCTCTCCCGACGGGGTGAAAACGGTACTGCTGCCCTGCTGCCCCACCTCGACGTGCAGCCGGCCGAGACCGGCGGTGCCCACCGCCTCCTGGTCCATCTGCTCTCCCTCGCTGCGTCCCTGGTCACACACCCTGCGCCCCCGGGTGACGCGAGCCCGACCCTACGCGTTCCCGGGTGCGTGCGGTAGTCGATCCGGCAAGCCCCCGGACTTGCGGGACACCGCCGGATGGCGGTAGGGCTGAAGTACGGCAGAGGAAAGACACCCGCGCCGCAAGAGAGGGATGAGCGCATGACACCCCGGCTCGGCCCGGATCAGGACCAGGAGCGACAGGGGGGCTTCCCCGCCCGCTGGGAGGGGATGCTCGGCGAGGAGACGCACGAGGCGGCACACATCGGCCACGAACACGCCGGTCCTGACCACGGCGAGGACGACGGCGAGCACGTCCACGCCGACGTCGAACACCACGGCCTCGAACACCACGGCCTCGAACTCGACGATCTGCCCGAGATCCCGCCCTACGACGAGATCGGCCCGGTGGACGCGCGGGCGCTGTCCAAGACGCTCTTCGGCCGCCTCCAGTCCCTGGAGGAGGGCACCGGCGAGTACAGCTACGTCCGCAACACGCTCGTCGAGCTGAACCTCGCGCTGGTGAAGTTCGCCGCCTCCCGGTTCCGCAGCCGCAGCGAGCCGATGGAGGACATCGTCCAGGTCGGCACGATCGGCCTGATCAAGGCGATCGACCGGTTCGAGCTGGCCCGCGGGGTGGAGTTCCCGACCTTCGCGATGCCCACCATCGTCGGCGAGATCAAGCGGTTCTTCCGCGACACCTCGTGGTCGGTGCGGGTGCCGAGGCGGCTCCAGGAGCTGCGGCTGGACCTCGCCAAGGCCGGCGACGAGCTGGCCCAGCAGCTCGACCGCAGCCCGACGGTGCGCGAACTGGCCGACCGGCTCGACCTGCCCGACCACGAGGTGATCGAGGGCATGGCGGCGAGCAACGCGTACACCGCCAGCTCGCTGGACGCCCAGCCCACCGAGGACGACCCCGAGGGCGCGCTCGCCGACCGGATCGGCTACGAGGACCACGACCTCGAAGGCGTCGAGTACATCGAGTCGCTGAGGCCGCTGATCGCCAAGCTGCCGGCCCGGGACCGGACCATCCTCTCGCTGCGCTTCGTCGGCAACCTCACCCAGTCCGAGATCGGCGAGGAGCTGGGCATCTCCCAGATGCACGTCTCCCGCCTGCTCAGCCGCACCCTCGCCCGGCTGCGCCGCGGCCTGCTGGTCGAGGACTAGGCCGTGTTTTGGAAGTCCCGCCTGGCCCGTGGCGCCTGGCACGCACGCTCGCTTCGTTGTCGGGCTTGTCCGAGTAGGCCCACTACGAGGACAACCCTCCGCCTTGCGATCGCACGCACCAGACGCCACGGGCCCCGCCCTTTGGGCGGACGGCGCTACTTCCAAAACACGGCCTAGGGCCCGCCCGCCCCGGCGGCCCACCGGCCCCGCAGAACGCCCCCGGCGGGGTGGTCAGCGGGGCCGTTGCCGTACTCGGACCTGCTCGTCTCGATCTCCTCGTGGTGCTCGACGGCCCAGCTCGCGAGCGCCGCGCGGGCGGGGTGCGGCTCTTGCCCAGGGCGGTGGGACGTCCCCGCTCCGACCGCCGGCCGTCCCGGTGCCCGCCGGGCACCGGGACGGCCAACCACCCGCTCGTCCGCGCGCCTGCCGCTACCGGCCCGCCACGTTCGACTTCTCCGCCGCCTTCGCCGCCTCGGCGCCGAAGTCCCCGTCGGCCAGCCGCTTTTCGAGGCGCTGCCCCTCGATGTCCGAGTCGGGCACCCAGCGGCCGAACCACTTCGGGTGGTACCAGATCCGCCCGCCGATGAGGGCCATCACCGCGGGGACCAGGGTCAGCCGCACCACGAAGGCGTCGAGGAACACGCCGACCGCGAAGCTGAAGCCGATCGCCTGGATGGTCGGATTGCTGGTGAACATGAAGGCCACGAAGATCGAGAACATGATCAGCGCGGCCGCGGTGACCACCCGGGCCGACAGCGCGGTGCCGCGCTGCACGGCCGCGCGGGCGTCACCGTGCCGGGTGAACTCCTCCTTGATCCGCGAGACGACGAACACCTCGTAGTCGCTGGACAGTCCGAAGATGATCGCGAGCATGATGATCGGCAGGAAGCTGATCGTCTCGCTCGGGGTGATGCCCAGCAGGTGCCGGCCCCAGCCCCACTGGAAGACCGCCACCTGGGCGCCGAGCGCGGCGGCCATCGACAGCAGGAAGCCGACGATCGACTTCAGGGGCACCAGGATGGTCCGGAAGGCGAAGGTCAGCAGGACGAACGCCAGGCCGACGACGGCGATCAGGAAGACCGGCAGCGCGCTGGAGAGCTTCGCGGACACGTCGATGTTGGAGGCCGTGGTGCCGCCGACGAGGATGTGCGCGCCGGTGCCGGACTCGATCGTCGTCCGGTTGTCGCGCAGGGTGTGCACCAGGTCCTGCGTGGCGGAGTCGTTCGGCCCGGACTTCGGGATCACCCGGATCAGCGCCACACCGTTCTGCGCGGCGATCGGGGTGGCCTGGACGACGTCTGCCTGCCGGCCGAGCGCGGCGGAGATCTTCAGCGTGTCCGACGGCGAGGAGACGTCCTGGGCGACGATCAGCAGCGCGCCGTTGAAGCCGGCGCCGAAGCCCTCGGTGGTCAGGTCGTACGCCTTGCGCTGGGTGTTGTCGGTCGGCTGCGAGGCGCCGGACGGCAGACCGAGCCGGATGCTCGTGGCGGGGATCGCCAGCACGCCGAGCAGCACCACGCCGACGACGGTGACCAGCACCCGGTGGCGTACGACGAACCGCGACCAGCCGGCGCCCGCGGTGCTGTTCGGGTCGGCGGCGGTACGGCGGGCCACCCGCTCGGCGTGCGCGCCGAACTTCGGCAGCCGGCTGAAGCGGGCCACCCGGCGCCCGGCGAAGCCGAGCAGCGCGGGCAGCAGGGTGAGCGCGATGAGCAGCGCCACCAGGACCGAGGCCGCCGCGGCCAGGCCCATGACGGTCAGGAACGGGATGCCGACCACGGTCAGCCCGCACAGCGCGATGATCACCGTGAGCGCGGCGAAGACCACCGAGCTGCCCGCGGTGCCCATCGCCAGTGGCACGGACTCCTCCGGCGGCACGCCGCGCAGCAGGTTGGCGCGGTGCCGGGACAGGATGAACAGGCCGTAGTCGATGCCGCAGGACAGGCCGAGCATCAGGGCGACGGTGGTGGAGGCGGAGGCGATGGTGATGACCGAGGCCGCCGCCGTGACGCCCATCAGGGTGGTGATCACCCCGATGATCGCGCTGATGATCGGCATGCCGGCGGCGGCGAACGCGCCGAAGGTGACCATCAGAATCCCGAACGCGATCACCAGGCCGATCAGTTCGGGCGTCTCGGAGACCTCGAAACGCCAGCCCGGGAAGACGCTGCCGTTGTACTCGACCTCCAGGCCGGCGGCGCGCACCGGCTTCATCACGTCCTGCATGGCGTCGAGGTTGGCGTCCTTGACGTCCGGTGGCTTAGCGGTCCACTGGACCTGGCCGAGGGCGATCCGGCCGTCCTTGGAGACCAGGCGCCCGGTGAACGGGTCCACGGACTTCGACACCTGCGGCACGGACGACAGCTTGGTCATCGCCGTACGGATCTCGTCCCGGGCGGCGGGCGTGGTCAGCGTGGCGCCCTTCTTGGCCGCGAAGACGATGGTGCTCTGCCCGCCGCTGAACGCGGGGAGCTTGGCGCTCAGCACGTCGGACGCCTTCTGCGCCTCGGTGCCCGGGATCGTGAAGTCGTCGTTGGTCTTGCCGCCGCTCACCTGGGCGATCGTGACGGCGGCGATCGCGGCCACCAGCCACAGCACGAGAACGAGGACGCGTCGCCGGTAGGAGAAGCGGGCGAGGCGGTACAGATAGCTGGACATAAGTGACTTCCCCACGTCTCCCGTACATCCGAACGGCAGGTCGGCGCGGTTGCCGACCTGCTCGACGACGCTAAGCATTCACTAGCCGCTCGTCAAGTGAATGACTGGCCAGCGGCAGGTGATTCACCAGCCGGAGGCCGGTGAAATCGTCATGCCGCGATCAGCCGGACGACGCGGGCGCGCAGGTGGGGCGGCAGGTCCGGCGGCAGGGCGGCAGCTCGGTGTGCGATCTGGTGACGGCGGGTCCGGTGGCTTGTATGCTGCGGACTCAAGGGGGACGAAGGAGGAACGCAGCCATGGCGACGTCGGCCAAGGGCCTGACCAGTCGCGCGGCGCAGGCCGAGCAGACACGGCAGCAGATCCTCGACACGGCCCAGCGGCTCTTCTCGGAACTCGGCTACAGCGCCACCTCGCTCCAGATGATCGCCGACGAGCTGGGTCTGACGAAGGCGGCCGTCTACTACCACTTCCGGGCGAAGAACGACATCCTGCACGCGGCCCTGATGCCCGGCATCGAGCGGATGGGCACGCTGCTGGACGAAGCGGCGGCGCTGCGCGGCCGGCGGGCCAGGATCGAGCACGTGGTGCACGGCTTCGTGGACTTCCTCGTCGCCAACCGGCAGAACATGGTGATGGCCTCCACCGACCCCGAGCGGCCCGTGCACCCGGAGAAGACCCAGGTGCTCACGATGCGCGAGCGCGGCCTCCACCTGCTCTTCGGCGAGCAGCCCAGCGGCGCCGAACGGCTCGCCTACAACGCGGTGTTCACCGTGCCGGACTGCCTGGCCGAGCTGATGGACCTCACCGACCGCGAACTGCGCGAGGCCCTCACCTCGACCCTGCTGCGCATCCTGCGGGTGCCGCCCGCCAGGGCCTGAGCCCCCGGCCGCGCGCAGCGGCGTACGGCCGCGGCGCCAGCACCAGCACCGGCACGCACGGAGCCCGCCGCCGTACGGTCACGGCACCCGCACGCGGTCACAGCGGCGGCTGGTCCGGGCGGACCCGCTCGCCCCCCTGCCACACCGCCGCGGTGAGCGGGACGCCGGGCCGGTAGGCGAGGTGCACATGGGTGGGGGCGTCCAGCAGGTGGAGGTCGGCCCGGGCGCCGGGGGCGACCGTCCCGACGTCGGTACGGCGCAGGGCGCGCGCGCCGCCGTGGGTGGCCGCGCGGACCGCCTCGTCGGGGGTCATGCCCATGTCGCGGACGGCGACGGCGACACAGAAGGCCATCGAGGACGTGAACGACGATCCGGGGTTGCAGTCGGTGGACAGCGCGACGGTCGCGCCCGCGTCGAGGAGGCGCCGGGCGTCGGGGTAGGCGGCGCGGGTGGAGAACTCGGCGCCGGGCAGCAGCGTGGCGACGGTCCCGCCGCTCGCGAGAGCGTCCACGTCGGTGTCCGTGAGATGGGTGCAGTGGTCGGCCGACGCGGCGCCGAGTTCGACGGCGAGCAGGACCCCCGGGCCGTGGCCGAGCTGGTTGGCGTGCACGCGCGGGGTCAGGCCGCGGGCGAGCCCCGCTTCGAGCACCGCGCGCGCCTGGTCGCCGTCGAAGGCGCCCCGCTCGCAGAACACGTCCACCCAGCGGGCGTGGGGCGCGCACGCGTCGAGCATCGGGCCGGTGACGAGGGCGACGTACCCGGCCGGGTCGTCGGCGTACTCGGGGGCGACGACGTGGGCGCCGAGGTAGGTGGTCTCCGGGGTCTGCTCGGCGGCGATCCGCAGCGCGCGGGCCTCGTCGTGGACGGTGAGGCCGTAGCCGGACTTGACCTCGACCGTGGTGGTGCCCTGCCGCCGGGCCTCGGCGAGGTAGCGGGCGAGGTTGCGGGCGAGCTCGGCGTCGGAGGCGGCCCGGGTGGCCGCCACGGTGGTGCGGATGCCGCCCGCGCTGTACGGGCGCCCGGCCATCCGCGCGGCGAACTCCGCGCCGCGCTCGCCCGCGAAGACCAGGTGCGCGTGGGAGTCCACGAACCCGGGCAGCAGTGCGCGGCCGCCGGCGTCGACCCGATTGTCAGTGGTGGGTGCTTTGCTGGAAGCACCGGTCCAGACGACGCGGTCGCCCTCGATGACGACGGCGGCGTCCTGGATCAGGCCGAGAGGGTTGTCCGCGCTGGTGAGGGAGGGGTCGTTGGTGATCAGGCTGCCGATGTCGGTGATGGCCGTGCTGACCGTCATGGCCTGCTCCTTCGTGGTGCTCGCGTGGGCCTGGGCGCCCGCGGTGGCGCGGGTGCCCGCCGGGGTTCGGGGCCGTTTCGCGGGGGCACGGGGGTCCTCCGCGGCGCGGCCGCGACCGGCGGGTTCCGGTGTCCCCGCGGGTCGAGGTGGCGGCTCGGCGGGCGACGGCCGGACGGGCTTCGCACGCGCGCGCCCCGCCTTCAGCCGCGCACGGCGGCGATCGCGGTGGCCAGCGCGCCCGCCACGTCCGGCACGAGCAGGTGCCGTCCGTCCGCCACGACCTGACGGCCCGCCACCACCGTGTGCCGGACGTCCGCCGCGGTCGCCGCGAATACCGCGGTCTCGGCGGCGAGCCGGGGCGGTGGCCCCGCGGTACGGACCGAGTCCAGCGCGATCGTGGTGAAGTCGGCGAGCGCGCCCCGCTCAAGGCGGCCCGCCTCGGGCCAGCCGAGGCAGGCGTGGCCGTCGGCGGTGGCCGCGCGCAGCAGATCGGCGGCGGACCAGTGGCCGCGGGTCCGGGTGCGCAGCCGCTCGTCCAGCTCCATCGCGCGGGCCTCCTCCAGCAGGTCCACCACGGCGTGGCTGTCGCTGCCCAGGGTCAGCGGACTGCCGGCCCGCTGAAGCGCGGGCGCGGGACCGATCCCGTCGGCGAGGTCGCGTTCGGTGGTGGGGCACATGCACACCGTGGCGCGGGTCCCGCCGAGCACCGCGATGTCGTCGTCGGTGAGGTGGGTGGCGTGCACCGCGGTGGTGTTCCGCCCCCACAGGCCCGCGTCGGCGAGCAGCCGGGCCGGGGTGCGGCCGTGCACGGCCAGGCACGCCTCGTTCTCGGCGGGCTGCTCGGACAGGTGGACGTGGACCGGCACGTCCCTGGTGCGCTCCGCGAAGGCGGCGTAGCCGTCGCGGTCGGAGAAGGCCCGCACGGAGTGCAGGGCCGCGCCGATCCTGGCGTGCTCGCCACCCCGGAGCCGCGACCAGCGGTCGTACCACCGGTCGGCCGTGCCGTCGCCGAAGCGCCGCTGCACGCCTTCCAGCGGGAGGTAGCCGTCCGCTGTCAGGCCGCCGCGCAGGTAGGCGGTGTCCAGCAGGGTGATCCGGATACCCGCGTCGGCGGCGGCCGCGATCAGTGCCTCGCCCATCGCGTTGGGGTCGGCGTACGCGGTGCCGTCCGGCTGGTGGTGGAGGTAGTGGAACTCGCCGACGCAGGTGATGCCCGCGAGCGCCATCTCGGCGTAGACCGCGCGGGCCAGGTCGAAGTAGGAGTCGGGGGTGAGGTGCAGGGCGGTGGCGTACATGGTCTCGCGCCAGGTCCAGAACGAGGTCGGCGGACGCGCAGCGCCGACCGCCGGGTCACTCCGCCCCGGCGGAGGCGTGCCGGGTTCGCCGCCGGCCTGGGCGGTGCCGCGCAGCGCGCGGTGGAAGGCGTGGCTGTGCGCGTTGGCCAGGCCCGGCACGGTCAGGCCGCGCAGCACGGTGGCGCCCGGCGGCGGGGTGACGGCGCCGGAGCGCACCTCGGTGATCCGGCCGCCGTCGGCGGTCAGCAGCACGCCCGGCTCGACCAGCGGGTCGAGCCAGGCGTGCTCCAGCCAGTACGTCACCGGCACGCGAGCCCCTCCAGTACGTCGGCGAGCGCGGTGACGCCCGCGGCGCAGTCGTCCTCGGCCGCGAACTCCGCCGGCGAGTGCGAGACGCCGGTGGGGTTGCGTACGAACAGCATGGCGGTCGGCACCGCCGTGGCGAGGATTCCGGCGTCGTGTCCCGCGCCGGTCGGCAGCACCGGGGCCGGCGTCGCGTCCGCGCCGAGCAGCGCGGCGAGCCGGTCGCGCAGGGCGTGCGCGAACTCGACCTCCGGGGTGAAGGACTCGCGGACCACGTCGACGGCGACGCCGTCGCGGGCGCCGCTGTCCCTGGCGGCCCGCTCGATCCCGGCCACGACCGCGGCGAGGGTCTCCTCGTCGGCGGCGCGGGAGTCGAGCCAGCCGCGGACCAGGGAGGCGATGGCGTTGACGCCGCCCGGTTCCACGGCGATCTTGCCGAAGGTGGCGAGCGCGCCGGCCAGCCGGGCCTGCTCGCGGGCGGCGAGCACCGTGCCGGCGTAGGTCAGCATCGGGTCGTGCCGGTCCTCCAGCCGGGTGGTGCCCGCGTGGTTGGCCTCGCCGCGGAAGTCGAAGCGCCAGCGGCCGTGCGGCCAGATCGCGGAGGCCACGCCGACCGGGTGGCCGCCGAGGTCGAGGGCGCGGCCCTGCTCCACGTGCAGTTCGACGAACGCGCCGACGCGGGCGAGGCGTTCGGGGTCGGCGCCGATGGCGTCGGGGTCGTGTCCGGCCCGCTCCATGGCGCGGGCGAGCGTGACACCGTCGGCGTCGCGCAGGTCGCGCGCGTCCTCGGCGGTGAGCCGGCCCGCGGTCAGCCGGGAGCCGACGCAGGCCAGGCCGAAGCGGGCGCCCTCCTCGTCGCCGAAGTTCACCACCGCGAGCGGCCGGCGCGGCGCGGCGCCCCGCGCGCGCAGCTCGTCGATCGCGGCGAACGCGGAGACGACGCCGAGCGGGCCGTCGAAGGCGCCGCCGTCGGGCACGGAGTCCAGGTGCGAGCCGGTGACCACGGCGTCGCCGGCCGCGGGGTCGCCGAGCCAGGCCCACTGGTTGCCGTTGCGGTCGAGTTCGTAGTCCAGGCCGCGGACGCCGGCCTGCTCGCGGAACCAGGCGCGGCAGTCGGTGTCGGCGGGTGTCCAGGCGTAGCGGCGGTAGCCGCCGCTGCCGGCGTCGCGGCCGACCGCGGCCAGCTCCCGCCACATCGCCTGGAAACCGGGGGCCCGCACCGGCGGCTCCGCGGCCGGGTCATGTCGCCGCCCGGGTGCCGCGGCGGGCCGGCGCCGGTCCTCCGGGCGCTGCGGGCCCCGGCCTTCCGCGCCCCTGCCTTCCGCGCCCGGGCGTTCCGCGCCCGGGCTCCCCGCGGCGTCGCTCATGTGGCGTCGCCTTCCCGCATGGGCACCCGCACGCCCCGCTCCTGGGCCACTTCCTCGGCGCGGTCGTATCCGGCGTCCACGTGGCGGATGACGCCCATGCCGGGGTCGTTGGTGAGCACCCGGCGGATCTTCTCCGCGGCGAGCGGCGTGCCGTCGGCGACGGTGACCTGCCCGGCGTGGATGCTGCGGCCGATGCCGACGCCGCCGCCGTGGTGGATGGAGACCCAGGACGCGCCCGAGGCGACGTTGACCATGGCGTTGAGCAGCGGCCAGTCGGCGATGGCGTCGGAGCCGTCGAGCATGCCCTCGGTCTCCCGGTAGGGGGAGGCGACGGAGCCGGCGTCCAGGTGGTCGCGGCCGATGACGACGGGCGCCTTGAGGGTGCCGTCGGCGACCATCTCGTTGAACCGCTCGCCGGCGCGGTCCCGTTCGCCGTAGCCGAGCCAGCAGATGCGGGCGGGCAGGCCCTGGAAGTGGACGCGTTCGCCGGCCAGCTTGATCCAGCGGGCCAGCGACTCGTTCTCGGGGAACAGGTCGAGGATCGCCCGGTCGGTGTGGTGGATGTCGGCGGGGTCGCCGGACAGGGCGGCCCAGCGGAAGGGGCCCTTGCCCTCGCAGAACAGCGGGCGGATGTAGGCGGGCACGAAGCCGGGGAAGGCGAACGCCCGCTCGTATCCGGCGAGTTTGGCCTCGCCGCGGATGGAGTTGCCGTAGTCGAAGACCTCGGCGCCGGCGTCCTGGAAGCCGACCATCGCCTCCACGTGCCGGGCCATGGACTCGCGGGCCCGCTGGGTGAAGTCGGCGGGCTTCTCGGCCGCGTAGTCGGCCATGTCGGCGAAGTCCATGCCGAGCGGGAGGTAGGCGAGCGGGTCGTGCGCGGAGGTCTGGTCGGTGACCACGTCGACAGGGGCGCCCATGGCGAGCAGTTGCGGCACGACCTCGGCGGCGTTGCCCAGGACGCCGATGGACAGCGGGCGGCGGGCGTCGCGGGCCTCGGTGGCCAGGCGCAGCGCGTGGTCGAGGGAGTCGGCGCGCACGTCGAGGTAGCGGTGCTCGATCCGGCGGTCGATGGCGCGCGGGTCGCAGTCGACGCAGATCACCACGCCGCCGTTCATGGTGACCGCGAGCGGCTGGGCGCCGCCCATGCCGCCGAGGCCGGCGGTGAGGGTGATGGTGCCGGCCAGGCTGCCGCCGAACCGCTTGGCGGCGACGGCGGCGAAGGTCTCGTAGGTGCCCTGGAGGATGCCCTGGGTGCCGATGTAGATCCACGAACCCGCGGTCATCTGCCCGTACATGGTCAGGCCGAGGGCTTCGAGGCGGCGGAACTCCTCCCAGTTGGCCCAGTCGCCGACCAGGTTGGAGTTGGCGATCAGCACCCGGGGCGCCCACTCGTGGGTCTGCATGACGCCGACCGGGCGGCCGGACTGGACGAGCATGGTCTCGTCCTGCTTCAGGCCGCGCAGGGTGCGCACCATGGCGTCGAAGGAGTTCCAGTCGCGGGCGGCCTTGCCGGTGCCGCCGTAGACGACGAGCTTGTCGGGGTGCTCGGCGACCTCGGGGTCCAGGTTGTTCTGGAGCATCCGCAGCGCGGCTTCCTGCTGCCAACCCTTGGCGCTCAGTTCCGTGCCGCGCGGTGCGCGTACCGGCCTCGGTCCGGTCATCGGGCAAGCCTCCTCGTGGTGGCGGCGTGGTGGCGGAAGACGGTGCGCGCGCCGCCGGGCGGCGCAGCCGTAGCAAGATATTCACATCCTCGTCTGATGAATACCTCTAGTCAACAGGACCCGGGTGGAAGTCCCGCGCGGGAAGGTGGTGGGATGGCGGGCATGACGGATGAGCTGGGGATACGGCGGGGGCACGCGCTGCGGGCCGCGGTGGAGCAGGGGCTGGCCGGGGAGGCCGAACCGGTGGTCGGGTTGCTGGACATCACGGGCATCGCCGCCTCGGCGACGGCCCTGCATGCCGCGTTCGCCACCCCTGGTGTGACCGTGACCCATACCTTCGCGGTGAAGGCCGCCTCGCTCGTGCCGGTGCTCGGGCTGCTCGCCGAGTGCGGGCTGGGCGCGGAGGTGGCCAGCCCGGGCGAGCTCGCGCTGGCCCGCGCGGCCGGCATCCCGGCGGAGCGGACCGTGCTGGACTCCCCCGCCAAGACCCTCGCCGAACTGCGCGAGGCGCTCGAACTCGGTATCGCGGTCAACGCCGACAACCCCGAGGAGCTGGCCCGGATCGACCGGCTGCGCGAGTCGGCGCCCGCCGGTTCGCCCTTCGCCTCGCCCGTCGGCCTCCGGGTCAACCCGCAGGTCGGCGGCGGCAGCATCGGGGCGATGAGCACGGCCACCGCCACCTCCAAGTTCGGCGTGGCGCTGCGCGACCCGGGCGCGCTGGAGTGGGTCCTGGACGCGTACGCGCGGCGGCCGTGGCTCAACCGGCTGCACACCCACACCGGTTCACAGGGCGTGCCGCTGGAACTGATGGTCGCCGGGGTGCGGGCTGCCTACGAGCTGGCCGAGCGGATCAACGCCGCCGCCGGACGGCAGCAGGTCACCGCCCTCGACATCGGCGGCGGCCTGCCGGTGAACTTCGGCTCCGACGCGACGGTGCCGTCCTTCGCCGACTACGCCGACCTGCTGCGCGCCGAGATCCCCGGGCTCTTCGACGGGCGCTACGGCATCGTCACGGAGTTCGGCCGCTCCCTGCTCGCCAAGAACGGCACGGTGCTGGCGCGGGTCGAGTACGCGAAGTCCGCCGGCGGGCGGCCGATCGCCGTCACCCACGCCGGCGCCCAGGTGGCCACCCGTACGGTGTTCGTGCCCGACTCCTGGCCGATCCGCGTGCTCGCGCTGGACGCCGAGGGCGCGGAGAAGACGGGCGAGCCGGTGGTCCAGGACGTGGCCGGGCCTTGCTGCTTCGCCGGCGACCTCGTCGCCAAGGGGCGCGCCCTGCCGCTGCTGGAAGCCGGCGACCATGTGGCGCTGCTCGACACCGGTGCGTACTACTTCTCCAACCACTTCGCCTACAACTCCCTGCCGCGCCCCGCGGTGTACGGGTACTGCGTCCTGCCCGACGGCGCGGTCGCGTTCTCGCCGGTGCGGGCGGCGCAGACCCAGGAGGAGCTTCTCGCGGAGAGCGGCGCCGGATTCCCGTCCCTGCGGCTGCGGTCGTAAGGACGCGGGGGCGGCGCGGCGCCTTCGGGGGTCAGGGGCGGCGCCTGCCGCCCCCGGGAGCCGCGTCGCCGGCGGCGATCCCCGTGAGCTGGTAGAGCGCGGGGTTGCCGTCGGGACGGAACCACAGCAGGGCGTCGTGGGAGCGCTCGATGCGGGCGACCCGGCGGGACCGCAGCCACAGCCCGGCGCCGACGCCCCCGAGGAGCATGCCCGCCGCGCAGGGCAGGACGACGTTCGCGGCGGCGGCGACCACGAACACCAGCAGCAGCCACCAGCGGCGGCGGCGCAGCCACGCCCGGGCGGTGACCCTGCGGTCCTGGAGGAAGACGGACTTCGCCGCACGCGAGGCGGCCTTGGCGCGTTCGGCGTGCCGGCGGCCGCGGACGAGGAAGGCCGTCACCGCGGCGATGACGAACAGCGCGGCACCGGCCAGCACACCGATCCGGCGGCCGGTCGGGCTGAACGTCACGGCGGTGCCCGGCACGGCCGCGATCACGCCCAGCCACCACAGCCAGACCGCCGCCACCCGCACCGCCACCGCCACCCGCGCCAATGTGTAGGCCCCGCGCACCACGTCGCGCTCCCTCCGTCGTCGTCCCGGCCCGCCGTCCCGGTGGTACGGCGGCGCCGGCCAAGTGCTGGGGAGGGAGACTACTTCGCGATTCTCAGATTTTCGTTAAACCAGATGTCATTCCGCTGAGCACAACCTTTTGCCGGGGCCGAGGGTCGCAAGGGGTGTTCCGTACCACCATGCTCCAAGGGACTTGGGGGAAGATCCCGTGATTCCGCTCCTCAAATGGCGCCGTTCGGCCGCCGCGCTGACCGCCCTCGCGGTCGCGCTGCTCGGCGCCGCCGCGGCGCAGGCGCCCGCGCATGCGGCCGAAGGGCCCACCCTGGCATTTCAGATACAGAAGACCAGCGTGGGGGTGCCGCAGCCGGACAACTCGGGGGACCCGCCGCAGATCAGTTGGGCGCTCGCCCCGCCGAAGAGCGGCCCGACCGTCACGAACGTGGTCGTCTCACTGGACCTCTCCGGGATCAGCTCCTTCATCACCGCCGACAACGGGTACCCGGATGACACCGTCACCTGGAAGAGCGCCGAGCTGGGCGTCGGCGGTACGGGCGGGCTGGTCGACCTCCACGCCAAGCCGGGCGCCGCACTGGGCACCACGGGCACCGCGGTCCTGTCCGGCACCGCGGACAACGCGACGATCACCCCCCTCACCGTGCGGGTCACCGTCGGCGCGGTCGGGCTGGTGGTCAACAAGCCGACCCAGGTCGACCACGCCAAGCCGGGCGACAGCCTTGAAGCGCCCCTCACCATCGCGAACACCGGGCAGCTCCCGGCCGACGGGGCCGACCTGCGGGTGACCACCACCGAGGGGCTCGGCTACGCGCAGCACTTCTCCAACTGCGTCTACAGCAAGCAGACCATCGACAACGGCTATGCGACGCTGAACAACAACGCGGTCTGCCACTTCGCCACCACCATCGAGCCCGGCAAGAAGTACCGGCTCTCCGCCCCGGTGGGCATCGACGTGACCAGCAGCGCGCTGTGGGACCTGGTCCGCTTCACGGTCAGCCCGAAGCCCGGCACGCCGACCGGCAACAACGTCCGCGCGGACGGCCCGGTGCTCTCGCTCGTGCCGGACGGCGCGGCCCCCAGCGGCGGGACGAACACCTCCGACTGGACGATCGACACCGACAACACCGCGGACATCGCGGCCGGCGGCGACACCGTCAGCGGCAAGCCCGGCGACACGGTGCAGGTCATCGCGTCGATGCGGAACAAGGGCCCGGCCACCGTGGACATCGAGACCAGCGACGACCAGCTCGGCGTCATGTTCGACGTCCCCAAGGGCACCACCGTGGTGAAGATCCCCAAGGCCTGCTACACGTGGGGAGAGGGCGGTCCCCACGACCAGAAGCTCGGGGCGCCCAAGTACATCTGCTGGGTCAACCCGCCGCTGCGGGTCGGCGCGACCGTGAAGATGCCGTTCACCCTGCGGATCGACGCCGACGCGCCCGCGCTCGCCACGGGCACGGTCCGGGCCACCACCGTCTACGACAGCAAGCTGCCCTTCGACCCCGACGTGACGAACAACACGGCCGCGGTGACCGTCCACGTCAAGGGCGGCGCGACGGCCACCCCGACCTCCTCGGCCGGCACCACCAGCACGGGCGGCACTTCGGGCGGCAACCACCTCTCCACCCAGACCGGCGCCGGGAGCACGGCCGGCGCAAGCTCCGGCACCTCCGGCTCCACCGGCACGCTCGCCTCGACCGGCGGCAACGGCACCCAGCTGCTCACCTGGCTGGGAGCGGCCGCCCTCGCCTTCGGCGCCGCGGCCTTCACCCTCGCCCACAGCCGCAGGACCCGCCGCACGACCACCGGCTCCTGACCGGGGCGGCCACGCTCCACGCACCAGCAGAATCCGGCAGACCAGCGACACCGGCACCGGCACCGGCACCACCCGCGGCCCGCGGGGGCGTTCACTCCATGAACACCCCGCGGGCCGCGGCATGCGCGTCGAACTCCTCCAACCGCGCCTGCGCGTCCGGCAGGTCGTCGCACATCGACTCCAGCAGCACCCGGCCCAGCAGCATCGGCGCGCACGCCGTGTCGAAGGCCAGCCCGGTGCCGACGGCCGCGGGCAGCAGCAGGTCGCTGTGCGCGGCCACCGGTGCGAACGCGCTGTCCGCGACGGTCACCACGGTCAGCCCGGCCGCCCGCGCGTAGCCGAGCGCGTCGGCCACCTCCCGCGGGTGCCGGGGCAGCGCGAAGCACAGCAGGGCGCTCGCGCCCGCCCGGACCGCGGCGTCGATCCGGTCGGCGAGCATGGTGCCGCCCTCGTCCAGCAGCCGCACATCGGGGTGCACCTTCGCCGCGAAGTACGCGAACCCGCGCGCCTGGGCGCCCGCCGCCCGCAGCCCCAGCACCGGCAGCGGCCTGGACCCGGCCAGCACCGCCCCCGCCCTGGCCACCGGCTCCGGGTCGGCCAGCAGCTCGACCAGGTGCCGCAGGTTCTCGATCTCCGCGTGCACCGCCTGCTGGTACTCGTTGTACGAGGTCGTGCCGGCCGGATCGGGCGCCGGCGCCACCTCGCGCAGGTGCTTGCGCAGCGCCGGGTACCCGTCGAAACCGAGGGCGACCGCGAACCGGGTGACCGACGGCTGGCTGACCCCGGCGAGTTCGGCGACCTCCACGCTGGACAGGAAGGCCGCCTCGTCCGCCTGCCGCACCAGGCAGTGCGCGATGCGCCGCTGGGTCGGGGTCAGCCGGTGCGCCTCGAAGAGCTTCAGCAGCCGCGCGGACGCACCGCTCCCCGCGCTTCTGCCCGCGGCGCCACCACCCGTGGCGCTCCCGCTCCCGCTCGCGCCGTTCACGTCACCGGCGTCGCCGCCGTCGCCGACGTCATTGCCCTCGCCCGCGTCGCCCACGCCGTTCACGCCGCCCGCACGGTCCGCCCCGGCACCGCCGCCGGCACCGTCAGCCTTGTCCGCCCCGTCAGCACTGCCCATGCCCGTCCGTCCCTGGTCCGAACCGCCCGACCGGGGCAGCCCACGGGCCCCGCCGACCGGTCTATTCACAGGACATGACTCTGCATGAACGTATGCAGTCCGGCAAGCGCGGGCGCTCCCGAGCACCGCCAGTACGGATCGGCGGCCTCGGCGTGCACTCCGTAGACCGCGACCACCTCGATGAGCAGCGCCACCGCGTTGGCGACGCATATGCACAGCGCGAGCGTGCCCTGCCAGGACTCGGCACCCCGCGCGCCGGCCCGCGCCGCCGTGCGGAAGAACAGCACGCACAGCGCCGACGCCGCCACCCCGCACAGCAGCGCCGCGTAGCCCACCACGAACTGCGTCCAGGGCACGCCCAGTTGGTGACAGAGCGCCTCCTCCCGCCGGCCCTTCCGGTCGTCCAGCCACACGCCGGCCACCAGCAGCGCCACTCCGAGCAGCGCGAGCCCCGGCGCCGCCAGCACCCGCCGCCGCCACCGCGCCGACGGCAACTCCACCTCCGGCGGCCGCCACTCCGGCGCCGCGACCCGCTCCGTTCCCCGCTCCCCCGCCATTTCAGCCTCCCCCGGCAACTCCGCACATCGATCCACCCGTTGGCCCGCCGGACCGCCCGAACACCCGCCCGCCCCGGGGCCGGCCCCGTACGACAAACCGTCACCCCACGCAGCGAAGAGCCCGAATCCGCTCACGCTCCGCAATCAATCCGTGACGGTGTCAGCGTAGCCGAAGGGCCGGACAGGTGTTCCCACCCGTCCGGCCCCTGTGGATAACTCCCGCTCGGTGCTGCCTACCGCCGCCCGGTCTCGTCCAGCTCCGGTGCGTCGTACGAGCCCCCGCCGGCGCCCGCGGCGACCACACCGGCGTCGTCCGAGTCGACGGCGCGGTCCGCGTGACCCGGCCACCAAGCGGCGTGCCCGATAAGCGCGGTGAGGCTCGGCGTGAAGAACATCGCCATCACGAAGGCCGCGACCACGATGCCGAAGGCGATCGCGAAGCCCATCTCGGTGAGGAACGAGTTCCCGGACAGCATCAGGGTGGCGAAGGTCGCCGCCAGGATGAACCCGGCCGAGGCGATCGTCGGACCCGCGTGCCGCAGCGCCTCCGCGGCGGCCTCACGTGGCTCGCGGCCCTCGCGGGCCTCCTCCCTGAGCCGGGCGATCATCAGGATGTTGTAGTCCGTTCCGATCGCCACCACGAACAGATACATGATGATCGGCAGCATGAAGATCAGCCCGCTGCCGCGGCCGAAGATCAGCACGGTGGCACCGAGCGTCGCTCCGAACCCGAGGGCCACCGAGGCGATCAGGTACCAGGGCGCGACGATGCTGCGCAGCAGCAACCCCAGGATCACCATGATCAGGATCGCGGCCACCGGGAAGACCGTGCGGTAATCGTGGTTCACGGCCGCGTTGATGTCCCGGTAGATCGAGGACGTGCCGCCGACCACCGCCTCGGTTCCCGGCGGAGCGTTGTCCTTGGCGGCCGTGCGGACGTCACCGACCGCCGCGATGGCCTTGTCGCTCGCGCCGGAGTACTTCAGCGTCAGGTTGAACAGGGCCGTGGTGTGGTCCTTGTTCAGCCCGGTGCTCTGGTCGAAGGTCGCGCTGGCGACGCCGTCGGCCTGGCTGAGCTTCTCCTTGTACGCGGTGAAGTCGACACCGTTCAGCGGCTTGCCGTCGGTGCTGGTGAGGAAGACCGAGGTCGGATCGGCAGCACCGGCGGAGTACGCCTTCTGCATGCTGTCCTGGACGACCATCGACTCCTTGGTCTTGGGGATGGACCCGGAGGCGAGGTCGTAGTCGGCCTTGTAGCCGAGGGTGCCGAGCGCCAGCAGCAGCATCACCAGGCCGGAGACGATGGCGACCAGGCCGGACCGGCGGCCGAGCATCCGGCCGATCGAGGTGAAGCGGGTGCCGGACGGCTCCAGGTGCCACTTCTTGCCCGGCCAGAACAGCGCCTTCGGCGGGATGAGCGAGCAGATCGCCGGGAAGAGCGTGAGACCGGCGATCAGTGTGACCGCGACCAGGATGGCGAGCGCCGGGCCCAACTGGGTGAGGAAGCCCAGGGTGGACAGGGCCAGCGCCAGGAAGGAGATGATCACCGCGCCGGCCGCCGAGGCGATCGCCTCACCGACCCTGGTGACGCTGTTGATCATCGCTTCCTTGGGTTCGTCACCCGCCCGCAGCCGTTCTCGGTAGCGGAACATGAGGAACAGGAAGTAGTCCGTGCCGACGCCGAGCACCACCACGATCAGCAGCGCGGAGATCGAGCTGTTGGCCTGCAGGCCGAAGAGCTTGGTGGCGTAGGCGATCAGGCCGTTGGACGTGGTGAACACCAGGCCCATCAGGATCACCAGCGGCATGATCGCGATCAGCGGGGACCGGAAGATGATCAGCAGCGTGATGATGATGATGAGCAGCGAGCCGATCAGCGCGACGGCGTCGGAGGTGTTGCCCGCGTCCTGCTGGTCGAGGTTCTGCGCGGCCTGACCGCCGACCTGGACCTTCAGATGGGTGCCCTTGGCAAGGTCCTTGGAGTCCGTGCGCAGCGCCTTCGCCGCGTCGGCCTGCTTCGGCTGCCCCTGGGTCTTCTTGTCCATCTGGACATAGGCCGTGTCGTACTTGCCGTCCTTGGACTCCGTGCCCGCGACGACCTTCTGCACCTGGTCGATGTGCTTGCCGTCCAGGGCAGTGGTGATCTTGGTGATGTCGGCCTTGTCGGCCGCGGTCAGCGGCGCGTTGTCGCTCCGCTGGTAGAGGACGATCGCCGACGGGGTGAAGGCCGCGGGGAACGCCTTCTCCTGGAGGTCCATCGCCTTGATCGACTGGTAACTACTGGGCAGGAAGCTGCTCTCGTCGCTGTTGGACGGCAGGCTCGGCGCAGTAGCGACGATCGCGACGGCGGCGACGAGCCACGCGACGATCGTCCATACGGGATGGCGGACGACTGCGCGTCCGATGCGGTGGAACATGCGGTGCTGCCTCCATGGCAGGACGTATCACCGCCACCCTTTGGAGCGGTTCCCGGGCATCGGCGACCCGAACGGCGCGCGCGCCGGCCGGAGATTTTCATATGGGTGGGTTGTGACCCAGATCTTACTTGCCGCCCGGCAAGGGGCAAACCACCACCCCCGGGCAACTCCTGCGCGTCGCAGCCGCGCGAGCAGAAGGACCCGGTATGACTACCCCGATCACAGCGGCGGGAGCAACCGCTTTTGCGGCTTTCCCATCGCGTTACGCGGCAGTTCACCGAGGAAACGGACCTGCCGCGGCCGCTTGTGCACCGAAAGGCGGGTGGCGACGAAGTCGGTGAGCTCGCTCGCGCTCACCCCGTCGGCGACCACGTAGGCGACGATCTCCTGCCCCAGGTCGGCGTGGGGCGCGCCGACCACCGCCGCCTCGCGCACCGCGGGGTGGGCGAGCAGCGCGTTCTCCACCTCGCCCGCGCCGATCCGGTAACCGCCGGACTTGATCAGGTCGGTGGACGCGCGGCCGACGATCCGGTGCGTGCCGTCCGGGTCGATCGCCGCGATGTCGCCGGTCCGGAACCAGCCGTCGTCGGTGTACGCCGCCGCGGTCGCCTCCGGGCGGCCGAGGTAGCCGTCGAAGAGGGTGGGGCCGGTGAGCTGGAGTTCGCCGATGCCGTCGGCGGACTCGGCGATCCTGGTGGCGATCCCGGGAAGCGGGACGCCGACGGCACCCGGGGCGCGCGGCCCGTCCGCCCGGGCGGAGACGGTGATCAGCGTCTCCGTCATGCCGTAGCGCTCGACCGGCTCGTGCCCGGTCAACTCGGCCAGCGAGGCGAAGACCGGAGAGGGCAGCGGCGCGCTCCCCGACACCAGCAGCCGCGCCCCGGACAGCGCGCGGGCCGCGGCCTCCTCGCGCGCCACCCGGTGCCAGACGGTGGGCACGCCGAAGTAGAGGCTGCCGCCGGCCGCCGCGTACGCCGCCGGGGTGGGGCGGCCGGTGTGCACCAGACGGCTGCCGACCCGCAGCGCGCCGAGCACGCCGAGCACCAGGCCGTGCACGTGGAACAGCGGCAGCCCGTGCACCAGGGTGTCGTCCGCCGTCCACTCCCACGCCCGCGCCAACGCGTCCAGGTCCTCGGCGATCGCGGCCCGGGAGAGCATGACGCCCTTGGGCGGGCCGGTCGTCCCCGAGGTGTAGAGCACCAGCGCCGGCCGCCCGCCGCCCGTATCCGGCTCCCCCGCGTCATCGACCGCCGCGCTGAAGTCGGCGCGCTCCGCGAAGTCCACGGGGAGCAGTTCCGCGCCGGAGTCCCGCAGGACGTGCGCCCGTTCGTCCGGTCCCGCGTCCGGGGCGACCGGCACCACCGGCACCCCGGCGAGCAGCCCGCCCACCACGGCCGCCACCGTCTCCAGCGACGCGCCGGCCTCCACCGCGAACGCCTCCCGCCCCGACACCCGCCGGGCGACCGCCCCCGCGGCGCCCAGCAGCTCCTCGTAACTGCACGCCCTGCCGTCGACCCGCAGTGCGTCCGGACGGTCCGACCCTCCGTGCAAGGCGGTGAGCAGCGGCACCGATGCCATGGGAATCCTCCTACTGGGCAGCCCGCCCCCGGGAAAACCGGGGGTTAGCCCCAGTGTCGCCCAAGCGCCGCGCCTCCTACGGTTGCCCTATGGACGCCCGCGACCCGGAACTGAAGAAGGAACTCGCCGCCACCTTGCAGGCGCGCAAGACACTCGGCGAGGAATACGAGTCGGAACTGGTCGACTCGTTCATGGAGAAGGTGGCCGAGCGCGTGGACAGCCGCGTCGAGCAGCGGGTGCGCCGCGAGCTGGCCCAGCAGCAGACGTCGTCGGCGCGCGCCGACCGCCGCCCGATCGGGCCGCCCCAGAGCAACCCCCGCTTCGCCCGTTACGGCTTCGCGGGGTTCACGATGATCGCCGCGATCCCGCTCTCCGCGATCGGCGTGGCCAACGCGGGCACCACCGGGCTCCTGATCAGCTGGGCCGGCATCGTCGCGGTCAACCTCGCCCAGGGCGTGGGCAACTTCTTCTCCAAGGACCGCCACCCCGACCGCGACGACTGGTCCTGAGCACATACGGCTCCGCGGCGGACGACCTCGCTGAGAGGGCACCCCTTCGCCCGGGTCGCGAGCGAGCGAGCGGGAAAAGCGGCGAGCGAGCCCAAAAAAAGGGGGCGAGGACCGCCGCACCCCCGGGGCATTGCTGCCCGGGGGGCGGGACGACGGCGGTCCTCGCCGGGACGCGTGCCGGGTCAGGGCCGGGCCTGCGCGTCCAGGGTCACCATGGAGTCCGGGAGCCGCTCCGGAAGCCTTGGCGCCACTTGGGTGCCGATGCGGCCGGGCGAACCGGCCGCGCTTTCGACATCACCCAATCTGCCGGACCCGTGTTAAGCGCGTGCTGCGTGGACGTGTCGCGGGCGTACCAGTTCGCGGAATGCGCGGCCGGAGCGGCGCGCACCGGCCATCCGGTGCGCGGTACCCCTCAGGAACCGCCGTGACCGGCGAGGAAGGCCAGCAGGTCCTGCCGGCTCACGACGTTCGTCGGCTTCCCCTCCACCAGCACGATCGCCGCGTCCGCGTTCTCCAGCACCGTCATCAGGTCGCCGACCCGCTCCCCGGAGCCGACCTGCGGCAGCGGCGGGCACAGGTGCTTGTCGAGCGGGTCGTCCAGGGCGGCGCGCTTGGTGAACAGCGCGTGCAGCAGTTCGCGCTCGACCACCGAGCCGATCACCTCGGCCGCCATGACGTCGGGGTGCCCGGCACCGGGCTTGACCACGGGCATCTGCGAGACGCCGTACTCGCGCAGCACCTCGATCGCCTGCCCGACCGTCTCGTCCGGGTGCATGTGCACGAGGTTGGGCAGCCCGCCGTCCTTGTGCGCGAGCACGTCGACGACCCGCGGCTCGCCCTCGTTCTCGTCGAGGAAGCCGTGCGAGCTCATCCACTCGTCGCTGAAGATCTTCGAGAGGTAGCCGCGGCCGCTGTCGGGCAGCAGCACCACGACCACGTCGTCCGGGCCGAGCCGGGCCGCGACCTCCAGCGCCGCGACGACCGCCATGCCGCAGGAGCCGCCGACCAGCAGGCCCTCCTCGCGGGCGAGCCGGCGGGTCATCTGGAAGGAGTCCTTGTCGGAGACGGCCACGATGTCGTCGGCCACCTCGCGGTCGTAGGCGGTCGGCCAGAAGTCCTCGCCGACGCCCTCGACCAGGTACGGGCGCCCGGAGCCGCCGCTGTAGACGGACCCTTCCGGATCGGCGCCGATCACCTTCACCCGGCCGTCGCTGGCGTCCTTGAGGTAGCGGCCGGTGCCGGAGATGGTGCCGCCGGTGCCGACGCCGGCCACGAAGTGGGTGATCTTGCCCTCGGTCTGCTTCCACAGCTCGGGACCGGTGGAGTGGTAGTGCGACAGCGGGTTGTTCGGGTTGCTGTACTGGTCCGGCTTCCAGGCGTTCGGCGTCTCGCGCACCAGCCGGTCGGACACGTTGTAGTACGAGTCGGGGTGGCTGGGGTCGACGGCGGTCGGGCAGACCACGACCTCGGCACCGTAGGCCCGCATGACGTTGATCTTGTCCGCCGAGACCTTGTCCGGGCAGACGAAGACGCAGTGGTAGCCCTTGCGCTGCGCGACCATCGCCAGGCCGACTCCGGTGTTGCCGGAGGTCGGCTCCACGATGGTGCCGCCCGGACGCAGTTCACCGCTCTCCTCCGCGGCTTCGATCATCCGCAGGGCGATGCGGTCCTTGACCGAGCCTCCGGGGTTGAAGTACTCGACCTTCGCGAGGACGGTCGCCTTGATCCCCGCGGTCACGCTGTTGAGCCTCACCAGCGGGGTGTTGCCGACGAGGCTGATCATCGAGTCGTGAAACTGCACCGTGTGTCTCCGGGTTCTCCGAGATGGTGGCACCAGGTTAGAGCCTGGTGGAAACGCGGACGCTGCGGTCGGCGTTGAGGTGGGTAGGGGTGTCACGTCGACGTGGGAAAGGGATGTCACGCGTGGCGTGCGTCGCGGCGGGTCGGTGCCCGGTCTTCGGCGTGTGGCGGGGGAACGTGTGTGCGCGGTGGCGCATGGTGGTGTCCGGACAGTCCAGGGAGGTGGCCGACTCGATGATGTCCAGGGCGAGGGTGGCACGGCGGATCGCGACCGCGGCGGCGTTCGGCGGTGGCGGGATCAGCCTGCTGAGCGGGGCCGCGGTGGGGCTGCTGCTGACGGAGGCACGGCTGGCCAAGCGGATGGTCGGCGGGTCGGACGACATCCCGCCGCGGGCCGACGGCCGGTACGGGTCGGCGTTCGCCCACCGTACGGACGAGGCTCCGCTCCGGTTGGGCTTTCTGGGTGATTCCACCGCGGCGGGTCAGGGGGTGCGGCGGGCCCGGGAGACCCCGGGGGCGCTGCTCGCCTCGGGGCTCGCGGCGGTGGCGGAGCGGCCGGTGAAGCTGATGAACGTGGCGCTGCCCGGCGCCCAGTCCGACGACCTGGACCGGCAGGTCTCGCTGCTGCTGGACTCCACGCTGCCCCCGCCCGACGTCGCCGTGATCATGATCGGCGCCAATGACGTGACCCGCCGGATGCCGCTGTCCACCTCGGTGCGGCTGCTGTCCGACGCGGTACGGCGGCTGCGCGACACCGGCAGCCAGGTGGTGGTCGGCACCTGTCCCGACCTGGGTTCGGTGGAGCCGGTCTACCAGCCGCTGCGCTGGCTGGCCCGGCGCGCCAGCCGGCAACTCGCGGCGGCGCAGACCATCGCGGTGGTGGACCTGGGCGGGCGTACGGTCTCGCTCGGCGACCTGCTGGGCCCGGAGTTCGAGGCGCGGCCGCGCGAACTGTTCGGGCCGGACAACTTCCATCCCTCGGCTGAGGGTTACGCGACGGCGGCGATGGCGATCCTGCCGACGCTGTGTGCCTCGCTCGGACTGTGGCCGGAGGCCGACGAGCGGCCGGACGCGCGGCGCGGCGAGGGCTTCCTGCCGGTCGCCGAGGCGGCGGCCGAGGCGGCGTCGGAGGCCGGCACCGAGGTGGCGGCCGCGCATGCCGTCTCGGCGGGCCCGCGCGGGCGGTGGGCGCTGATGAAGCGGCGCCGGCGGCGCCTGGTGGAGCAGGAGCATCCGCAGGACGACAGCGGGGACGCGGCCGAGACCTCGGCCGAGGGCGCGGCCCGACGCGGCGCGTGACCGTAGCCGGGACGCGCGGGCGCCTTGCCTGCGCCCTACGGCCGAGCCGGCCCGTGTCCGGTAGCCCCGGTAAGCCCTGGCCCCCTGGAGGCCGGGGCTTACCCGCGCCGCCCAGGCACCCAGGAGGCGGCCCCGCGCGCTCAGTTGAGACCGCGAACTTCCCTGGTGAGCGCGTCGGACGGGGCGCCGGCCCGTCCGGATCATGGGCACGCGGAATCCTTTGTGAAACTCTTCACATGAAGTTCCCGCCCAGTGGGTCAACTTTCCGGCGCCCGGGGCCCCAAATCCCCCTGAATCCCTGGGCCATCCGTGTTTCCGGGGCATTGCGGAGGGGAGAACCACAGCGGACGGGCCGGCGATCGACGCTGCTCAGCGACGTGTATAACGGCTGGTGGCCGCCCTGGGCGCTCGGTTTCCGCGCCACCCTGGGCCGTGAAGGTGCGCAGTGTAGCAGAGGGTGTCCATACCCTTGTGAAGGGGCTCACGAGGTACACCCCCGGACGTGCTGGATACTCGAACCATGAGCACCACGGAGCGTCCACGGATTCTCGTAGTAGGCGGCGGTTACGTCGGCCTGTACGCGGCGCGCCGCATCATGAAGAAGATGCGGTACGGCGAGGCAACCGTCACGGTTGTCGACCCGCGCTCGTACATGACGTACCAGCCCTTCCTTCCCGAAACCGCAGCAGGCAGCATCTCCCCGCGGCATGTCGTCGTCCCGCTGCGACGCGTGCTGCCCGGGGTCGAGGTGCTCACCGGGCGGGTCACGACCATCGACCAGGACCGCAAGGTCGCCGCGGTCGAGCCGCTGGTCGGTGAGCCGTACGAGCTGCCCTTCGACTACCTGGTGATCGCGCTCGGCGCGGTCTCCCGCACCTTCCCGATCCCGGGTCTGGCCGAGAACGGCATCGGGATGAAGGGCGTGGAGGAGGCGATCGGCCTGCGCAACCACGTCCTGGAGCAGCTCGACAAGGCCGACTCCACCACCGACGAGGAGATCCGCCGCAAGGCGCTCACCTTCGTCTTCGTCGGCGGCGGCTTCGCCGGCGCGGAGACCATCGGCGAGGTCGAGGACATGGCCCGCGACGCGGCCAAGTACTACCCGAACGTCAAGCGCGAGGACATGCGCTTCATCCTCGTGGACGCCGCCGACAAGATCCTCCCCGAGGTGGGCCCGCAGCTCGGCAAGTGGGGCCTGGAACACCTCCAGGAGCGCGGCATCGAGGTCTACCTCAGCACTTCCATGAAGAGCTGCGTCGACAAGCACGTGGTGCTCGCCAACGGGCTCGAGGTCGACGCGTCCACCATCGTGTGGACCGCCGGCGTGAAGCCGAACCCGGCGCTGGCCAAGTTCGGCCTGCCGCTGGGCCCGCGCGGTCACGTGGACACCGCGCCCACCCTCCAGGTGCAGGGCACCGACTACATCTGGGCCGCGGGCGACAACGCCCAGGTGCCGGACCTCGCCGCGGGCGAGGGTGCCTGGTGCCCGCCGAACGCGCAGCACGCGCTGCGCCAGGCGAAGGTGCTCGGCGACAACGTGGTCTCCGGGATGCGCGGCTTCCCGCAGCAGGACTACAAGCACGCCAACAAGGGCGCGGTCGCGGGCCTGGGCCTGCACAAGGGCGTCGCGATGATCGTGGTCGGCAAGACCAAGATCAAGCTCAAGGGCCGGCTCGCCTGGTACATGCACCGCGGCTACCACGGCCTCGCCGTGCCGACCTGGAACCGCAAGATCCGGGTCTTCGCCGACTGGACGCTCGGCATGTTCCTCAAGCGCGAGGTCGTCTCGCTCGGCGCGATCGAGAACCCCCGCGAGGAGTTCTACGAGGCAGCGCGGCCGATCCCGGCGCCCGCCGCCGAGAAGAGCACCGGCAGCACCGAGGCCGGCGCGGCCAAGGGTGCCACCGACGCGGAGAAGGTCGCCTCCTAGCGGGGCTCGGCAGGAGCAGAAGCGCGGTTCGAAGGGCGCCCGCCATCCGTGGTGCGGGCGCCCTTCGGCATGCCCGCGCGAACTCCCTTGGCACGCCCGGCCGTACGCGGTTCCGCGCGCCCGCCCGGCTCCGTGCCGTACGCCCTGCCGCGCACCCCTCGCCGCGCGCCTCTCGCCGCGCGCCCGACGTCGCGCAGCCCCGCCCGGCCCCTCCCGGCCCCGTTCCGCATGCCCGGCCGGCCGGCGCACAGCACCCCTCCCGACGGGCGGCGACGCGCCCGGCAGAGGGGCATTCCACCTCTTCCGGCCCAACTGCGTGTATCCGCAACGTAGATTTCCGCGTCAGGCGCCTCAAGTGCGATTTTCAGTCGTACGCTCAGATCCATGGTTGACGCGGCTCATCGCATCCTCGACATCGCCGAGCACGTTCTCCCCGGCCCGTTCCCGTTGCGCGTGCGCGCTTGGGACGGCAGCGAGGCGGGACCGGTCGGCGCACCCGCACTCGTCTTCAGGAAGCGCCGGGCACTGCGCCGGCTGCTGTGGCGGCCGGGCGAACTCGGCCTGGCCAGAGCGTGGGTGGCCGGCGACCTCGACGTCGACGGCGACCTCTACACCGCGCTCGACACGCTCTCCGGGCTGATCTGGGAGCGCGGTGAGCCCGACCCGGCGGCCGGCCGCGGCGAGGGCGTACGCCAGGCCGCGGTCGCCCTGCGCGACCCGGCGACCTACCGGCTGATCCGCAGCGTGCTGTCCCTGGCCGGCCCCGGGCTGCCGCCCTCCGCGCCGCCCGAGGAGGTGCGCCGCCGCAGCGGCCTCGCGCACACCAAGCGCCGCGACAAGGAGGCGATCGCCCACCACTACGACGTGGGGAACGCCTTCTACGAGATCGTGCTCGGCCCGTCCATGGTCTACTCGTGCGCGCTGTGGGCCGATTCCGGCCTCGCCGCCGCCGAGGCGGGGAACGAGGCGGGGAACGAGGTGAGCGACCAGGTCAGCGCCGACACCGCGCGCAGGCGGGCCGCGGCCGCCGCGACCGCGGCGTCGGTGGCCGGCGTGTCCGCGGAGGGCACCGATCCGGTCGGCGCCGCCGGAATCTCCCTGGAACAGGCGCAGTACGCCAAACTCGACCTGGTCTGCCGCAAGTTGGGGTTGCAGGAGGGACAGCGGCTGCTGGACGTCGGCTGCGGCTGGGGCTCCATGGTGCTGCACGCGGCCCGGCACTACGGAGTGCGGGCCACCGGGATCACGCTCTCCGTGGAGCAGGCCGCCTTCGCCCGCAAGCGGATCGCGGAGGCCGGGCTCGCCGACCGTATCGAGATCCGGGTGCAGGACTACCGCGACGTCAAGGACGGCCCGTACGACGCGATCTCGTCGATCGGGATGGCCGAGCACGTCGGCAGCGAGCGCTACCTGGAGTACGCGCGGACGCTGTACGCCCTCCTCAAGCCGGGCGGCCGGCTGCTGAACCACCAGATCGCCCGCCGCCCGCTGCGCAGCGAGGAGGAGTACCGGATCGACGAGTTCATCGACCGCTACGTCTTCCCCGACGGCGAACTCTCCCCGGTCGGCACCACGGTGGGCCGGCTGGAGGAGGCGGGCTTCGAGGTGCGCGACGTGGAGGCGCTGCGCGAGCACTACGGGCGCACCCTGCGCACCTGGGTGGCGAACCTGGAGGCGCACTGGAAGGAGGCCGTCGCCGCGACCAGCGCCGGCCGGGCCCGGGTGTGGCGGCTCTACATGGCCGCGTCCGCGCTGTCCTTCGAACGCAACCGCATCGGCGTCAACCAGGTGATGGCGGTGCGCACCGACCCGGTCGGCCGGGCCGGGCTGCCCGCCACCCGCTCGGCGTGGCTGTCGTGACGCGTTCGACGGCCGTTCGACAAGCCCGAACTCCGGTTGCGGAGAGCGATTTCACGTCACTTGTGCGTGAGGGCTGATGCTGCTGGGATGCCGCCTGTGGTGCGACGAGACCGCGGGCGGCGCCCTGACCACACGTCAGTAACCCCTAAAATAAGACAACATGGCCACTTAGGCGCCCTGTTCACGACTCTCAACCCGGATACGCTTTTCTCTGCGCCCCGCCGGCCCGGATGGTGGAACGCAGACACGGCGAGCTTAAACCTCGCTGCCCTTTGAGGGCGTGCCGGTTCAAGTCCGGCTCCGGGCACCATCTCTCGCTGGTCCCTCCACCAGTGAGAACGGCCGGCATCGGGCGAGACCCTCTGGCGCTGCGGGGCCCCACGGGGCCCCGGCGGCACGGACGGGCCCGGACGCTTCCTCGTCGACACCGCCCCCGAGGCACGCCGGGGCCCTGGCGCATGTCCGCACGGGAACCCTGGACACGTCAGACGGTCGCGTCCGTCGTTACGCCTCCAGACCTGATCAGGGCGCGCTCATCCCGGACGCCCGGGGGTGACTACCTGGTGTCGAAGCCGGGCGGTGACGGCTTCCGGCCTGCTCGCGTCGTGAGGCCCCCGCCCGGGGAGGTCGCGCCGCCCCTTTCACGGTGGTCGTGGGCAGCGCCAGCGTCCTGGCGTATGAACACCGAGCTGGTGGTGGCCTCGCTCTCCGGTGCGGTCGCCCTGTCCAGCATCCTGGTCAGCGCCCGGTTCAGCCGGAAACAGACCGTGCTCGCGGCGCAGTTGGAGCAGCAGGGCGCGGCGCAGTCGAAGCTCGCCGAGCACCAGGACCTCATGAGCCAGCGCCGAGATCCGCTGCTGTGGGCGGCGTTCGACTTCCAGTCGCGCCTGTTCAACATCGTGGACAGGGATTTCCTGAACGTCTACTACACGCACGGCCACGACCGCGATCGCGACTACGCGCTCCGGAGCACTCTGCACGTCGCGGGCGAGTACCTCGGTCAGGTGGAGTTGCTGCGGCGCCGTATCCAGTTCCTGGACCTGGGCAACCGGGAGAGCTCCCGGACCGTCGTCCGGCATCTGACGGCGATCAGCAACGTGCTCAACAGCGACGGCTACGACGACCCCCACTTCCGGATATTCCGGAGCAACCAGCGGGCCCTTGGGGAACTGCTGACCAGCGGCGGCGACGACCAGTGCCTGGGGTACGCGGAGTTCTGCCGGCGCCTGGACACCGACCCTGACTTCGCGTCGTGGTTCGAGCCGCTGGCGGACAGCGTCCGCCGACTGGCCTCCCGCACCGGGCCGCACCCCCGGCTCGTGGCGTTGCAGATCGCGCTCATGAACCTGATCGACTTCCTCGACCCGGACGCCGACCGCTTCCCGGACCACCGCAGGTCCCGGCTGGCCTAGCCCCGCGGGCCTGTCCTACGGCTCCACAGACGCCTGCCTCACGGCTCCACCGACGCGCGCAGCCGGCCCGCGGAGGCGACGGTGGCCGCCGCCTCGCGTTCGCTGAGGCCCGTGTGGACCGCGGCCGTCACCAGCGCCGGGGCCAGCGCGTCGCCGAGGCCGGCGTCGTAGGCACGGCAAGCCGCCCAGAACAGGCGGCCGTTGCGCTCGCCCTCCTGGGAGTCGAGGACGAATCGGATCAGGGCCGCGGCGCGCTTCTCGGCCGGATGGCGCGGGGCCGGCGGGGCGGGCTCGCGGCCGGGCGGCGGCTCGGGCGGGGCGGCCAGCAGGAGCAGTGCGGGCGGCGCGGGTGCCAGCGGGTGCTGCGCGGTGCCGGGTTCCAGGAGGTAGTGGCCGGCGACGGTGCGGGAGCCGGGGCCGACGACGTAGCCGCCGGCGCCGCGTATGTCGATGCCGGGGGCGAGCCGGCCGGCCGAGTTGGGCACCGGGCCGGGCGCGGTCAGCCACAGGTGGCGGCCGCCGCTGGGGGTGAGGACGGTGACGGTCCGCGGCACGGCGAAGTCGTGCCGCTCGGCGAGGGCGTGCAGCGCGGCCATGCCGTCCGTGCCGTGCTTGACGTCGAGGTCGAGGCCCACGAGGTGGTGCGGGGCGCGGCCGCACGCGATGCCGTACCCCGTCGCCCAGGGCGCGAGGGCGAACAGGGCGCGGATGCGGTCGGGGTCGGTGGTCGCGTCGTGCACGCCGTGGCCGGGGCGGCCGCAGGCACCGCGGCAGTCGGTGGCCCGGGGCTCGTCGCGGTGCGGGGAGCGGACGGCGGGGAGTTTCGTGCGGGACAGCGGGAAGACCGGCAGTCCGCGCAGGGCGGTCAGCAGCGCCGTGTGCAGGGCGCGGATGTGGTCGGGGCGTGGCATGGCCTGCTCCCTGATTTTCGAACGCGTGTTCGTCTCCACCCCTCAGTGATACCGCGCCCGGCCGCCGGCGTCCACCTCATACCAGCCGTGTCGGCGACCCGGGCCCGGTCCGCGTCGCCGACCCGGGCCCCAGGTCGCCGTACCGCGGGTCACGGTGCCGTCACCCCGGTGCCGCGGCACGGCGGTCGGGTAATACCGTCGGCACTGGCGGCATCGTCGGCGCGCACCGGCCGGAGGACCGCCCGGGACACCGTACGGGGCGACGCCGGGGGGCGACGCCGATGGCGCGGCCCGGGACGCCGGCCGGGTGCGGCCCACGCGGGACCGAGGGGTGGGGGCAGATGGACGAACGGCACACGCACGGCACGGACCCGAACCGGGACGACGGAGCGGAACGTCTGGCCGCGGAGGGCGAGGTGGCACTGGCCCGGCTGATCATGGACGGCGGCGACCTGACGCACGCCGCCGACCACCTGGGCAGCGCGTTCGCCGCCGATCCGCGGCTGCCCGACGCGCACGAGGCGCTCACCGAACTGGCCGGGCGGGCCGGCGGACCGGCCGCTGCCCTGGTGTTCTTCCCGCCGGACCGGTCGTTCGTCGGCGCGGTGGTCTGCCGTGCGCACCTGCTCGCCGCCTGCGAGGAGTGGGGCGAGGCGGTGCTGCTGATCGCGGGCGCGATCCGGGCCCGGTACGACCACCCTTGGGCGCATGTCGCCTGGCTCGGCCAGGAGGCGCTGCCCGGGCTGCTGTCGGCCGACGTGGTGACCCAGGCGCTGGCCCACATGGTCACCGCGCTGCCCGACCCGCTGCCCGAACCGGGCCGCGAGGCGATAGCGCCCTTCCACGAACTCGTCGCCGCCGTGGTCGAACACCACCCGGACGACGCGCGGCTGGCCGCGATCGGCTCGGCGCTCGCCCGCCGGATCGGCGCCACCGACCAGGCCGTGGCCTGGGCCGAGCGGGCGCACCGGCTCCAGCCGGACCACATCCCCAGCATCATGCTCGGCTACGCGCTGCGGGCGGCCGGGCGGCCCGACGACGCGCTGCGGGTGTGGCGCGAGGAGATCGCCAGGGACGCCACCGACCTGTCCTTGATGGTCGACATCGCCGAGCTGTACGCCTCCACCGGGCGGGCCGCGCAGGGCCTGCCGTGGGCCGAACGGGCCGCCGCGGCGCGCCCGGACGACCCGCAGGCCGGCCCGGCCGTCTTCGGGGTCCGGTACGCCGCCGACGGCGACGCCGCCCACCTGCTGGCCCTCGCCGACCACCTGCGCGCGCACCCCGACCACTCCTACGCGGCGACCGTGCTGGCCCGGCACAGCGAGTGGCGGCCGTGGCTCGGCGTGGTGGCGGGCGCCACCGAGGCCACCGTCAACGTGCTGCACCAGCTCCTGCGCAGCCCGGACGCGGACGCCGCCCGCGGCCGGCAGGTGCAGCTCACCGCGTCGATGATCGAGCCGCCCAGCGCGGTGCTCACCTTCCTGATGTCCTTCCCGAACGGCGAGGTGGCCGGCCGCTCCGTCGGCGACCCCGACCCGCGCGAGCCGGTCGGCGCGGTCGGCCGCACCCTGTGGGCGTACGACGGCCTGATCGCCCACCCGGCCGTGCCCCCGCCCTCCCCCGAGGCCGCGCGGCTGGTACGGGACACCGCGGCCGCGTCCTGGCCGCACATCCCGGCCGCCTACGACCACGGGGTGCGGCTGTCCGGGCTGCCGCTGGCGGACCTGCTCGGCGTCATGGTCCACCCGCCCGCGCCGCCCGACGACGAGCAGGGCCGCTACCTGCGGGCGTACCGCCCGGAGCTGTGGGTCCGCGCGGTGCAGACCTTCGCCTGCCTCGGGGTCGCCCACCACCGCACCGACGAGCCGTGGCCGCGGTCGTTGCGCCGCTCGGTGCTGCTCGACCTGCTCGACGGCCCCGAGGACTGGCTCGCCGAGACGGCCTCCTTCGCGATGGTGGCCACCGCCTGGGTCGACCCTTCCGTGCGCGAGGACGTCGGGCTGCGGGTCACCGAGCGGATGCTCGCCGCGGCCAAGGCGTACCGCACCCGCGAGGTCACCGTGCTGGGCTCGCTGTGCCGCCTGGTGCTGCTGTGCCCGTGGCTGGACGCGACCTATACGGACCTGGCCCGCGACCTGCTCGCCGCGATCGGGCGCGCCGAGCAGGAGCCCGACAGCACGGGCACGGATACGGAACCGCCTGCGACCGCGGCCACGGACGAGGGGTCAGGCACGCACGCGGGCACCGCATCCGACCCGCGGCCGGCCGCGCCCGCGCAGCCCGCCGGCCCGCCGGCCCGGCCCGCCCGCAGGGGTCTCTTCCGCCGCCGGCGGCGCTGAACCGCACCGGCCCCGCCCCTTCTCGGCCCCGTCGCCACCCCTTCTCCTGCCGCCATGCGGCCCTTTTGACCTGCACCTACCCTGGGGGCAGCCGCAGCGCGCGGCATCGGAGGACCGTGATGAAGAGCAGCAACCCCGTGCTGACCGGCCGCGGCTTCACCGAGGGCGGCGGAACCTCCCAGCAGCCGCGGGACCTGACGGCCGCACAGCTGGAGACGATGTACGCCCGCCCCTCCGCCGGGCCCGCGCGGACCGGCCGGATGACGATGGGCGACGTCGTCGCCCGCACCGCGACGACCCTCGGCACGGTCGTACTCGGCGTGCTGCTCGGCTGGTTCGCGCTGCCCGAGCGGTACGGCCTCGCGATCGGCGCCGCGGTCATCGCGTTCGTGCTCGCGATGGTGCAGTCGTTCAAGCGGACGCCGTCGCCCGCCCTGATCATCGGCTACGCCCTCTTCGAAGGCGTCTTCCTCGGCGTCCTCAGCCGCACCTACAACGAGGCGTGGCAGGGCGCTCCGGTCCAGGCGGTGCTCGGCACCGTGGCGGTCTTCTGCGGCATGCTGCTCGCGTACCGGACCCGCCTCATCCGGGTCACCGCGCGCTACCGCAGGATCGGGCTGGCGGTCTCGGTCGCCTTCCTGATCGCGATCGTGGTCAACCTGCTCTTCTCCGCCTTCGGCGGCGGCGACACGCTGGGGATTCACACCGGCGGGCTCGGCATCGCCTTCTGCGCGCTCGGCATCCTCCTCGGCGCCTTCTTCCTCTCGCTGGACTTCCAGCAGGTCGAGGACGGAATCCGGCACGGAGTACCGCAACAGCGCGCCTGGCTCGCCGCGTTCGGCCTGACGCTGTCCCTGGTGTGGATCTACCTCGAACTCCTACGCCTGATCTCCATCCTGCGCGACTGAGCCGGACGGAACCGGACCGAGCCGGACGGAGCCAGGCGGGGTCCGGACGGACCCGGGCGGAGTCCTGACCAGCCGCTACAGGAGGTTGCGCCTGGCCCGGCGCAGGTCGTACTCGTGGACGAGGGCCTTGGCGTGGCCGTAGGACAGGGCGTGCTCGCTGCGCAGCCAGCTCACGCGTTCGTCGAAGCGGAGGAGGGAGGGTCCGTCGGCGAGGTCGCGCAGCCACTCGCTGACCTCGCGGCCGGTGCAGTGCGGGATGCGGTCGATCAGGTTCCGGTGGGTTTCGTCGGAGATGTGCGTGGGGTACATGGCGCCTCCGGTGTGCGATCCGGTCACCCCACCGTGCCCGAGAGGTCGTTCGTTGGCAACCATCCCGGGCGTGCGGATATCGGTGCGAAGCCGCACCGCGCGGGTGCGCCGGGCGCGCGGGTAGGGTCGCGGTCATGTCCGATCGCACCGCGCTGCACACCGCCGTCGACCGTCTCGCCGGGCGGCTGCGGTCGCTCCCGCAACGCAGGCTCCAGGGCGGAGCCGCCGCCGAGGCACTGGAGTTGGCGCGCTGGCTGGCCGTCCAGGCGGAGACCCTGGAGTTCCCGGACCGCGCGCCGCACCGCATGCCGAACGACGGGATGTTCATCGTGGGCGACCAACTCGCGGTCGCCGGCCATGACTTGGCGATGGCCCTCGGCTCGGTCGAGCCCGACAGGGCCGCCGCGGTCGTGACGGAGGCGCTGGAGCGGGTGGCACGGGCCGCGAAGAGCATCGGCTGACCCCTTGGGCGTTCGCGGCGCCCGCGGGGGCGTCGCGGCCCCGGCGCCGGCCGGGCCCGGGCGTTACAGCGACGCCACCACGCGGTCGGCGAGCACGTAGACGGCCTCGTCGCCGCACGCGAAGGTCAGGGCGTAGGCGCCGGCTATCGCGGAGCCGCCGCGCAGCACGGGGACCTCGCCGCGGTCGAGGGCCTCGCTGAGCTTGAGGGCGGTCTCGCGGTGTCCCGGGGTCATGCAGAGCGTGGTGCCGTCGGCGAAGACGTAGACGTCGAGGGTGCCGAGCGGGCCGGGCCGGACGTCGGACAGCGGGATACGTCCGTCGGCGAGGTCGGAGAGGCGGTCCGCGGTCTGGTCCGGGGAGGCGACCACCGGCGAGGGCGCGAAGTCCGGGCCCGAGGGGTGCGGGATCGCGCCGGGCGCGGGGCGGGTGGCGTCGGGGCGGGCGATCTCGGGGGTGTCCGGGGCCTCGGGGTCGGCGGCGGCGTCGAGGGCCGCCTCGAAGGCGACGGCGTCCGGGCCGCCGGGCTCGATCCCGGCGAAGTCGACCTGCCGGGGCAGGTAGGGCAGCACCGGCGGGACTTCGTAGTCGCGGTGGCCGGCGAGGTCGGCGGGATCGTCCGCCAGGGCGCCAGGACCGCCGCTGGACGCGCCGAAGGGGCCGCGCGGCAGTCCGGTGTCGCCGGCGCTCTCCCGGGCCTCCTGCTCGGCCCAGAAGGCGCGCGCCTCGGCCAGTTCGCGCTCGCGCTCCTCGGCGAGCGCCTCGGCGACGGCGGTGCGGATGTCGCTCGCGCCGTCCCGGGGCCCGGGAACGCTCAGCCCGGCCAGATCGCGGCGCAGGGCGGACAGTTCGCGGCGGGTGCCGCGGGCGGTGAGCAGGGCGGCGGCGCCCGCGGCCGCGGCGAGTCCCGCGGCGACCAGCAGGACGGTGAAGTTCACACTCACTGAGCTACTCCCGACTGATGCGACCCGAGCAATGCCCACCAGGACGGTGGGCGAAACTTCCCCCTCACTCACTCTGCCGGTAAACCCCTGGCCTTTGCAGTGCGGAACGTCATGAATTGAACAGGTCTGCCCCCTTGCCCAGTTCCACAACACCCGACCTGACCTGGGAAAACGCGAACGCCCCCGGGAAAATCACGTCCCGGGGGCAATTTGATTGCGACTTACGTCACACTGCGTACACAAAGAAGTCGCGTCATCGCGCGCCGTGACAAGGTCCAGCTCAGCCCGGTTCGGCGCGATTCGATGCTCAGCTCGGCCCGCTTCGGCTCGGCTCAGCTGAGCCGCTCGATCACCATCGCCATGCCCTGGCCGCCGCCGACACACATCGTCTCCAGGCCGAACTGCTTGTCGTGGAACTGAAGGCTGTTGAGGAGCGTGCCGGTGATCCGGGCGCCGGTCATGCCGAAGGGGTGGCCGACCGCGATGGCGCCGCCGTTGACGTTCAGCCGGTCGAGGTCGATGCCCAGGTCCCGGTAGGAGGGGATGACCTGCGCGGCGAACGCCTCGTTGATCTCCACCAGGTCGATGTCGCCGATGGCCATGCCCGCCCGCTTGAGCGCCTGCTTGGACGCCTCCACCGGGCCGTAGCCCATGATCTCCGGGGACAGCCCGGAGACGCCGGTGGAGACCACCCGGGCCAGCGGGGTGACGCCGAGCTCGCGCGCCTTGGTGTCGGACATGATCACCAGGGCGGCGGCGCCGTCGTTGAGCGGGCAGCAGTTGCCGGCCGTCACGGTGCCGTCGGGGCGGAAGACGGGCTTCAGGCCCGCCACGCCCTCCATGGTGACGCCCGCGCGCGGCCCGTCGTCCTTGGCGACCACGGTGCCGTCCGGCAGCGTCACCGGGGTGATCTCGCGCTCCCAGAAGCCGTTCTTGAGCGCCTCCTCCGCGAGGTTCTGCGAGCGGACGCCGAACTCGTCCTGCTCCTGGCGGCTGATGCCCTTCAGCGCCGCCAGGTTCTCGGCCGTCTGGCCCATCGCGATGTACGCGTCGGGCACCGCCCCGTCCTGGCGCGGGTCGTGCCACTGCCCGCCACCCTCTTCGGCGCGCTTCTCGGTACGCGCCCGCGCCTCGTCGAAGAGCGGGTTCATCGTGTCGGGCAGGCTGTCGGAGTTGCCCTTGGTGAAGCGCGAGACCATCTCCACGCCCGCCGACACGAACACGTCGCCCTCGCCCGCCTTGATGGCGTGCAGCGCCATCCGCGTGGTCTGCAGCGACGAGGAGCAGTAGCGGGTGACGGTGCAGCCCGGCAGGTGGTCCATGCCCAGCCGCACGGCCACGATCCGGGCCATGTTGAAGCCCTGCTCGCCGCCGGGCAGGCCGCAGCCGAGCATCAGGTCCTCGATGTCGCGCGGGTCGAGCTGCGGCACCTTCTCCAGCGCGGTCCTGATGATGGTGGCGGCCAGGTCGTCCGGGCGCAGTTCCTTCAGCGAGCCCTTGAAGGCACGCCCGATGGGCGAACGGGCGGCTGAGACGATGACGGCTTCGGGCATCGCGACACTCCTCTTCGAGGCGGCGGGACCGCCGGCCGGCAGGTGCGGCGCCGGCCGGCGCGGCGTGGGGCCGTCGCCGGGCCCCCTGGGAAGTTACCCGCACGTAGCGGAGCGCGTCACCAGGCCGCCGCTGTGATGCGGGATACTTTCTGAGCGCTTGCTTACCCGCGGACGCCTACGCCATACCCGTTTTCGCCCCGCTCAATCCGCTCAATCCGCGCGAGCCGATCAAGCCGATCAAGCCGCGCGACCGCCGACCCGCTGAACCCGCCGAACCCGATCAACGCTCGACCCGCTCGACCCGCTCAACCCGATCAACGCTCAAAAACCGCGCGCCCCGCTCAACCCGCCGCCGCGAACGCGATGCCGTCGAGGATGTCGTGCTCGCTCACCACGACCTCCTTCGCGCCGGTGCGCTCCATGATGCGCAGCAGCACCAGGGCGCCCGAGGCGATCACGTCGACCCGGCCCTCGTGCATCGACGGGATCGCGGCGCGCTCGGCGTGGGTGGCGGCCAGTAGCCGGCCGGTGATCTCGCGGACCCGCTCGACCGGGACCCGGGAGTGGTGGATCGCGGCCGGGTCGTAGGCGGGCAGGTCCTGGGCGATCGCGGAGATCGTGGTGACCGAACCGGCCAGGCCCACCAGGGTGCGGGCCCGGTCGAGGGGGACGTCGGCGGCCGCCTGGTCGAGGGCCGCGTCGATGTCGGCGGTGATCGCGGCGACCCGCTCGGGGGTCGGCGGGTCCACCACCGCGCCGTCCACCAGCAGATGGCGCTCGGTCATCCGCACGCAGCCGATGTCGACCGAGCGGGCGGCGGTCACCTCGCGGTCGCCCAGCACGAACTCGGTGGAGCCGCCGCCGATGTCCACCACCAGGTAGGGCGGTGCCAGGTCGGGGGCGCCGGTCAGTTCGCGGGTGGCGCCGGTGAAGGAGTACTCCGCCTCCTGGGCGCCGGAGATCACCTCCGGGCGCACCCCGAGGAGGGCGACGACACCGTTCACGAAGTCGTCGCGGTTCTCCGCGTCGCGCGACGCGGAGGTGGCCACGAAGCGGATGTGCTCCGGCGCCACCCCGTGCGCGCCGATCACCTCGGCGTACTCCCGGCAGGCCGCGAAGGTGCGCTCCAGCGCCTCCGGGGCGAGCCGGCCGGTGCGGTCCACGCCCTGCCCGAGCCGGACGATCCGCATCCGCCGGTCCAGGTCGGTGAGGCCGCCCGTGGCCGGGTCGACGTCGGCGACCAGCAGCCGGATCGAGTTCGTGCCGCAGTCGATCGCGGCCACCCGTACCGTCACTTGGCGGTCCCCTCACCGGTGCAGGGGCCCTTGGCCCACCACTCGGGCAGCAGCGCGAGCGTCTCGTCGCCGAGCGGGTTGACGCCCGGGCCCGCGGCCAGCGAGTGGGCGGCGAGCACGTGCAGGCACTTGACGCGGTCGGGCATCCCGCCCGCGCTGGGGAAGCCGGGCAGCACCTCGATGGCGTCGCGGCGGGCGAGGTAGTCCTCGTGGGCGGCGCGGTAGGCGGCGGCCAGCTCCTCGTCCTCGGCGAGCCGGGCGGTCATCCGCTTCATCACGCCCTCCGCCTCCAGGGTGCCGATCGCGGAGGCCGCGCGCGGGCAGGTGAGGTAGTACGTCGTCGGGAAGGGACTGCCGTCCTCCAGCCGGGGCGCGGTCTCGACGACGTCCGGGTTGCCGCAGGGGCATCGGTGCGCGACGGCGCGCAGGCCGCGCGGCTCGCGGCCGAGCTGCGCGCGCACGGCGGCGATGTCGGACTCGGTGGGCGGGGTCTGTTCCGGGGTGGTGTCCATGAGCCGTTCTGCTTTGCGGTGTGCGGGAGTTCGGGCGGCGGGGGTCGGGACGGGCGGCGGGACGGGCGGCGGGGCGGAGCAGGACCGCGGGCCGGGGCCCGCGGGGGCTTCGGCGGTCAGCGCCGGGGGGCCGCTGCCGCGTCGGCCTGGTCGACGCCGTCCCACATGTTGTCGTACCACGGGCGGTGCGCGGCGGCCTCGTCGGTGGCGCGGCGCTCGGCGGCGGGATCGGGGTCGCCGGTGCCGGCGGTGCCCGCGACCGAGTAGCCGGTCTCGCCCGGCAGCACGAAGTGCAGGTGCGCGCGGGCCTGGGTGCGGACGTAGTCCGGGTCCTGCCAGCGGGCCTTCTCCTCGCGCAGCTGCTCGACCTTCCGCTTCGCCTGCTGCGCGGCGCGGCGCTGGTCGGCGATGTCGGAGCGCTGGGCGATGTACTGCCGGGTCGGGTAGGCGAGCGCGACCACGAGCGCGCACAGCACCAGCGCCAGCAGCGCCGCGCGCCCGGTGAGCTTGTTGCGCCGCACCGGCCGCCGGGCCGCGGCACGGTAGACGCGCGCCTGCGCCTCCTGGCCGATGGCCTTGAGCCGGGCCGAGGTGGTGAAGCGGTCAGAGAAGCGGTCCGACCCCACGCCGTGACTCCCCTCGCCGTCCTGCTGACGGTCAGATGCGTACGTCCCCGCCCCACGGTACGGGACCGGGTGCGGGGACGTCCGCAGGCTGACGGGACGTCAGCCGCCGAGCGGTGGACGGCCGCCGGGGGCCCGGGGGCTCTCAGCGGCCGTCCGCGGCGGCGTTCAGCCCTTGAAGCGCGGGAAGGCGCTGCGGCCGGCGTAGACCGCGGCGTCGTCCAGGATCTCCTCGATCCGCAGCAGCTGGTTGTACTTCGCGACGCGCTCGGAGCGGGCCGGGGCGCCGGTCTTGATCTGGCCGCAGTTGGTGGCGACGGCGAGGTCGGCGATGGTGACGTCCTCGGTCTCGCCGGAGCGGTGCGACATCATGCACTTGTAGCCGTTGCGCTGGGCCAGCTCGACGGCGTCCAGCGTCTCGGTCAGCGAGCCGATCTGGTTCACCTTCACCAGCAGCGCGTTGGCCGTGTCGTGGTCGATGCCCCTCTGCAGGCGCTCGGGGTTGGTGACGAACAGGTCGTCGCCGACGATCTGCACCTTCGCGCCGAGCCGGTCGGTGAGCACCTTCCAGCCGTCCCAGTCGTCCTCGAACAGCGGGTCCTCGATGGAGACCAGCGGGTAGGAGGCGACCAGGTCCTCGTAGTACTCGGTCATCTCGGCGGCCGACTTCTCGCCGCCCTCGAACTGGTACTTGCCGTCCTTGTAGAACTCGGACGCGGCCACGTCGAGCGCGAGCGCGACGTCCTGGCCGGGCGCGTAGCCGGCCTGCTTGATCGCCTCGACGATGAGGTCGAGGGCCTCGCGGTTGGAGCCGAGGTTCGGCGCGAAGCCGCCCTCGTCGCCGAGGCCGGTGGACAGGCCGCGGGACTTCAGCACGCCCTTGAGGGTGTGGTAGACCTCGGCACCCCAGCGGACGGCCTCCGAGAAGGACTCGGCGCCGATCGGGGCGATCATGAACTCCTGGATGTCGACGTTGGAGTCCGCGTGCGAGCCGCCGTTGAGGATGTTCATCATCGGGACCGGCAGCACGTGCGCGTTCGGGCCGCCGAGGTAGCGGAAGAGCGGCAGGTCGGACGCCTCGGAGGCGGCGTGCGCGACGGCCAGCGACACACCGAGGATGGCGTTGGCGCCGAGCGAGGACTTGTCCGGGGTGGCGTCCAGGTCGAGCATCGCCTGGTCGATGAGGCGCTGCTCGGTCGCGTCGTACCCGACCAGCTCGGGGCCGATCTGGTCGCTGACCGACAGGACCGCCTTGCGCACGCCCTTGCCCTGGTAGCGGTCGCTCTCGCCGTCACGCAGTTCGAGGGCCTCGAAGGCGCCGGTGGAGGCGCCGGACGGGACCGCGGCGCGGCCGGTGCTGCCGTCGTCGAGGCCGACCTCGACCTCGACGGTGGGGTTGCCTCGCGAGTCGAGGATTTCCCGGGCTACGACGACGTCGATGGACGGCACGTTGTCTCCTTCTGAGATGTCTTCTCGTCTTTATCAGGACGAGCCTAACCGGCTTCCCCACCCGCGTTGGCGGAAGGCCCGACCCCTGAGACGGCCGGCGGCCGCGGTCCCGCGGGAACGCGCCGGCCGGGCGCGCGCGGTTCGGGGCGCGCGCCCGGCCGGGGCGGTGGGGACCTTCGTTCCGGTGTTACCCGGTGTTCAGCTCAGGTGCAGGTGCTGGCCCGGGTAGATCAGGTCGGCGTCCTTGACGATGTCGTGGTTGAGCGAGAACAGCTTGTGCCAGCCGCCGGACACGTGGTGCGCGGCCGCGATCTTGGAGAGGCTGTCGCCCTTGACCACGGTGTACTCGCCGTCGCCCTTGGGGATGCTGGTCGGCGCGGCGTGCCGGGTGGTGCTGCGGCTGCTCTGCGGGGTGCCGGTGTGCGTGCTGGTCGACGTCGACTTCGAGGGAGCGGACGCGGCCGGGGTGGACGGCGTGCTCGACGACGAGGAGGAGGACGACGACGAGGACGACGAGCCGGACGGGTTGATGTCCGGGGACGGGCCACCGGAGGTCAGGCCGCCGGCCGACGCGCAGGACCAGGCACCCGGGCCCTGCATGGCGAGCAGCTTCTCGGCGATCGCGATCTGCTGGTCCTTGGTGGCCAGGTCGGCGCGCGGGGCGTACTGCAGACCGCCCGCACCCTCCCAGCTGGACTGCGAGAACTGCAGGCCGCCGTAGTAGCCGTTGCCGGTGTTGATGGACCAGTTGCCACCGGACTCGCACTGGGCGACCGCGTCCCAGGTGGCGACGGAGGCGGCGGAGGCGGACGTGCTGGCGATCAGCGGAACGGTGATCGCGGTGCCGGCGACTCCGGCGAGCGTGGCGATGCGGACAAACCTCTTCGAGGCACGACGGTGCTTACCCATGTTGTTATAGCCCTCACCGACGCCTACGAGGTGAGCTGTCGGGTTCGGACGTGAGTTGCCCGGCCGCGCCGCCTCAGGCGGCGATTCGGCTTCACCCCGAGCCGGACCGTGCTGCCGCGGTGGCCGCGACGGTCGCTGTCCGTCGCCGCGGCGTGCGGCTGGTCCGGCGGAAGACCTTGGGTCCCCCGCTCCTGCCTGCGGCGCTTTCGCGTCGACTGTTCCCGTGGGGCGGCGGCAGGACTCGGCGTTCCGCTCCGAACGGGGCCCGCTGTGGCGAGCGCTTAGACGTTAAGCACACCGCACCGGGTTCTTCAAACATTCCGGCGGCGGGCTCCAACTGCGCGCTCACGCTCGGCGGGTGGATATCGGCGCAGGTCGGGAGGGTGGCATTCGCGAGTTGACGATCGAACGGCCGAACGAGGCCGCGAGACCCTTGTCACATCGGCGGCGGCGGCCGGGAGTTGATACGTCCGGTTTGTCTTCCGGCCGCCACGCGCCTTCCGCTCAGCCGAGGTTGAGGATCTGTCCCGGTTTGATGAGGTTGGGGTCGTCGCCGATGAGGGCGTGGTTGGTCTCGTAGAGCTGGTGCCAGCCGCCGGCGACGTGGTGCGCGGCGGCGATGCCGGAGAGCGAGTCGCCGGAGCCGACCTCGTAACCGTCGGTGGTGCTCTTGCCCTCGGCGGGCTGCCCGGTGGACGGCTTGGTCCGGTGGGCACCCTGGCTGCCGCTGCCGCCGCCGCCGTTCGCGCCGTCGGAGGCGGGGGTGGGGTCGGCGGTCGAGAAGACCTCGGTCCTGGTGGCCCGGTCCTGGGCGGCCAGTTCGTCGTCGGTCGGGTCGTACGGCTTCCCGTGCCGTCCGGAGCCGGTGGTGGGCGCGCCCGGGTCGGTCGGCGTGCCCGTGGTCGGCGTGCCCGAGCCGGTCGGCGCGGTCGGCGACGTGGTGGGCGTGCCGGAGCCGGACGGCGGCGTGCTCGGGGTGCCGGTGGTGGGCGTGCCCGGGTCGGTCGGCGTGCCCGTGGTCGGGGTGCCCGGGTCGTCCGGCGTGGTCGGCGACGTGGTGGGCGTGCCGGAGTCGGACGGCGCGGTGGTCGCACCGGAGCTCGGCTGGATGCCGGTGGGGCCCGAAGGGTCGGGCACCGGCGTGGCGGTCGGGTCGACGTCCGGCGTCGCGGTGTCGATGAGCAGCCCGGTGGTGAGCTCGCAGCCCGGCCACGCGTTGGGGCCGAGGTCGGTGAGGATCTTCTGGGCGACGGTGATCTGCTGCGCCCGGGTCGCGAGGTCGGGCCGCTTGGCGTACGCGTCGCCGCCGTACTGGTCCCAGGTGTCCTGGGTGATCGCCAGACCTCCGAAGAAGCCGTTGTCGGTGTTCGCGCCCCACACGCCGCCGGTCTCGCACGCCGCCACCTTGTCCCAGGTGGTCGCGTCGGCCGCCTGGGCCGAGCCGGCGCTGATCAGGGGGAGCGCGATACCGACGCCTGTCGCGGCGGCGGTCGCCACGGTCACCACTGCCGCCGGGGCCTGCCGGGGGCGTCGGTGCCGGCCGTTACCGGACGAGAGCATGCGGTCGCCTTTCGTTCAAGCCGTAAGCCATTTCCGTGGGCCCTGCCACGCGTCGTGCCACGGGCCACGCGGTACACGCCTTGCGTTGACCGCAGAACGTAGCGGGCTTGGCCAGTGCGTCACAAGTCGGTGTAGCGATCATCACGTCGCGATCACGGTGCTGACGCCGCGTCACCTGACGGGCGTGGCCTCGGCGGTGAACTCCACCGGCAGGGTACGCAGTCCACGCATGATCAGGCCACCGCGCCAGCGCAGTTCGGCCGGTTCCACGGCCAGCCGCAGGTCCGGCAGGCGGGTCAGCAGCGCGGCGAACGCGGTCCTCGCCTCCAGCCGCGCGAGCGGCGCGCCCAGGCAGTAGTGGATGCCGTGCCCGTAGCCGAGATGCGGGTTGTCGCGGCGGGCGAGGTCCGGCGTGTCCGGGGCGGCGAACCTGGCCGGATCGCGGTCGGCGGCGGCCAGCACCACCAGCACGGGGTCGCCGGCCGCGATCGGCCGGCCGCCGATCTCCAGCGGCCCGGTGGCGTACCGCCAGGTCGCCATCTCCACCGGGCCGTCGTAGCGCAGCAGTTCCTCGACCGCGGACTCCAGCAGCGCGCTCTCACCGGCCGCCAGCGACTCCTGGAGGGCGGCGCGCTGCGCGGGGTGGGCCAGCAGGGTGTGCACACCGTTGCCGATCAGGTTGACGGTGGTCTCGAAGCCGGCGAAGAGCAGGATGAAGGCCATCGCGGCGGCCTCGTTCTCCGTCAGGTGCTCGCCGTGGTCGCTCGCCCGGATCAGCCCCGAGATCAGGTCGTCGCCGAGGTCGCCGCGCTTGCGGTGGATCAACTCGACGAGATACGCCCGCATCTTCTTCACCGCCCGGGCCACCCCGCCTCGCGGCCCGCCGCCCTGGCCCGGCACGGCGTGACGCACCATCATCCCGGCCCAGTCCCGGAAGTCGTCCTGGTCCTGCCTCGGCACCCCGAGCAGGTCGCAGATGGCGTGGATCGGCAGCGGGAAGGCGAACTCGTGGATCAGGTCCGCCTCGCCCCGGCCCGCGAACGCGTCGATGAAACCGTCCGTCAACTCGCGTACCCGCGGCTCGAAGACCGCGACCGTACGCGGCGTGAACGCCTTCGACACCAGGCGGCGCAGCCGGGTGTGGTCGGGCGGGTCGATGTTCAGCAGATGCGTCGTCAGCTCCGCGGTCCGCTCCCCCGGGATGCCGGTCCTCCCTTTCGCGACCGACTCCCCCGCGTGGTGCACCGGGTTCTTGCTCAGCCGCCCGTCGGCCAGCGCCTGCCGCGCGTCGGCGTACCGCGTCACCAGCCACGCCCCGACTCCGCTGGGCAGCGTCGTCCACCGCACGGGCGCGTGCTCGCGCAGCCACGCGTACGCGGGGTAGGGGTCGGTGGCGAACTCCCAGGAGAACAGTTCCGGCTGCGCCGGGGGCGTGCCGTGCGGCGGCGGGGGTAGGTCGGTCACCCCCTGACCGTATCGGGCGCCCTCGCTTGCGCCGGGCCCGGGCGGACGATGCCACCGGGGCAACATTTCCCCTGGTCAGCGCGGTCCCGGCGGGCTCGGTTCACCCTTTCGGGTGAGGGATCGTCGTCCGACCTGGGTACGCTTTCCGTACGCGCCAAAATCCGTCGCATGGGAGCGCTGATGAGCACCGCAGCCGAAGGCGATCAGGGCACGGGCTTCACCTGGCCCGAGCCGCCGCCCGGTGGGTGGACCGCGGACGACCTGGACCGCATTCCGGGCCTCCCGGCACACACCGAGATGATCGACGGAGGGCTGTTCTTCGTGAGTCCGCGGACTCATTTCCACATGGCGACGCTGTGGCTGCTGGAGTACGGGCTGCGTACGCAGGTGCCGGAGGAGTTCTACGTCGTACGCGAGATGACGACAAGACTGGGCGAGCGCGACCGGCCGGAGCCGGACTTGATGGTGGTGCCGCGCCGGGCGAGAAAGGGGCCCGAGCAGACCTCCTACGAGCCTGCGGACGTCAGGCTGGCCATCGAGGTGGTCTCGCAGGAGTCGGTGGAGCGGGATCGCACGGCGAAGCCCCAGAAGTACGCCCGGGCCGGCATCGAGCACTTCTGGCGCGTTGAACGCAATGGCGAGGAACCAGTGGTCTACGTCTACGAACTCGAACCCGCCAGCGGCACGTATGTCATCACCGGCATCCACCACCATCAGCTCAAGGTGGCCGTCCCGTTCCCCATCGAGATGGAACTGATCCTGGACTGATCGGGGACGACCCGGGACCACCGCGACGGAACGACCGGCGGGAACCGGTGTCGTCATCCGGCCGCTGCCGCCAGTTCGTCCCTGCACAGCCGGTCGGACTGGCGGGTGGTCTCGGGGAGGCGGTAGCGCGGGGACAGGTCCAGGACGCGGGCGCAGGCGGTCGGCAGGTCGATCAGATGGCCGGTGGAGACGTAGACCGGCTTGACGCCGCTCTGGGTGCGCAGCGCGCGGCCGACCACCTCGCCGTCGTCCACCAGGTCGGCGTGGTCGCCGCGGTCCGGGCCGAGGGCGGCCGGGTCGTGCCGCCCGGTGAAGGGGGTCTTGGCGACGCCCGCGGTCGGCAGGCCGGTGAGCACCCCGAGATGGCAGGCGAGGCCGAAGCGGCGCGGGTGGGAGCGGCCGTGCCCGTCGCACAGCAGCAGGTCGGGGGTGGTCGTCAGCTTGCGCAGCGCGGCGACCAGGGCGGGCAGCTCGCGGAAGGCGAACAGGCCCGGAACGTACGGGAAGGCGGTGGTCGCGACGGCGGTGGCGCGCTCGACCACGCCGAGGGTCGCCGTGTCGATCACCACGACGGCGGCCGCGACCAGGTCGCCGGTGCCGCGCCCGTCGCCGGCGTAGGCGACGTCGAGGCCCGCGACCAGGCGGGGCGCGGCCGGCCCGGGGCCGCGGTGGTCGGCGAGCGGCCGCAGCCGCTCCTGGAGTGCGAGGGCTTCGGCCTCGCCGGCCGGCCAGGCATAGGGGACGTCCAGCCGCACCGGCGTCAACCGCCTTCCACGGTACGGCCGGTGGTGTCGGCGGCGTCGGCGTCCGCGTCGCCCGACGGACCGGTACCGGTACCGGTACCGGTACCGCTACCGGTCTGCGCCGCGCGACGCGCCTCCGCGGCCTTCGTCGCGGCCCGGTAGCGGCGTGCGGCCTGCCGCAGCGCGCGCTCCGGGTCGATGCCCGCGGACTGCGCGGCGGCGGCCTCCGCGAGCAGGTGGTCGCCGAGCGCGGTCTCGTCGCCGGCACCGGGCGCGGCCGGGACGGCGGGCAGCGGGAGTCCCGCGGCCCGCGCGCGGCCGGCGAGCTTCGCCGCGAGCGCGAGGGCGGGGGCGGCGACCGGGACGCCCTCGGTGACGGACTCCCGGGCCTTCTCGGCGCCCTTGCGCCGCAGCCAGATCGCGCGGACCTCCTCCGGGGTCCGGGCCTGCTCGTCGCCGAAGATGTGCGAGTGGCGGTGGATCAGCTTGGTGATCAGGCCCGCGGCGACGTCGTCGATGCCGTACGGCTCCTCCGGGTCGCCCTCGGCGATGGCCGCGTGGAAGACCACCTGGAGCAGCACGTCGCCCAACTCCTCGCGGACGGCGGTCCGGTCGCCCTCCTCGATCGCCTCGACAAGTTCGTACATCTCCTCGATGCCGTACGCGGCGAGGTCCTCGTGGGTGCGGGTGCTGCTCCACGGGCACTCGGCCCTGATCCGGTCCATCACCCGCACCAGGTCGAGCAGTCGCGCGCCGGGCAGGTCGTACGACCCCGGCAGCAGCTCCAGTTCGGGCATCGCGACCCGGCCGGAGCCGCCCAGCCGGGCCAGCTCGTCGGTGACGGCCGGGTCCGCGCCGGCGTCCGGCGGCAGGTACACCACGGTGCGGCCGCCCGCGGTGGCGTCCACCAGCTGCTGCCCGGTCGGCGCCGCCGTCTCGACGGTGACGCCGGCCTGCCGCAGGTAGGGCAGCTGCGGGTGGTCCGGGTCCGCGCACAGCACGCGGTCGGCGTCGCGCAGCACCTGCCACGCGGGCCAGGAGAGCAGGCCGGGCGCGACCCGGTGGCTCATGGTGAGCAGCACCAGGCGCCCGGGGGGCACGGCGGCGGGTTCTTCGGTCACCCCTCGAACGTACCGCGCGCCGCCGGCCCGGCGATCACCCGCCCGGCGATCGACGGGGCGGGCGGCCGGGCGCGGGCGGGCGACGAGGCGCTCAGGGTCCGGCGAGGCGGTCAGGTCCGGCGGAGCGCTCAGGTCCGGCGAGGCGCTCAGGCGACGTCGGTGGGCGCGGCGGTGTCGTCAGGGCTCGTCACCGGGGTCTTGTCGATCACCCACGGGTCCTTGACCTTGCCGATGGACGCGCTCTTGCCGTCCCAGACGCCGTACCGCGGGTTGATGTGCACATGGAGCGACTTGGCGGTCTGCACCATGTAGTCCTCCAGAGCCTTCTCGCCGCCGTCGCTGCCCGGCTGGTACCCGAGCGCCGCGATGATCTTCGTGATCGCGATCTTCTCGTGCAGGTAGCTGTCGATCTGGTCGGGCGGCGTGCCGTACTGCGCGAGCATGCCGGCCTCGTAGCTCTTCTGGGAGCCGCCGGCGAGCTGCTGCACCTCGGCGTCGTACTCCCGCTGCACCTCGCCCGCGGACACCGTCAGCCCCTTGTCGGCGAGCGCCTTGTCCACCACCTGGGTCTGCACGATCACGTTGAGCACCTGGGTCGGCAGCTGGGTGGCGCCGGACACCGCCTGTGCGGCCTGCGGGTTGCCGTTCGCGGCCGTCCGCAGGTCCGAGACGCGCGCCTGCACGGTCGACACGGTGACCCGCTGGCCGCCGACCACCGCGGCCGCGCCCGTGCGGTTGGGCCCCGACCCGCACGCGGTCAGCGCGGGCGAGGCCAGCAGCAGTGCGACTGCGGCGGTGGAGACGGCGGTACGGCGGCGGACCATGGGTGCCTCCCGGCGGGTGACGGCGGGGAACAGCGGGGAGGTTCTCCTCGCGTCTCGCGTCTCGCGTTCCTGGCGTGATGGATGATCGAGCACGAGGATATTGACCAACGGCGGCCGATATCCAGCACTCTGCACAACGTGATCCGGGCCGGGAGGGTTGCGGCCGGTCAGCCGGTGGGAAGCAGCTGCTTCGGGCAGGTGTTCAGCACCTTGCGCATGGCGGCCTGCTCGGCGGAGGTGACCGAAAGGCCGTACTTCTTCTTCACGGCGACCTGGCGGGCCACGTAGGAGCAGCGGAACGACGTGTTCGGGGGCAGCCAGGTGGCGGTGTCGCCGTCGCTCTTGCGGCGGTTGGTGGAGGAGTCGACGGCGAGCAGGTTCAGCGGGTCGTTGGCGAAGTCCTCGCGGCGGTCCTTGGACCACTGCTGGGCGCCCTTCTGCCAGGCGTCGGACAGGGCCACGGCGTGGTCGATGTCGACCTTGCTGGCGCCGCGCTTGTAGACGATCCGGGTGCCGGTGTACGGGTCGGCGAGGGTGCCGCCGGTGATGACGCAGTCCTTGGTGCCGGCCCGGTACGTCTTCTTGGTGAGGTCGCGTTGCAGTATGTCGTCGCGGGTGTCGCAGTGGTTGTGGTCCACGTCGGCCCAGGCGGGGCCGAATTGGTCGCGGGAGTAACCGGTCTTCGGGGCACGGCCCTTGACCTTCAGGGCGTTCGCGGCGGCCAGCGCACTGCCGTGGGCGGCGCTCGGGGTGGCACCCGGATCGCCGCCGGTGGCACCGGTGTTGCCGCCGCCGCTCGCGCTGCTGGTGGGGTCCGCGCCCAGGCTGGTGTCCTTGCACCCGGCGACGCCCAGCGTCGCGGCCAGTACCGCCGTGCAGGCCAGCGCCCGCGTCCTGCGTATGCCCATCGATCACACCTCGGAAGTTCGCTCGTCCGGGGCGCCACCCGCCCCTCCCGCCCTGCCGAACGGCAGGTCCTACCCCTGAACCTGCCCCAACCAGGCGAGCGTACGGCGCACTTCCGCCGGGAAGGGGTGGTGGAGTCCGCGCACCCGCTCGGAGTCGTAGAGCAGGCGGGTCAGCACGTCGCGGGCCGCGTGCCGGTCGCCGACGGACAGCAGCAGGTGGCCGATCCGGCGCCGGATCTCCAGCGGCGGCCCGGGGTCGGTGGCGGCCCAGCGCTCGAAGTAGGGCAGCAGGACGCGGTATTCGGACAGCGCGGAGGTGGTGTCGCCCAACTGCTCCAGGCACTGCGTCGCTTCGTAGCGGTACTGCAGGGCCTGCCGGTCCGCGCCGCCGTACTGGGAGGCGAACTCCTCGGACAGCCGGCGCAGTTCGGGCAGCGCGCGGCGGTACTGGCCGTCCTCCATCAAGGTGGCGGCGTACTGCTTGCGCAGGCTGCGCAGCACCGGGGAGTGCTCGCCGTGCTTCTCGGCGGCGGCCGGCAGCAGCCCGCCGAGCACGTCCACGGCCTGGGTGATCCGGCCCGCGGCCAGCAGCCGGCGCACCTCGTCGACGGCTGCGGCCAGGTCGGGGCCCGCGGAGTTCACCGCCGGCGGGTAGGCGGGGCGTTCGGGCAGCGGCGCGGGCGCGGGCTTGTCCGGCCAGGGGGCGTGCGGGCGCAGGAACGGCCGGGTGGGGTCCATCGGGCCGAGCGGCGCGGAGCGGGGCCCGCCGGGCGGCACCAGGGCGACGAGCTGCCGGAAGGCGTCCTGCGCGTCCTCCGGGCGGTCCTGCGGGTCCTTCGCCAGCAGCCGCAGCACCAGGGCCTCCAGCGGCTCGGGCACCTGGGGGCGTATGCGGCGCAGCGGCGTCGGCGGCTCGTACAGGTGGCCGTGCAGCACGCCGAGCGCCGTCGGCGCCCCGAACGGCACCTCGCCGCCGAGCAGTTCGTGCAGCACCACGCCCAGGGCGTACAGGTCGGTGCGCGGGCCGATGGCGCCGCCCATCGCCTGCTCGGGCGCCATGTACGCGGGGCTGCCGATCGGCGAGCCGGTGTGGGTGAGCCGGGTGGTGTCGGTGTCCATCACGGACGCGACGCCCAGGTCGAGCACGGTGACGGTGCCGTCGGTCCTGATCATCACGTTGCGCGGCTTGAGGTCGCGGTGGACGATCGGGACGGCGTGCACGGCCGACAGCGCGGCACACAACTGCGCGCCGACGGCGACCGCCCACGGCCACGGGTAGGGCGTGTGCGCGGCCAGGTGGTCGCCGAGGTCGCTGCCCTCCACGTACTGCATCACCAGATACAGCTCGTCGCCGTCGGCGCCCGCGTCGTGCACGGTGACCAGGCCGGGGTGGTCGACCTGGGCGGTGACCCGGCACTCGCGGTCGAACCGCTGCCGCAGCTCCTCCACGTTGTCCCCGCCGGCGACCTTGTCGGGGCGCAGCAGCTTCACCGCGACCCGGCGGTCCAGCCGCCGGTCGTACGCGGTCCACACCTGCCCCATGCCGCCCTGGCCGATGATCGCGGCCAGTTCGTACCGCCCGGCGATGAGCCGACCGGTCACCTGGCCCCCTCGCCCTCACCGCTGTCCTGGCTGTCGCCGCGCTCCTTGCGCAGGAAGTCGCTCAGCTCGTCGAGTTCGGCCCGGACCTGGTCGATGCGGGGGGCCGGCGGCGGGGTGGGACGGGGCACGGGGGTCGGGGTGGCGGGACGGTTCACCGGCGGCGGGGTGGCCGGGCGGGAGGGCGACGGGGTGGACGGGCCTTGGTTCACCGGCGCGTTCGGCACGCTGGGCATGCTCGGTATGTTCGGCGCGCCCTGCATCGGGGCCGGGTGGGCGGCCGGACCGGGGTACTGCCGCGGGTCCGGGTAGCCCTGGTGCGGCGGGGGCACCATCGGGCCGCCGGTGCCGTAGCCGGTGCCGTAGCCGGTGGCGTACGGGTTCGGCTGCGGGTAGCCGGCCGCGGCGGGCCACCCCTGGTGGCCGGTGCGGTACCTGAGGATGTCGGCGACCAGGAAGTACACCGCGCCGCCGAACATGCAGATCAGGATGAGGGTGCCGCCGGTGTTGGCCTGCCAGTCGTTGTCGTCGTCGGACAGCCCGAAGCAGACCACGGCGATCACCGCCATGCCGACCGCGACGGCCAGCATCAGCCAGTCGGAGGTGCGCTTGCGCAGCACCGCCAGGTACAGCATCGAGCACCACGCGAGGAAGCCCAGGGTGACCACCGGCAGCACGGTGAGGATCACCCGCAGCACGACGGCAGTCGTGGGGTGTGCGGGCCTGGGCCCCTGCGTCACCGGACCTGGGCCGTACATGTGGGTGCTCCTGGGTCGTCGGGCCACGGACGGCGGGCGGTGACTGCTCGACGTCCGCCGCCACACGGACACCGCGGGTGCCCGCGCCCACCCATCGGCGAACACCCTGTGAGCGTATCGGCCGCAGAGCGCGGCCGTCCCCCGCTCACCCCCGACCTGTGGATAACTATTTCGGCCGGCCCGGTTCCCCGGCGCGACCCGGCGTCCGTGCACCGTCCGCGCACCGTCCGTGCTTCGCCCGCGCCTCGCCCGCGCCTTCGCCCGCGGACGCCGGGGCGGGGGACCGTTCGCGGCACCCGGTCGGTGCCCGTGCCGCGCGGGGTCCCGCCGGCACAGCGTCGTCCCGTATCTTTTCCGGCAGACCCCGACCCCGCTTCCGCTGGAGGACGACGATGGACAGGGCCGAGGCCGTCATCCCGGCGCAGGAGGCCGACGCCGACGCCGGCGCCGATGCCGTGGCGGGCGCGGGCGCGGCGAAGGCCGCCGGCGGGGCCGGCGGCACCGGGCTGCGGCTGCGCAGGTTCGGCGCCGGCGCGGACCCCTACGTGCTCGCGGTCGTCTTCTTCGCCGCCTACACCGCGCTGTCGGTGACCCGCTACCGGCAGTTGCTCACGATGTCCTGGGACCTGGGCATCTTCGAGCAGGCGATCAAGTCCTACGCCCACCTGCACGCGCCGGTCGCGGACCTCAAGGGCCCGGGGTTCAACATCCTCGGCGACCACTTCAGCCCGATCACCGCGCTGATCGCGCCCTTCTACCGGGTCTTCCCGACCCCGGTGACGCTGCTGGTCGCCCAGGCGCTGCTGTTCGCGGTGTCGGTGATCCCGGTGACCCGGGTCGCCGGGCTGCTGCTCGGGCGGGGCCGCGGGCTCGCGATCGGGGTGGCCTACGCACTGTCGTGGGGCGTGCAGAAGGCCGTCCAGTTCGACTTCCACGAGATCGCGTTCGCGATGCCGCTGCTGGCCTTCTCCCTGGAGGCGGTGCTGCGCAAGCGCTGGGCGGCGGCGATGTGGTGGGCGGTGCCGCTGGTCTTCGTCAAGGAGGACATGGGTGTCACGGCCGCCGCGATCGGTGTGATCGTGTGGTGGCGCACCCGGGAGGAGCGGGGCGCCGAGGCGGTGGACGCGGCGCGCGCCGACACGGACCACGGTACGGACACCGGCACCGCGCCGGGCGAGCCCGCCGCGGAGTCCGGCACCGGTCCCGCCACCGCCGGCCCCGGTTCCGCCACCGACCCCGGCACCGAGGGCGACGGCCGCACCGGGCACGGCGCCCACGGGGGGCGGCTGTCCGACGCCCTGCGCTTCGGCCCCTGGGCGATCGGCCTGGCCGGATTCGGGGTCGCCATGTCCGCGCTCGCCTTCGCCGTGATCATCCCGGCGTTCAACAAGACCGGCGGGTACGACTACTGGAACAAGCTGAACGGCAACGGCGCCCCGATGCCCGGGCACATCCCGTTCGACACCGCGGCCCACACCCTGCTGTGGATTCTGCTGCCCACCACCGGGCTGCTCGCCCTGCGCTCCCCGCTGATCCTCGCCGCGCTGCCCACCATCGGCTGGCGGTTCGTCTCGCACGACGACCACTACTGGGGCACCGACTGGCACTACAGCGCGGTGCTGATGCCGGTGGTCATGCTCGCCCTCGTGGACGCCGCCGTGACCTCCCGGCGCAGCCCGCGCCCCTGGCTGCGCTCCTACGCCTCCGGGCTGCCCGCGGCCGCGGCCGGCGCCGCCCTGGCGCTGACCTTGACCCTCCCCCTGGCATCGCTCAGCCACTCGGCCACCTACAAGGTCGACGCCCGCACCAAGGCGATCGAGCACACCCTCGACGAGATCCCCGACGGCGCCACCGTGGAGGCGAACGTCGGCCCGATCAGCCACCTGGTGCACCGCACCACCGTGTACTGGGTCGGCGACACCCAGGGCGTCACCCCGCAGTACATCGCGATCGACAACACATCCGGCTGGGCCGGCGACCCGGTGACGTACGCCAAGCAGCTGCACCCGGCCGCCACCTACAGCATGGTCGCCGACAACCAGGGATATGTGGTGCTCCACCTCACATCGGGCGGCCGGTAGGGCGAGCCGGTGGAACGGGCCGGTGCCACGCCGAGGCGCCCGCCGTACCGCGGGCGCCTCGTGCAGCCGGGCACCCGGCTGCCCCGCGCCTAGTTGTCGAGCACCGTGGTCAGGAACTGCGCGGTCCACTGGAGCAGTTCGCGGCCCACCACCGGCTTCCCGCCGATCCGGGCGGTCGCCGGGCGCGGCACCAGCACCTGCTTCGTGGCGTGCCTGATCACCGAGCGCGGGTAGATCCGGCCGAGCCGCAGCTCCTGGGACTCGCGCAACTCGACCGGCCCGAAGCGGACGTTGCCGCCCTGGAGCGTGATGTCGCCGACGCCGACCTTGCGGGCCAGTATCCGCAACGCGGCCACCAGCAGCAGGTTCTCCACCGGCTCGGGCAGCTTGCCGTAGCGGTCGGTCAGCTCCTCGCGCACCGCGGCGATGTCCTCCTCGCTGTTCGCGGCGGCGATCGACCGGTACGCCTGGAGCCGCAGCCGCTCGCCGGGCGCGTAGTCGTGCGGGACGTGCGCGTCGACCGGCAGCTCGATCTTCACGTCCAGCAGCTCCTCCTCCGGCTCGCCGCCGCTCTCCAGCGCGTTGCGGTAGTCCGCGACGGCCTCGCCGACCATCCGCACGTACAGGTCGAAGCCGACCCCCGCGATGTGCCCGGACTGCTCGCCGCCGAGCAGGTTGCCCGCGCCGCGGATCTCCAGGTCCTTCATCGCGACGTACATGCCCGCGCCCATCTCGGTGTGCTGGGCGATGGTGGCCAGCCGCTCGTGCGCGGTCTCGGTGAGCGGCTTCTCCGGCGGGTACAGGAAGTACGCGTAGCCGCGCTCGCGGGAGCGGCCCACCCGGCCGCGCAACTGGTGGAGCTGGGAGAGCCCGAAGGTGTCGCCGCGCTCGACGATGAGGGTGTTGGCGTTGGCGATGTCGATGCCGGACTCCACGATCGTGGTGGACACCAGCACGTCGAACCGCTTCTCCCAGAAGTCCACCACCACCTGTTCGAGCTGCGACTCCCCCATCTGCCCGTGCGCGGTGGCGATCCGCGCCTCCGGCACGATGGCGCGCAGCCGCGCCGCGGCCCGGTCGATGGACTCCACCCGGTTGTGGATGTAGAACACCTGGCCCTCGCGCAGCAGTTCGCGGCGGATGGCGGCGCCGATCTGCTTCTCCTCGTAGGGGCCGACGAACGTCAGCACCGGGTGGCGCTCCTCGGGCGGGGTGGTGATGGTGGACATCTCGCGGATGCCGGTGACCGCCATCTCCAGCGTGCGCGGGATCGGCGTCGCGGACATGGTGAGCACGTCGACGTTGGCGCGCAGCTTCTTGAGCTGCTCCTTGTGCTCGACGCCGAAGCGCTGCTCCTCGTCGACGATGACCAGGCCGAGGTCCTTGAACTTCGTCTCCGACGAGAAGAGCCGGTGGGTGCCGATCACCAGGTCGACGGAGCCCTCCCGCAGCCCCTCCAGGACCGCCTTCGCCTCGCTGTCGGTCTGGAACCTCGACAGCGCGCGGACGTTCACCGGGAACTGGGAGTACCGCTCGGCGAAGGTGCCCATGTGCTGCTGCACCAGCAGGGTGGTCGGCACCAGGACCGCCACCTGCTTGCCGTCCTGGACCGCCTTGAACGCGGCGCGCACCGCGATCTCGGTCTTGCCGTACCCGACGTCGCCGCAGATCAGCCGGTCCATCGGCACGGACTTCTCCATGTCCGACTTGACCTCGGCGATGGTGGTCAGCTGGTCGGGCGTCTCCGCGTACGGGAAGGCGTCCTCCAGCTCGCGCTGCCAGGGCGTGTCGGGGCCGAAGGTGTGGCCGGGCGCGGCCATCCGCGCGGAGTACAGCCGGATCAGGTCGGCGGCGATCTCCTTGACCGCCTTCTTCGCGCGCGCCTTGGTCTTGGTCCAGTCCGCGCCGCCGAGCCGGTGCAGCGAGGGGGCCTCGCCGCCCACGTACTTGGTGACCTGTTCGAGCTGGTCGGTGGGGACGAAGAGCCGGTCGCCGGGCTGGCCGCGCTTGGCCGGGGCGTACTCCACCACGAGGTACTCGCGGGTGGCGCCCTGGACGGTGCGCTGCACCATCTCCACGTAGCGGCCGACGCCGTGCTGCTCGTGCACGATGTAGTCGCCGCCGGTGAGGGTGAGCGGGTCGATGGTCTTGCGGCGCCGCGACGGCATCCGGCCCATGTCCTTGGCCGTGGAGCGCTGCCCGGACAGGTCGGTCTCGGTGAGCACCGCGAGCTTCAGCGCGGCGTCCACGAAGCCGTGCTCCAGCGAGCCGGTCGCCACGTGCACCACGGAGGGCGCCAGCATGGCCGGGTCGGTCAGCTCCGGGTCCAGCCGGGCCGCGATGCCCTCGCCGCCCAGCACCTCCACCAGCCGCGCCGCCGGGCCGTGGCCCTCGGTGACGTAGAGCGTGCGCCAGCCCTCGGCGAGCCAGCCCTTGGTGTCGGCGAGCGCGCGGGCGGTGTCGCCGCGGTACAGCTCGGGGGCGTGCATGCCCAGCCGCAGGGTGTCGCCGAACTCCAGCTCGGGCCCGAGCGAGGGGCGCTCGTCGTACGGTCCGGCGGGCGCGGCGCCCTGCTCGTCGGCGGCGAACGGGCTCACCGACCACCACGGGGTGCCGAGGCGGCGGGCGTGCTCCCGGATGTCGGCGATGGACCACAGGGAGGCGGCGCCCAGGTCGATCGGCGCGGCGCCCCCGCCCGCCGAGGCCGCCCAGGACGCCTCCAGGAACTCCCGGGAGGTCGCCACCAGGTCCGCGGCCCGGGTGCGGACCCGTTCCGGATCGCAGACCACCGCCATCGAACCGGCCGGCAGCACGTCGAGCAGCAGCTCCATGTCGTCGACCAGCACCGGGGCCAGCGACTCCATGCCCTCGACCGCGATGCCCTCGGCGATCTTGCCCAGCAGCTCGTCCAGCTCGGGGTGCTCGGCCGCCAGGGCCGCCGCCCGGGCCCTGACCTGCTCGGTCAGCAGCAGCTCGCGGCAGGGCGGCGCCCACAGGCCGTGCTCGGCGACTTCCAGGGAGCGCTGGTCGGCGACCTTGAAGTAGCGGATCTCCTCGACCTCGTCGCCCCAGAACTCCACCCGCAGCGGGTGCTCCTCGGTGGGCGGGAAGACGTCGAGGATGCCGCCGCGCACCGCGAACTCGCCGCGCTTCTCGACCAGCTCCACCCGGGCGTACGCGGCCGCCGCCAGTCCGTCGACCACGGCGTCCAGATCCGCGCTGCCACCGCTGCGCAAGGACACCGGCTCCAGGTCGCCGAGCCCCTTGACCTGCGGCTGGAGCACCGACCTGATCGGCGCGACCACCACCTGGACCGGGCCGGCCACCACGTCGTCGGCGTGCGGATGGGCCAGCCGGCGCAGCACCGCCAGCCGCCGGCCCACGGTGTCGCTGCGCGGGGACAGCCGCTCGTGCGGCAGCGTCTCCCACGACGGGTACTCCGCCACCGTGTCCGGCGGCAGCAGGGAGCGCAGCGCCGCGGCCAGGTCCTCGGCCTCGCGGCCGGTGGCGGTGACCGCGAGCACCGTACGGCGCGCGCGGGCGGCCAGCGCGGCGACCACCAGGGGGCGCGCGGCGGGCGGACCGACCAGGTCCACCTGCGGGCGGTTGCCCGCGGCGGCGGACTCGACCGCCTCGGCGAGAGCGGCGTCCTCGACGACGACGTCGACCAGACCGTTCAGACTCATCAGGGTTCCGTCCCGAAAGAAGAGGGCCCGAAGAAGAGGGCAGAGCAACGCGAAGCGCCCGACACGTCGCACGGGCCGGGGGTACCTCCAGCGTACGACGTACCGGTGACAGCCACCGCCGGACCGCTCCTGGCGCCTCCGCGTCCGGGGAGCGTGCTGCTACGTTGCCAGCTTCGGGCCCGGCACACCGGGCCCCGGAAACCGAGGATTGTGGGGAGGGGCCTTGAGAGAGGCAGATCAGGGGCGCCGCGGGGGGCCGCGCGGAGCGTGGACGGTGGCGGTGGCCGCCGTCGTCGCGGGCGCACTGTCCTGGACGGGTGTGGCGCAGGCCGCACCGGCCAGGAGCGGCGCGAGCGCCGCGGGCAGCACGGCGGTCAGCACAGCCGGCACCGCGCGCGACACGCTGCAGGGGGACTTCGCGAGCGCCGCGAAGGAGTTCCAGGTGCCCGAGGGCCTGCTCATGGCGGTGGCCTACCACCAGTCGCTGTGGGACACGCACGCCGGAGCACCCAGCACCACCGGCAACTACAACGTCATGGGCCTGACCCATGTGGACACCGCCGCCCTGCGGGCCGCGGGCACCGCGCCGGACACCGGCCAGCGCGGTGAGGGCGGCAGTGCCGCCCCGGCCGCGCCGCGCGCCACCGCCACACCGTCGGCGGCCGGCCCGACCGCCGCCTACCGCACGCTGGACGCGGCGGCCGCGCTGACCGGGACGTCGCAGGCGCGCCTGCGCAGCGACCCGCTGCAGAGCGTCCGGGGCGGCGCGGCGCTGCTCGCGCACTACGAGAAGCAGCTGGCCGGCTCCCTGCCGGCCGACCCGGGCGCCTGGTACGGCGCCGTGGCCCGCTTCAGCCAGTCCACCGACGCCCAGGGCGCCGGCCAGTACGCGGACCGCGTCTACACCACGCTGCGGACCGGGGCCTCGCGCACCACCGCCGACGGCCAACTGGTCACGCTCGCGGCCGAGCCGGCCGTGGCGCCCAGGACCTCGGCTCTGAAGGACCTCGGCCTGCCGTCGGCGACCGCGGAGGCCGCGCAGGAGACGAAGGCCGGCGCGGCCGGTACCGCCACCCCTGCCGCGAACCCGACGCCCGAGTGCCCGTCCGGCCTGACGTGCAACTACGTGCCGGCCGCCTACAAGCAGACCGACCCGAACGACAAGTCGAAGTACGGCAGTTACGACCTGGCGAACCGCCCGGCCGACGGCAACTCCATCAAGTACATCGTCATCCACGACACCGAGGGCAGCTACAGCAGCGCGCTGGGCATATTCCAGGACCCGACGAAGTACGCCACCCCGCACTACATCGTGCGCTCGTCCGACGGGCTGGTCACCCAGGTCGTGCAGACCAAGAACGTGGCCTGGCACGCCGGCAACTACTACATCAACGCGCACTCGATCGGCATCGAGCACGAGGGCATCGCGATCTCCGGCGCGTCCTGGTACAGCGAGTCGCTCTACGAGTCGTCGGCGGCGCTGGTGCGCTACCTGGCGAACCGGTTCGACGTGCCGCTCGACCGGCAGCACATCCTCGGCCACGACGATGTGCCCTCGCCGCAGACCGCCCAGCTCACCAGCATGCACTGGGACCCGGGCCCGTACTGGAACTGGTCGCACTACCTCGACCTGCTCGGCGCCACTCCCGGTGGCGGCGGCACCCCGGTGGTGGGCGGCGAGGTCACCATCGACCCGCCGTTCACCTCGGCGAACGAGCCGACGGTCACCGGCTGCAGTTCCAACCCGTGTGCCGCGCAGCCGACCAGCTTCGTCTACCTGCGCACCTCGCCGTCCTCGTCGGCCGCGCTGATCGGCGACTCGGTGATGGCGGCCAACAAGGTCGCCAACGGCACCACGCAGGCCGCCGACGTGACCGACAAGGCGGTCGCCGGGCAGTCGTTCGTCGTGGCCGGCGTCCAGGGCGACTGGACGGCGATCTGGTACGGCGGCCAGAAGGCGTGGTTCTACAACCCGGGCGGGCGGTTCGCGGTCGCGAACGGCAACACCGCGCGCCATGTGGTCACACCCGCCGGCAGCAGCGCGGTCCCGGTGTACGGCCGGGCCTACCCGGAGGCGTCCGCGTACCCGTCGGTGATCGCCGGGGTGGCGAGCGAGGACACCCAGATCGTGGCGCCGCTGGGCTACACGATCCCGGCCGGCCAGTCGTACGTCGCCGACGACCCGGTGAACGCCGACTACTACTACGCCAAGAACATCGACCAGAGCGCGCCGGGCGACCAGACGCGGGTGGTGGGCACGACCGTCTACTACCCGATCCGGTTCAACCACCGGCTCGGCTTCGTCAAGGCGAGCGACGTCACGGCGGGTTCGGCGGTGGTTCCGCCGGCCGGGACGTTCACCGCGGCGGGCCCGACCCGGATCATGGACACCCGCAACGGCACCGGCGTGACCAAGGGCGCGGTCGGCGCGGGCAAGACGATCAGCCTGCAGGTCGCGGGCAAGGGCGGGGTGCCCAGCAGCGGTGTGACCGGCTTGGTCATGAACGTCACCGCGGTCAGCCCGACCACCACCGGCCACGTCATCGTCTACCCCGACGGCACCACCCAGCCGAACACCTCCAGCCTCAACTTCCCCGCGGGCCGCACGATCGCGAACCTGGTCGTGGTGCCGGTGGTCAACGGCAAGGTGGACTTCTACAACTCGGCCGGCAGCGTCAACCTGCTCGCCGACGTCACCGGCTACTACACCTCGTCCAGCAGCGGGTCGCGGTTCGATCCGGTCGGCCCCGAGCGGCTGATGGACACGCGTGACGGCACCGGCGGGGTGACCGGTCCGGTGACGGCGGGGCAGACGGTCTCGCTCCAGGTCACCGGGGGCACCACCGGCATCCCCGACACCGGGGTGACGGCGGTGGTCATGAACGTCACCGCGGTCAGCCCGACCGCCACCGGCCACCTGATCGTCTACCCCGACGGCACCACCCAGCCGGACACCTCCAGCCTCAACTTCCCGGCGAAGACCACCATCCCGAACCTGGTGACGGTGCCGGTGGTCAACGGCAAGGTGGACTTCTACAACTCGGCCGGCAGCGTCAACCTGCTCGCCGACGTCACCGGCTACTACGCGGCGAGCGGTTCGCTCTTCCACTCCACCGGGCCGACCCGGCTGATGGACACCCGCAACGGCACCGGCGGCGTCAAGGGCGCGGTCGCCGGCGGCAAGACCGTCACCCTGCCGCTCACCGGCCACGGCGGCCTGCCCGCGAGCGGGGTGACGGCGGTGGTCATGAACGTCACCGCGGTCAGCCCGACCACCACCGGCCACGTCATCGTCTACCCCGACGGCACCACGCGGCCGAACACCTCCAGCCTCAACTTCCCGACCGGGCAGACCATCCCGAACCTGGTGGTGGTCCCGGTGGTCGACGGCAAGGTCGACTTCTACAACTCGGCCGGCAGCGTCAACCTGCTGGCGGACATCACCGGCTACTTCACGTCCTAGACGCCGGAACGCGCACGCCGCCCGCTGCGGGCGGCGTGCGCGGGGCACGTGACGCGGCGGGCCCCCGGGCGCCGCGTGGGGGGGGGCGGGGGGGCCCGGGGGCGT
>NZ_JBIUYR010000025.1:74977-131132 GCF_044744625.1 Streptomyces sp. NPDC087270
GAAGCCCCCGCCGCCCCGGGGGGGGGGGGGGGCGGGGGCCTCTTGCGGGGGGCCCCCGGGCGCGCCTTTGCCGTGGGGCCGGGGGCCGCCGTGTCACGTGCGGGCCGGGGAACGGCCCGGCCGCCGCCCGGGGTCCGGGCCGGGCCGCCTTCCTAGTCGGTGGCGATCGCGTTCAGTACGTTCATCCGCGCGGCCCGGAAGGCCGGCAGGAGCGCGGCCAGCAGGCCGACGACCGCGGAGGCGACGAAGACGATCACGATCGTGCTCCACGGGATGCGCAGGATCTGCAACCCCTGGGAGGCGAGCACCTGCTGGGCGGCCGAACCCCAGCCCAGGCCGAGCGCGAGGCCGACCAGCGCGCCGAAGAGCGAGATGACCACCGACTCCAGCCGGATCATCCGCCGCAGCTGGCGCCGGGAGGTGCCGATCGCCCGCATCAGGCCGATCTCCCGGGTCCGCTCCACCACCGACAGCGCCAGGGTGTTGACCACGCCGAGCACCGCCACGATGATCGCCAGCGCCAGCAGCGCGTAGATCATGTAGAGCAGCTGGTTGACCTGGTCCTTGATCAGGTGCTTGTAGTCGGCCTGGTCGCGCACGTCGATCTGCGGGTAGTCGTGCGTCGCGGCCTTCAGGGAGGCGTACGCCTCCTTCTCCTTGCCGTCGGCGGCCTTGGCGAACATCAGGAAGTCACCGGGCATCTTGTCCGCCGGCAGGTAGGTCCGCGCGGTGTTGATACTGGTGAACAGGGTGCCGTTCTCCAGGGCGGTGCCGCCCTTGGTGACCGCGGCGATCTTCAGGTGCGCGGTGCGCCCGCCGACCAGCGCCACGGTCATGGTGTCCCCGACCTTGACGTGGTTGTCCTTGGCGAACTGCTCCGGCACGGACATCGCGTCCTTGCCGTAGGCGTCGGAGAGCTTGCCCTGCGTGGTCGCCAGCTGCACGTCCTGGGTGTAGGTGCTGTCGGCGGCGCTGAGCTGGCCCTTGATCTTCTTGCCGGACGGCGTGGTCAGGGTGCCGTTGACGATCGTGTAGTTGGTGATGTGGTCCAGGTCCGACGCCGACCTGATCGCCTTGGCGGCGGACGGGGTGATCGGCTGCGAGCCGTTGCTGCCGACCTCGATGATGAAGTCCGCGCCGACGGACTTGTCGAGCTGGTCGTTGGCGGAGGCCACCATGGACGAGCCGACCACCGACATGCCGGCCACCAGCGCCAGGCCGATCATCAGCGCGGAGGCGGTGGCGCCGGTGCGGCGCGGGTTGCGCAGCGCGTTGCGCTCGGCGAGCCGGCCGATCGGGCCGAAGAACCGCAGCACCACGGCGCTGACCGCGCGGACCACCACGCCGGCGAGCAGCGGGCCGACGATGACGAAGCCGACCAGCGACAGCAGCACGCCGATACCGAGCATCCCGCCGCCCGAGGACGCCTTGTCCGACTGGGATGCCGCGACCAGGGCGAGCACGCCCGCGGCGCAGACCAGCACGCCGATCGCGGCCCTGATCCGGCCGGCCCTGGCGTCGGCCGGGGTGCCGGCGTCGCGCAGCGCGGCCATCGGGGAGATCTTCCCGGCCCGGCGGGCGGGGATGTACGCGGAGACCACGGTGACGACGACGCCGATGACGAGGCCGACGATCGGGGTGGTGGCCTTGATGGTCAGCTCGGAACTGTCCAGCTTCAGACCGGCCTTGCCCATCAGCTTCATCAGCCCGACGGCCAGGCCGATGCCGCCGCCGATACCGACCACGGAGCCGCTGACGCCGAGCATCACCGCCTCGATCAGCACCGACCGGTTGACCTGGCGGCGGCTGGAGCCGAGCGCCCGCATCAGGCCGATCTCCCGGGTGCGCTGGGCGACCAGCATGGAGAAGGTGTTGACGATCAGGAAGATGCCGACCAGGACCGCGATCCCGGCGAAGCCGAGCATCGCGTACTTCATGAAGTTCAGGAAGCCGCCGAGGTCGTCCTCCTGCTTCTTCGTGGTCTCCTTCGCGGTGTCGACCGTGTAGTGGCCGCCGATCGCCGCCTTCACGTTCGCCTTGAGCTGCTCGTCGGAGACACCCTTGGCGGCGGTCAGGCCGTAGCCGGTGTAGGCGTCGGCGCGGCCGAGCAGCTTGGACTGCGCGACGGCGGTGTCCACGTAGACCACGGCGGCGCCGGGGTTGGTCGACTTGAAGGTGACGATGCCGCTGAGGGTGACCTTGAAGTCGCCGGGCTGCGCGATGACCCGCAGCGTGTCGCCGATCTTCAGGTGCTTCGCCTTGGCTGTGTCCGCGTCGATCACGGCGTCGGTGTCCGAGGTGGGCAGGTGGCCGGAGGTGAGCTTCACCGCCCTGGTCTCGGTGGAGTCCCAGTTGCTGACGACGGTCGGCGCGCCGGAGGACGGGCTGATCTTGTCGTTGTGCGCGTCGGCGACGGTGACGTCCTGGCTGGTGACGTCGGGCACCGAGGAGACCACGCCCTTCACGTGCGCCAACGTGCCCTGCAGGGAGGCGGGCAGGGTGTCCGGGATGCCGGTGGCCTGCTCGTTCTTCACCTCCTTGGCGCTGACGGTGACGTCGGAGGCGGTGTTGCCGAAGAGCCGGTCGAAGGTGGCGGTCATGGTGTCGGTGAAGACCAGGGTGCCGCAGATGAACGCCACCGACAGCAGCACCGCGACCCCGGACAGGGCCATGCGGCCCTTGTGCGCGAAGAAGTTGCGCACCGACGTCTTGAAGACGGTCACGAGGTCCTCCCGCGACCGTCGAAGGACTTCATCCGCTCCAGCACCGACTCGGCGGTCGGGCTGACCATCTCGTCGACGATCCGGCCGTCGGCGAGATAGAGCACGCGGTCGGCGTAGGAGGCGGCGACCGGGTCGTGGGTGACCATCACGATGGTCTGGCCGAGTTCGTCCACCGAGCGGCGCAGGAAGCCGAGCACCTCGGCGCCGGCCCGGGAGTCCAGGTTGCCGGTCGGCTCGTCGCCGAAGATGATCTCCGGCCGGGCGGCCAGCGCCCGGGCCACCGCGACGCGCTGCTGCTGGCCGCCGGAGAGCTGGGTCGGGCGGTGCTTGAGCCGGCCGGCCAGGCCGACGGTCTCCACCACGCGGTCCATCCACTCGCGGTCGACCTTGCGGCCGGCGATGTCCATCGGCAGCGTGATGTTCTCCGCCGCGTTCAGCGTCGGCAGCAGGTTGAACGACTGGAAGATGAAGCCGATCTTGTCCCGGCGCAGCTGGGTGAGCTTCTTGTCCTTGAGGTGGGTGATCTCGGTCCCGCCGATCCAGATCCGGCCCTCGCTGACCGTGTCGAGACCGGCCAGGCAGTGCATGAGGGTCGACTTGCCGGAGCCGGAGGGGCCCATGATCGCGGTGAAGCGCCCGCGGGCGATGTCCACGTCCACCGCGTCCAGCGCGACCACCCGGGTCTCGCCCGAGCCGTACGCCTTGGTCACCGACCGTCCTGCGGCGGCAACGGCCGTACGTTCTCCGCTGCCCCCGGCTGTGGGAACCGTCATAGCCGTCGTCACTTCTGTCTCCCGTGGTGGTGTCGTCGTACGTGACCGCGTGCGTGCGGGGCGCCGATCGCCCTTGTGTCCATGAGCCTGCCGGAGCGTGCCGCACCTGACGATGGGGCAGGTCTCCGGATCGGGGGTGGGGCTATCCCCACCTCCGAGGTGCGGGCGAGCGGTTCCATCCCGCCCTATGACCGTAGGCACCACCCGGCACCCGATCGTCATCCGCCGGTACGAACCGGTGGGCGCCGAAAGTAGGTGTCTCCCCCTAGGGGTCTGGTACCACGGTCGGAGACGCGGCTCAGGGTCGGCGGTCGGCGGCCCCGGCGGACGTGCCGTCAGGCGCCCGCGCGCAGCCCCGAGATGCCCACGTCGAGCGCGGCTTCGAGGTGGGTGAGCCGGCCGGTCTGCAGCAGGATCGACACCCCGCCCTGGATGCCGGCGAGCAGCGCCGCGGCCGCCCGTTCGGCGTCGACGCCCGGCGCGACCGCGCCCTGGTCCCGCATCGCCAGCACGCCGTCGGTGATCTTGCGCTGCCACTGTTCGAGCAGCCGCGCGGTCACCTCGCGCGAGGCGGGCGTGGTGCGGCTCAACTGGGTCATCAGGACCCCCAGCGGGCACGTCGTGCCCTGCTGGCGGTAGCGGGCGAGCACGGCGTCGCGCCACGCGTCCCAGGCCGCCCAGGAGGTCAGGTCGCTCAGGTACGGCTCCTGGTCCAGCAGCACCCGGTCCGCCTCGTATTCCGCGACGGCGTACATCAACTGCTCCCGGCCGCCGGGGAAGTAGTGGAAGAGCTGGCTCTTGCTGGTCGCGGTCACCCGGCAGACGTCGTCCAGGGTGGTGGCGACCGCGCCCCGGGCGCGGATCTCGGCGGCGGCGCCCTCGACGATGCGCTGCCGGGTGGCCCGGCCCTTCGCGGTGAACCTGACCGGCTGCTGCGTCATGCCCCCAGCGTCGCACACCGCGGCGCGTTTTCTGGACTTGCTGGTCCACTTTCTGGGTGCCACGCTCGGCCCTGCCACCAAGGAGCACCACCAGGCGTCGGGAGAACGCCGAGGTCGTGAGAAGGGTGGCACCGGTCGGCGCGCCGCAGCACCGCGTGCCACCGCGGACACCAGTCGGGGGCAGCACCCAGGAGGACGACAGTCATGGAACGGCGATTCGACGGCAGGACCGCCCTGGTCACCGGCTCGACATCGGGCATCGGGGCGCAGGTCGCCCGCACCCTTGCCGCCCAGGGCGCGCTGGTCGTGGTCAGCGGCCGGCGGGTCGAACGCGGCGAGGCGGTGGCGGAGGAGATCGAGGCGGCCGGCGGTCGGGCGGTGTTCGTGCCGGCCGACCTCGCGGCGGGCGGCGCGGCCGTACGCGGCCTCGCGGACGCGACCCTGGCCGCGGTCGGCGGCCGGCTGGACATCCTGGTCAACAACGCGGCGCTGCTGCTCGAACCGCGCCCGACCGCCGAGGTGGACGAGGCGACCCTGGACGCCGCCTACGCGGTCAGCGTGAAGTCCGCCTTCCAGCTCACCGGCGCGCTGGTGCCCGCGATGGCCGAGCGCGGCAGCGGCGTCGTGATCAACATGGGCTCCATCAGCGGCACGAGCGGCTGGGCCGACTCCGCCCTCTACAGCATGACCAAGGCCGCGGTGCACTCCCTGACCAAGTCCTGGGCGGCGGAGTACGGTCCGCGCGGCGTACGGGTCAACGCGGTCGCCCCCGGCCCGACCGCGACCGCGGAGAACATCGCTCACGCGGACCAGCTCGCGCCGCTCCTGGCGACCACTCCCTCGGGCCGTCTCGGCCGCCTGGACGAGGTGGCCGCGGCGGTGGCCTTCCTCGCCTGCGACGAGGCGTCGCACATCCACGGGGCGATCCTGCCGGTGGACGGCGGGTTCACGGCGGTGTGAGCGGTACGGGCGGAGGGCGCGGCGGACCGGGCGGACCTGCGGGCGGGGCATGCGGCCGGGCCGGGCGGCCGCCTTGCGGGGCGGGGCCCTTGCCCGGGGCGCCTTGCCCGGGGTGCCTTGCCCGGGGCGGCTCAGCTCATGGTGAGGCGGACCGGGCGGACCCCTCCGACCAGGGCGGACAGCGCGCGGTCGATGTCCGCGCCGACGTACCAGTCGCCGGTGTGGTCGACCGCGTAGACCCTGCCGTCGGGGTCGATCGCCAGCAGCGCGCCGGACCCGGACTCCTCGCCGATAGGGCTGATCTCGGTCTCCAGGGCGCGCCCGAGGTCGCCGAAGGTGCGGGCCAGGTGCAGACCGCGCAGCGGGTCGACGACGACCGGAGCGGGCGCGACCTGCCGGCCCGGCCCGGACACCGGGGGGATGGTCAGACCGCCGAACTCCGCCCACGCCTCGACGGCGGCCGGGAAGACCGCGTGCTGGTGGCCGCCCGGCGACAGGTGCCCGCGCAGCCGGTCCGCCCACTCCTCGGCCTGCTTGATGTCCCAGCGGCCCGGCTGCCACCCGGCCGCCCGCAGCGCGGCGTCGACGCCCACCGGGAAGCGCGTGCCGCCGGCCGTGCCCGCGCTCACGCCCGCCCCACGCCGGGGTCGAACGGCCGCACCCCGAAGTGCGCGAGCAGCGGCGCGCAGGAGCGGCAGGGCGGCGCGTAGGCGCCGTGCGCGGGGTCGCCGTCCTCGCGTATCCGGCGCGCGGTGAGCTTGGCGCCGCGAAGCGCCTTGCGGGCCTCGCCCTGGGTGAGCGGGCGGCGCGAGGCACGCTTGCCGCGGGTCGCCTCCACCGCCGTCAGGTGACGTGAAATCAGCACCGGTTCGGGGCACCGCCCGGTGAACCGCTCGCGCTGGGCGACCGGCAGCGCGTCCAGGAACTCCTGCACGATCGGGTGGAGCACGGGCGGCTGCTCCCCCTTGGCACCGGTGCAGGTCAGCACCTCGTCGCGGATGGACAGCGCGGCCGCGATCGCGGGCAGGATGCCGTCCCTGCGGTGCCGCAGCACCGGGGGCTCCAGCGGGTCGCGGGCAGCGCTCCAGCTCAGCCTCGGGTCGGCGGTGCCCGCCGCTGGTAGGCGAGTTGTCATATCCTGCCCCGTTCCGTCATCCATCCGCCCAAGGCGGCAGCTCCCCCGTATGCCGAATCAGAGTGCCAAACAGGCCATCCGATGGGGAAGCGGAACGCGGTGTGGCGACCTTCCTGTGTGGGCCATGTCACCGTCTTGTGACGTTACGTCGGCGCCATGGACACGCAGCGCGCACATCTGCCGCCGTTCACCGGCCGGTCGCCGGCACACAGCGCGGTCACAGCGTCACCGCGCGCCGTTTACGGGGCCGTTCGCGACCGGGAGGATCGGATCGGCGCCGCGAACCGGCGCCGATCCCCCCACACACACGACCCAGGGAACGTGACCCCATGCACCGTGCCCGAAGAGACGCGGACGCCCCGAGCGCCCGCCGTGTACGACGTGTTCCCCGCCTGCGGCGTCCCCCACGCGCCCGGGCCCGCGCCGCCGCCCTCGCCGTGCTGCCCGCACTCCTGCTGGCGGCCGGCTGCTCGTCCGGCTCCTCAGGTTCCACCGACGCCGACGGCGGCAAGGGCGGCGGGCGTTCCGCGGCCCAGGCGTCGGCCGACGCCGGCAAGGCGCCGCTGAGCGTGGCCCAGCTCTCCCGCGCGCTCGTCACCGACCATGACGTGCCCGGCTGGGTGATCGAGATGACGCAGACCGACGACGGCACCGCGACCACCGCGCCGGCCGGGGGCTTCGACCCCGACGACCTGGGCGCGCAGGACGACACCAGCGGCTCGCCGGTGCTGGTCGCCGACAAGCCCGAGTGCCGGCCGCTGGCCGACGTCAGCAGCTCGCAGCCCGCGATCCACCGGATGGCGTCGGTCGGCGCCACCTTCGCCGAGGCCACCCCCACGGCCGGTGCGGCCCCGGAGGAGATCGACCGGATGCTGATCGCCAGCCACGCCCCGGGCGACGCGCGGAAGGTGATGGCCGCGATCAAGGGCGCGCTCGCCACCTGCACCGCGTTCGAGGCCCGCGACCTGAACGGCACCCGTACGCCCTTCCGGGTCGGGAAGGGCCCGGTGGTGAAGGTCGGAGACGAGTCGGTGGCGTACGTCATGACCGACACCGCGGACAGAAAGACCGGCGCGGCCCTGGTGACGGTGGTGCGCACCGGCGACACCGTGACCTCCTACCTGTCGACGAAGACCGAAGGGGGCGCCGGGCAGGTGCCGTTGGAGGTCGCCCGCAAGGAGGACCGGAAGCTGCGGGCGGCCCTGGCCGCGCGGAAGTGAGCGGCGCCGCGCACGGGACGGCGGCCGGAGAGGAGGAGTGCGTCACCGTGACCGTGTGGTGATCGTGTTGTGAGCAGTGCCATAGGAGGCAGGGCGGGCCCGGTGCCGTAGAGTCGCGCGGCAGCGGGCCCACGCCCGCGAGGGCCGGGCCGGGACGCTCCGGACCGGACGCGGCACGCGGGCAGGGGCGGCGCCGCGCAGCCGGGCCCGCACACGACACAGGGGTACCCATCGATGCGGATACGCGCACGCCGTCGCCTACCGACCGGTAGCCGCAAGGTGCTGGCAGTGGCCGTACTGCTGCCCGCGCTCGCGCTCACCGCGGCCTGCGGGGGCGGCGGGAAGAGCAAGGACAGCGGCGGCGGCAGCGCGGCGTCCCGGAAGCTGACCCGCTCGGTGATCACGGCGAAGGACCTCGACCACCTCAAGGTGGTGCCCGCGACCAGTACGAGCCAGCTCCTGGGCGACGAGCAGACCACCGACCCCGCCGCGTGCCAGCCGGTGGCCGACCAGTGGAGCCTCAAGCCGAAGCTGGCCCGCACCGTCTACACCGGCGCGCTGGTCACCGACACCGCCGCCAAGGACGCGGGCGCCAAGACGATCTCGCTGGAGGTCGTGGCGTCGTATCCGGCGGGCCGCGCGAAGCAGGTGCTCGACCAGCTGTCCACCGCGGTCGCCCACTGCCCCGGCTACAAGGTCACGCGCAACGGCCGGACGTCGCAGTTCACGGTCAAGAGCGTCGACCCGTCCACCGGGCCCGCCGATACCGCCGGCACCTACGGCGACCAGCGGGTCACCTACACCGTCACCGACCCCGCCCTCGGGGCCTCCGGGGTGGCGCTGGTCACCGTCCTCCGGGTCGGCGACTCCACCGCCGCCTTCGAGACCGTCCGCGCCGACCACAAGACCGCGTCGCTGCGGCCGGCGATCGCCGGCAAGCAGGTCGCCAAGTTGCGGGCCGCGGCGGGCGGGAGCTGAGACCCGTACCGGCCGCGGCGGGCGGGAGCTGTCGCGAAACCGGGCCGATCCGGGGCCGATCGGGGCGATCCGGATGGCGGTGGCCGAGTTGTCCACAGGGACGAGGACGGGACCCGCGCCGCTCTTGCCGGACCCCCTAGGCTGTCGTCATCAGCTCAGACGCAGCAGGGGGCAACCGCCATGACCACAGGCCCGCAAGGGCTGGGATCACCTCCCGGACCCGTAGCCGCCGCGCAGGCCGCGCCACCGAACGCGGCCTACGCCGGACAGGTCGTGCACTTTCCCGACCCGGTCCGGGCCGCCCGCCACCCGCAAGGCGTGTGGGTGGACGACGAGGGCTACCCCGACTTCTCGCCGTACGCCCGCGCGGCGGCGGAGATAGCCGAGCCTCCGGAGGGCTTCGGCGTGGACGAACTGCGCCTGACGGACTACGTCTCGGCGAACGCCGCCCTGCACGCCGCCGGGCACGAACTGTGGGGCAACCTGCTGCCGGTGGCCACCCCGCACGGCTGGACCTGGCACCACGTCCGCGGCAGCCGCCGGCTGGAGTTGGTGCCGGTCGAGGTCAAGTCGCTGCTGCGGCACCACGGCGGGCTGGCCACCTCGGTGGCCGACCACACCAAGCGCGGCACCCGCCCGCTCCAGGAGACCCGCCCCGTGCACTTCGGGCTGCCCAAGGAGCCGGTCGCGGTCACCGAGCAGCAGGTCCGCGACGTGGAGGAGGAGTTGGGGTACCGCCTGCCCGGCGCGTACCGCGCCTTCCTGAAGGCCGCCGGCGGCTGCGCCCCCCAGGGCGTCGCCCTCGACCCCGGCCTCGGCCTGCTGCTGGACCAGCCGTTCTTCACCGTCCGCGACGACGCGGCGGTCAACGACCTCGTGTACGTCAACAAGTGCCTGCGCGACCACCTCACCAAGGACTACCTCGCGATCGGCTACGTCCAAGGCGGCCTCCTCGCGGTCCGGGTGAAGGGCGAGGGCACCGGCTCCGTCTGGTTCTGCGGTTACGACGACGCGCGCGACGGCGACGGGTGGGACACCCCGGCGGACCGGGTGGCCGACCTGCTGCTGCCCTGCGGCGACTCGTTCGACGAGTTCCTGCTGCGACTGGCCGGCAATCCACCCGAGTTGGACACGGTCGCGAATCTGATGGTCGACGGCGGCTTCGCCGACGCCGTAGCCGTGGAGGGATGAGACAGCACATGGTCACTTTCGCGCAGGCGCAGGAGCGCGCGGAGCGCTGGGTGAACGCGGACGTCCCCGCGTACGAGACCCGGGAGATCCGGGTCCGGGAGTTCGACCTGGGCTTCGTGGTGTGGTCCGAGGCCCGGGAGGACGGCCCGTCCTCCGACGAGGGGTCGGTCCGGGTGGTGATCGCCCGTGACAGCGGCGACGCCACCTTGTGGCCCGCTCTGCCCATCGGCGAACTCATTCGCCGCTACGAGGAGGAGTACGGCCCGGTGCCCGATGACGCGGCGCCCGAGCCGCCCCAGCGACTCGACCTCGAAGCGACCTCGTTCCTGCTCAGCCCCCCGCAGTGGCTCCAGGACGCCGCCGACCGGATGGGCATCCCGGACCGCCGCCCGTCCGCCGCCGAGCAGCCCCCGGTGCCCGCTCCCGCGGCGGGCGACGCCCCGGCGGCCGGGGAGCCGGCGCCCTCGACCGGCGGCCGTATCGACTACCGCCGTCCCGGCGACGGCGGCGGGCAGGACGCGGGGTCCGGCGCGGCGCCGGCCGCTGCCGCGGCGGGTTCCGGCGCGCAGGGCGGCATCGACTACCGGCGCCCCGGCGACAGCGGCGCCTCCCGTCCGGGCCCGGCCGACCAGCCGGACGGGCAGCAGGCAGCGGCAGCGGCCGACTCCGGGTCCGGGTCCGCCGGATCGGCGGGCGGCGGCGCGCCGGGCCCCACGGGTTCCGGCTCGGGCGGCATCGACTACCGGCGGCCCGGCTCGGTGCCCTCGGAGAGCTCGGGCGGCGGCAGTTGGGCCGGGAAGACGGTGAACGACTCCGGCGAGGGGCAGTCCGTCCCGGTGCCGGCGACCGTCTTCGCCCCGCCGATCAGCGACACGGACCAGGCCGAGGAGCCGGCGACGGGCGCGGAGGCCAGGACCGAGCTGCTGTCCGGGCGGAGTTCGCTGCCCCGCACCGCGCCCGCACCGCAGCAACAGCAACCGCAACCGGCACCCCCGGCCCGGCCCGGGGTGCCGCACACGATCGGCGGTTCCGAGTACCCGCCGCCCGGTGGTCCGGCGGTTCCGCTGCCGCCGCCGGGCAGCGCGGGCGGTCCGGCCGGTCCGGCCGCGCCCATGGGCCCCGGCCCCGCCGACATCGGCCGGCAGCCGAACCAGGGCCAGGCACCGGGCCAGGGCCAGGGCCAGGGTCCGGGCCCCGGGCAGGGGCCGGCTCAGGGCACCCCGCCCCCGCCGCCGTATTCCGGTCCGCCCGCACCCGGCGCGGGCACCCCGCCCCCCGCGGGCAACAACCCGCACTACGCGGCCACCATGCTCGCCGGCCCCGGCACGACCCCGCCCGGTCCCGGCGCGGGCGGCCCTCCCCCGCCGCCCCCGTACATGGGCACGCCCCCGCCCGGCGCGGGCACCCCGCCGCCCCCGCCGCCCGGTGCCGGCACCCCGCCGCCCGCGGCCAACGACCCGCACTACGCGGCCACCATGCTCGCCGGACCCACCCTGCCCCCGCCCGGCATGGGCACCCCGCCCCCGCCGCCGCCCGGAGCAGGAACTCCGCCGCCGCCCCCGGGAATGGGCACTCCGCCCCCCGGTGCCGGCACCCCGCCGCCCGCGGGCAACGACCCGCACTACGCGGCCACCATGCTCGCCGGCCCCGGCATGCCGCCGCCCGGCATGGGCACCCCGCCCCCGCCGCCGCCCGGCATGGGCGGGCCGGCGATGGCCCCGCCCGCGCCGCCCGGATACGGCTACCCGCAGGGCGGAGCGGTGCCCACGGTCGGCCCCGGCTACATGGCGGTGCTGCGCTACCGCGGCCAGGACGGCAGCGAGCAGCAGCTCATCCGGCGGTCGGCGCCGGGCACCCCGCACCCGGAGTGGCAGATCCTGCACGAGTTGCGCTCGCTGGGCATCCGTCCGGAGCAGGTGCTCGAACTCCACACCGAGCTGGAGTCCTGCGATCTGCCCGGCGGCTACTGCACCCGGATGATCCGGGAGACCTGGCCGCAGGTGCGGATCAGCCACACCGCGCCGTACGGCCGCGACCACGCCGGCCGCCGGCAGGGCGTCCAGCACCTGCTCACCCACCAGGGCGAGCTGCACCAGGTGGCCGGCGCCCCGGCCCGGCCGCAGCCGCAGCGGGTGCCGATGCCCGATCCGCACAGCGTGCTGCGGGTGCCGCCGGTCGGTCTCGACGTGATCGGCCAGGAGGTGGCGAGCGCGTTCGGGCCGCAGGGCGTGTTCAGGTTCGAGCAGCGGGCCGTGTCCCGGCAGGGCGTGCCGGACATCGTGGCCCAGACACTGATGTGGTCGGGGCTGCCGGTCGACTTCTCGCCGTTCTTCTGGGCGCAGGCCCAGCCCGGTCAGCCGGTGCCCACGCTCGCCGAACTGGCCGCGCAGCGCGGGGTGCAGCCGGCCGCGGACGCCGGGTCGTACCTCGTGATGGGCAACGACTTCGGCCGCCAGCTGTGCGTGCAGTACGGCACCGCGCACATCGTCGCGGTGCCGCTGGAGGCCGGGCCGGGCGGGCAGCCGGCGCAGCCGCAGTTCGTCAACTCCAGCCTCCCGGAGTTCGCCCGCTGCATGGCGCTGCTGGGCCGGATGTGGCGGCTGCGGATCGGGTTGACGCCGGAGCAGGCCGGGCACTGGACGGTGGACTTCCAGGCCCAACTGGCCGCGCAGGACCCGGCCGCGATCGCCTCGCCCGACAACTGGTGGTCGGTGCTGGTCGAGCAGATGTGGGACGGGCTGCTGTAGGCGGATCGTACGGATGTGCGGCCGTTTCGTGCGGGCCGGGTGGAAGCTGCGTCTTCCGCTCGGCCCGTCCGCGTTTCCGGGGTAGGAGACAGTCGGAGTGTCGAGGCTCTTACAATTCGGGCATAAGCGATAAATGGGAACACGGGAACGGCCCGACGTCGCGAGGGGCAGTGGCCATGAGCAGTGATACGTCCGCATCGACGCAGACGCAGCCGGAGGCACGGGAGAGGTTCGGTGCGGCGCGCGGACGCGGCTACCGGCCGGACCAGGTCGACCGCTTCCTGGACGAGCTGTCCGAGGACCGGGACGCGGCCTGGGAGCGGGCCGCCCGGCTGACCGTGCTCGCCAACGAGATGGACGCCGAGTGCACCTCCCTGCGGCAGCAGGTCGAGGCGCTCGGTCCGACCGACTTCGCCCGGCTCGGCGCCGGCGCGCAGGAACTGCTCCAGATGGTCGAGGACGAGGCCGCCGCGGTACGCGAACGCGCCGAGGTCGAGGCGCAGTACGCCCGGGACGCCGCCGACACCGCCCGCCGCACCCTCCAGGACGAGGCCCGCGCGGCCGCGTCCGCACGGCTCTCCGCCGCCGAGGAGCAGGCCCAGCACGTACTGGACGAGGCGTGCGGGCGCGCCGCGGAGATCCTCGGCGCCGCCCGCGCCGAGGCCGACTCCGTACGGGGCGAGGCCGGCGCCGCGCTCGACGCGATGCAGCAGCAGGTCGACCGGGACCGGGCCGCCGTCGACGCGGAGCAGCGCGAGCGGGTCGAGAGCCTGGAGCAGGAGCTCGCCGAGCAGCAGGCCGTGGTCGACGGCCGGCTGTCCGGGCTGCTCGCCGACGCGGAACGCCGCCTGGCGCAGGCGCAGCAGGAGCGGGCCGACGCGGAGGCGGCGCTGCGCGACCAGCAGGCCGAGGCCGACGCGCGGGCCGACGCGTTGATCGCGGAGGCGCGCACCCATGAGGAGAGGGTGCGGCGGGACGCGGAGCGGGTGCTGCGGGAGCACGAACTGCACCGGGACGAGGTGCGGGCGCACCTGGCGCACATCAAGGCCACGCTCTCGGAGTTGACCGGGCGCCCCTGACGCGTGCGGCGCCGCTGACGCGCGGGGCACCCCCTGACCCACCGGGGTGCCCCGTCCTGCCGGTTCGGGGCGCACCTGCCGGTGGAGGGTTGCCCGCCCCCACCCGCCCCTTGCGCGGGGTACCCCGGGGGTCAGGGCGCCGTCGGGACCATCGCGGAGACGCGGAAGCCGCCGTCGGGAGTGGGGCCGGCGGCGAACCCGCCGCCATGGGCGGTGACCCGCTCCCGCATCCCGGTGAGCCCGTGCCCGCCGCTCGGCAGCGCCGTGGCGACCACCGCCTCGGCCGGGCCGTTGACGATGAGGACGGCCACCTCGGCCTCGCGGTAGGCGAGCCGCACCTGCGCCTTCGCCCCGACCGCGTGCTTGCGCACGTTCGTGAGCGCCTCCTGCACCACGCGGTAGACGGTCGCCTCGATCCGCCGCCCGCAGGGCCGCTGCTCGCCCTCGACGGCCAGCTCGACCCCCATCCCGGCCGCCCGCGACTCCTGTACGAGCTGCGCCAGCTCCGCCAGGCTCGGCCCGGCGTCGGGCTCGTGGCCGAGCGCCGCCTCGACCCCTGCCTCGGCCGCGGCGTCGACCCCCGCCTCGCCGGCCGCCGGGTCCGCCGCGCCACCCGCGTGCTTCGCCCGGGGCGCGGCATCCCCCGTCCCCGTGCCCGAGGCCGAACGCAGCACCCCGAGCATCTGCCGCAGCTCGGTGAGCGCCTGCCGCCCCATGTCGCCCAGCAGTTCCGCGCTCGCCGACGCCTTGGCCGGGTCCTTCAGCGCCACCGCCTTCAGCGCGGCCGCGTGCACGACCATCAGGCTCACCCGGTGCGCGACCACGTCGTGCATCTCCCGGGCGATCCGGGCCCGCTCAGCGGCCCGCGCCCGCTCGGCCCGCTCCAGCGCCTTCTCCGCCAGCAGCTCCAGCTCGCGCTCCAGGCCGTCGGCCCGGTCCCGCAGGCTCTCCACCAGCCGGCGGCGGGCCCGTACGTACAGCCCGAACAGCACTGGCGGCGCGGTGAGGCCGAAGGCGACCAGGATCGAGATGGCCAGCACCAGCGGCAGCCCGAGCCGGCTGCTGGAGTGCCGCACGCTGGACTCGATGCTCACGAAGGCGACGAGCATGGTGCCCAGGCCGCTCATCCCGGCGAACAGCGCCGTCAGCCGGCGCGGCACCTCGGACGCGGCCAGGGTGTAGAAGCCCATCATGGACAGGATGAGGCCGGTCTGCGCGGGGGTGACCGCGATCGCGACCAGCACCACCGCGATCGGCCAGCGCCGGCGCAGCACCAGCATCGCGCCCACCAGCAACCCGATCAGGGCGCCCAGTCCGCTGACGATCCCGATCCTCGCCGCGAACGTGGCGCCCTCGAAGGACGCCTCCAACGCCGAGGCCGCCGCCAGCGACACGTCCAGCGCGACACTTCGCCGCCTCGTCCACCACCACAGGCCGGACCAGGACCCCGCGTGTGCCGCGTCGGCCTCCTCGTCCGGTACGCGCGCCCCCGTCGTACTCATGCCGTCCAGCGTAGGCGGTACCCGGAGCACGGGAACGGCCCGTCCTGGTGTCCGTCTGTTGGGCCGGGCGTCTCGCCGCGCGGCCCCCGACCTATCCTGGACCGGTCGGACAGCGCGGTCCGCGAGTCCCCGTACCCGAGTTCGTACCCACTCGTCTCCCAAGCCGTCGCCCATCCCACTGCACAAGGAGCCGCACCTGTGAGCAGCGCCGACACCCCACCGGACAGCAGCACCGCCCTGCGAGCCGATATCCGACGCCTGGGCGAACTGCTGGGCGGCACCCTCGTCCGGCAAGAGGGCCAGGAACTCCTCGACCTGGTCGAGAAGGTACGCGCACTGACCCGCAGCGACGGCGAGGCCGCCGCCGCACTGCTCGGCGAGACCGACCTGGAGACCGCGGCGAAGCTGGTCCGCGCCTTCTCCACCTACTTCCACCTGGCCAACGTCACCGAGCAGGTGCACCGAGGCCGCGACCTGCGCTCCCGCCGGGCCAACGAGGGCAGCCTGCTGGCCCAGACCGCCGACCTGCTCAAGGACGGCGACCCCGTACACGTGCGGGAGAGCGTGCAGAACCTCAACGTGCGGCCGGTCTTCACCGCGCACCCCACCGAGGCGGCCCGCCGCTCGGTGCTGAACAAGCTGCGCCGGATCGCCGAGCTGCTGGACCAGACCCCGGTCTCCTCCGGCGACCGGCGGCGCGCGGACCTGCGGCTGGCCGAGAACATCGACCTGCTGTGGCAGACCGACGAGCTGCGGGTGGTCCGCCCCGAGCCGGCCGACGAGGCCCGCAACGCGATCTACTACCTCGACGAGCTGCACGCCGGCGCGGTCGGCGACGTCCTGGAGGACCTGGCCGCGGAGCTGGAGCGGGTCGGGGTGCCGCTGCCGCCGCAGACCCGCCCGCTGACCTTCGGCACCTGGATCGGCGGCGACCGCGACGGCAACCCCAACGTCACGCCCGAGGTGACCTGGGACGTGCTGATCCTCCAGCACGAGCACGGCATCACCGACGCGCTGGAGCAGGTCGACTTCCTGCGCGGCGCGCTGTCGAACTCCATCCGCAACTCCGGCGCGAGCCAGGAGCTGCTGGACTCCCTCTCCGACGACCTGGTGGCGCTGCCGGAGATCAGCCCCCGCTACAAGCGGCTGAACGCCGAGGAGCCCTACCGGCTGAAGGCCACCTGCATCCGGCAGAAGCTGGTCAACACCCGTGAGCGGCTGGCCGGTGGCACTCCGCACGTCCCCGGCCGGGACTACCTGGGCAGCGCCGAGCTGCTGACCGACCTGCAGCTGATCCAGGACTCGCTGCGCGCCCACCGCGGCGGCCTGATCGCCGACGGCCGCACCGACCGGACGATCCGCACGCTCGCCGCGTTCGGCCTGCAACTGGCCACCATGGACGTGCGCGAGCACGCCGAGGCGCACCACCACGCGCTCGGCCAGCTCTTCGACCGGCTCGGCGAGGAGTCCTGGCGGTACTCCGACATGCCGCGCGACTACCGCCGCAAGCTGCTCGCGAAGGAGCTGCGCTCGCGCCGCCCGCTGGCCCCGAGCCCGGCGCCGCTGGACGCCGCGGGCGCGAAGACGCTCGGCGTCTTCCACACCATCCGCGAGGCGTTCGAACGGTTCGGCCCGGAGGTCGTGGAGTCGTACATCATCTCCATGTGCCTGGGCTCCGACGACGTGTTCGCCGCAGCGGTGCTGGCCCGCGAGGCCGGGCTGATCGACCTGCACGCCGGGGTCGCGAAGATCGGCATCGTGCCGCTGCTGGAGACCACCGACGAGCTGAAGATCGCCGACAAGCTGCTCGACGAGATGCTCTCCGACCCCTCCTACCGGCGGCTGGTGTCGCTGCGCGGCGACGTGCAGGAGGTCATGCTCGGCTACTCCGACTCCTCGAAGTTCGGCGGCATCACCACCTCGCAGTGGGAGATCCACCGCGCGCAGCGCCGGCTGCGCGACGTCGCGCACCGGCACGGGGTGCGGCTGCGGCTCTTCCACGGCCGCGGCGGCACCGTCGGCCGCGGCGGCGGCCCCTCGCACACCGCGATCCTGGCGCAGCCGTGGGGCACCCTGGAGGGCGAGATCAAGGTGACCGAGCAGGGCGAGGTGATCTCGGACAAGTACCTGATCCCCTCACTCGCCCGGGAGAACCTCGAACTGACGGTCGCGGCCACCCTCCAGGCGTCCGCGCTGCACACCGCGCCGCGGCAGTCCGACGAGGCGCTGGCGCGCTGGGACTCGGCGATGGAGATCATCTCCGAGGCCGCGCACTGCGCCTACCGCGAGCTGGTCGAGGACCCGGACCTGCCGAAGTACTTCTTCGCCTCCACCCCGGTCGACCAGCTCGGCGAGCTGCACCTGGGCTCGCGTCCGTCCCGCCGGCCGGACTCCGGCGCGGGCCTGGACGGCCTGCGGGCCATCCCGTGGGTCTTCGGCTGGACCCAGTCCCGGCAGATCGTGCCCGGCTGGTTCGGCGTCGGCTCCGGGCTGAAGGCGGCGCGTGAGGCCGGCCTGGACTCGGTGATCGAGGAGGCGCACGGCCAGTGGCACTTCTTCCGCAACTTCCTGTCCAACGTCGAGATGACGCTGGCCAAGACCGACCTGCGGATCGCCCGCCACTACGTCGACACCCTGGTGCCCGACGAGCTGAAGCACGTCTTCGCCACGATCGAGGCGGAGCACGAGCTGACCGTGCGCGAGGTGCTGCGGATCACCGGCGAGTCCGAACTGCTCGCCGCCAGCCCGGTGCTGGCGCAGACCTTCCACATCCGCGACCAGTACCTGGACCCGATCTCCTACCTCCAGGTGACGCTGCTCGCCCGGCAGCGCGAAGCGGCCGCCCGCGGTGAGGAGCCGGACCCGCTGCTGGCCCGCGCCCTGCTGCTGACGGTCAACGGTGTGGCCGCGGGTCTGCGCAACACGGGCTGACACCGCACCCGCACGTTCCCCGCGTCGCCACCCGGCGGCGCGGGGAACGTGCGACGGGGGGAACGTGCGACGCGGGACCCGCGCGGGCGATGTGCGCGGGGGAACCTGCGCGGGGCGCCCGCGCGGGAAGGACGGGTGAGCAGCCGCGGGGGATCTGGCCGGCGGTTCCGCTTCGGGTCCGCCACCAGCGGCGGCGCCCGGCCCGTCGGCGGCGCACGTCGGTAAAATCCAGGCCGGGAAGTTCGGCCAAGGTGGCTCCATTGTCCGGCCGAGCACCTACTCTTTTTCCACGACGCCGGTGGGGGCCGGCGTCCATCAGGGGGCGAGACGCACGGGGTCCGGCGCCTGGGCAAGGACGGCGGTCCCTGCCCGGTGCCGGGCTCCAAGCGAGGCGGACGCCCCGTCGCCACTGGGGGAGTGCCGTGAATCGGGAGTGGTGTCCGTGGGTCGTATCCGGGTCCTCGTCGTCGACGACCATCGCATCTTCGCCGAGTCGCTCGCGGCCGCCCTCGCGGCCGAGCCCGACGTCGACGTGTCCGCGGCGGGCAGCGGCTCCGCCGCGCAGCGCTGCCTCGACCGCGCGGCCGCCGACGGCCGCCGCTACGACGTCCTGCTGGTCGACGCCGACCTGGGCGCCGGGCCGCGCCCGCCGGTGACGCTGGCCGCGGTCCCGCCGGCGCTGCCGTCGCAGCCGCGCCCGCTGGAGCCGCGCGACCCGGTGCTGGACGGCCTCGCGCTGGTGGAGCGGATCAGGGCCGCCTACCCGGGCACCCGTACCGTGGTGCTCGCCGAGCGGGACGACCCGGTGCGCGCCGCGCGGGCGCTACAGGCCGGCGCGTCCGGCTGGGTCGCCAAGGACTGCTCGCTGTCGCGGCTGCTCGCGGTGGTCCGCGGGGTGCTGCGCGACGAGACGCACCTGCCGCCGGCGCTGCTGACCGGGGTGCTGCGGGAGCTGACCGCGGCGCGCCGGCACCGTACCGAGAGCGAGCAACTGGTGGAGTCGCTGACGCCGCGCGAGCAGGAGGTGCTGCGCTGCATGGTGGCCGGGCTCGGCCGCAAGGCGGTCGCGGAGCGGCTGTTCCTGTCCCCGCACACCGTCCGCACCCACATGCAGAACGTGCTGGGCAAGCTCGGGGTGCACTCCACGCTCGCGGCGGTCGCGCTGGCCCGGCGGGCCGGGGTGGGCCCGGTCGAACTGCTGCCGTCAGCCGGGGACGTTGTCGAACGGCGCGGTTAGCTGCCGCAGCAGCCCGGCGAGTTCGGTGCGCTGCCGGTCGGTCAGCTCGCCCAGGATGGCCCGCTCCTGGGCGAGCAGCCCGGCCAGCGACTGGTCGGCGCGGTCCTGGCCCTGCGGGGTGAGCCGGACCAGCACGCCGCGCCGGTCGCTGGGGTCGGGCTGCCGCTCCACCAGCCGCTTCTTGGCGAGCCGGTCGATGCGGTTGGTCATGGTCCCGGAGGTGACGAGGGTCTGGGTGAGGAGCTGGCCGGGTGAGAGCTGGTACGGCTCGCCGGCCCGGCGCAGCGCGGTCAGCACGTCGAACTCCCACGGCTCCAGGCCGTGCTCGGCGAACGCGATCCGGCGGGCCCGGTCCAGGTGCCGGGCGAGCCTGCTGACCCGGCTGAGCACTTCGAGCGGCTCCACGTCGAGGTCGGGGCGCTCTCGGCGCCATGCAGCGACCAGCCGGTCGACCTCGTCCTCCATGGGATCAGTGTAGTAGGTCTGTCGACATGAAGTCTCTTGACATCAAGATATCTCTGGGAGCAGGCTGAAGGTGAAGGGCAGAACCTCGCCCTCCGTTTTCGCCGACTCCGTAGCACCCAGGGAGTACGAACGATGCCAGCAGCGCCGACGTGGGACCCGCACCAGTATCTCCGGCACTCCACCCATCGCACCCGCCCCTTCCTCGACCTCCTCACCCGGATCACCGAACTGCCCGGCGGCGACGCGCCCCGGATCGCCGACATCGGCTGCGGCCCGGGCAACGTCACGGCGCTGCTCGCCGACCGCTGGCCCGGCGCACACATCACCGGCTACGACAGCTCGGCCGACATGCTCGACGCCGCCCGCGAGCACGCCGGCCCCACCTCCGGCGGCGGGGAACTGGACTTCCGCAAGGCCGACGCGGCGGTGTGGACGCCCGACGAGCCCTTCGACCTGATCGTGTCCAACGCCGCGCTGCAGTGGGTGCCCGGACACGCCGACCGCTTCCCGTCCTGGCTGGAGCACATCAACCCCGGCGGCGTCCTCGCCTTCCAGGTGCCCGGCAACTTCAACGCCCCCAGCCACGCCCTGCTCGCCGAGTTGTGCGACACCCCCCACTGGCGCGCCCGCCTGGAGGGCCACGGCCGCCGCTACGTGCACATCCTCTCCCCCGCCGACTACCTGGAGCGCCTGACCGAGCTGGGCTGCACCGGCGTCGACGTCTGGGAGTCCACCTACGTCCAGTTGCTTCAGGGCGAGGACCCGGTGCTGGACTGGACGAAGGGCACCGCGCTGCGCCCGGTGCTCACCGCGCTGGAGGACGACCCGGTGGCCGCCCGGGAGTTCGTCGGGCAGTACCGCGACCTGCTCCGCAAGGCGTACCCGGTGGGGCCGCACGGCACGGTCTTCCCGTTCCGCCGGATCTTCGCGATCGCCCGCACCGCCGCCGCGCCCGCCGGGGCCGCGTCGTGATCGCCGGCCTCGACCACGTCCAGCTCGCCGCGCCGCCCGGCAGCGAGCCACAGCTGCGCGCCTTCTACACCGGCGTCCTCGGCATGGCCGAACTGACCAAGCCGCCGGTGCTCGCGGGCCGCGGCGGCTGCTGGTTCTCGGCCGGCACCGCGGTGCTGCACCTGGGCATCGAGGAGCACTTCCGCCCCGCCCGCAAGGCCCACCCGGGCTTGCGCGTCAACGGCATCCACGGCTTCGCCAAGGGGCTCCAGGCCGCGGGCACGACGGTCGTATGGGACTACGACCTGCCCGGCCACCTGCGCTTCTACTGCGAGGACCCGGTCGGCAACCGGCTGGAGTTCCTGGAGCCGACCACCATCTGATCCGACCGTACGCCGCTGCCGCGATCCGGTCGTACGACCACCGGCACCACCGGCACCGCCGTACTACCGTCACCACCGCACCACCGCACCACCGCACCACCGCACCACCCGCCCGGCTCGCCGCACCTCGGCGGGCCGGGCTCACAACGTCAGGAACGCGCCGCCCAGCAGCGCCGCGCCCGCCACCGCGAAGGTCCACGCGACGCGCGGCAGCCGCAGCCCCAGCGCGACCACCACCGCCGCCAGCAGCAGCGCCCCGCCCAGGGGCACGAACCCGAAGAGCAGCCCGCCCATCCCGTCACGCACCCCGGTGTCCGTACCGGGCTTGAGCACCACCCCGACGGAGTCCCCCACGTGGTGACGCACCGGAAGGCTGACGGTGACCTTCGCGCGGGGGAGCGCGTCGCCGTGCGGCGCGAACGGCCCGGTGCAGTCCGTGTCACCGCACGCCACCAGCCGTACGGTGCCGTGGTCATGGCCCTTGCCGATCACCACGTACTGCGCGTCGCGCCACGAACCCCACGCGCCGGACACCAGGATCAGCGCCGCCACCGCCCCCACGCCCACCACCCGGGCGAACTGCACCAGCCCGCCCGCCTGCGCGGCACCGCGGTCACCGCTCCCAGTTGCCATGCGGGCGATCTTTGGCCATCGCATGCCACCGGGTCAACCCGCGGGCCCCGCACGGCAGTCGCGGCCGGACCGGTCAGCCGTTGCCAGGGCCGGTCAGCCGTTGTAGCTGCTCTGCGCCCGCTCCAGCCCGCCGGTGACCAGCGCCTCGACGGCGTCGGCGGCCCGGTCCACGAACCACTCCAGTTCCTTGCGCTCGGCCGAGGAGAAGTCCTTGAGCACGAACGCCGCCACGTCCATCCGCCCGGGCGGCCGGCCGATCCCGGCCCGCACCCGCAGATACTCGGCGCCGAGCGACTTCGTGATGGACTTCAGCCCGTTGTGGCCGTTGTCGCCGCCGCCGAGCTTGAGCCGCAGGGTGGGGAAGTCGATGTCCAACTCGTCGTGGACCGCGATGATCCGGTCGGTCGGCACCTTGTAGAACTCCTTCAGCGCGGTGACCGGCCCGCCCGAGAGGTTCATGTACGACATCGGCTTGGCCAGCACCACCCGCGCGCTCGCCGGGCCGGGCGGCCCGATCCGCCCCTCGACCACCTGCGCCTGCGCCTTGTGGGCCCGCTTGAACTTCCCGCCCATCCGCTCGGCGAGCAGGTCGGCCACCATGAACCCGATGTTGTGCCGGTTGCCGGCGTACTCCGGCCCCGGGTTGCCCAGGCCCACCACCATCCAGGGCCCTGTGCTGTCGCTCATCCACGTCTCCGAAAGCAGTCGCCGTACACCGTAGAACCGTAAGGGGCGCGCATCCTGGCCGGCGGTCCTTACACGCGCCCGCCGCGTACGACCGCCGCGTACGACCGCCGCACCGCGCAAACGGCCGCCGCCGCACCCGGAGGTACGACGGCGGCCGGCGCGTTCTGGTTCAGCTCTCGTCGGAGGCGTCCGCGGCGGGCGCCTCGGCGGCGGCCTCGCCCTCACCCTCGGCGGGCTCCTCGGCCTCGGCCTGCGCGGAGACGACCTGGATCACCACGGCGTCCTCCTCGGTGACCAGCGTGGTGCCCTTGGGCAGCTCGACGTCCTTCGCCAGGATGGACGCGCCCGCCTCCAGACCCTCGACGGAGACCGTGAACGCCTCGGGGATGTGGGTCGCCTCGGCCTCGACCGACAGCGTGTTGAGCACGTGCTCCAGCAGGTTGCCGCCCGGGGCCAGCTCGCCCTCGGCGGAGACCGGCACCTCGACGGTGACCTTCTCGCCGCGCTTCACGGACAGCAGGTCGATGTGCTCGATGAAGCCCTTCAGCGGGTCGCGCTGCACCGCCTTGGGGATGACCAGCTCGGACGCGCCGTCGATGTCCAGCGAGATCAGCACGTTCGGGGTGCGCAGCGCGAGCAGCAGCTCGTGGCCGGGGACCGTGACGTGCCGGGGGTCGGCGCCGTGGCCGTACACGACCGCGGGGACCTGGTTGGCGCGGCGCACCCGGCGGGCGGCACCCTTGCCGAACTCGGTGCGCGCCTGGGCGGGGATCTTCACTTCAGCCATGGGAATCGGCTCCTCGTAATGGTGGGCAGTACGGTCGCCCGGCCGCGACGGGCCGATCCTTCACGAGGAGCGCGTCGATAACGGAGGTGCTGCGGACGTACGTCCGGGCCCTTCCCTCGCCGAGCAACCTCGACAGCGTAACCGTGGGAAGGGCCCGGAACGAAATCCGTGCGGCGGGCGGCCTGACGGCGCCCTGTCAGCTCGAGCGCCCTGTCAGCTCAAGTGCTGGGTCAGTGCGCGTCCTCGAAGAGGCTGGTGACCGAACCGTCCTCGAAGACCTCGCGCACCGCGTTCGCGATGGTCGGCGCCATCGACAGCACCGTGATCTTGTCGAGGTCGGTCTCCGCCGGCGTCGGCAGCGTGTCGGTGAAGACGAACTCGCTGACCTTGGAGTTCTTCAGCCGGTCCGCGGCGGGCCCGGAGAGCACCCCGTGCGTGGCGGTGACGATGACGTCCTCCGCGCCGTTGGCGAACAGCGCGTCCGCCGCGGCGCAGATGGTGCCGCCGGTGTCGATCATGTCGTCGACCAGCACGCACACCCGGCCCTTGACGTCGCCGACCACCTCGTGGACCTTCACCTGGTTGGCGACGTCGGGGTCGCGGCGCTTGTGCACGATCGCCAGCGGCGCGCCCAGCCGGTCGCACCAGCGGTCCGCGACCCGGACCCGGCCGGCGTCCGGGGAGACCACGGTGAGCTTGGCCCGGTCCACCTTCGCGCCGACGTAGTCCGCCAGGACCGGCAGCGCGACCATGTGGTCCACCGGGCCGTCGAAGAAGCCCTGGATCTGGTCGGTGTGCAGGTCGACGGTGAGGATGCGCTCGGCGCCCGCGGTCTTGAACAGGTCGGCCATCAGCCGCGCCGAGATCGGCTCGCGGCCGCGGTGCTTCTTGTCCTGCCGGGCGTAGCCGTAGAACGGCACGATCACGGTGATGCTCCGCGCGGAGGCCCGCTTGAGAGCGTCGACCATGATGAGCTGTTCCATGATCCACTGGTTGATGGGGCTGGTGTGGCTCTGCATCAGGAAGCAGTCGGCGCCGCGGGCCGACTCCTCGAACCGCACATAGATCTCGCCGTTGGCGAAGTCGAAAGCACGGGTGGGGACGAGCTCTACACCCAGCTCGTATGCCACCGCCTCCGCCAGATCGGGGTGGGCGCGGCCGGAGAAGAGCATCAGCTTCTTCTCACCGGTCGTCTTGATCCCGGTCACTGCACCGTCTCCTTGGTGTTCGACTGGTGTTCGGCACAGCGTCGCCCGAAGTCGGGCGGGCTGGCGGAATTGTGTGCACCACACACGGTACGCCCCATCCGGCGCACCTGTGCACCTCACGTCCGGCCGATGAGACGACCCTCACTCACTCCGGCGCGTCGGTCTCGTCACCCTGCTGCTGTGCGCGTTCGGCCGCCTGCGCAGCGGCACTGCCGGGCCGCTTGCGGGCCACCCAGCCCTCGATGTTGCGCTGCTGGCCGCGGGCGACGGCCAGCGAACCCGACGGCACGTCCTTGGTGATCACCGAGCCGGCCGCGGTGTAGACGCCGTCGCCGATCACCCGGGGGGCGACGAACATGTTGTCCGCGCCGGTCTTGCAGTAGCTGCCGATGACGGTGTGGTGCTTGGTCTCGCCGTCGTAGTTCACGAAGACGGTGGCGGCGCCGATGTTGGTGTGGTCGCCGATGGTCGCGTCGCCCACGTAGCTCAGGTGCGGCACCTTGGTGCCCTCGCCGATCGCGGCGTTCTTCATCTCGACGTAGGTGCCGGCCTTGGCCTTCGCGCCCAGCCGCGCGCCCGGCCGCAGGTAGGCGTACGGACCCACGGACGCCTGCTCGCCGATCTCGGCGTGGTCGGCGACGGCGTGCGAGACCCGGGCGCCCGGTCCCACCGAGGTGTCGGTGAGCGTGCACTCCGGGCCCACCTCGGCGCCCGCGGCGATGCTGGTGGCGCCGAGCAGTTGCGTGTTGGGGTGCACCAGCGCGTCGGGCTCGACGGTGACGGTGACGTCCAGCCAGGTGGTGGCGGGGTCCACGATGGTGGCGCCGGCCAGCATCGCCCGCTCCAGCAGCCGGTCGTTGAGCGCCCGGCGGGCCCGCGCGAGCTGCACCCGGTCGTTGACGCCGGCGATCTCCTGGTGGTCCGCGGCGACGTACGCGCCCACCCGGTGGCCGCCGTCGCGCAGGATCGCCAGGGTGTCGGTGAGGTACTCCTCGCCCTGCGCGTTGTCGGTGGTGAGCTTGCCCAGCGCCTCGGCGAGCAGCCGCCCGTCGTAGGCGTACACCCCGGAGTTGATCTCCTTGACCGCCCGCAGCGCGTCGCCGGCGTCCTTCTGCTCGACGATCGCGGTGACCTGGCCGTCGGAACCGCGCACGATCCGCCCGTAGCCGGTCGGGTCGGGCACCTGGGCGGTCAGGACGGTGACCGCGTTGCCCTCGGCGCGGTGCGCGGCGGTGAACGCGGCCAGCGTCTGCGTGGTCAGCAGCGGCACGTCGCCGTAGGTCACCACGACGGTGCCGTCCAGGGCCGCGCCGCGCCGGTTCAGCTCCGCCAGGCCGACGCGCACCGCGTGGCCGGTGCCGAGCTGCTCCTCCTGCACGGCCGTCAGCGCCTTCGGGTCCTGCTCGGCGAGGTGCGCGGTGACCTGCTCGCGGCCGTGTCCGACGACGACCACCAGGTGCTCGGGGTCCAGCGCGCGGGCCGCGGCGACGGCGTGGCCGATCAGCGAGCGGCCGCAGATCGGATGCAGGATCTTCGGGGTGGCCGACTTCATGCGGGTGCCCTCACCCGCGGCGAGGATGACGACGGCAGCCGGGCGGTTGGGGCTCACGCGGGAGACTCCTCGGCTTCGGGGCTTCGGGTGCTGGACAACCGCAGCTTACCGAGGGTGGGGAATCTTCTCCCGATCCGCTCCGCCGCCAGGACTCGAACCCGGACTTAAGGCACCAAAAGCCCCAGTGCTGCCAATTACACCACGGCGGATCAACTCGACCTGCGGGACCCGTCGTCGGGGTCCTTCATGCCGGACGAAACCATCATGCCGTACGACACGGGGTGGACGCGACGCCGTTGCGGGGTAAAGATCCACTCGAACGACACCCGCAAGGGAAGGCGACCCTTACCCGACTGGTCCTGTCGCCCGCCGGACGCCGCTGCAATACTTACGGAGGCGTAGGTTGTGCGGCACACGGCCCCTGCGCCGTGCAAGCGACTTTCCCATCAGCTTTCCCATCAGCCCATTTCGGTCCCCTCCTCTCCTCAAGGGACGCACATGACCACACAGACGGACGTGATCACCGAGTCCCGGGAACCCGGGTCCTCAGGACAGGGATCGCCGCTGCCAAGTGCCACCCGCGGCGGCGAGAGCAAGCGATCGATCGAGCAGATCTCCCTGCTGCTCTTCATCTGCATCCCCTTCGTGGCGCTCGCCGCGGCGGTGCCGCTGGCCTGGGGACGGGGGATGAGCTGGCTGGACGTCGGCCTGATGGTCGTCATGTACTTCCTCGGCTGCCACGGCATCACCATCGGCTTCCACCGGCACTTCACCCACGGCTCGTTCAAGGCCAAGCGCCCGCTGAAGATCGCGCTCGCCATCGCCGGCTCGATGGCCGTCGAGGGCCCCATCGTGCGCTGGGTCGCCGACCACCGCCGGCACCACAAGTTCAGCGACGCCGAGGGCGACCCGCACAGCCCGTGGCGATACGGCGAGACCCTGCCCGCCCTCATGAAGGGCCTGTGGTGGGCGCACATGGGCTGGCTCTTCGACGAGGAGCAGACCCCGCAGCAGAAGTACGCGCCGGACCTGATCAAGGACCCGGCGATCCGCCGGATCTCCCGTGACTTCTGGCTGTGGACGGCGCTCTCCCTGCTGATCCCGCCGCTTGTCGGCGGCCTGGCCACGATGTCCTGGTACGGCGCCTTCACCGCGTTCTTCTGGGGGTCACTCGTCCGGGTGGCACTGCTGCACCACGTGACATGGTCGATCAACTCGATCTGCCACGCGGTCGGCAAGCGGCCGTTCAAGTCCCGGGACCGCTCGGGCAACGTGTGGTGGCTGGCGGTGCTGTCCTGCGGCGAGTCGTGGCACAACCTCCACCACGCCGACCCCACCTCCGCCCGGCACGGCGTGCTGCGCGGCCAGGTCGACTCCAGTGCCCGCCTGATCCGCTGGTTCGAGCTCGCCGGCTGGGCCTCCGACGTCCGCTGGCCGGACGCCGCCCGGATCGCCGCCCGCCGCCAGGAGAGCAACCGGCAGGACGTCGACGAAGCGGCATGATGGGTCGGTGAGCGACGGCGAAGACGGAAGAGCCCGGCAGCCCTCCGCCCCGGCGGGCCCGAGCGCGCGGCGCGCCCGGCGGGTCCGGATGACCGGCAAGGAAAGACGCGAACAACTCCTCGACGTGGGCCGGGTGCTCTTTGCCGAGCGCGGCTACGAGGGCACGTCGGTGGAGGAGATCGCGCACCAGGCGGGGGTGTCCAAACCCGTCGTCTACGAGCACTTCGGCGGCAAGGAAGGGCTCTACGCCGTCGTCGTCGACCGTGAGATGCGCCGCCTGCTCGACATGGTGACCGGCGCACTCACCGGCGGCCACCCCCGCGAACTCCTGGAGCAGGCCGCCTTCGCCCTGCTGGACTACATCGAGCAGTACACCGACGGGTTCCGGGTCCTGGTCCGGGACTCCCCCGTCGCCCAGTCCACCGGCACCTTCGCCTCCCTGATCAGCGACATCGCCACCCAGGTCGAGGACATCCTCGGCCACGAGTTCGAGCAGCGCGGCTTCGACCCCAACCTCGCCCCGCTGTACGCGCAGGCGCTGGTCGGCATGGTCGCGCTGACCGGCCAGTGGTGGCTGGACGCCCGCCGCCCGCCGAAGGCCGAGGTCGCCGCGCATCTGGTGAACCTGAGCTGGAACGGCCTGTCCGGCCTGGAGCAGCAGCCCCGGCTCATCGGCCACCGCAAGAGCTGACCTGGCGGCGGGCGCGTACGGAGCCGGTCCGGGGCCGGGCCGGAGCCCGTCCGGAACCCGTCCGGAACCCGTGCGGGGCCCGTGCGGGAACCCGCCCCGTACGCCGCGGGCGTGTGGTCGACTGGTGCCGTGGAAGCTGTCTGGACGAGTGCCGTGGCGGTCGCCGGCACGCTGCTGGGGTCGGTGCTCACCTACGCCTTCCAGCGCCTCGCGGCCGGCCGCAGCGAGCTGTTCGCGCGGGCCGAGGAACTCCGCAAGGAGCGCGTGGCGACGTACAGCGGGTACGCCGCCGCGGTCGAGGAGTACCGCCACGGTCAGGCCACCCGCTGGTACGTCCGGGCGGAGCGCCCCGACGGCGAGGCGTATCCGCGGGTGCGCGACGAGGCGCACCGGCTGCGGACCGCGGCCCGGCAGGCGCTGTACCGGGTGAAGTTGGTCACCGACGCACCCGACGTGGTCCTCGCCGCGGAGCGGGCCTACCGGTCCACCTGGGACCTGTCGAACGCGGCGGACCAGCGGGAGCACGACACGCGCGACGAGTCGGCCCGCCGGGCCATAGAGGAGTTCGTCTCCCGGGCGGCGCCGCTGGTGCGCTGACGGCGGCGGGCGGCGCCGGTGCTCCCGGCGCCGCCCGTGTACCTGTGCGCCCCGCAGGCGCCGCGTGCCTACCAGAGGCGGCGGGCACCCGCCGAAGGGGCGATCGTGAAGTGCCGGGACTGCGGGAGCGCCGCCGCCACCGCCTGCGTGATCCGGTCCAGGTCGCCCGCTTCGAGCAGCACGATCGCCGAGCCGCCGAAGCCGCCGCCGGTCATCCGGGCGCCGAGCGCGCCCGCGGCCAGCGCGGTGTCCACCACGAGGTCGAGTTCCGGGCAGGAGACCTGGAAGTCGTCGCGCAGCGAGACGTGTCCCGCGGTCAGCACCGGGCCGATCTCGCGGACCCGGCCGGCGTCGCACAGCGCGAGTACCTCCTCGACCCGGCGGTTCTCGGTGACGACATGCCGGGTCAGCCGGCGCAGCCGGTCGTCGGGGAGCGCGGCGAGGGCGTCGGCCAGGCCGTCGAAGGCCACGTCGCGCAGCGCGGGCAGGCCGAGCGCGGCGGCGGCGGCCTCGCAGCCGGCCCGGCGCTCGCCGTAGGCGCCGTCGGAGTGCGCGTGCTTGACGCGGGTGTCGACCGCCAGCATCGCCAGCCCCGCGGCGCCCAGGTCGAGCGGCACCTGCCGCTGGGTGAGGCCGCGCACGTCGAGGTGGAGGGCGTGGCCGTCGGTGCAGCAGGCCGAGGCGGTCTGGTCCATGACGCCGACCGGCGCGCCGACGTAGGTGTTCTCCGAGGACTGGCAGAGCAGGGCGAGGTCCTGCCGGGACATGCCGTGCACGCCGTGCAGTTCGGTGAGCGCGAGGGCGGTGACGACCTGGAGCGCCGCGGAGGAGGACAGCCCGCCGCCGACCGGGACGGTGCTGTCGTAGAGCAGGTCGGCGCCGCCGATGTCGTGGCCGGCCTGCCGCAGCGACCACAGCACGGCGGCCGGGTAGCGGACCCAGCCGGGTGTGGTGCCGGGGGCGAGGTCGGCGATCGCGAGTTCGACGGTGCCGTCGTCCATGTCCGCCGAGTGCAGCCGCAGCAGCCCGTCGTCGCGCCGGGCGACGGCCGCGCGGGTGACGTGCGGCAGCGCGAACGGCATCGCCAGGCCGTCGTTGTAGTCGGTGTGCTCGCCGATCAGGTTGACCCGGCCGGGCGCCGCCCACGCGCCTTCGGGGGCGCGCCCGAAGACGTCCTTGAACGCGGCCTCGAATGCGGAGTCGTCAGTCATCGTATGTCGCCCTCCCCGAGCGATCGAGCGAAGTCCCAGGCGTCACGGACGATGCCGGCCAGGTCGGTGCGGGACGGCTGCCAGCCCAGCCGCTCGCGGGCCCGGTCCGCGGAGGCGACCAGCACCGCGGGGTCGCCGGGGCGGCGCGGCTGCGAGGTGGCCGGGATCGGGTGCCCGGTGACCTCGCGGACGGTTTCGATGACCTCGCGGACGGAGAAGCCGTTGCCGTTGCCCAGGTTGCAGATGAGGTGCTCGCCGGCCTGGGCCTTGTCGAGGGCCAGCAGGTGGGCCTCGGCGAGGTCGGCGACGTGGATGTAGTCGCGCAGGCAGGTGCCGTCGGGCGTCGGGTAGTCCTCGCCGTAGACGGCGATCGACGGGCGGCGGCCCTGGGCGACCTGGAGGACCAGTGGGATGAGGTGCGACTCGGGGTCGTGGCGCTCGCCGTGCGCGCCGTAGGCGCCGGCCACGTTGAAGTAGCGCAGCGAGACCGCGGCCAGGCCGTGGGCGGCGCACTCCCCGCTGATCATGTGGTCGACGGCCAGCTTGGTGGCGCCGTAGGGGTTGGTGGGGGCGGTCGGCGCGTCCTCGGTGATCGGCACCGTGGCGGGCTCGCCGTAGGTGGCGGCGGTGGAGGAGAAGACCAGCGTGCCCACGCCCGCGCTGCGCATGGCGGCGAGCAGTTCGAGGGTGCCGGCCACGTTGTTGCGCCAGTACTTCTCCGGGTTCGCGACGGACTCGGCGACCTGGGAGGAGGCGGCGAAGTGCAGCACCGCGTGGTAGGAGCCGTCGAGCACCTTGCCGGCGTCCTGGACCCGGCCCTCGACGAACTCGGCGCCCGCGGGCACCCCTTCGCGTACGCCGGTGGACAGGTCGTCCAGCACGGTCACCTGGTGGCCGGCCTCGACCAGATGCGCCGCCACGACGCCGCCGACGTAGCCGGCGCCGCCGGTGACCAGCAGCTTCTTACGTCCGGGGGACCCGGTGGTGTCGGTCACTTCGTGGCCACCTCTCGCAGTCGCAGCGCCGCGGCCTCCGGAGGCACGTCGTTGACGAACACGCCCATGCCGGATTCGGAACCCGCGAGGAACTTCAGCTTGCCCGATGCGCGCCGAATGGTGAAAAGCTCCAGGTGGAGGGCGAACTCCCGGCGGTCGGCCGCGGTGAAGGGCGCCTGGTGCCAGCCGGAGATGTACGGGGTCGGCGGCTGGTCGGCGCCGAAGATCCGGTCGAAGCGGCGCAGCAGCTCCAGGTAGACGTGCGGGAACTCCGCCCGGGCGTCCTCGTCGAGGCCGAGCAGGTCGGGCACCCGGCGGTTGGGGTAGAGGTGCACTTCGTACGGCCAGTGCGCCGCGTACGGGACGAACGCCGTCCAGTGCTCGCCGGCCAGCACGATCCGGCTGCCGTCGGCGCGCTCGTCGGCGAGCACGTCGTCGAAGAGGTTGCGGCCGGTGGCCGCGCGGTGCTCGGCGAGCGAGCGCAGCATCAGCGCGGTGCGCGGGGTGGTGAACGGGTACCCGTAGATCTGCCCGTGCGGGTGGCCGAGGGTGACGCCGATCTCCTTGCCCCGGTTCTCGAACGGGAAGACCTGGACGACGCCGGGCAGCTGGGACAGCTCGCGGGTGCGGTCGGTCCACGCGTCGAGCACCAGGCGGGCGGCCTGCGGGGTGAGGCTCGCGAAGGACGCGTCGTGGTCGGAGGTGAAGCAGACCACCTCGCAGCGGCCCTTGTCGCCGGTGAGCGAGGGGAAGCGGTTCTCGAAGACGACCACCTCGTAGTCCGCGGCCGGGATCTCGGTCTGCCGCCCCTCGCGCGAGGGACACAGCGGGCACTGGTCGGCCGGCGGGTGGTACGTGCGGCCCTGCCGGTGCGAGGCGACCGCCACGCTGTCGCCGAGCAGCCGGTCGAAACGCGTCTCGGTGGTGGTGGCCACCGGTTCGAGCGGGCGGGGATCGCTCGCGTCGCGGACCACGGCGTCGGCTGAGTCGTAGTAGATCAGCTCACGGCCGTCCGCGAGCCGGGTCGGCGTCTTCTTCACCTACGGCACCTCACACCACGATCACTCAACACGCTTCCAACAGAACCGAACACAATGAATCACAACGCAACAGAACAGTCAATGCCGGGGGCCTACGAAGTCACATAGCTTGGTCACGATGGGGGATCGGGCCGTACGCAAGCGCGCCCGACCGCAGCGGGGCACAACCAAACAAAGCCGAACAGACCACGACGCAACGGGGCGCGGAAGCACTCCCCCGGAGCCTCGCCGGGGACACCCCACCCGGGCGAACCCCCGGGACACCCCACTCGGACGAAACCCCGGGGGGACAACGGCGCGAGGGACCGCCCGAGCACGGGCGGTCCCTCGGACCGTTCGGAAACGGGCGCCCCGGGCGGTCAGGGACGCCCCTCGCTCATCGCGTCGGCTCTCCGGCCGCCCGCTCCAGCAGCCCGGTCCGGGCCGCGAGCGCCGCCGCCTCCAGCCGGGAACCCACGCCCAGCTTCATCAGCACCCGCTGCACATGGGTGCGGGCGGTGCTCGGCGCGATCCGCATCCCGGCCGCGATCACCCGGGTGTCCTCACCCTCGGCGACCCGCACCAGCACCTCGACCTCGCGCGGGGTGAGCATGTCCAGCAGCCGGGCCCCCTCGTCGTCGGGCTGCCGGGCCGGGTTGAGCAGTTCGGCGAAGGCGCCCTGCAGCAGTTGCTGGGCCACCGCGACCTCGCCGGTCCTGGCCTTGGCCATGGCCCGCTCGACGCCCTCGATCCGCTCGTCGTGCCGGACGTACCCGGACGCGCCGGCCGCAAAGGCCGCGGCGATCCCGCGCGGGTCGGGCACCGGCCCGAGCACCACCACGGCCACCGCGGGCCGCTCACGCTTGATCCGCGCCACCGTGTCGAACGCGCCGGGCTCGGCGGGCGCGGCGGTACCGAACAGGCACACCTCGGGCGTCCTGTTGAGCACCAGTTCGGCCGCGCCCGCGGCGGGCGCCGCGGCCGCCAGCACGCGGTGCCCGCGCAGCCTCAGCGCCGAAGCCAGCGCCTCGGCGAGCAGCCGGTGGTCGTCGACCACGACGAGCCGTACACCCATCTCGGGTCTCCCCCATCCCCCTGCGGCCCGACGGCCGCCGGTACCGGTCCCCAGTCCATACCGCGACCGGACCGGTCCCAACCGCGCCTGCGGGCGGAAGCACGCGCTCGCCGCGAAAATACCCGCTTCCCGGCGCCGAGCGCGTCCCTACCGGTGGAAACGTGCCACGGTCCTACGATCGGATCGCCCGGTGCGCCCGGTGTCCCCGGAGCGCCCGGTGCGTTCCGGGCCGATGCGCGATCAGCCGTACACCACCAGGTACTTCTGCCCGGTCTCGCCCGCGTATACGGTCTTGGAGGCCAGGTAGAGGACGTTGTCGTGCCACACCATGTAGCGCTCGTCCCCGAAGGAGTCCAGCTTGTTGTACGCGTCGGACCCGAGCGTCGCGTAGGTGGTCATCGTGCCGTCGCCCGGATCGAGGGTGACGAGCTTGCCCGGCTTGTCGTACGACGGCGCCTCGTACCCGAGCACCTTGCCGTCCTGGAAGCCGATGCCGGTGATGTCGTAGTTGTCGGCCGGCTTGGCGACCCACTTCTGCTTGCCGTCCGAGAGGTTGAAGGCCACGATGCCGCTGAGCACCTTGCCCTCGCCCGCGGTGTCGCCGGCCAGCGTCAGGTAGACGGTGTCCTTGTCCACCAGCACGTCGTGCACGGACTGCACCTCGATGCCGTCGTCATCGATCCGGTACTTCTTGGTGCCCAGCGACACCCGCGACTGCAACCGGCCGTCGACCAGCGACGCCACGTCGGTGTAGATCGTGTCCTGGGTGCCGAGCAGCACCACCACCGGGTCGGTGGAGACGACCGCCGTCACCCGCAGGCCCTCCGGCGCGGCCCAGGTCCACTTCGCGGCACCGGCCTTGGCGGGATCGACCACCTGCACCTTGTAGGAGGTGTCGTAGCCGCAGTCGAGGACGGCCACGAACTGCGCGCCGCCGGCGTACCCGTCGTCCCTGCAGTTGTCGCCGCTGTCGCCGTCGCCGGACTGCCACAACGTCTTCTGCGCGCTGAGCTGGTAGCCGGCCGAGCCCTCGCCCCAGGTGATGCCGACCGAGTCCCCGCTGACCGCCATCTCGGCGTCGCGGTAGCTCGGCGAGCTGTCGCCGCCGGGGAGTTGCGCGGTCCACAGCATCTTGCCCGAGGCCAGGTCGATCGCCATGATCTTGCCGCAGTCGGCGCCGTACTGGATCGCGGTCATGTCGTGGTAGGCGTCGCGCGCCGCGGTGCAGTCCGAGCCGGCGGCCGCCGGGATCGCCCACGCCTGCGCGCCGGTGCCGATGTCGTACCCGACCACCTGGTTGATCTGGTTCTTCACCACGTACTTGTCGGTGAACCAGACGCCCAACTCGTCCTTCAGGTTGTCCTTCTCCGCGACGGTGTCGGCGTCCTTGTCCCACTTGAAGTCCAGCTGGGACTTGTGCGCGGCGGTGCTCGGACCGCCGCTGGTGCCACCGGAGTTGGCCTGCGGCTTCGGATCGTCCTTGCCGCCGCCCTTGGTCGCGAAGTACACGCCGCCGCCGATCACCAGCACCGCGGCCACCACGGCCGCCACGATGATCACCAGCTTGTTCTTCGACCCGCCGCCACCGGGTATGCCCGGCTGCCCGTAGGGCGGTTGACCGCCGTAGGGGGGCTGCTGGCCGTACTGCGGGGCGGGCGCCTGCTGCGGGTAGCCGTAGGGTCCGGCGGGCGGCGGCGTCTGACCGTACTGCTGCTGGCCGTATCCGGGCTGCGCGTAGCCCTGCCCGGGTTGCGGCGGCTGCGGGCCGGGGTAGCCGTAGCCGGGCGCGGGCGCCGGCGGGGGCTGCTGCGGCGGCTGTCGGGGTTGCTGGGGCTGCGGCGGCGGTGGGGGCTGCTGCTGGGGGAACGCGGGCTGGGTCGGCGCCGCGTACGGGTTCTGGCCCGGGGGCGGCGGAGAGGCGTACGGGTTGTCCGGCTGCGAAGGGGGCGGCGGCACAGCTCCGCCGGCGCCGCCGTACGGGGGCGGGTTTCCGGGGGGCGGGGGCGGCTGCGACATCAGCTGGTCCTTCTTCGGGCCGGGCGAATGGAGTTCGGGCGAGCGGAGACTCTTTCTATCACCCGCCCCACTTGACTCCCCGGGCCGCCGCTGTTCCGTTACCGGCCCGCTACACGTCCCCCACCAGCGCGCCCGCCGGCGCCCCCGGCACGCTGCCGCCGGGCCCCGCTACGCGTCCTCGGCCAGCTCCAGCCAGCGCGTCTCCAGGTCCTCGCGCTCCTCGCGCAGCGCGCGCAACTCCGCGTCGAGAGCGGCGACTTTCTCGAAGTCGGTGGCGTGCTCGGCGATCCTGGCGTGCAGTTCGCCCTCGCGCTCGCCGACCTTGTCCAACCGCCGCTCCACGCGCTGGAGTTCCTTCTTCGCGGCACGCGTGTCGCGGGCTCCGGCGCCGCCCGGGCCGGAGTTCGCGCCGGCGCCGTCGGCGGTCCGCTGGGCCGACTTCGCCGCCTTCGCCGGCTTCTGGGCGGCGGCGGGCGGCGCGGTGGCGGCGACGAGCGCGTGCCTGCGCTCCAGGTACTCGTCCACGCCGCGCGGCAGCATCCGCAGGGTCCGGTCGCCGAGCAGCGCGAACACCCGGTCGGTGGTGCGCTCCAGGAAGTAGCGGTCGTGGCTGATCACCAGCATCGAGCCGGGCCAGCCGTCGAGCAGGTCCTCCAGCTGGGTCAGCGTCTCGATGTCGAGGTCGTTGGTCGGCTCGTCGAGGAAGAGGACGTTGGGCTCGTCCATCAGCAGCCGCAGGATCTGCAGCCTGCGGCGCTCACCGCCGGACAGGTCGCCGACCGGTGTCCACTGCTTCTCCTTGCCGAAGCCGAACTTCTCGCAGAGCTGGCCCGCGGTCAGCTCCCGGCCCTTGCCGAGGTCGACCCGCTGCCGTACCGACTCCACCGCCTCCAGCACCCGCTGCGTGGGGGCGAGTTCGGCCACCTCCTGGGAGAGGTAGGCGAGTTTGACGGTCCGGCCCACCACGACCCGGCCGTGCGCGGGCTGCCGCTCCCCGTCGCTTGCGGCCGCCTCGCCCAGGGCCCGCAGCAGCGACGTCTTGCCGGCGCCGTTCACCCCGACCAGGCCGACCCGGTCGCCCGGGCCGAGCTGCCAGGTGATGTGCTCCAGCAGCGTCTTGGGGCCCGCGGTGACCGTCACGTCCTCCAGCTCGAACACGGTCTTGCCGAGCCGGGAGTTCGCGAACTTCATCAGCTCGGCGCTGTCGCGCGGCGGCGGCACGTCCTCGATCAGGGCGTTGGCCGCCTCGATCCGGAACCGCGGCTTGGAGGTGCGGGCCGGGGCGCCGCGGCGCAGCCACGCCAGCTCCTTGCGCATCAGGTTCTGCCGCTTGGCCTCCTCGGTGGCGGCGATCCGCTCCCGCTCGGCGCGCGCGAACACGTAGTCGCTGTAGCCGCCTTCGTACTCGTAGACGGTGCCGCGCTGCACGTCCCACATCCGCGTGCAGACCTGGTCCAGGAACCAGCGGTCGTGGGTGACGCAGACCAACGCGGCGCGGCGCGCGCGCAGATGGCCGGCCAGCCACGAGATGCCTTCCACGTCCAGGTGGTTGGTGGGCTCGTCGAGCACGATCAGGTCCTGCTCGCCGATCAGCAGCTTCGCCAGCGCGATACGGCGCCGCTCGCCGCCGGACAGCGGGCCGATCACGGTGTCCAGGCCGCGGTCGAAGCCGGGCAGGTCCAGCGCCCCGAACAGCCCGGTCAGCACGTCCCTGATCCGCGCGTCCCCGGCCCAGTCGTGGTCCGGGCGGTCCCCGACGATCTCCTGCCGGACGGTCGCGGCCGGGTCCAGCGAGTCGCCCTGCGTCAGCACGCCCAGCCGCAGGCCGCCCTGCTGCGTCACGCGCCCCGCGTCCGGGTCCTCCAGCCGGGCCAGCATCCGCACCAGCGTGGTCTTCCCGTCGCCGTTCCGCCCGACCACCCCGATCCGGTCCCCCTCGGACACCCCGAGCGACACCCCTTCGAGCAACATGCGCGTCCCGTAGGTCTTGCTGACGCTTTCGACATTGACGAGGTTGACGGCCACGGACGGCTCTCTCTTGGGGGACGGGGGTTGTCGTGGGGGACGGGTTCAAGGGTAAACGGGGCGGGGTGGCCGCCGGCGGCGGGGAGCGGAGGAAGCTGGGACGCCGGTGGGGCGGCGGGGTGAGGCGGCGGGCCGGGGGAGCGTCCGCGCCGCGGTGGTGTGCGGGCGGGGCGGGCCCCCGGGAGGGGTGGCGGGTGAGGTGACGGGCGGGGTGGCAGGCAGGTGGCCGGGGGCGTGAGGACGGTTACGGGAGGGGCTACCGGTCGGCCTGCGGGAGGACGGTGGCTCCGGCGGCGGGTGCGACCGCGACCCTCGCGGAATCGCCGAGCACGGCCGCGATCTTGGCGGCGCCCTCCTCCTCGGCGGCGAGGAAGGCGACGGTCGGCCCGGACCCGGAGACGATCCCGGCCAGCGCCCCCGCCCCGAGCCCCGCGGCAACGGTGTCGGCCAGGCCGGGGCGCAGGGACAGCGCCGCTTCCTGGAGGTCGTTCACCAGCACCCGGGACAGCGCGTGGGCGTCCCCGTCCGCCAGCGCGGCCACCAGCGCCGGGTCGGCCGCGGGCTCGGCCACCTCGCCCGCCAGGTCGCCCGCCCCGCTCTCCCGGCGGAGCCGGTCGCACTCGCGGTACACCTCGGGCGTGGACAGCCCGCCGTCGGCCAGCGCGAACACCCAGTGGAACGCACCGCTGACCTCCAGCGCGGTGAGCCGCTCCCCGCGCCCCACCCCGAGCGCGGCCCCGCCGAGCAGCGGGAACGGCACATCGCTGCCCAGCTCCCCGGCGATCCGCAGCAGTTCCGCCATCGGCGTGCGCAGTCCCCACAGCGCGTCGCACGCGAGCAGCGCACCCGCACCGTCGGCGCTGCCGCCCGCCATCCCCCCGGCCACCGGGATGTCCTTGGCGATGTGCAGGTGGACGCCGGGCTCGATGCCATGGTGCTCGGCGAGCGCGACCGCGGCCCGCGCGGCCAGGTTCGTACGGTCCAGCGGGATGCCGGCGACATCCCGCCCCTCCGCGGTGATCGTCAGCTCATCCGCGGACCTGGCCGTCACATGGTCGTACAACCCCACCGCGAGGAACACGTTCGCCAGGTCATGGAACCCGTCCGGCCGCCGCCCGCCGACAGCGAGCTGCACATTGACCTTGGCGGGCACACGTACGGTCACGGCGGTCACGATCAGATTCTCCTCGGTTCGTACGACGTTCGTCTCTGCGTTCTTCCGGTTCGCCCGCCCGCCCCGCGGCCGGTGGGATCGTCACACCGGCCGGTGCTCGGCGATCGCCGCGAACTCCTCCACCGTCAGCGCCTCGCCCCGCGCCTGCGGCGACACCCCCGCGGCGACCAGCGCCGCCTCGGCGGCCGCCGCCGACCCGGCCCACCCGGCCAGCGCGGCCCGCAGCGTCTTGCGGCGCTGGGCGAAGGCCGCGTCGACGGCCGCGAACACCTCGGCCCGGGTCGCCGTGGTCTTCGGCGGGTCGCGCCGCACCAGCGACACCAGGCCGGAGTCGACGTTCGGCGCGGGCCAGAAGACGTTGCGCCCGATCGAGCCCGCGCGCCGCACCTGCGCGTACCAGTTCGCCTTCACCGACGGCACCCCGTACACCTTGTTGCCGGGCGCCGCGGCCAGCCGGTCGGCCACCTCGGCCTGCACCATCACCAGGGTCCGCTCGATGGTCGGGAAGGTCGCGAGCATGTGCAGCAGCACCGGCACGGCCACGTTGTAGGGGAGGTTCGCGACGAGCGCGGTCGGCGCCGGGCCGGGCAGCGCGGTCACCGCCATCGCGTCGCTGTGCACCAGCGCGAACCGGTCGGCCCGCTCCGGCAGCCGCGCGGCCACGGTCGCGGGCAGGGCCGCGGCGAGCACGTCGTCGATCTCGATCGCGGTGACCCGGTCCGCGGTCTCCAGCAGCGCCAGCGTCAGCGACCCGAGCCCCGGCCCGACCTCGGCCACCACGTCGTCCGGCCCGACCTCCGCGGTGCGCACGATCCGCCGTACGGTGTTCGCGTCGATCACGAAGTTCTGGCCGCGCTGCTTGGTCGGCCGCACCCCCAGCGCGGCGGCCAGCGCGCGCACGTCGGCCGGTCCGAGCAGGGCGCCGGGCGCGTCGGGGTCTGTCGTACTCACACCCGCAAGGCTATCCGCCGCCCGCACCGGCTCCTACCAGCCGCCGGTCAGTACCCGAAGACCCGCGCCGTGTTCCGCGCCACCGCCGCCGCCAGGGTGTCCTCGTCCTCGCCCCTGGCCGCGGCCATCGCCCGCAGCGTCACCGGGATCAGGTAGGGCGCGTTGGGCCGCCCCCGGTGCGGCACCGGGGTGAGGAAGGGCGCGTCCGTCTCCACCAGCAGCCGGTCCAGCGGCGCGGCCGCCACCGCGTCCCGCAGGTTCTGCGCCGACTTGTAGCTGACGTTCCCGGCGAAGGACAGGTAGTAGCCGCGCTCGGCGCACAGTTTCGCCATGGCCGCGTCCCCGGAGAAGCAGTGGAAGAGCACGGTGTCGGGCGCGCCCTCCTCCAGCAGGATGCGCAGCACGTCCTCGTGCGCGTCCCGGTCGTGGATGACCAGCGCCTTGCCGTGCCGCTTGGCGATCGCGATATGCCGCCGGAAGGAGTGCGCCTGGGCCTGCGCGCCGCCCGGCCCGGTGCGGAAGTAGTCGAGGCCGGTCTCCCCCACGCCCCGCACCTGCGGCAGCGCGGCCAGCGTGTCGATCTCGTCGATCGCCGCCTCCAGCGCGGCCATCCCGCCCGGTTCCCGGTCGCCCTGGCGTGACCAGTGGTCGGGGTCGCCGTGCACGATCCTGGGCGCCTCGTTGGGGTGCAGCGCCACCGCCGCCCAGATCGCGTCGTACTCCGCCGCGGTCCGCGCCGCCCAGCGCGAGCCCTCCAGGTCGCAGCCGACCTGGATGAGGGTGTGCACCCCGACCGCCGCTGCCGCCGCCAGCGCCTCCTCGACCGTGCCGGACTGCATGTCCAGGTGGGTGTGCGAGTCGGCGACCGGGACGCGCAACGGCTGCGGGGCGGGTGCGGGCTCGGCGCTCTTCTTCGTCGGCTTCGTCGGCATGGGTCCGATCCTAGGGATCGGCGCGACCCGGCCCGTCACGCGGCCGGCGGTCCCCCGCGGGGCCCGTCACCTGCCCGGTGGACCCGGGCGGGGTCCACCGGGTCCCGTCAGACCGCGGGTCCCGCGGGTGTGCCGGGCCCGCCGTGCCTGCGCAGCAGCCCGAGCACCGACCAGTGGTGCGCGTGCGGCTCGGCGTGCGGCGGCCGCGGCGCGTGCCACCGCGACACCACCTCGTCGACCTGCCCGGAGCGCATGATGCGCACCAGGTGGCCGCCGCAGTTCCCGCAGTTGGGACGGGTCAGCGGCGAGGGGACCGCGGTGCCGTCGGCCAGGTACGTGACATAGGGGCGACCCGAGGTGTCGACACGGTGCTCTATCTCGTACGCCTGCTCCCAGCCGTGCCCGCAGTTCATGCACGCGAAGGAGTAGGCCTCCCTGACGTTGTACGCGGAAGCACCGGGTGGCACCGGGTGTCCCGCACTCGTGCTCGCCCCCGTCGCCGTACGTCCGCTTCCGACGGTGTCGCTCATGGCAGCTCCTGCGGCCCTACGGACGCCTTGTCCGACCGGGACTTCCCACCACCAGCGAACGCCCCGCCCGCCCCTCCCGCAGCACACCAGGGAGAGACTTGGGCCAGATTTGGGGCGTATGTGGGAGATCGGCGATATTGCTTTGCCCTGCACCACGTTTATCTCCGTCCTCCCGGGCCGGCCGAAGTTCGCGCCGGTCACGGCCGGAAGCGGGGGGACGGGGGACGGGGGACGTCGGCGGGGGCGGGGGCGACGGCGAGAGACGGAGGCGACGGCACGGCACGGCACGGCACGGCAAGCGACGGCGGGAAACGGCGGGGAGGCTTCCGGCTGCCCCACGCCTTCCGGGTGGTCCTCACGCCTTCCCGTGCTTCGCCGCCACCACCGCGTCGAACACGTCCCGCTTCGGCACCCCCGCCTCCACCGCGACCGCCGCGATCGCCTCCTTGCGCCGCTCCCCCGCCTCCTCCCGTACCGCCACCCGCCGGGCCAGCTCCTCCGGTGCCACGTCCCCCGCCACCGGCGCCGGGGCGCCCTCGACCACCACGGTGATCTCGCCCCTCACCCGTTCGGCGGCCCAGCGCGCCAGCTCCTCCAGCGGGCCGCGCCGCACCTCCTCGTACGTCTTGGTCAGCTCCCGGCACACCGCCGCCCGCCGCTCGGCGCCGAACACCTCCGCCATGGCGGCCAGGGTGTCGTCGATACGGTGCGGCGCCTCGAAGTACACGAGCGTGCGGCGGTCGGCCGCGACCTCCCTGAGCCGGGCCAGCCGCTCCCCCGGCTTGCGCGGCAGGAACCCCTCGAAGCAGAACCGGTCCACCGGCAGGCCCGACACCGCCAGCGCGGTCAGCACCGCCGACGGCCCCGGCACCGCCGTCACCCGCACCCCGTGCTCCACCGCGGCGGCCACCAGCCGGTAGCCCGGGTCGGACACCGACGGCATGCCCGCGTCCGTCACCAGCACCACCCGGGCGCCGCCCTGCAGCGCGTCGGCGAGCTCCCCGGTGCGGGCGGCCTCGTTCCCCTCGAAGTACGACACCACGCGCCCGGCCGGCTCCACGCCCAGCGCCTGCGTCAGCCGGCGCAGCCGCCTGGTGTCCTCGGCGGCCACCACGTCGGCCGCGGCCAGCTCGGCGGCCAGCCGCGGCGGCGCGTCCGCGACGTCCCCGATCGGCGTGCCCGCCAGCACGAGCAGGCCCTCGCCGGCGGGTACCGTCCGCACCGCGGACGGGTCGTATGCGATGGGCGCGGGTGCGGTGCCGTTCGTCGTGACGTTCGCGGTGCCGTCACCGGTTTCGTCGGGCCCGGCGTCGTGGGGCTGGGTGTCGTGCGGCTGGGCGTCGAGCGCGTCGCGGCCCGTGCCGTCGGCGACCGTGTCGTCGGCCACGCTCCGCTCCGCTTGCCGGGCCGCGTGCTGGGACGTGTGCCGGGCCGTGCGGTCGGACGGATCTTCGGATGAGCTGGTCACGGCTTGAGTCTAGGCGCGGCCCGGGGGCCGGCTCCGCGCTCGGATTACCGGACAAAGCCGCCCCGGGTGCGGACAGCTCATCGCAATCTCAGACGCTTTCCCTACGATGGGCCGGTGACGAGTGAGACCGTGGCGCAGGACCGTGCCCCAGAGGGCGTCCGGGCACAGGCGGAGCCGAGCGCGTGGGCGCGGCGGCTGCGCGGTTTCGGGCACGTCGAACCGCCCCGGACCGACACCCGCGAGCGCCTGGTCCCGCCGTTTCCCGAACCCGGCACCAGGATCTGGCAGATGCTCGGCCTCGGCCCGCGCCTCGCCCACCTGGCCGCGAAGTGGTCCGGCTGGCTCGGCCCGATCATGGTCGCCGTCCTCGCGGGCGGCCTGCGCTTCTGGCGCCTGGGCAGCCCGCGCGATGTCGTCTTCGACGAGACGTACTACGCCAAGGACGCCTGGTCGATGATCAAGTACGGCTACGAGGGCACGTGGCCGGACGGCAAGGTCTCCAACCCGGAGATCCTCGCGCACCCGCAGGTCATCCCGCTGTCCAAGGTCGGCAGCTACGTCGTGCACCCGCCCACCGGCAAGTGGATCATCGGGTTCGGCGAGTGGATCTTCGGGCTGAACCCCTTCGGCTGGCGCTTCATGATGGCCGTGCTCGGCACCCTGGCGGTGCTCATGCTCTGCCGGATCGGCCGCCGGCTGTTCCGCTCCACCGCGCTCGGCTGCATCGCGGGCACCTTGATGGCCGTGGACGGCCTCGAGTTCGTGATGAGCCGGATCGCGCTGCTCGACCTCGTCATCATGTTCTTCGCACTGGCCGCGTTCGGCTGCCTGCTGGTCGACCGCGACTGGGCCAGAGGCCGCCTCGCGGCCGCCCTGCCGGTCGGTGAGGACGGTTTCGCCGGGCCCGACGACGCCACCGCCTCCCGCCAGGGCATGGGCTGGCGCCCCTGGCGCATCGCCGCCGCCGTCCTCCTGGGCCTCGCCGCTTCCAGCAAGTGGAACGGCATGTACTTCCTGGCCTTCTTCATGATCCTGACGGTGCTGTGGGACGTCGGCTCGCGGCGCGTCGCCGGCTCCCGCAGCCCGTACCTGGCCGTCCTGCGCAAGGATCTCGGCTGGTCGGTGCTGACGATGCTGCCGGTCGCCGTGGTGACCTACCTGATCACCTGGACCGGCTGGTTCATGTCCAGCGACGCCTACGACCGGCACTGGGCGGACGGCCGCGGCGGCTTCTGGTCCTTCATCCCGGCGCCCCTTCGCAGCCTGTGGCACTACGAACACGACGTCTACAAGTTCAACGTCGGCCTGCACGCCTACCACCCGTACGAGTCCAACCCCTGGAGCTGGCTGGTCCTCGGGCGGCCGGTCTCGTACTACTTCGAGTCGCCCAAGTACGGGCAGGACGGCTGCACCGCCTCCGAGGGCTGCGCCCGCGAGATCCTCGCCCTGGGCACCCCGCTGCTGTGGTGGTCGGCCTGCTTCGCCCTGGTCTACCTGCTCTACCGGTGGATCGCCCGGCGCGACTGGCGGGCGGGCGCCATCCTCTGCGCGGCCGGCGCCGGCCTGCTCCCCTGGTTCCACTACCAGGACCGCACGATCTTCTACTTCTACGCGGTCGCCTTCGTGCCCTACCTGTGCCTGGCCGTCACCATGATGATCGGCGCCTTCCTCGGTCCACGCGGGGCCACCGAGAGCAGACGTATGTGGGGCGCGGTGGGCGCGGGCACCCTGGTGCTGCTCATCATCTGGAACTTCATCTACTTCTTCCCGATCTACACGGGCATGACGATCCCCTACCACTCCTGGCAGGCCCGGATGTGGCTGGACTCGTGGATCTGACCGGAGCCCGGTACGCGGATGTCCTCAGGTCCTGAAGACCTCAGCAGGACCTGAGGACTTCAGGACATGAGGACCTGGGGACCTGAGGACCTGAGGTCTTCAGGAGGTGCGCGGCCGGCCTCGCCTCACTCAGCCGCCAACGCGTCCGTGAAACCCGCATTGCTGTTCAGAATCCCGCCGTCCACCGGCAAGGTGACCCCGGTGATCCAGGCGGCGTCCCGCGACGCCAGGAACGCGACGGCCGCCGCGATGTCGGTGGGCTCACCGATCCGCCCCAGCGGATACGACCCGGCGGCCTTCGTGAGGATCTCCTCGCGGCCGGCCCACGCCGGGGTGCGGATCGTGCCGGGCGCCACGAGGTTGACCCGGACCCCGTCCGGCGCCGCGTGCACCGCGAGGGTGCGGGTGAGCGAGACCAGGCCCGCCTTCGCCGCGCTGTAGGAGTGGTTGCCGAAGTACGACAACCCGTTGACCGAACCGATGTTGACGATCGCGCCACGTCGGCGCGGTGCGTTCATCAGATGGGGAAGAGCGGCGCGCGAACATCTCATCGCACCGCTGAGGGTGACATCCAGGTCGCGCTGCCACTCCTCGTCACTCTCCAGGGTGAAGTCCTCATGGTGCTCGCCGCAGGAGTAGGCGTTGTTGACCAGCACGTCCAGCGTGCCGAACACGTCCACCGCGCGGGTGATCGCCGCGTCCACCGACGCCCGTTCCGCCACATCGCAGCGCACCGCCTCCGCCCGTCCGCCGTCCGCCCGGATCGCGGCGGCCGTACGCGAAGCCGCCACCCCGTCCAGGTCGGCGATCAGCACCCCCGCGCCCTCGGCGGCGAACCTGCGCGCCGTCGCCTCACCGATCCCACGGGCCGCCCCCGTCACCACCACGCCGTAGCCGTCGAAGCGTTCAGTCATCCGGTCAGCGTAGGCACTGCCGAACAGCCCTGACCAGAGCTTGTGCACGCGCATCCGCGGTCACGTTGCGCTGCATCCCGTTGGTGACGTACGCGAAGCCGATCCCGGCCTCGGGATCGGCGAACCCCAGCGACCCGCCGCGCCCCGGATGCCCGAACGAACCCGCAGCCAGCAGCGGCGAGGCCGGACCGTGCAGCATGAAGCCCAGCCCGAAACGGGTGTTGACCACCAGCACCCGGTCGGGCCCGTCCGCCTCCACGGTGCGCGCGGCCGCCAGCGTGCCGGGCGCGAACAGCCGCCGGCCCCCGCCCTGGCTCGCCGCGACGGGCCCGCCCTGCTCGACGGCACGGGCCTGCTCGCCCTGCTCGCCCTGCCCGCCCTGCCCGCCCTGCTCGCCCTGCTCGACGTCGCCGACCAGCGCCGCGTAGCAGCGCGCCAGCGACCGCGCGGTCGCGATCGTGCCGGAACCCGCCAGCTGGCCGGCCCGGTAGCCGGGGTCGTTCTCGTCCGGCAACGGGGTGATCGCGGCGAAAGCCCGGGTGGTCAGCGACGCGGGGTCGGCGTAGGCGTCCTGCACGGTGCGCTTGGGACGGGCCCGCAGCCCGCCGGACGCGGGCGGTTCAGGCGTGGCGACAGGCCCGATCCGGCCGACCCGGTGCTCCTGGTCCGCGGGCAGCCCCAGCCACAGGTCGAGGCCGAGCGGCCCGGCGACCTCCTCGGCGACGTACTGTCCGACAGTCCGACCGGAGACCCGCAGCACCAGTTCCCCGACCAGCCAGCTGAAGGTCTGCGCGTGGTACCCGTGCTCGCGTCCCGGCACGAACAGCGGCGCCTGCGCGGCCACCGCCCGCGGCCCCGACACCCCGTCGACCGCCTCCCGCGGGGTGAGCGGTGTGTCCAGCGCGGGCACCCCGGCCCGGTGCGCCAGCACGTCCCGCACCGTCACCCGGTCCTTGCCCGCCGCCTTGAACTCGGCCCAGTACGTGGCCACGGGCGCGTCGAGGTCCAGTTGCCCGCGCTGGTGGAGCAGCAGCAGGCACACCGCCGCCACCCCCTTGCCCGCCGACCTGACGACCTGCGCGGTCCGCCGTTCCCACGGCCCGCCGCCGTCGAAGCCGGTACGCCCGGCCCACAGGTCCACCACCGGCCGGCCCTCGTGGTGGAGCGCCACGGCCGCCCCGACGTCCCCGCGCCGCAGGAAGTTGTCCGCGAAGGCGTCCCGCACCGGCTCCCAGCCGTCCGCGACCGTCCCGTGCACCACGACACCGCCCGGACCGTCCGAACCGTGCGAACCGCCTGCGCCTTCCGCGGCACGGTCACCGCCGCCTGCGCCGCGGATGCCGCCGCCCTCGCCGTTCATCTTCTGCCGCCTCCCGAAACACCCGCCCCCACCCGTCCCCGTACTCCCCGATCGTACGAACCGGCGGGCGAGGGCACGCGGCGGGCCCGTAGCGGGACCGTCCCGGTCGTGGCGACCCGGGAGCGGCCCCGTCACGGGCCCGGTGGGGGGTTCCGCTGCCTACCTGCCAGGTGCTACGACAGCGGCGGGTACGCGTTCTGCAGGAGCTGGTGGAACTGCGCCGAGAACCAGTGGCCCGCGAGCGGCGAGTCCGGCAGCGCGCCGGTCGGGTTGTTGCCGTTGCGCGCGTTGCCGCCGTAGGTCGGGTCGCACATCTGGTCGAAGCCCTTGCCCTCGTCGTTGGCGATGGCCTTGCTCGAACCGTCCGACTCGCCCGGAGGCTTGATCCACACGTAGGCGTCCAGCCCCGCGGCCGGGGCCGCGGTCGGGCGCTCGCCGATGCCGGCACCGGACTGGTTGCACCAGTTGCCGGCGTGGATGCGCCGGTCGATCCGTCCGCCGTCGACGTAGGTGTCCACGCTGGTGGTGGCGCCGGGGGCGGTGGGCCGGGAGGTGCCGCCCCAGCCGTTGCGGCCGGTGTCGATCAGCATGCCGATGGTGCTGTCGAAGCCGACGCTGACCAGTTCGGTGCGCAGCGCGGTGGCGTAGGACTGCTCGTCGACGTAGTTGTTCCAGTCGACCCACTTGGACTGCCGCACCGTGGTGCCGTTGACGTTGTCGGTCACCTTGAAGTTGGGCTCCACGGTGGCGCTGTAGTTCGCCGTGTTGGTGATGAAGCCCTGTACGTCGTGGACGGTGGCGCCACTGGTGGTGGCGGCCTTCAGGAACTCCTGCGCGGCGGGGACGAAGTTGCTGTCCCAGCCGAGCCACGCGTGGTGACCGGCGTCGATGTAGTTGTAGGTGTTGGACAGCGCGCCGAGCTTGGCGAGCGCGTAGCCGACGCCCTTCTCGTAGTTGCCGTTCTGCTTCATCGTCGCGCAGGCGGCGGTGGAACCCGCCTCGCCGCTGGCGTTGGTGACGATGTTCGGCAGCGAGTCCGGCTCGATGATGTTGACGATCCGCAGGTTCGCGTACGCCGGGTCCGACATGATCGACGCGATCGGGTCGATGTACTGCGTCTCGTACGTCGACAGGTCGTCCGGGCCCAGCTCGCCGTTGGAGGCGAGCGCGGCGCAGTCGCGGCCGGGCAGGTCGTAGATGACGAACTCCACGGTCAGCGGCTGGCCGTTGGCCTGGGCGACCGCCTCGTCGAGGTGGTCCTTGAGGCCCATCGCGCCGTCGACGCCGTTGATCGCGGCGATCCGGTCCAGCCAGACCGCGGTCGACTCGTCCGCGATCGCGGCGCCGCCGTCAGCGGACGCCTCGGACGACCACTCCGGGTTGACGTATCCCTTCGCCCCCACGTACGGGTTGTCCACCCGCTGGCCGTCGCCGCCGCTCGGCGGGGTGGTCGGGGGTGTGGTGGGGGGAGTCGTCGGCGGGGTGGTGGTCCCGCCGCCCGTGGTGCCGCCGTCGCCGCCCGCGGCACCGCACGCGACGCCGTTGAGGGTGAACGCCGTCGGAACCGCGTTGGCCCCGCTGTAGGAGCCGTTGAAGCCGAAGTCGACGCTTCCGCCGGACGCCAGCGTGCCGTTGTAGGAGAGGCTGGACGCGGTGACGTCCGAGCCGGACTGGCTGATGTCGGCGCTCCAGCCCTGCGTCACCTTCTGGTTTCCGGCGAACGACCAGCCGACCTTCCAGCTGGTGGTCGCCGCGCCGTTGTTGGTGACCGTCACGGAGGCGGTGAAGCCGCTGTCCCACTGGGACGACACGGTGTAGTCGACCGTGCAGGCGCTGGACGCCGCCTGGGCGGTGGTACTGCTCAACGCGGCCGCGACCGCGCCGGAGGCGACGACGAGCGCCCCTGCGGCCAGTGCGGCTGTTCTGCGTCGGATTATCGGAACTGCCATGTGCGAACGACCTCCATTGGGGGGATGGACCTTCGAAGCTCCGTCGAAAGGTCATGGGAGGTGGTGCCGTTGGTGCGGTGTGGAGTTACACGCTCTTAACGTGGGAGCGCTCCCATAGTGGGGAGCCACCCCGCTCCTGTCAATGCTTGAAACACGACGAGGACACAGGCGCCGGTCGCCACCCAGGTCACGGCACGCCGCCGCAGGGCGCGAGCCGGATGCGGCCGCATGGGCCGCGGGCGAGATCGTTGGCGTACCGTCAATAGATTTACAGAACCGCTGATTGACGAACTGTCAGGCAGCCGACCGATCAGGCTCCCGCGGCCGTACGGGTGAGGTCGCGGGCGCCGGCGGACAGGCCGTCAGGTCACCTGAACGAGTGGGTTCGCGGGCACATCATGTGCTCGGCGCGTGCCCTCATCTCGGCATCACACCCATGCGTCGCATGCCGCTGAGGCGCACGCGTCGTACGCATCCCGCCCACCGCTCCCCTGCCCCGCGACTCCCGCCGCCCGTCACTCTCTGTCGCCGATCCGGGGTGCGCGCCGGCCGGTCGCGGATACGTCCGGGCCTTCCGCCCGAGGAGCCTCGAAGCCGGGTTCGCCACAACCCCTGACCGCGGGAGCGTGCTCGCGTAACGTGCTGCCCTAAGGTTTCTACCGGCGAGTAAGGATGACCGAGGGAGCGGGTCGATGGCGCTGGACGCGGACGTCGTGGTGGTGGGCGCGGGGTTGGCCGGGCTGGTCGCCACGGTGGAACTGGCCGAGGCGGGCCGCAAGGTGATCCTCGTCGACCAGGAGCCGGAGACGTCGCTGGGCGGCCAGGCGTTCTGGTCGTTCGGCGGGCTGTTCTTCGTCGACTCTCCCGAGCAGCGCCGGATGCGGATCAAGGACAGCGCGGACCTGGCCTGGCAGGACTGGCTCGGCACCGCCGGCTTCGACCGCCCCGAGGACCACTGGCCGCGGCGCTGGGCGGAGGCGTACGTGCACTTCGCCGCCGGTGAGAAGCGCGCCTGGCTGCACGAACGCGGCCTGCGGGTCTTCCCGGTGGTCGGCTGGGCCGAACGCGGCGGCTTCCTCGCGACCGGCCCCGGCAACTCGGTGCCGCGCTTCCACATCACCTGGGGCACCGGCCCGGGCGTCGTCGCGCCCTTCGAGCAGCGGGTACGCGACGCGGTCGCCGGCGGCCGCGTCGAGTTGCGCTTCCGGCACCGGGTGACGGCCCTGACCAAGACCGGCGGCGCCGTGGACGGTGTGGCGGGCGAGGTGCTGGCGCCCAGTGGCGTACCGCGCGGCGTGGCCAGTTCCCGTGAGGTGACGGGTGCCTTCGAACTGCGCGCGCAGGCCGTGGTGGTCACATCCGGAGGCATCGGCGGCAACCACGACCTGGTGCGCGCCGCCTGGCCCGAGCGCCTGGGCACCCCGCCGGCCAAGCTGCTGTCCGGAGTCCCCGCGCACGTCGACGGCCTGATGCTGGGCGTCACCGAGGCGGCGGGCGGCCGTCTGATCAACGGCGACCGCATGTGGCACTACACCGAGGGCATCGAGAACTGGAATCCGATCTGGGCCCGGCACGGCATCCGCATCCTGCCCGGCCCGTCGTCCCTGTGGCTCGACGCGACCGGCAAGCGGCTGCCGGTGCCGTACTTCCCCGGCTTCGACACGCTCGGCACCCTGGAGCACATCATGGGCACCGGGCACGAGTACACGTGGTTCGTCCTCACCCAGAAGATCATCGAGAAGGAGTTCGCGCTGTCGGGCTCCGAGCAGAACCCGGACCTGACCGGCAAGAGCGTGCGCGAGGTGCTCAAGCGGGTGCTGCCCGGCGCCCCGGGGCCGGTCGAGGCGTTCAAGCAGCACGGCGTCGACTTCGTGGTCGAGCGCGACCTCGGCGCCCTGGTGCGCGGCATGAACGCGGTCACCGGCGACGGGCTCATCGACGAGGCCGCGCTGCGCGGCGAGATCGAGGCCCGCGACCGGGAGATCGCCAACACCTACACCAAGGACCTCCAGGTGACCGCGATCCGCGGCGCCCGCAACTACATCGGCGACAAGCTGGTGCGCACCGCCTCCCCGCACCGCCTGCTCGACCCGAAGGCCGGCCCGCTGATCGCGGTCCGGCTCAACATCCTCACCCGCAAGTCGCTGGGCGGCCTGGAAACGGACCTGGACGGCCGTGTGCTGGCCGGAACCGCTCCCGGCGGCGACGAGGGCGCCGGCGGCCGCGGCGCGCCCCTGGCGGGCCTGTACGCGGCGGGCGAGGCGGCCGGTTTCGGCGGCGGCGGCATGCACGGCTACCGCTCGTTGGAGGGCACGTTCCTCGGCGGCTGCCTGTTCTCGGGCCGTACGGCGGGACGCGCGGCGGCCCGCGCCACGTCGTAGGCACGCGTCGTCGGCACGCGTAGGCATGCACAGCGCGCGGGACGCAGGCGTGCGTGCCACTCCAGGTGCGGGCCCCGCCGCTGCCTCCGTACGCCCCCGCGTCCGCATGCCCGGCGCGGGGCGTACGGAGGCAGCCCGGGGGCGTGCGACGGCGTGAAAAGTTGCCCGTCCCGCGGGCGCCCCGAACCATGGGTGAGGTGAGCGACGGCGCGTACCTCCGGTTCCCGCACCTGCACGGCGACCTGCTCTGCTTCGCCGCGGAGGACGACATCTGGGTGGCCCCGCTCGGGCCACCGGGTGCGCCGCCCGGCCGCGCCTGGCGGGTGACCGCCGACCGCACGAGAGTGGGCGTCCCCCGCCTCTCGCCCGACGGCACCTCCATCGCCTTCACCACCTGGCGGAGCCTTGACCCCGAGGTGTACGTCGTCCCCGTGGACGGAGGCGCCCCGCGGCGGCTGACGTTCTGGGGCAGTTCCGACACCCGGGTGTGCTCCTGGACGCCGGACGGCGACATCCTGGCGGTGTCGTCGCACGGGCAGCCGTTCGCCTACCACACCTGGGCACACAGCGTGCCGACCGAGCACGAGCCCGGCGGTCCGCTGCCCTGGGGGCCGGTCTCCGACATCGCCGTGCACGACTGCGACGACGGGGAGCGCCGCACCCTGCTGCTCACCGGCACCCCGCCGCACGAACCGCACGCCTGGAAGCGCTACCGCGGCGGCGCCACCGGCCGCCTGTGGCTGCACGGCGAGCGGCTCGTGCCCGATCTCGACGGCCATCTGGCCTCCCCGATGTTCGTCGCCGGCCGCATCGCGTTCCTCTCCGACCACGAGGGCATCGGCAACCTGTACTCCTGCCGTCCCGACGGCAGCGACCTGCGCCGCCACACCGACCACGCCGACTTCTACGCGCGCTCCGCCGCCACCGACGGCAACCGTGTCGTCTACCAGTGCGCGGGCTCCCTGTGGCTCGTCGACGACCTGGCCGCCGATGCCGAGCCCCGACGCCTGGACGTCCGCCTCGGCGGACCGCGCAGCGGGCGCCGCCCCTACCAGGTGCCGGCCGCCGCGAACCTCGACGGCCTGGCCATGGACCGCACCGGCCGCGCCAGTGCCGTCTGCGTACGCGGCAGCCTGTACTGGCTCACCCACCGCGACGGCCCGGCCCGCACCATCAGCGACGTCCCCGGTGCCCGGGTGCGCCTGCCGGAGATGCTCGGCGACACCGGTCTGGTCGCCTATGTCACCGACGGCGAGGGCGAGGACGGCATCGAACTCGCCCACCTGCCGGGGCGCGCCTCCCGGGCGCTGACCCGCGGCCCCGAGGGCGCGGGTGACGTTCCCGGCGACTTCACCGCCGAACTCGCCTTCGCCCCGCGGGCCGGCGCCGGCGCCGACGCGGACGCCGATGTCGACGTCGTCCCGGTCGGCGGGCGCACCATCGGCGGGCCGGTCCGCTGGACCAGCGACCTCACCCGTACGAGTGGGCCGGCGGGCGCGGATGTGACGCCGGGCGAGGTCACCCGCGCGGGTGACGCGAGCTCCCAGTCGTACGCCCCTGGCAGCAGCGAGGACGGCCCGGACGACGGCCAGGAGGAGGCGGACGGCGAAGGCGGCGGCAGGGGCGGCGGGCGACAGCGCGGTACCGGTGGCGCCACCCACCCGAGCCCGTTCGGCGACGCGCCCGACACCCCCCACGCGCGGCTGGCCGTCGGGCGTCTGGGCCGCGTCACCGAGATGGTCTCCTCACCCGACGGCGCCGTCCTCGCCGTCGCCTCCCACGACGGTCGGCTGCTGCTCGTCGCCACCGGCGAAGGCGACACCGACGACGAATACGGCCCGCCCCGCCCACCCGTGGTGACCGGCGCGGTCGACGAGCTTGTCCGCTCCACCAACGGCCCGGTCCGCAACCTCGCCTTCTCCCCCGACTCGGCGTGGCTGACCTGGTCGCACCCTGGCGTCGGACGCTCGCTTCGCTCCATCAAGATCGCCCGGCTCGCCGACCATACGATCATCGACGTCACCAACGGCCGTTTCGAGGACGAGCAGCCCGTCTTCACCCGGGACGGCCGCTACCTGGCCTTCTTGTCATGGCGCGGCTTCGACCCGGTGTACGACGTCCACACCGGCGACCTGTCCTTCCCTCTGGGCTGCCGCCCGTACCTGGTGCCACTCAACTCCGCCACGCCGTCACCGTTCGCGCTGCGGGTCGACGGCAGCCCGGTCGGCACCGGTCTGGACCCGGGCGAGGGCGGCGGCGACGGACCGGTAGTGGTGGAGGCTGAGGGGCTTCCCAGCAGGGTGACGCCCTTCCCGGTGGCCGCGTCCAAGTACAGCGCTCTGGAGCCCGTACAGGGCGGTCTGGTGTGGCTGCGGTGGCCGATCTCCGGTGCGCTCGGCGAAACGTTCGTCAACCCGACCGACCCGTCGGCCCGCCCCACCCTGGAGCACTTCAACCTCGGCAAGTCCAAGCGCACCGAACTCGTCCGCCACATGGACTGGTACGCCGTCAGCGGCGACGGCCTGCGGCTGGCCGTCTTCGACGAGGGCGAACTCGCCGTCCTGCCCGCCACCGAGCGCGGCGACGACGACTCCACCGTCTACGTCGACATGCGCCGCATCCTGCACGAGGTGGAACCGACCGCCGAGTGGCGCCAGTCGTACGCGGAGGCCGGCCGCCTCATCCGCGACTACTTCTGGGCGCCCGACATGTGCGGCGTGGACTGGCCGGCGATCCTCGACCAGTACCGGCCCCTGGTCGAACACGTCGCCACCCCCGACGAGTTCGCCGACCTGCTGCGCGAGGTGCTCGGCGAACTCGGCACCTCGCACGCCTACGTTCAGCCCGCCCGCCGCAACGAGGGGCCGCCGCACTACCAGCGCCCCATCGGCCTGCTGGGCGCCGACTTCCAGCACAACAAGGACGGCACCTGGACCGTCGCCCGCATCCTGCCCGGCGAGTCGTCCGACTCCAAGGCGCGCTCGCCGCTGGCCGGCACCGGCATCCGCGAGGGCGCGATCCTCACCCACATCGACGGCCGCCGCGTCGACCCGCAAGCGGGCCCGTACCCGCTGCTGTCGGGCGCGGGCGGCACCACCGTGGAACTGACCTTCACCCCGCCCGGCGGCCGCGGCGCGCCCCGCCGGATCGCCGTGGTGCCCCTGGTCGACGAACGGCCGCTGCGCTACCAGCACTGGGTGGCCAAGCGGCGCAGCGTCGTCCGGCACCTGAGCGGCGGCCGCTGCGGTTATCTGCACATCCCCGACATGGGCGGCTCGGGCTGGGCGCAGTTCAACCGCGACCTGCGCAAGGAAGTCGCCTACGACGCCCTGCTGGTGGATGTGCGCGGCAACGCCGGCGGCAACATCAGCGAGTTGGTCATCGAGAAGCTCACCCGTACGGTGCTCGGTTGGGACGTCACGCGCAACGCGCAGCCCGTCTCCTACGCCGGCAACGCCCCCCGCGGCCCGGTGGTCGCGGTCGCCGACGAGGCCACGTCGTCCGACGGCGACATGATCACCGCGGCCTTCAAACTGCTGCGGCTCGGCCCGGTGGTCGGCCTGCGCACCTGGGGCGGCGTGGTCGGTATGACCGGCCGCCACCGCCTGGGTGACAACACGGTCATCACCGTCCCGATGAACGCCGCCTGGTTCGACGCCTACGGCTGGTCCATCGAGAACCATGGTGTCGCGCCCGACATCGAGTGCCTGCGCACGCCGCTGGACTGGGCCGAGGGCAGGCACGGCCAACTCGCCGTCGCCGTACGCGAGGCGCTGTCCCTGCTCGGCGAACACCCCGCTGCGGTACCGCCCGACCTGTCCTCCCGCCCCAACCGCGCCCGCCCGCCGCTTCCTCCGCGCGCCTAGGCCCAATACTGGTGACTTTGGTGGTGTCTGGTCGTTGGTCGGTGTGTGCCAAGGCCTGGACAGGTGAAGTCGTCGGGGGTTGAGCGGTTCTCGGATCGGATCGCGTTGGGGGTGCTCACGCGGGCTTTCCCGCCCGAGTTGATCGACGAGGTCGTCGCCGAGTGTGGTCGGGTCGAGCAGCGGAACCGGCTGTTGCCGGCTCGGGTGGTGATGTATTTCGTCCTGGCGATGTGCCTGTTCTTCGGGCAGGGCTACGAGGAGGTGGCCCGGTTGTTGGTGCAGGGGCTGGAGCGTGAGGGCCGTTGGGTGAAGGCCTGGCGGGTGCCGACCACCGGGGCGATCGGCCGTGCGCGTCTGCGGCTGGGGCCGGAGCCGTTGCGGGTCTTGTTCGACCGGGTCTGCCGACCGGTGGCGGTCCCGCGGACCCCGGGTGCCTGGTATGGCCGGTGGCGGCTGGTCGCGGTGGACGGCACCGTCTTCGACGTGCCGGACACGGCCGCGAACGCGGAGTTCTTCGGGCGTCCGGGCAGCAGCCGCGGGCAGGGCAGGAGCGCGTATCCACAGGTGAGAGTAGCGGCCTTGGCCGAGTGCGGCACCCATGCCGTGTTCGCGGCTGAGGCCGGCCCGTTGTCGGTGCATGAGACCGCCCTGGCCCGGCGGATCTTCCCTGCTTTGACCGGGGACATGCTCGTACTGGCCGACCGGGGTTTTTGCGGCTTGGACCTGTGGCGGGCGGCCAAGGCCGGAGGCGCTGACCTGCTGTGGCGGGTGCGGAGCGTCATCGTGCTGCCGGTCCTGGCCGCGTTGGAGGACGGCTCTTATCTCTCGCAGATCGTCGCCACCCGAGACAAACACCGCCGAGCCGACCCCGAACAGGTTCGAGTGATCGAGTACACGCTCGGTCCGGGCGGGGCTGACGGGGACGTCTACCGGCTGATCACCACCATCCTCGACCCCGCCGACGCCCCGGCGGGCGAACTCGCCGCCCTCTACGCCCAGCGCTGGGAGATCGAGAACACACTCGATGAGATCAAGAACCATCAGGGCAGCCCCGGGATCGTATTGCGCTCCCAGCACCCCCGCGGGGTCGAACAGGAGATCTTCGCGTTCCTGCTGGTCCACCACGCCCTACGGGACCTCATGCATCACGCCGCCATACACGCCGGACACGACCCCGACCGGATCTCCTTCACCCGCACCCTGCGCATCGTCCGCCGCCACGTCACCGGGCAGGCGGCGCTTTCCCCCCTCCCGCCTGACCCACACACTCAGACAGAGTCTGCGTGAAATCACCGAACGGCCCCTACCCGCACGGCGGCCACGCTCCAACCCCCGCGTCATCAAACGCAAGATGTCGAACTGGGCACTGAAACGAGCCGAGCACAACCACCCGCCCCGCCCCAACACCCCCACCGTCCAACTGGTCGGCCCGACCAAAACCAACCCAACCCGCCGGAAAATAACCTAAATCACCGGTATTGCGCCTAGGCCGTGTTTTGGAAGTAGCGCCGTCCGCCCAAAGGGCGGGGCCCGTGGCGTCTGGTGCGTGCGATCGCAAGGCGGAGGGTTGTCCTCG
>NZ_JBIUYR010000026.1:0-115826 GCF_044744625.1 Streptomyces sp. NPDC087270
GCGCCCCGCTCTCTCTACTTGTTGACGCAGCACGTCAACACCGCCGCCTTTTTTGTGGTGCCGGGGTGGGTGGGGGGGGGGCTGCCGGCGGCCTGGGGGGGGCCCCGCGGCACCGTGGTCCTGCTGGTACTACGTCCTGCGGTCAAACGTCCTTCAGCGTGCGCCCGCCGCGGCGGCGAGCCGCACCTCCGCCCGGCGCTCGGCACCGGCGTCGTCCTCGGACTTGGAGCGCTGAAGTGCCCGCTCCGCCCGGTCGACGTCGATCTCGTCGGCGAGTTCGGCGATCTCCGCGAGGACGGAGAGCTTGTTGTCCGCGAAGGAGATGAACCCGCCGTGCACGGCGGCGATGACGGTGCCGCCGTCGCTGGTCCTGATGGTGATCGGACCGGACTGGAGCACCCCGAGCAGCGGCTCGTGGTTGGCCATGATGCCGATGTCACCCGACTTGGTACGGGCGACGACCAGGTTGGCCTCGCCGGACCAGACGTTGCGGTCCGCGGCGACCAGCTCGACGTGAAGATCGGCCAAGACGGCTCCTCGGGTTGGCACCCACCGCCTGCGGAGGATGCATAGGACACAGAATAAGGGGTGCGACCGGAAGGCTGGTCCGAGGACCCCCTGCGGAGTCCACCGGATCGCCCCCCGGTCGCGTGGGCCTGGCGGCCCGGGTGGTGCGAGGCGTCAGCTCACGCCCAGCTTCTTGGCGTTGGCCTTGAGGTCCTCCAGGCCACCGCACATGAAGAACGCCTGCTCCGGGAAGTGGTCGAACTCACCATCGGCGATCGCGTTGAACGCCGTGATGGACTCGTCCAGCGACACGTCCGAGCCGTCCACACCGGTGAACTGCTTCGCCGCGTGGGTGTTCTGCGACAGGAAGCGCTCGATCCGGCGGGCACGGAAGACGGTGAGCTTGTCCTCCTCGCCGAGCTCGTCGATGCCGAGGATGGAGATGATGTCCTGGAGGTCCTTGTACTTCTGCAGGATTCCCTTGACGCGCGAGGCGCAGTCGTAGTGCTCCTGCGTGATGTACCGCGGGTCCAGGATGCGCGAGGTGGAGTCCAGCGGGTCCACCGCGGGGTAGATGCCCTTCTCCGAGATCGGCCGCGAAAGCACGGTCGTCGCGTCGAGGTGGGCGAAGGTGGTGGCCGGGGCCGGGTCGGTCAGGTCGTCCGCGGGGACGTAGATCGCCTGCATCGAGGTGATCGAGTGACCACGGGTCGAGGTGATCCGCTCCTGGAGCTGGCCCATCTCGTCCGCCAGGTTCGGCTGGTAACCCACCGCGGAGGGCATCCGGCCGAGCAGCGTGGAGACCTCGGAGCCGGCCTGGGTGAACCGGAAGATGTTGTCGATGAAGAACAGCACGTCCTGGCCCTGCACATCGCGGAAGTACTCCGCCATGGTCAGACCGGCCAGCGCGACCCGCAGCCGGGTGCCCGGCGGCTCGTCCATCTGACCGAAGACCAGCGCGGTCTGCGGCAGCACGCCGGACTCTTCCATCTCCGCGATCAGGTCGTTGCCCTCACGGGTGCGCTCGCCGACGCCGGCGAACACGGAAACGCCCTCGTGCAGCTTCGCCACACGCATGATCATTTCCTGGATGAGCACGGTCTTGCCGACGCCCGCGCCGCCGAACAGGCCGATCTTGCCGCCCTTGACGTACGGGGTGAGCAGGTCGACGACCTTCAGGCCGGTCTCGAACATCTCGGTCTTCGACTCGAGGTCGTCGAACTTCGGCGCCTTGCGGTGGATCGCCCAGCGCTCGGTGACCTCGGACTCGGCCGCCGGCTCGTTGAGGATCTGGCCGAGGGTGTTGAAGACGCGGCCCTTGGTGACGTCGCCGACCGGCACGGTGATGCCGTCGCCGGTGTCGGTCACCGGGGCCTGGCGGACCAGGCCGTCGGTGGGCTGCATGGAGATCGCGCGGACCAGGCCGTCGCCGAGGTGCTGCGCTACTTCGAGGGTCAGCGTCTTGGTGGCGCCCGCCTCGGCGTAGTCGTCGACCTCGACGTGGAGGGCGTTGTAGATCTCCGGCATGGCGTCGACGGGGAACTCCACGTCGACGACCGGGCCGATGACCCGGGCTACGCGGCCGGCGGCCACGCCGGCCGTGGGTGCCGTTTCAGCAGTGGTGGTCATAGTGGTCAGTCACTCCCCGCGCTCGCGTCGGCGAGGGCGCTGGCGCCACCGACGATCTCGCTGATTTCCTGGGTGATGTCGGCCTGTCGGGCCGCGTTGGCAAGCCGCGTGAGCGACTTGATGAGGTCTTCCGCGTTGTCCGTGGCGGACTTCATCGCCCGGCGGCGGGCCGCGTGCTCGGAAGCGGCGGCCTGGAGCAGGGCGTTGTAGATCCGGCTCTCGACGTACCGCGGCAGCAGCGCGTCGAGCACGCCTTCCGCGGACGGCTCGAACTCGAACAGCGGCAGAGCCTCGCTCTTCGCCGGTGCGGCGTCGCCGTCGCCGGCCCCGCCGTCCTGGTCCTTGACCGACAGCGGCAGCAGCCGCCGGTCCACCGGGTTCTGGGTCATCATCGACACGAACTGCGTGAAGACGATGTGCAGTTCGTCCACGCCGCCGTCGGCCGTGTCCGCCAGCACCGACTCGATCATCGGTGCCGCCGCGGTCTTGGCGTCGGCGTAGCTCGGGCTGTCCGAGAAACCGGTCCAGGTGCCGGCGACCTTGCGCTCACGGAACGCGTAGTACGCCACCGCCTTGCGGCCGATCAGGTAGGAGTCGACCTCCTTGCCCTCCGCGCGCAGCCGCTCGGTGAGCCGCTCGGCCGCCTTGATCGCGTTGGACGAGTACCCGCCGGCCAGACCGCGGTCGCTGGTGACGACCAGTACCGCGGCCCGGGTGGGGTGCTCCGCCTCGGTGGTCAGCGGGTGCTTGGTGTTGGAGCCGGTCGCGACCGCGGTCACCGCGCGGGTCAGCTCGTCCGCGTACGGGGACGAGGCCGCCACCTGGCGCTGGGCCTTGATGATCCGCGAGGCCGCGATCATCTCCATCGCCTTGGTGATCTTCTTGGTGGCGGTGACGGACCTGATCCGGCGCTTGTAGACCCGAATCTGTGCGCCCATGCGATCAGCCCTCGACCAGCAGCGCGCCCGAGGACGTCTCGAACTGCTTCTTGAAGGCGGCCACCGCGTCGGTCAGCGCGTCCACGGTCTCGTCCGGCAACTGGCCGGTCTCGACGATCGCGGTCAGCATCGACTTGTGCTCGCGGTGCAGGTAGTCCAGCAGCTCGCGCTCGAACCGGCGGATGTCCTCGACCGGTACGTCGTCGAGCTTGCCGGTGGTGCCTGCCCAGATCGACACGACCTGGTCCTCGATCGGGAACGGCGCGTACTGGCCCTGCTTGACCAGTTCCATCATCCGCTGACCACGGCCGAGCTGCGCCTTGGAGGCCGCGTCGAGGTCGGAACCGAAGGCGGCGAACGCCTCCAGCTCGCGGAACTGGGCCAGGTCCAGCTTGAGCCGGCCGGCCACCTTGCGCATCGCCTTGATCTGCGCGGAGCCGCCGACCCGGGAGACCGAGATACCGACGTTCAGCGCGGGCCGCTGGCCGGCGTTGAACAGGTCGGACTCCAGGAAGCACTGGCCGTCGGTGATGGAGATGACGTTGGTCGGGATGAACGCCGACACGTCGTTGGCCTTCGTCTCCACGATCGGCAGACCGGTCATGGAGCCGGCGCCGAGGTCGTCGGAGAGCTTCGCGCAGCGCTCCAGCAGGCGCGAGTGCAGGTAGAAGACGTCACCCGGGTACGCCTCGCGGCCCGGCGGGCGGCGCAGCAGCAGGGAGACGGCGCGGTAGGCGTCGGCCTGCTTCGACAGGTCGTCGAAGATGATCAGGACGTGCTTGCCCTGGTACATCCAGTGCTGGCCGATGGCCGAGCCGGTGTACGGGGCGAGGTACTTGAAGCCGGCCGGGTCGGACGCCGGGGCGGCGACGATCGTGGTGTACTCCAGCGCGCCGGCCTCCTCCAGCGAGGCGCGCACGCCCGCGATGGTGGAGCCCTTCTGGCCGATGGCGACGTAGATGCAGCGGACCTGCTTCTTCGGGTCGCCGGAGCGCCAGTTGTCGCGCTGGTTGATGATCGTGTCGATGGTCAGCGCGGTCTTGCCGGTCTGCCGGTCACCGATGATCAGCTGGCGCTGGCCGCGGCCGATCGGGGTCATCGCGTCGACGGCCTTCAGGCCGGTCTGCATCGGCTCGTGCACCGACTTGCGCTGCATGACGGTGGGCGCCTGGAGTTCGAGGGCACGCCGGCCCTCGGTCTCGATCTCGCCGAGGCCGTCGATCGGGTTGCCCAGCGGGTCGATGACCCGGCCGAGGTAGCCCTCGCCGACCGCGACGGAGAGCACCTCACCGGTGCGCTGCACCGGCTGGCCCTCCTCCACGCCGTCGAACTCGCCGAGGATGATCGCACCGATCTCGCGCTCCTCGAGGTTGAGGGCGAGGCCGAGGGTGCCGTCCTCGAACTTCAGCAACTCGTTCGCCATGGCCGAGGGCAGACCCTCGACCTTCGCGATGCCGTCACCGGCAACGCTGACCGTGCCGACCTCCTCGCGCGAGGCGGCGTCCGGCTGGTACGACTGGACGAAAGTATCCAGCGCGTCCCGGATCTCCTCCGGCCGGATCGTGAGCTCCGCCATCTGGGTTCCCTGCTCTCCTTGTTGGGCCCTGTATTCCTCACGGCCCAACTAGGGCCGCCTTCATGCTTGTTGCGTTGGTGGCTGTCAGCCGGCCATACGGCGGGCGGCTTCGTCGAGCCGGTCCGCGATGGAGCCGTTGATGACCTCGTCGCCGACGCGTACCCGCACCCCGCCGAGGACCTCGGGGTCCACGTCAAGGTTCAGGTGCACCGGGCGGCCGTAGATGCGGGACAGCGCGTCTGCGAGCCGCTGCTTCTGCCGGTCACTGAGCGGAATGGCCGAGACCACTTCCGCCACCGTCCGGCCCCGGCGGGCCGCTGCCAGCTTGGACAGGGATTCGATCCCGCCCTCCAGGCTACGTCCTCGCGGCGCGGTGACCAGTCGTACGACCAGCCGTTCCGTGACCGGATTGGCACGGCCGCCGAGCAGCGTGCCCAGCAGGGCAGCCTTGGCGTCCGCGGTCGCGGCCCGGTCGGCCAGCGCGGCGCGCAGCTCGCTGCTGCCCGCGGCGATCCGGCCGAAGCGGAAGAGCTCGTCCTCGACGTCGTCCAGGTCGCCACCGCGCTGGGCGGCGATCAGGTCGGCGGTGTCGGCCAGTTCCTCCAGGGCGTCCACCAGGTCGCGCGAGCGCGACCAGCGGGACCGGACCATGCCGGCCACCAGGTCGGCCGCTTCGCCGCCGATCTGGCTGCCGAGCAGCCTGCGGACGAGCTGCGCCTTGGCCTCACCGGTCTGCGCCGGGTCGGTCAGCGCGCGCCGCAGTCCGCTCTCGCGGTCCAGCAGCGTGGTGACCGAGGACAGCTCACCGGCGAGCCCGGCCGCGTCCACCGACGTACTGTCGGTCAGCGCGTCCAGCCGCTCGCGGGCGGCCGCCAGTGCCTCGCGGCTCGCACCGTTCATCGTGCCGCCTCAGCGGAAGATGCGGCGCTCTGCTCCAGGCCGTCCAGGAAGCGGTCGACCACGCGGGACTGCCGGGCGGAGTCCTCCAGGGACTCGCCGACCACGCGACCGGCCAGGTCGGTGGCGATCTTGCCGACCTCCTGCCGGAGGCTGACCGTCACCTGGCGGCGATCCGCTTCGATCTGGGCATGGCCCGCCGCGATGATGGAGTCGCGCTGCCGCGAACCCTCCTCGCGCATCTCCGCGATGATCTGCGCGCCCTGCTCGCGGGCCTGCTCGGTGATCCGGGCCGCCTCGTGGCGGGCCTCGGCGAGCTGGGCCCTGTACTCCTCAAGCGTGCGATTGGCGTCGGCCTGAGCCTTCTCCGCCCGCTCCAGGCCACCCTCGATCGCGTCGTGCCGCTCTGCGAGGGTCTTCTGGATGTTCGGCAGGAGCTTCTTCCCGAGGATGCCGAAGACGATGAAGAAGCAGAGCAGGCCGACGATCAGTTCAGCGGTGTCGGGGATGAGCGGGTTCTGGGACCCCCCCTCCGCCAGGAAGTTCATCATGTCCGAGCCTTTCGTCGGGTACGGCTACTGACGGTCCGGGTCAGGCCGAGAAGATGAAGGGCACGACCAGGCCGAGGAGCGCGAGCACCTCGCACAGGGCGAAGCCGAGGAACATGTTGGTACGGATGACCGGCATGGCTTCGGGCTGGCGGGCCATGGCCTCGATCGAGTGGCCGAAGACCAGACCGATGCCGACACCGGGGCCGATGGCGGCGAGACCGTAGGCGACGGCGCCCAGGTTGCCCTTGATCTGGATGGTGTTCGCGGCGAGGTTGACAAGCTCGGCAGACATCTTCCCTGTCTTCCTTGAGTGTTGCGGTCCGCTGGGGTGCTTCCCAGTGGAGGGTCCGATTGGGGCGAGTGGGGGTCAGTGACCCTCTTCAAGCGCTCCGCTGATGTAAATCGAGGCGAGCAGCGTGAAGATGTACGCCTGGAGGAACTGGATCAGCACCTCGAAGGCGGTCATACCGGCTGCCAGGACGAACGAACCGCCGGCGACCGCCGACAGGAACGAAGGGGTCAGCAGGTACCAGCTTGCGACGCTGAACATCACGATCAGCATGTGGCCGGCGAACATGTTGGCCCACAGCCGCACCGCGAGGGTGAACGGCCGGGTGATCACGTTCTGGATGAACTCCAGCAGCACGATCAGGGGGACCAGGAACTTGGGCAGGCCGGGAATCCAGACCAGGTTCTTGACGCCACCGCGGAAGCCGTGCGTCTTGAAGGTCAGGTACATGTACGTGATGAACACCAGCGCGGCCAGCGCGACCGGGAACGCAAAGCGCGAGGTCGCCGGGAACTGCGCCAGCGGGATGATGGACATCACGTTCATGATCCACACGAAGAAGAAGATCGACGTGAGGAAGGGGACGTACTTGTCGCCCTTCTTGCCGATCACCTCGCGGGCGATGCTACGAGCCACGAACGTGTAGCCGATCTCACCGACCAGCTGCAGCTTTCCCGGCACCAGCTTGGGCTTGCTGAAGGCCGCCCAGAAGAAGCCCACCACCAGCAGCATGCAGATGATCGCGAGCAGCATCGGCTTGGTGAAGTCGAAGCTGCCGATGCTGAAGATCGGCTTGAAGTCGAACGAGTTGAGACCCGGAGCGGGGAATGCGCAGTCGTGCTGGATGTGGCATCCAGCTTCAGCGAGCAGCGTGTGGGCACTCACCCGTGACTCCTTCGTCGTGACGCATAAGTAACGGCAACCTTGTGTGTCAGCGCGGCTGGTGGGGCCGCTGTTCGGCACTGCGGGTAGGGCGTGGCGAAGCTCGCTCGGTCCGCTGAGAGCCCGCATCGCGTCGCGGGCATCCGTCTTCCGTGCCGCCAGTGCGGTTCCGGTTCCGAATACACCGCAGGGCGCGGGGGCTTGACCCTCTGCATGTGCGAGGGGCCCTCACGTCCGGATGCGACTTCGGACGATAGCAGACCTGGATGAAGGCCCCTTACCCTCCCCTTACGTAGCATCGCGCGACCCCGTCCCGACCGCGTCCGCCTCCTGCTTCCGGGCAGCGGGGACCGAGGGTTCGGGATCGACGTAGAGCATCCGGCTGGTCAGCGACTGCTTGATCTGCCCGCCCACCCAGGCGAGCGCGGTGACCAGCAGGGTCAGGCCGAACGCGCGGCCGTTGAAAGCGCTGGTGTTCTTGAAGACGACGATGAAGACGCCGATCAGCAGGATCTGCACGGCGTAGACCAGCATCCCGGCGGACATCGCCAGCTGGGGCCGGTCCTCGGTGATCCGCATCAGCGCCCAGGAGCCGGCCGCGAAGAAGACAGCGACCACTGCAACTGCCACCACCCCGCCGAGCAGTCCCTTCTCGCCTGCGACGAGGGCACTGACCACGGTGGAGATGACTCCGACGGGCCCGGCCACGAGGGCGGAGCCCCGGAGAATCCGGGCGTCGTTGGGCTGCATGGGGCGGCTCCTCCGGCGGGAGTTGGGGCGAGCGGGTGTCGTCGGAGACGAGCGGGGCGAGGCGGGACGGTGGTGAGGGTGTGCCTCTCGCCGGAAGACCGTCTCTCTCAAGGTCTTTCGGCGCGTTCCCTGCTTTCGTGAACGGTATCACAAAGTATTTGATGCGGTCTTTACCATGAAGATGTGCTGCCTGTCACACACAGGAGGTAGCAACACGCCGTCCCTTTTACCTGAGTTGTCCCTCGTTCGGGAAACGACCGATCACGGCGCGTTGTTGATCGGCTACCGTTCACCGACCGCTGTTGGCGGTGGGCGCGGGGTGGGTGGTGGTGGTCGCGGACCGCTCCGGCAGCCGGGGCCGATCCCCCACCGCCGTCGAGCCGTTGAGCGCCGGCCGGTCCGGGCCGCGCATCTCCCGCTCGGCCGCGGCCGCGGCGGCCGCCAGCCGGCGGCGCCTGCGCCGGTAGCGCGGCGGCACCACCGACTCCGCCCAACGCGGCGCGTGCGGCCGGAAGGCCGGCAGCAGCAGGACCACCAGGCCGATCGCGCTCAGCGCCACGATCACCAGCACGATCCACAGGCTGGAGGAACTCACCGAGAACGCCACCGCGGAGAAGGCGAACAGCGCCGCCCAGAAGTACATGATCAGCACCGCGCGGCTGTGCGTGTGCCCCAACTCCAGCAGCCGGTGGTGCAGATGGCCGCGGTCGGCGGCGAACGGCGACTGGCCGCGCCAGGTCCTGCGGACCACCGCGAGCACCAGGTCCGCGGCCGGGATCGCGATCATCGTCAGCGGCAGCAGCAGCGGCATGTAGACCGGCACCATGAAGTGCACGGTCTGCCGGGTGGACCCGGTGAAGTCGGTGATGGCGTCCGGGTCGACCTGCCCGGTGATCGAGATCGCGCCGGACGCCAGCACCAGGCCGATCAGCATCGAGCCGGAGTCGCCCATGAAGATCCGCGCCGGGTGGATGTTGTGCGGCAGGAAGCCGACGCACATGCCGATCAGGATCGCCGAGAAGAGCGTCGCGGGCGCGGCCTGCTCGATGCCGTAGCCGTACCACATGCGGTAGGCGTACATGAAGAACGCGATGGACGCGATGCACACCATGCCGGCCGCGAGGCCGTCCAGGCCGTCCACGAAGTTGACCGCGTTGATGGTGATCACCACCAGCGCGACGGTGAGCAGCGTGGACTGCACCGGGGTGAAGATGATCGTGCCGAAGCCCGGCACCGGCAGCCACAGGATGGCCAGCCCCTGGAAGACCATGACGCCGGCGGCGATCATCTGCACGCCGAGCTTGATCAGCGCGTCCACGCCCCACTTGTCGTCCAGCACGCCCAGCAGCCAGATCAGCCCGGCCCCGGAGAGCAGCGCCCGCGGCTCGCTGGAGAGCTTGAAGACCCCGGAGAGGTTGCTGAGGTGCGCGGCGACCAGCAGCCCCGCGCACAGCCCGCCGAACATCGCCATGCCGCCCAGCCGGGGGGTCGGCTCCTTGTGCACGTCGCGGTCGCGGATCGGGGGCATCGCGCCGGCCGCGATCGCGAACTTCCGCACCGGGCCGGTCAGCAGATAGGTGACGGCGGCGGAGACGCACAGGGTCAGCAGATACTCGCGCACAGGCAGCCTCCGACGTATTCGGGGGTGCGGCGGGCACGCGCACACGTCCGGGGGATCTTCACAGCGTCACACCCTAGTGGTGGCCGGGCCGGGACGGCGAACACCTATCGAGACTCACAGGCGGCCCGGACGGTTGCAGATGGCCCGTTGTGGGCAGGTAAAGAGATCGGCCCGGCCGCGGTGGCCGCAGAAACCGCAGGTCGGCGGCGAGGCGGCGGTCGGCCCCGGCCGCGGGAGGATTCGCGCGGCGCCCGGAGAGCGACCAAGATCACGGTCCGGCCGCAGCCCGACGGCAGTCGGATCACGGACCGCCGGAGCGGGCCGGGCGGCCGAACGATCGGCCCGTGGGCGGCCGTGGGCCCGTCCCGATGGGGCGGTGGGCGGTTGCAGTGCGGTGGGGCCGTCCCGATGGGGCGGTGGGCGGTTGCAGTGCGGTGGGGCCGTGCGATGCGGCGGTGGGACGGTTGCAGTGCGGCGGTGAGGCGGTCGGCGGCCGGTCGCCGGAATCCCGGTGAGCGCGGTCCTCCGGTCAGACGGTCGCCGGAATCCCGGTGAGCGCGGTCACCACCGGGTCCAGGGCGTCGTGGATCTCCTCGCCGATGCTGCGGAAGTACGAGATCGGGGCGCCGTAGGGATCGTGCACCTCGTCGGCGTCCGGGCTGGGGGCCAGCAGCCAGCCGCGCAGCGCGGCCGCGGCCCGGACCAGCGCGCGGGCCCGCTCGGTGACGCTGCCGTCGGGCAGCGTGGCCGGGTCTATCGCCCGCACCAGCCGGGTGAACTCCTTGAGCGTGAAGGTGCGCAGTCCCGCCGCGTGCCCCATCGAGATGACCTGGGCCCTGTGGTCGCGGGTGGCGGTGAGCACCAGGTCGGCGTCGATGACGTGGTCGTCGAGCAGCTCCCGACCGGTGAAGTGGGCCGGGTCCGCGCCGTGCTCGGCGAGCACCGCCGCTGCGTGCACCTCCATCGGGGCCCCTTCGTGGCCCCACGTGCCCGCCGACTCCACGAGGATGGCGTCCGCGCCGGCACCCAGCCGCTGGGCGAGGCCGTGCCGCATCAGCCGCTCGGCGATCGGCGAGCGGCAGACGTTGCCGGTGCACACGTGCAGGACGCGCAGCACGTCGAGTGGGGCGTGAGCGGGGTGGCCGCCTCCCCCGAGTCCGGTCGGCGCAGTGGTGAACCCCCGTATGGCACGCCCGTCGGGCGTGGTCAACGGCGCTCCTCCAAGTCGGGTACCACCTTGCGCAGCTCCTCGGCGCTGATCGCACCGGCCCGCAGCAGCACCGGCACCTTCCCGGTCACGTCGACGATCGAGGACGGCACGGCGGCGGGCGTGGGTCCGGCGTCGAGGTAGATCGCCACGGAGTCGCCGAGCATGCCCTGGGCGGCGTCGCAGTCCTGCGGGGACGGCATGCCGGTGAGGTTGGCGCTGGAGACGGCCATCGGGCCGGTCTCGGTGAGCAGCTCGATGGCGACCGGGTGCAGCGGCATCCGGACCGCCACGGTGCCGCGGGTGTCGCCGAGGTCCCAGCGCAGCGACGGCTGGTGCTTGGTGACCAGGGTCAGCGCGCCCGGCCAGAAGGCGTCGACGAGCTCCCACGCCTGCTCGGAGAAGTCGGTGACGATGCCGTGCAGCGTGTTCGGGGAGCCCACCAGCACCGGTGACGGCATGGAGCGGCCGCGGCCCTTGGCCTCCAGCAGGTCGCCGACCGCGTCCTTGTCGAAGGCGTCCGCGCCGATGCCGTAGACCGTGTCGGTCGGCAGCACCACGAGTTCGCCGCGCTTGACCGCCGAGGTGGCCTCGCGCAGCCCGGTGACCCGGTCGGTCGCGTCCGCGCAGTCGTATCGCCGTGCCATGGGAAGTCCTCCATTAGCTCTTCTGCCGCCGTTGCGGGGGATGCTGTGTTCACGGTGCCGCTTTGCGGGCGGAGGTCCGCGCTCTCACGGTGTCGCCTTGCGGGCAGTGGTGAATCGCGGCCGTTTGTTGAGGTCGGGGTGGTCGGCCGCGTCCGCCCAGCCGGCGTCCTCCTTGAAGATCCACGGCACCTGGCCGCCCTGGGAGTCGGCGTGCTCGATGACGACGACGCCGCCGGGCCGCAGCAGGCGGTGCGCGGTGCGCTCGATGCCGCGGATGGTGTCCAGGCCGTCCTCGCCGGAGAACAGGGCGAGTTCGGGGTCGTGGTCGCGGGCCTCGGGTGCGACGTACTCCCACTCGGTGAGCGGGATGTACGGCGGGTTGGAGACCACCAGGTCGACCTGGCCGTTGAGTTCGGGGAAGGCGGCCAGCGCATCGCCGTGCCGCAGGTCCACCTTGCTGCCGGCGACGTTCTTGCGGGCCCACTCCAGCGCCTGCTCGGACAGCTCCACGGCGTGCACCCGGGACCGGGGCACCTCCTGGGCGAGCGCGAGCGCGATCGCGCCGGAGCCGGTGCACAGGTCGACGATCAGCGGCTCGGCGACGTCCATGGCCCGGACGGCGTCTATGGCCCAGCCGACCACCGACTCCGTCTCCGGGCGGGGCACGAACACCCCTGGCCCGACCTGGAGTTCCAGGTAGCGGAAGAAGGCCCGGCCGGTGATGTGCTGGAGGGGTTCGCGGGCCTCGCGGCGGGCGACGGCCTCCCAGTAGCGCGCGTCGAAGTCCGCGTCGGCCACGGTGTGCAGCTCGCCGCGCTTGACCCCGTGCACGTACGCGGCCAGTTCCTCGGCGTCGAAGCGGGGCGAGGGCACGCCCGCGTCGGCGAGTCGCTGGGCGGCCTGGGCCACCTCGGCGAGCAGCAGGTTCACGTCCGCCCCCTTCTCAGCTGCCGTCGCCGGCCGCGGCCAGCTTCGCGGCGGAGTCGGCGTCCACACACGCCTGGATCATCGCGTCGAGGTCCCCGTCGAGCACCTGGTCCAGGTTGTACGCCTTGAAGCCGACCCGGTGGTCGGAGATGCGGTTCTCCGGGAAGTTGTAGGTGCGGATGCGCTCGGAGCGGTCCACGGTGCGGACCTGGCTGCGGCGGGCGTCGGACGCCTCGCGCTCGGCCTCCTCCTGGGCGGCGGCCAGCAGCCGGGAGCGCAGGATGCGCATCGCCGACTCCTTGTTCTGCAGCTGGCTCTTCTCGTTCTGGCAGGAGACCACCAGGCCGGAGGGAAGGTGGGTGATCCGGACCGCGGAGTCGGTGGTGTTGACCGACTGCCCGCCGGGGCCCGACGAGCGGTAGACGTCGATCCGCAGCTCGTTGGGGTTGATCTCGACCTCGACCTCCTCGGCCTCCGGGGTGACCAGCACGCCGGCGGCGGAGGTGTGGATACGGCCCTGCGACTCGGTGGCCGGCACCCGCTGCACCCGGTGCACGCCGCCTTCGTACTTCAGCCGGGCCCACACGCCCTGGCCGGGCTCGTGGCTCGCCTTGGCCTTGACGGCGACCTGGACGTCCTTGTAGCCGCCGAGGTCGGAGGCGTTGGCGTCGAGGATCTCGGTCTTCCAGCCGACCCGCTCGGCGTACCGCAGGTACATCCGCAGCAGGTCGCCGGCGAACAGCGCGGACTCCTCGCCGCCCTCGCCGGCCTTGACCTCCAGGATGACGTCCTTGTCGTCGCTGGGGTCCCGCGGCACCAGCAGCAGCCGCAGCCGGTCGGTCAGCTCCTCGCGGTGCTTCTCCAGCTCCTTGACCTCGGCGGCGAACTCCGGGTCATCGGCGGCCAGTTCACGCGCGGTCTCGGCGTCCTCGCCGGTCTGCCGCCAGGAGCGGTAGGCGGCGATGATGGGGGTGAGCTCCGCGTACCGCTTGTTGAGCCGGCGGGCGTTGGCCTGGTCGGTGTGGACCGCGGGGTCGGCAAGCTGCTTTTCGAGGTCGGCATGTTCGCCGATCAGTTCCTCGACCGCCTCGAACATCATGTATTCCTGGAGGAGTAGGTGCTGCCTGGGACCGGGCCGCCGTGGGACGGGCGCCGCCGGCTGGGACGCGAGGACGACAAAGCGCCGGTCCGGTCACCCTGGGCTGGGCGACCGGAGACCGGCGCTGGTCGGGTCGCTACTTCTTGGCGGACCCGGCGTTCTTGCCGAAGCGGGCCTCGAAGCGGGCCACGCGGCCGCCGGTGTCGAGGATCTTCTGCTTGCCCGTGTAGAACGGGTGGCACTCGGAGCACACGTCCGCGCGGATCTGGCCGCTGGTCTCGGTGCTGCGGGTGGTGAACGAGGCGCCGCAGGTGCAGGTGACCTGGGTCTCTACGTACTCGGGGTGGATCTCGCGCTTCAAGGGTGCTCCTAGGTTCGGGAGGGCGCCGGGTCGCTCATGCGGGTTGCGTGGGCGTGAACCGGGGCCAGCGGACCAGTCTGCCAGCACTGGCCGCAGCTACCAAAACCAGGTCGGGGCCCGGATAATTCCCGCGACGTCCTCGCAGGTCAGCGCGGTGCGCGCGAGGGTGACGCCGGGAGGACGGGGCTGACGCGGCGCGCGCGGCGGACGCCTACGGCGAGGCCGAACCCGACGGCTTCGAGCCGGCCGGCCCCGACGGCTTCGGAGTGGCCGGCGCCGTGGCCTTGCCGCCGACCACCTTGCCGGCGTCCACGTGGTCGGCGACCGAGCCCTTCGTGGCGTCGGCCGGGATCGGCTTGTCGGCGCGCAGCGCGGCCCACACGATGTCGGCCTGCGCCCGGATCGGCTCGACCCGGTTGGGGTTCGCGGGGTCGTAGCGCACCGGCAGGGTCACCATGTGCACGTCGCCGGAGTGCAGGTGCTGCACGCTCTCGGCGAGCCCGGTCAGCTTGTTCACCGAGCCGAGGCCGGTGTCGGTGGTGACCGCCTTGGTGGCGGTGTCGGCGACCGAGAACAGCTTCGTCGGGCTGGTGAACAGCCCCAGGCCGCCGATCCGGTCGATCAGCGCCTTGATGAACGCCTGCTGGAGCTGGATACGGCCCAGGTCGCTGCCGTCGGCGACGCCGTGCCGGGTGCGGACCAGGCCGAGCGCCTGGGAGCCGTCGAGGGTGTGGGTGCCGGCCGGCAGGTTCAGGTGGCTCTTGTCGTCGTGGATCGCCTTGGTGGTGGTCAGCGGCACCCCGCCGAGGTCGTTGACGAGGTTCTTGAAGCCGGTGAAGTCGACCTCGATGTAGTGGTCCATCCGCAGCCCGGTGAGCTGCTCGACGGTCTTGACCGCACAGGCCGGGCCGCCGACCTCGTAGGCGGTGTTGAACATGACCTGCTGCCCGGCCGGCTCGACGGCGCCCTTGGCGCCGGTGCAGGCCGGGCGGTCCACCAGGGTGTCGCGCGGGATGCTCACCACGCTGGCCTTCTTCCGGCCCTTGTCCAGGTGCACGATCATCGCGGTGTCGGAGCGCGCGGTGCCGCTGTCGTGGCCGTACGCGCGGTTCGCGCCGGAGCGGGAGTCCGAGCCGAGCACCAGGATGTCCATCGAGCCGTTGTCGAGCCGGGCCGGGCGGTGGGTGCCCAGGGCGCCGTCGATGTCGACGCTGTGGATGTTGGCGTTGAGCCGGTGGTAGAGGTATCCGGCGCCGGTCGCGCCGAGCAGCACCACTCCGGACGCGGTCCAGGCGACGATGTGCAGGGTGCGCCGGCGGCGTCGGCGGGCCGCTCCGGCCCCGCTGGGGCTGGAGCCGGTCCGCGGCTGCTGCTCGTCCGGCATGGCGGCACCTCGGCTTCCTGAGCGTCCGGTGTCAGGCGTCCCGCGGGTCCGGTGTGCGGCCCTGCGGCTCCCGACGCCGGGAATGTCCGTAACGTCAGACGTTCCATCGTGCGCCCGGGGTGCGGGTGCCGCCATTCGAGGGGCGAGCGGGCAGTGCGTCGACGAGGGGCCGACGGGGGCGGACGGGGGCCGCAAACCGCGACCGCCCGCGTATCCCCAGGTCAGCTGGGGTACGCGGGCGGTCGGACCGACCCTGGCGGTTACTGTCAGTCGTTGTTCTGGCCAGGGGTGGTCTTGGCGATCTGCATCAGGAACTCGGCGTTGGACTTGGTCTGCTTCATCTTGTCCAGCAGCAGCTCGATCGCCTGCTGCGAGTCGAGCGCGTGGAGCACCCGGCGCAGCTTCCAGACGATCGCCAACTCCTCGCGGTCCAGGAGGATTTCCTCCTTGCGGGTGCCGGACGGGTCGACGTCCACCGCGGGGAAGATCCGCTTGTCGGCGAGCTTCCGGTCGAGCTTGAGCTCCATGTTGCCGGTGCCCTTGAACTCCTCGAAGATCACCTCGTCCATCCGCGAGCCGGTCTCGACCAGCGCGGTGGCCAGGATGGTCAGCGAGCCGCCGTCCTCGATGTTCCGCGCGGCACCGAAGAAGCGCTTCGGCGGGTAGAGCGCGGTCGAGTCGACACCACCGGACAGGATGCGGCCGGAGGCGGGCGCCGCCAGGTTGTAGGCGCGGCCCAGCCGGGTGATGGAGTCGAGCAGCACCACCACGTCGTGGCCCAGCTCCACCAGCCGCTTGGCCCGCTCGATGGCGAGTTCGGCGACGGTGGTGTGGTCCTCGGCGGGCCGGTCGAAGGTCGAGGAGATGACCTCGCCCTTCACCGAGCGCTGCATGTCGGTGACCTCTTCGGGCCGCTCGTCGACGAGGACGACCATCAGGTGGCACTCGGGGTTGTTGGTGGTGATCGCGTTGGCGACCGCCTGCATGATCATCGTCTTGCCGGTCTTCGGCGGGGCGACGATCAGGCCGCGCTGGCCCTTGCCGATCGGCGAGACCAGGTCGATGATCCGCGTGGTCAGCACGCCCGGGTCGGTCTCCAGCCGGAGCCGGTCCTGCGGGTACAGCGGGGTGAGCTTGTTGAACTCCGGACGGCCGCGGCCGGAGTCGGCGCCCATGCCGTTCGCGGAGTCGAGGCGGACCAGCGCGTTGAACTTCTCGCGCCGCTCGCCGTCCTTGGGCTGGCGCACCGCGCCGGTGACGTGGTCGCCCTTGCGCAGGCCGTTCTTACGGACCTGGGCGAGCGAGACGTACACGTCGTTCGGCCCCGGCAGGTAGCCCGAGGTGCGGATGAACGCGTAGTTGTCGAGGATGTCGAGGATGCCCGCGACGGGGATCAGCACGTCGTCGTCGGCGACCTGCGGCTCGCCGCCGCCACCGAACTCCTCGCGCCCGCGGCCACGGCCACGGCGGTCGCGGTAACGGCCCCGGCGGCGGCCGCGGCCCTCGCCGAACTCGTCGTCGTCCTGCGGGCCGCTCTGCTGGTGCTGGCCGCCCTGGTGCTGCTGCTGGCCGCCACCCTGGCCGCCGCTCTGCTGCTGGCGGTCCCGGCGACTCTGGCCGCCGCTCTGCTGGCCCTCGCCGCCGTCCTCGCCACGGTTGCGCTGGCGGTCGCGCTGCCGCTCGCGGCGGTCACCGCGCTGGCCGCGCTGGCGCTCCTGGCGGTCGTCCCCGCCGCCCTGCTGCTTGGCGTCGCCGCCCTTGGCCTCGGCGCCCTTGGCCTCACGGCCCTCGGCGCTGTCGGCGGCGGCCTCGGCGGCCCGGTCGGCACCGCGCTCGCCCTGCGCCCGCTCGCTCGCGGAAGCGGCAGCCTTCGCCTTCTCGCCGGCCGGCTGGCCGGGGATCTCGATCTGCTGCTGCTTCGCCTCCTTCGGCTCCTTCGCGGCCGGTGCGGCGGCCGCGGGGGCCTCGGCGGACTCCGCCGCCTGCTCCAGCCGGGCCCGCGAGGTGGCGCGGCGCTTGGGCTTCTCGGCCGGCGCGCCGGTGGCGGCGGCGGGCTTCTCGGCCGCGGCGGCACCGCCGCCGGCCTGGCGCTCCTTGATCGTCTCGATGAGCTGGCCCTTGCGCATCCGCGCGGTGCCCTTGATACCGAGACCTGCGGCGACCTGCTGGAGTTCGGCCAGGACCATGCCCTCCAGGCCGGTCCCGGACCGGCGGCGCCGTGCGGCCGTGGCAGCACCGGTGGCAGGCGCGGCGGCTTCGGACGCGGCGACAGTGTTGTCTGCGCGCACGCCCATCAGATCGGTGGTGTCGCTCACGAAGGGTCCTTCCCTGGAGCGGGCGTCGGCCTGTCTGGCTCGGCGACCGGTCGTGCTGACCGGGTCTGGCGTTCCCGCTGCTTCGACCCGGGGCGGTGGTCTGCCTGATGGCGGCAGAAATACATAGATGCTCTCGGCACGGGAGAGAACTCGTACCGAATCCGGAGCGTGCTCGACACTTCCCGGACAGGCTGTCCGGCCGACCCGGACTGGCTGCCTATACGGTGTGGGAGGCTCCCGGAGAAAGTGCGGTCCCACTGCGGGGACACAGCCCATCGCGCCCAAAGGGCGGCGAATGCTGGCTTGAGGTTAACACTACCCGGTCCAACAGATATTCCCCCTCTCTTCGACCGGCAATCGTGTCACTGCCCACCTGCGAGCGGCAGGACACTCGCCCCGGCGGCGTCCAACGCCAGGCGGTTGGCCGCCCAGCCGTCACCCGCGAGCCGGGAGACCTTGTCCGCGGCGCCCTCGTCGGTGAGCGCGAGCACGGTCGGCCCGGCACCCGATACGACAGCAGGGACGCCCTCCGCGCGTAGACGGTTCACCAGCGCGAGGGATTCCGGCATCGCCGGCGCCCGGTAGTCCTGGTGCAACCGGTCCTCGGTGGCGGGCAGCAGCAGCTCGGGGCGCCTGGTCAACGCCTCGACCAGCAGCGCCGCCCGGCCCGCGTTCACCGCGGCGTCGACGTGCGGAACGGTACGGGGCAGCAGCCCGCGGGCGGTCTCGGTCAGCACCGGCACCCCCGGCACGAAGACCACCGGAACCAGCGACCCGGCCGGCTCCATCCGGACCGCCCGCGCGGCCCCGCCCTCGGTCCAGGCCACGGTGAAGCCGCCCATCAGACACGCCGCGACGTTGTCGGGGTGCCCCTCGATCTCGGTGGCCAGCTCCAGCAGGGCCGTGTCGTCCAGCCCCGCCGGGCCGCCTATCGTCACCGCGCGGGCGGCCATGATGCCCGCGCAGATGGCGGCGGACGACGACCCCAGACCGCGGCCGTGCGGAATGCGGTTCGCACAGACCACCTCCAGGCCGCGCGGCTGGCCGCCGAGCAGGTCGAAAGCGGTGCGCAGGCTACGGACCACCAGGTGTTTCTCGTCGCGCGCCAGCGTGTCGGCGCCCTCACCGGCGATGTCCACGTGCAGACCGGAGTCGGCGACGCGCACCACCACGTCGTCGTACAACCCCAGCGCGAGGCCGAACGCGTCGAAGCCCGGGCCGAGGTTCGCGCTGGTCGCGGGGACGCGCACTCGTACTGCGGCGGCGCGAAACGCTGGACCGGCCATCGTTCGACGAATCTCCTTGGTGCGTACGCCCTGCGGGCGTGGCTCCGTTGCCAGGCGGCGAGGCGGGAAATGGCGATGCGGCGGCATCAGCCGGAACTCGGCGCGATTGCGCCGCTGGGGTAAGCCTATCGAAACAAGGTTCCCCCGCGACATAGGGCGCACGGACCGCGCGTGATGCGTGTCGCCTTCGCGGCGTGCGCCCCTTACGGGAGTGACCCATGGGGAAGGCGGTGCTCCGGGGGCGCGGGGAGCTGCGCGGGCCGGCCCCCCGCTGCCGGTGGTCCGGCGAACTCGCCGCGGAGGCCAAGCTCGCGGGCCCGGCGCACCACCGCCGTGGCTGGTCGCGCAGTTCCCCGCGCCCCTGGTGAGTTGCCGTCTCACGCAACGGCGCCCACGCACCCGTGGGTGGGCGCCGAATTCCGCAACGGCGCCCACGCACCCCTGGGTGGTTGCCGTCTTCCGCGACGGCGCCCACGCCCCCCTGGTGAGTTGCCGTCTCACGCAACGGCGCCCACGCGCCCGTGGGTGGGCGCCGAATTCGCGACGGCGCCCACGCGCTCCTGGCGAGTTGCCGTCTTCCGCGAGGGACCCCCGCCCCGGGGAGGGGGCACCCTGGTCCGTCGGATTCAGGCGAGGCCCAGTTGGGTCGCGGCGGCGTCCGCGTTGACGGGGACCGTGATGGGCTGGGGGGCGCCGGCGACGGCCCAGTCGGGGTCCTTGAGCCCGTTCCCGGTGACCGTGCAGACGATGCGCTGGCCGGGGTCGACGCGGCCCTCGTCCACGGCCTTGAGCAGGCCGGCCACGGACGCGGCGGAGGCGGGCTCTACGAAGACGCCCTCCTTGCCGGCCAGCAGCCGGTAGGCCGCGAGGATCTGACGGTCCGTCACCGCTTCGATGAGGCCGCCCGACTCGTCGCGGGCCTGCTCGGCGAGCTGCCAGGACGCGGGGTTGCCGATCCTGATCGCGGTGGCGATGGTCTGCGGCTCGCGCACCGGCGCGCCGTTGACGATCGGGGCCGAACCGGCCGCCTGGAAGCCCCACATCCGCGGCGTGCGGCCGGCGAAGCCGTCGGCGGCGTATTCGCGGTAGCCCTTCCAGTACGCGGTGATGTTGCCCGCGTTGCCCACCGGGAGCACATGGATGTCGGGCGCGTCGCCGAGCGCGTCCACGATCTCGAACGCGGCGGTCTTCTGCCCCTCGATCCGCACCGGGTTCACCGAGTTGACCAGCGCGACCGGGTACTTCTCGCTGAGGCCGCGGGCGAGGTCGAGGCAGTCGTCGAAGTTGCCGTCGACCTGGAGGATGCGGCTGCCGTGCACCAGCGCCTGACCCATCTTGCCGAGCGCGATCTTGCCCCGCGGCACCAGCACGGCGCAGACCATCCCGGCCCGTACCGCGTACGCGGCGGCGGAGGCGGAGGTGTTGCCGGTGGACGCGCAGATGACCGCCTGGGCGCCGGCCTCCTTCGCCTTGGAGATCGCCATGGTCATGCCGCGGTCCTTGAAGGACCCGGTGGGGTTGGCCCCTTCGACCTTGAGCAGGACGTCGCACCCGGTGCGCTCGGAGAGCACCTGGGCCGGCACGAGCGGAGTGCCACCCTCCAGCAGCGAGACCACCGGGGTGTCCACGCCCACCGGCAGGCGGTCGCGGTACTCCTCGATGATGCCCCGCCACTGGTGGGTGCCGGACATTCGGAGCTGGTCGACCTTGACGTTCATAACGGTGCTACTCCCCTTCCACGCGCATGATGCTGGCCACGCCGCGTACGGTGTCGAGTTCGCGCAGACTGGCGACGGTCGCCGAGAGGGCGGCGTCCGTCGCACGGTGGGTGACGACGACGAGCGATGCCTCGCCGCCCTCGCGCTGCCCGCCACCGCTCTGCTCGACGGCGGCGTCGTCGCCGCTGCCTTGGTTCCTGCCCTGCTGGCGCACCGTGCCGATCGACACGTCGTGCTCGGCGAACACCGTCGCGACCTGAGCCAGGACGCCCGGTTTGTCCGCCACGTCAAGGCTGATGTGGTAACGGGTGACCACATCCCCCATGGGGCTGACCGGCAGTCGCGTGTACGCGGACTCGCCTGCTCCGATGGTAGCGGCGAGTTTGTTGCGGCAGGCCGTCACCAGGTCGCCGAGAACGGCGGAGGCGGTGGGCGCGCCACCGGCGCCGGGACCGTAGAACATCAACCGGCCGGCCGCCTCCGCCTCGACGAAGACGGCGTTGTACGCCTCGCGGACCGAGGCGAGGGGGTGGCTGAGCGGGATCATCGCCGGGTGCACCCGGGCGGTGACCGAGCGGCCGTCGGTGCTGCGCTCGCAGATCGCGAGCATCTTGACCGTGCAGCCCATCTTGCGCGCGGAGGCGATGTCGGCGGCGGTCACCTCGGTCAGGCCCTCGCGGTGCACGTCGTCGATGGTGACGCGGGTGTGGAAGGCGATGCCGGCCAGGATCGCCGCCTTCGCGGCGGCGTCGAAGCCCTCCACGTCGGCGGTGGGGTCGGCCTCGGCGTAACCGAGCGCGGTGGCCTCGTCCAGCGCCTCGCTGTAGCCGGCGCCGGTGGAGTCCATCTTGTCGAGGATGAAGTTGGTGGTGCCGTTGACGATGCCCAGCACCCGGTTGACCCGGTCGCCGGCCAGCGACTCGCGCAGCGGCCTGATCAGCGGGATCGCGCCGGCCACCGCGGCCTCGTAGTACAGGTCGACGCCGTGCTCGACGGCCTTGGCGTGCAGGCTCGCGCCGTCGGCGGCGAGCAGCGCCTTGTTCGCCGAGACCACCGAGGCGCCGTGCTCGAACGCGGTGGTGATCAGGGTGCGGACCGGCTCGATACCGCCGATCACCTCGACCACGACGTCGATGTCGCCGCGCTTGACCAGCGCGGTGGCGTCGGTGGTGAGCAGTTCGGCGGGAACGCCGTCGCGCACCTTGTTGGGACGGCGGACCGCGATCCCGGCCAGCTCGATCGGGGCACCGATCCGCGCGGCGAGGTCGTCCGCCTGCGTCGTGATGATGCGCGTGACCTCGGAGCCGACCACACCGCACCCCAGGAGCGCCACCTTCAGCGGACGCGTACGCATCATCCGACCTCGTCTCTCGTCAAACGTCTCACTCGTCGAACCGTCCGGCCGATCCCGCCGGGCCGGGCTGCGCGAGCAGGCTCTCGCGCGGTCGGGTGCGGGCGCGCCCGCACCTCGTTGAAAAGTCCAGTCTCACGCACCGGACGGGAGAATCCACGCCCTGTCCGGATCGCGAGACCGCCCGGGCGAACCTTGAGATTTTCCGCCCGCCCGGCGATCTTCCACGAATTGCGTGGGCAACCGGCGGCGCCCACCGCAACTTCCGTCTCCGCGCGCCCTGGTAGCCCACCGCCGACGCGCCGGCCTCGTCCCGGCGCGCGGTTGCCGCACCCCTGCTGGTGCCTCTCCTGCCGCGGAGGGACCCGCACACGCTCAGGAGCGCGTGGGGGGCACTCCCCCTGGCTCCGCCGGGGGCACCGGGGGCAACCCCCACCCAGGCGAAGCTCTGGGGGAAGAACAGCGCGAACAACCGCCCACCGACAGGTGGTCGTCCCTCAGCCGACAGAACCACCTGCCCCGGCGGGTCAAGAGCGCCCCCGCAAGGGGTCAGCCGACGTCGAGGCGGAGCAGGTCCTCCTCCGTCTCGCGGCGGACGATCACCCGCGCCTGCCCGTCCGCGACCGCGACCACCGGCGGCCGCAGCGCGTGGTTGTAGTTGCTGGCCATCGCCCGGCAGTACGCCCCGGTCGCGGGCACCGCGATCAGGTCCCCCGGCGCGAGGTCGGCCGGCAGGAACGCGTCCTTGACCACGATGTCCCCGCTCTCGCAGTGCTTGCCGACCACCCGCGCCAGCATCGGCTCGGCGGTGCTGGTGCGCGAGACCAGCGCGACGCTGTACTCGGCGTCGTAGAGCGCGGTGCGGATGTTGTCGGACATGCCCCCGTCGACGCTGACGTACGTCCGCAGGCCGTCGAGCGGCTTGATGGTGCCGACCTCGTAGAGCGTGAACGCGGTCGGCCCGACGATCGCCCGGCCCGGCTCGACCGACAGCCGCGGCGGGGTCAGCCGCGCCGCGTCGCACTCCCGCGCCACGATCTCGCCGAGCGCCTTCGCGATCTCCTGCGGCTCGCGCGGGTCGTCCTCCGGGGTGTAGGCGATGCCCAGGCCGCCGCCGAGGTCGATCTCCGGCAGTTCCACGCCGTGCTCGTCGCGGACCTCGGCCAGCAGCGACACCACCCGGCGGGCGGCCACCTCGAACCCGGCCATGTCGAAGATCTGCGAGCCGATGTGGCTGTGGATGCCGACCAGGTCGAGGCTGTCGAGCTGGAGCACCCGGCGCACCGCCTCGGCGGCCTGCCCGTCGGCCAGGCCGATGCCGAACTTCTGGTCCTCGTGCGCGGTCGCGATGAACTCGTGGGTGTGTGCCTCGACCCCGACGGTCACCCGGATCTGCACCCGCTGCCGGCGACCCTGCCGGGTGGCCTCCGCGGCGACCCGGGCGATCTCCTGGAAGGAGTCCAGCACGATCCGGCCGACGCCCTCGCGCACCGCCCGCTCGATCTCCGCGGCGCTCTTGTTGTTGCCGTGCAGCGCGATCCGCTCGGCGGGCATCCCCGCCGCCAGCGCCACCGCGAGTTCGGTGCCCGAGCAGACGTCGAGGTTCATGCCCTCCTCGTGCAGCCACTTCACCACGGCGCGGGAGAGGAACGCCTTGCCGGCGTAGAAGACGTCGGCCTCGTGCCCGAAGGCCGACCGCCAGGCGCGGCACCGGGCCCGGAAGTCGGCCTCGTCCAGGAAGTACGCGGGCGTGCCGTACTCGGCGGCGAGGTCGCGTACGTCCAGCCCCGCGACCTCCGCGGCGCCGTCGGCGTTACGGGTCACGGTGCGCGACCAGATCCGCGGGTCGAGGGAGTTGAGGTCGGCGGGCGGGCCGGCGTAGTGCCCTTCGGGCAGGACATCGGCGTGGCGGGGGCCGGCGGGGTGTGCGGAACGGCTCACTTCGGGACTTCCTCGGGGCGTGCGGGCGGGGGTTCAGGTCGGTCGGGGTCCACGTCCGGCCGGGGTCAGGCCAGACCCGGTCCGGGGTTCGGTCAGGCCCGGTCCGGGGTTCGGTCCGGTCAGGCCCGGTCGGGGGTTCAGATCCGGTCGGGGGCGCTGATGCCGAGCAGGTGCAGGCCGTCCGCGAGCACGATCCCCGCCGCGTCGGTCAGGCGGAGCCGGGCCGCGTGGACGGCCGAGGGTTTCTCGTCACCCTTCGGCAGTACGCCGCACTCGTCGTGGAACCGGGCGAACGCGTCGGCGAGCCGCTCCAGGTGCCGGGCGACCCGGTCGGGGCCGCGCCGGCGGGCGGCGCTCTCCACCACGCGCGGGAAGTCGGCGATCAGGCCGAGGAGTTCGGTCTCCGCGGGGTGGTGCGAAGGGCTCGGTGCGCCCGGGGACGCCGGCGAAGGGCCACCGCCGTCGACCGGAGCGGGATGCGGGCCGGCCTCTTCGACCGTACACGTGTCCGCCGCGTCCGCCTCGCCGTCGGCCGGCATGCCCAGGTCGTGGGCGTTGCGGAGCAGGGCGCGGGTGCGGGCGTGGGCGTAGCGGACCCGGAACAGCGGGTTGGCCTCGCGCTGGGCGAGCAGGGCGGCGCGGGCGGGGGCGTCCAGGCGCGGGACGTCCTCGGCGGGCGGGCGGAGCAGGGCCCAGCGGGCGGCGTCGCGGCCGAGGGCGGATTCGAGGGCGGCGAGGGTGAGGGGGGCGGTGCGGCCGGTGCTGAGCTCGGCGGGGGTGGCGCTGAGGTCGGCGGGAGTGGCCGGTTCGGCGACTTCGAGGGGCTCGGGCGGGGTGTCCGGGGCGGCCGGGAGTGCGCCGGCGGCCCGCAGCAGGACGTTCGCCACCTCCGCGACGAGCGTGCCGCGTACGGCGCCGTCGGTCGCGGCCACGGTCACCCGCTCGTCGGCGAGCCCGTCGCCGTACCCGTATCTCTCGCGCTCCTCGCGGACCCTGCGCACCACCACGTCGTACGCGCGCGAGCTGAGCGTGATGTTCAGGAAGCCGGCGCCCGCGATCTGCACGCCCGCGATGCCGGGCTCCCGGGCGAGCCGGCGGCGCAGGATCTCCGCGACCTCCCGGGCGGTGCGTCCGGCCGGCCCGGCCAGCTGGAGTGCCACGTTCGTGGCGTAGTCCCCGCAGCCGGGGCGGGGCGGCCGCTGCACCACCACCTTCTCGGGCACCTCCACGGCCAGCTCGGCCGCGTCCACGGCACGGCGCACCGTGGTCAGGACGGTGCGGGACAGCTCGGCGGGGGTCACGGGAAAAGCGTAGGCGAGGGAGGGGGTGGGGAGGCGAGCGGGTTTACGGCCCGGCGTGTGGGCCGGGGCACGGTGGGAGGCGCGCTCAGGCGCCGGAGCCGGGTCCGGGGGTGGCGGCGGCCTGGTCCTGGGGCTGGTCCGGCGGCTGGTCCGCGCGGTGCTCCCCCGGCACTCCGGACGGCGGCCCGGGTTCCTCCGGCGCCTCGGCCGGGCGGGGGCCGCGCCGGACCAGCCGGCGCACCGTCTCCACGAGCAGCGCGGGCTCGAACGGCTTCGCCAGATACGCGTCGACCCCGCCGGGCCCGCTGACCGCCTCCGGCAGGTTCCCCGCGCTGATCATCACGATGCCCACCTGCCGCGTCCGCGGGTCCGCCCGCAGCCGCATCGCGGTCCGCGCTCCGTCCAGCCGGGGCATCACCACGTCGAGCGTCACCACGTCCGGCTGCACCGAGTGCACGATCTCCAGGCACTCGGCACCGTCAGCCGCGGTCACCACCTCGAAGCCCTCCAGCTCCAGGTTGACCCTGATCAGTTGCCGGATCACCCTGTTGTCATCGACAACAAGCACCCGGCCGGACGCTCCCGCCACACCCGAAATCGTAGGCGCCCCCCTCGCGATGCGTCCGCGTTTTGCCCATTTCTTCCCCGCGACGGGTGAACCCGGCCCCCACCCACCGGCCCTCCCCCCGCACCCCCGAAACCCCGTACACGTCCACCCTCCCCAACCTGCTAATGTTCTTCCCGTCGCCCCCGTAGCTCAGGGGATAGAGCAACGGCCTCCGGAGCCGTGTGCGCAGGTTCGAATCCTGCCGGGGGCACAACCGGAACAAGGCTCTGACCAGCAGAAATGCCGGTCAGAGCCTTTCTTGTACTGCCACAACGCACACGGTCTTCTGACCTTTGCTCGTTTCGGCAGGAGAACCCTACAAATCTCCGTTGAACAGACTCGGCGTTGTCATCGCCGCAGGTCAAGCGGCCAGCGATCGCGTGACGGCCGCACTTACCCGTCGCCAGGACGCTCTGCGGACCACATTCGTCCTCCGGCCAAGCTCGGCGCGAGCACCGCTGCGACCTGCGATGACGAACGCAAACGCACACGGCTCCGGATGTCTTTGCTCTCACTCGTTCACACAGGCGGGGCGGGCAGGCTATCCGCCGATTCGGGCGACCAAGGAGTGTCCGACCTATAACGGTTTGAAGCGGATGTGTGCGCTGAAGTGGCGCGCCGGGCGGCGCGGCGGAAGGCGGTAAGGGCGGCAGGGCCAGCGATGAAGTGCGCGGCCGGTGTCCCAGCCGAGGGGGCTCCCCACGCTGGGTCCCCACCACCGACTTCATCAGCGGATCCACCAGCAAGCTCGCCCGCGTCATCGACGACGGCACCGGCGCGCTCAAGGTCTGCTCCCGGTAGCCGTGACCGGCACGATCACAACTCTGGGCACCGTCCTGGACGCCGCCGCCACCTCCGCTACGCGCAGCGGCTGCGTCACCGCCATCACTCCCGTGTCCAGAACGGGCACTGACGGCCAGGCGCCGGACCGGCCCTCGGGGCCGCCGGCTCCGCGCCGAACTGCCGTCGCCTAGATCCGGGCACCCAGTGATCCGGGCGGCCATGCCCCGGTGGGCACCTGCGTCTTCCAGCCTCACTGGTCAAGATCAGTCATCCTCGCCGACCATCCCCTCGGTCGCGGCGAGGAGCCGGGCCCGCTCCTCGCGCAGCTCGAGGGCTTCCGCGAAACTGAGAAAGATCGGACGTGGCGCGGGAAGCACCTCGTCCCCTCGAAGGAATGCCGACAGCACGAGGATCGCCTCCTGGCAGACCACCAGTGCTCCGGCCGACTTCCTGGTGACGGTGTTTCCGCCCATATCGAAGTTCCTGAGCACCTTGAAGATCACATCCATCCGTGCCCTCAGGGGGCCTGAGTTCGGTATCAGGAGAACCGCCAACTCCGCCTCGCGCAGGTGCTGCCAGACGGGTCCCCGCCAGTTCTCCGGCAGCTGAGCCGACGCAACCATGATCACCGAATCAAGGTGTCGTCTGAGGCTCAGCAGCTCGCCGAGCGCGGCGTCCCCGACGCTGATACCCCTCTGCTCGCGACGTTCCTGATTCGCCGTGCGTGCCTGCTGGCGATGCTGGAGCCATCCGCCGAGAAGAGCGCCCCCCGCACCGACGACGGCACCTCCCAGGCCCGCCAAGCCGCCTATCCATCCCGCCGCCAGTGTCTAATAAACGGCGGATCTGTTGATCATGGAGACGCCAAGTGAGTGAGATGACGATCGAGCACGAGTCCGCGGCTGAGCCGGTCGGTGCGGCCATGTCGGACGAGCAGTTGATCACGATGCTGGTCGAACGGGCCCGGAGTGAGGGCATGCAGCTGACCGGTGCGGGCGGGCTGTTGCAGCAGTTGACCAAGCGGGTGCTGGAGCCCCTCCCTAGAGGGCGAGATCACCGACCACCTCGGCTATGACAAGCACTATCCGGCGGGGAAGAACAGCGGCAACAGCCGCAACGGCACCCGGGCGAAGACCGTGCTGACGGATGTCGGGCCGGTGTAGGTCACGGTGCCGAGGAACGTGGCCGGCAGCTTCGAGCCGCAGATCGTCCGCAAGCGGCAGCGTCGGCTGACGGGCGCGGACGAGATGGTGCTGTCGCTGTCCGCGAAGGGCCTCACCCACGGGGAGATCTCCACGCACCTGGCCGAGATCTACGGCGCCGAGGTTTCCAAGCAGACCATCTCCACCATCACCGACCAGGTGATGGAAGGTATGACTGAATGGCAGAACCGGCCGTCGACCGCGTCTATCCCGTTTTGTTTGTCGATGCCATCAACGTGAAGATCAGGGACGGGAAGGTCGCGAACCGGCCCGTCTACGTCGTCATGGCCGTCACCGTCGAGGGCAACCGGGACATCCTCGGCATCTGGGCCGGCGACGGCGACGAGGGCGCGAAGTACTGGCTTCAGGTGTTCACCGAGCTGAAGAACCGCGGCCTGGATGACATGCTGATGCTGGTCTGCGACGGACTGAAGGGCCTGCCGGACGCGGTCGAGACCGCCTGGCCCCGAACAATTGTCCAGACCTGCATCGTTCACCTCCTGCGCAACAGCTTCCGATACGCCTCGCGCGCGGACTGGGACAAGATCGCCAAGGCGCTCAAGCCCGTCTACACCGCGCCGAACGAAAGCGCAGCAGCCGAACGCTTCGGCGGTTCCAGGACACCTTGGGGAAGAAGTGCCCGGCAATCATCAACCTCTGGGAGAACGCCTGGGCCGAATTCGTGCCCTTCCTCTCCTTCGACGTCGAAATTCGCACGGTCATCTGCTCCACGAACGCCTTCGAGTCCGTGAACGCGCGGATACGCAGGGCCGTCCGGGCCCGCGGGCACTTCCCCACCGAGGCCGCCGCCCTGAAGTGCGTCTACCTGGCGCTGATGAGCCTGGACCCGACCGGCAAGGGTCGCAAGCGGTGGACCATGCGCTGGAAGGCGCCCCTGAACGCCTTCCAGATCGCCTTCGAGGGCCGGCTCACGCCAGCCAACAACTGAACCTCAACCATCAAGATCAGCCGTTAAATTGACACACCCCAGCGACTCCCGATTCTCCTCTGGCCGCCGCGGGAGTGTTCAATGATCGGCCCTGTCTCACTTTCGGTGGTGACGGAGGGTGCTGTTATCCGAGGAGGATGCGGTGGCGAAGCAGGGTGGAGCCTGCACGTTCGTGCATCTGATGCACGAACCGCTTGGTCTTGGTGTTGACGCCGGTGGGGCCGTTGCTGGACGGAAGCGTGAGGCTGGCGATCACTGCGTCGATGTCCCGGTCCAGGCCTCGGGTGAAGGCGTGCAGGTGGGGCAGGTCGGCTGCCCGCACTTGGATCCCCACACACGTGACAAATCCTATCGCCAGCCTCGCTGGATGGATCCCGGAATGATCCATCTCGCGTCCGGGCGCACCCCACCGACAGCGCTCATCACATTCTTCTGCCCAGTGAAGATGGCCCGGGCCTACGTTCGCTCGGCCACTCGGGTGCGCGCCCAGTCGACGATGGACTCTCGATTTGGCTGATCGGGTTCCAGCCGAGCCAGAAGGTCCTCAAGGCCCGTCGCATCCACCGCATCAATTCGTAGGAACAACGTCAGCAACTCCTTGGACATCAGTCGACGGATACCTGAATCCGGGTCACTCGCCTCCCGCAACACCGTCTCCCGATCCAGTAGCTGCCGCATCAATGGCAACCGATCCTTCAAAGCATCTGCCAGAGCAGTGCCACAACGAGTTCCCTCGTCTGCCTGGTCAACTACCCAGCGGTAGGAGAACGGCGGACCAGCCCGGAACCGATGAGCCACGTGCTGCGGCGGCACGATGTCGCACCGGACCACCCCTGCACCTGCGCCAGGCGCCGAGAGTCCCAGGTCGTTGCGGTTGAGCCAGTCCCAACGTGATAGCGGAACCATAACGAAGTCGACCGCGAAGACTCCGGGCTCGCTTCGAACATCGAATTCCACGATGATGAGGTCACCATTGTCACCGGTGAGCCGATAGCTCCGCCCCTTCTTGCGGAACCCCGCTGGCTTCATAACCGGCGTCACATACCTCCCAATCACGGTGTCAACAGGGTTGGCCATCTGTTCCTCCCACATCGGATCGACCATCTGGGCCGCGATCAAGCGGCCAGCCCGAACAGGCTGCGGATCAGCACCGCGGTACCGGCAGCAGCTCCCCCCGCAGCTTCTTCGGGTGCACCTGCAACGACCAGAGGTGCTCCGATGATCACAAACGGAACGATCAAGTCCGTCATGCCACCACCGGGCCCTAGAGGGACGATACCGAGGCCTGGTTGATCGACAGTACCCGAGTACGGACCGGGCCCTGGACCGGGTTCCGGATCCGGTATGTTCACAGGCTGCTGCGCCCAGACATTAGTCGGATTATCTGTCAGAATTTTTCGAAATTTCTTGCTTCTGCCAGGGTGGCCGTAAATCACCGAACCGGGTTCTGGGCCAATTACTTTATCGCCGTTCTTGACATTGTAGGGGCCGCCAATAGTCCAACCGACGACCGCTTTTTGACCATTATTCCGAATGGCTTTAACGTACCAATTCGCCTCCTTAACGGCCTTGTTGGACTGCCCGGCCGACTTTACCTCCCATACATAGTATACGTCGCTCGCATCGTCATGCAGGAGAATGTCTGGCTTACCGTAGCTACACCCAGGATCTCCTGGATTTTTTCCGCCATAGAGGCACTTCTTTGCAGCGCCGACCACTTGGGTATTCGTGGTGATCTCGTAGTTCGTGATGCCCAAGATCCGCAACTGGTCTTTGATCGCCTTAATAGCGCGATTCTGCGCCTGGTCATGCCGAGTAGTTTTGTCGCCATATGATCCAGTCGAACCCGAACCCGAACCCGAACCCGAACCCGAACCCGAACCCGAACCCGAACCCGAACCTGGACTGGATTTACTAGGCGCAGTCGGCACGCCGGCAACGCATTGAATTTCTCCCCTCGCGCATTCCTCCACCTGCTGGCCGCTGGGGTCAGCCAAGGTAACCGGGTTATTGTCGCCGTAGGCGTAGCCGTTGAGAGATTGGCCGTCGCTGGTGTCGAGTTGGGGGTCGACGGAGACGAAACGGCCGGTGGTCGGGTCGTAGGCGCGGGCTCCGATGTAGGTGAGGCCGGTGGTGTCGTCGGTGGGTTTGCCGAGGAAGCCCTTGTCGTCTGGCCAGGTACCGGAGCCACCGGTGCGGGGTGCGCCGAAGGGGGTGGTGTAGCGCTTGATGACGGTCTGGTCGGTCGCGGTGACGGCGAGGGAACTGGTGCCGTGCTGGTCTCCGGCCGTCCAGGACAGTGCGGGCTGGCCTGGTTGATTGGTGCGCAGCGCCACGCTTGCGCCGCCGAAACTGTAGGAGCGCTGTGCCCAGTAGGAGGTGGATGTGCCAGTCTTTTTCAGGTGGACCTCGGTGATGCCGTCAAGGTAGAGGACGGTTTCGCCCGAGGTGTCGCTGCGTATGAGGAGGTTTCCGCCTGGGCCGTACAGGTAGTTCGTGGTGTCGGTCGTGGAGCCGTTAGGCACCTTGACGCTGTCGAGCTGGCCTTGGGCGTTCCAGCCGAGGGTCTCGGTCTTGCCGCCCTGGGGGCGGGTAGTCGTGGCGCCGTTGTCGTCGTAGGTGTACTGGGTGGGCGCGTTGGTGCAGGTGGCCGCAGGGATGACTGCGGTCAGGGCGTGCGGTTGGGTGGCGTTGTAGCAGTAGGTCTGCAGTGTGCTGCCGGTGGTGGTGTGGTCGGTCTGCGTGGAGCGCAGCCCGCCGTCTGTGTAGGTATAGGAGGTCCAGTACGGGCTGGCGCCTCCGAGGTTGGCTACGGTGCGTTTGTCGGTGGAGCAGTCGGCGGTGGCGGGTGTCCAGGCTTCGGTCATCCGCTGGTAGCCGTCGTACGCGAAGCACTGGTTGTCGGCTCTGCCGGTGCCGCCGAGGTCGGTGGGGTCGCTGATCGAGGTGACGTTGCCGGCGTCGTCGTAGGTGTAGTTCAGGTCCTGCAGGTCGTAAGGGGCGGTTTGGCTCGTCACCTGGGACCTGGTCAGGCGGTCGGTGCCGTCCTCGAAGGTGTTGGTGATGAAGGCATGCTTGATGCCTGCTGCGGAGGAGGTGGCGAGGTCCAGTTGGGAGACCTCGCCGATCGGCGAGTAGGTGGTGCCGTTGACGTAGCCGGAGGTGCCGGACATCGTCGTTGGCAGTCCGACGTCGTCGTATTTGGTGCTGACCTGTTCGGCGGGCAGTCCGCCTGCGGCTGGTGTTTTGATGAACTGCTGGGTGCCGTCGATGTTGTATGCGGTGGAGAAGGAGAGGGTGGAGCTGACCGCTCCTGAGGTGACCAACTGGTCATCCGACGGCAGGGTCAACTGGGTGGCGGTGGCCCGGTCCATGCTGTCGTAGGCGGTGACCGTGCTCGTGTAGGCGGTTCCGGTGGGCCCGCTTCCGCCGACGTATCGGGTAGCGGAGGTGGGCTGGCCCAGCACGAGGCTGTCGTAGATGTAGGCGGTGAGTTGGTTGGCGGGGACCTGTTCCTCGGTGGTGGAGGTCAGATCAGCGCCAGCTGGAGCGCTCCAGGTGCCGGTCGGCCGGCCGAGGTCGTCGTAGGCGGAGATGATGGCGTTGCCGACGGCGTCCTTGGTCCAGGAGACCTGGTCGAGGTCGGTGTAGCCGGTGGTGCTGCTGCCGGCGTCAGGGTCGACTGCCGTGGTCTGCCGCCCGTACAGATCATAGGTGTAGGACCAGTGGGCGCCGTCGGGACCGGTGACGGTGGACGGCTTGCCGTCGACGGTAGAGGTGAACGCGGTTCGGGTGTAGGGGGTGCCGACGCCACTGCCGTACTGGGTGTCGGCGGTGGAGGTGCCGGCGTACTGGCGCTGCTCGGTGGTGCGGCCGAGTGCGTCGGTGATGGTGCGGGTGCCCGAGGCTCCGCTCACGCCGGTGACCGCGGTGGAGTCGCCTGTATACGTGGTGGTGGTCGACCACTTCTGCACGCCGAAGATCAGCAGCGTGCTGGTGGTGGCGCGGCCAGCTCCGTCGTAGACGGTCTCGGTCTGCTTCGGTGCGCCGCCGTACTCCACGGGGGCGTATGTGCCGCTCGGCGCGGCGTCCTTGTCGAAGACGTCCGCGTAGGTCTCGTAGGCCAGGCCGCGGCTGTCGTAGCGGGTGTCGGTCAGTAGTCGTCCGCCGTTGGGGGTCGGTGACTGGGTCTGCAGGGGCCGTAGCAGCGAGTCGAAGATCGCGTAGCTGGTGTTGTAAGTGGCGCCGTCGGCCCTCAGGGTGCCGGTGGACTCCCACGACGGTGTTGTCCCGTTGTTGGGGTGATAGGCGTAAACGTAGTTGGCCGCTTGGTCAAGGATGCGCCGGCGGTTGGGCAACCAGGTGGCGGTCACCCGGCCGAGCGCGTCATAGGCGGACTCGGTGACCTTGCCGTCGACCGCAGTGGTCTTCAGTACGTTGCCACGCTCCGGGTCGATGTCGGTAACGGCAGCCTGGCCCGCGGGGTTGGTGGCCGTGGTCTCGGTGGTCGGTCCGCCCGACGTCGGTGTATAGCCCACCTTCGTCGCGTTGCCTTCGGCATCCTTGGTGAGGACGGGGCGACCCAGGCCCGGGTCGCTGGAGTCGTCGAAGGTGGTTTGGGTGACGGTTTGCCAGCTGGCCGGGTAGCGCTCGTCGTTGGTCGCCAGGGCCGGGTAGCCGGTAGGACGTCCGGTCCAGGTGGCCTCGCCCTTGGTCGGTTTCTGGTTTGCCGTCCACGCCGTGGCGGAGGTGTTGTCGTAGACGGTGGCCGTATCGGACAGGACGTCACCGCGCGTGGCCGAGCCGGCCGGGAGGTTCAGGTCGGCCTCCGCCACCGAGCACGGGCGCGCCACCGTGCGGACACGGGAGACCAGCGAGCTGATGCCGATGTCAGGGTTGCGGGCGTACCAGTTGCGGGTGCAGCTCTCGTCCCCGGACTTGGCGGTGTCACCTGTGTCATCCGAGGTGGCGGCCATGCCATAGTCGTCATAGGTGGTGCTGACTGCGCGGCTGCGCCAGGTCTGCGGCACGGTCAGGTAAGTATTGGTCGTGGTCTTGACGGTCCTGATGTAGTACGCCTCGATGTCGGCATACGACTTGTGCTGGCTCGCGGTGTTCTTGGACCACGGGTCGTTGACGGTCACCGAGACCGGTGTGGAGCCGTTGTAGGTGACCTCTTCGCGTTCGAAGCCCGCATACTGCGTGGAGTCGGTGAGGTCGGGGACGTTCAATCCCGTGATCGGGAGGCCGCTGACTTTGGCCGAGCGGGTGGCGGTGGTGCCCTTCTGTTTGTCGCCGTTCAGGCCCAGCATGTAGACGGACACGGTCTTCGACTGGGTGGTGCCTTTCGCGCCGTCTGTCTCGGTGACCTGTCCGTATCCTTCGAAGTCCGACCAGGTCCGCTCTTTCTCGGGGGTGAAGGGGTCGTCGTTGTGGCGCCAGCCGGGGTTGGCGTAGTCGTAGGCCGTCTCAACTGCTTCACCGCGTCCGGCCGGGTCGGTCGTGACGACTGCCTGCACTGGATACTTCTGGAACCAGTCGAGTGCGGCGTCGGTGGCACCGTTGATGTGCCAGTACTGGGGGAAGCAGTTCTTGTCGTCGTCGTCCTCGGCCTTCGGCATGCTCGATCCGCGTATGCAGTCGGCCGCGTCCAGAGTGACGGTGGTGATCGCCCCGGTCTCGGAGGTGATCGTGTCGATGCGATAGCGGCTCAGCGGGAGGATGTCGTCGCTGTTGGAGTCCGCCCGGTTGTGGAGGGGCCGGTAGGTGAAAGTCAGCGGTTTCACGACGGCGCTATCGCTGCCGCCCTCGCCGGTCTGGACGATCGAGTCGAGGACGAGTGATTGGTCGCTAGTGTCGCCGATGTCGCCGGGGTCGAGGAATTCTTGCGTGAAGTCCCATTTGTCGACCGGGTCGTACTTGTTGGTGGTGGCCAGCCACGCGAATGTCTCGACCTTTGTGAGCCGCTTGCGGGTAAAGAACGTTGGACCGGTCGTGATGCAGTCCGCGGCCTTGGCGCACACGGAGTCGAAGGGGACATCGGGCCAGTGGTCGGATGTGTCCTTGTTCAGCGTGGTGCAGTCGTTGAAGCAGCGCTCGTCGTAGGTGAAGTCGACCTCGTCCGACGCCTTCGCGGTGAACAGCGTGTCCGTGCGCTGCCCGTAGAGGATCTTGTCGAGGGTTCCGGCACGCGTGTAGGAGCCAGTGCCGGTGGTAGCGCCGTTCTTGGCGTAGTAGTTGGTCTCCGCCGTGTACCAGTACGTCTCGGCGTTGCCGTGGACGTCGGCGACGTAGTCGAGGTTCCAGCGCCACGCCTGGTTCAGTGAGCGCCCGGAGAAGGAGGTGCCGTCGGCATAGCCGGGCTCACCTGAGCTGTTGCCGAAGACCGGGATGGTCCATACGGAGTTGGTGCGCTGGTCTCCGGCTCCGGGCAGCTTGTTCAGGCCGAAGACGTACTTGGTGCCGTCGCCGGTGGTCACTGTCCAGTACTCGCCGGCACCGTCGATCGTGCTGTCACCTTGGTCGCCGTTGTCGGCGCCGGTGGAGTGCGTGACGATCGAGGCGTCGTCGTTCTTCAACCGCCATACGCCGGTCGCATCGTCCTTGACGAGCTCGCTGGAGTGCCCGTTCAGCACCAACGAGGCGTTGTCGTACTTCCAGCACTCGTCATATTTGCCGTCTTCACCGTCGTCGTCGCACGAGGCGTAGGAGCGTGTGATGTACGCGTCCGAGCTGAGGGTGAACCCCTCGCCGAGCTGGGTGGCCTGGTTGTTCGTTGTGGCCGTCTTGCCATCCACGCTGGAGGAGTCGTACGACAACCCCACCGATGGCGCCGGCCCGGCTGCGGCCGGCGGTATCGACATCGGGTAGGACCAGGTGAAAGCACCGGAAGAACTGCCCGCAGACCAGGTGGAGGCCGCCGACATGGGCGTAGCAGCGTAGTTGCCAGATCCCGACGGGGACTCGCTGCTGCTGCCGGATGCCTGCGCCGAGAACACGGCGGGCGCAGCTGAATCTGACGTGGCCTCGGCCTCGGATATCGCGCTCAGCTGTAGATCCGCGGAGAGCGTCTGCGACTTCAGATCGTTGCGCGAGGACAGAGACACCGGCTTCCGGCAGTCCGCGTCATGCGGGCGCGTCAGCACGCAGCCCGGCAACTGGACCAGCCTGAGCCGACTTCCCCAGCCGCCGCCCAAGGCAGAGGCGAACTGCGAATAGTTCACGTCCACATGTGCGAGACCTGGCGTGGCAGCGGTGGCCGCGAACAGCACACCGTGGATACCGGCCGCATCCGCGGCACCCTGTCCTAGCGATCGCACCCGGACCTGACCCGCCGCCTCTACGACGCCGTGGGTCGTCGCAGTCTTGCCTGCCGTGCTCCTGGCCGCGGTGTTCTTGGCGACTGCACGCGACACACTGACCGGCAGACCTCCGGCCGTCAGGTGCACGGCCGTCGAACTCGACAGGTCCGCGGTGCCCGAACCAGCAGAAGGCCACGTGGCCTTCTGCTCAGCCACAGCGCGCCGCGCTTGAGCGTCGTCGGAATCCCGGGCGGACTTCACCTGAGCGCGGGCAGCCTTGCCGCCGGTCTCGTGGACGGTGGACAACTTCCCCGCGCGGTAACCCGGAGCATCAGGACGTCCAGGTCCAGCAGTTGTGGCCTGCGCGGTCTGCGCGAGACCCGCAGGCACGACCAACGCGACCGACAACGCCACTACGATGGGCAGGCGCCGTCCGCGTAGCCGGGTCGGCGAGCTTGTCGCGTGTCGGAACAGCACACCGTTCAGCAACGTGGTGCGCATCCATCGGTTCTTGCCACCGGCGGTCACGAACGGGCCTCCATGCGCTCGGATGTGGAACGGCTGCTAGATGATGCGGCCGTTCCCGGCCGCTGGTCGGTGGTGCTGACAGCGATACACGGCGAGACGCGCACGGCTCAGTCCCCGACCGTGACGGCGATCTGGTCTCCGTCGGACATCGCACCAGCCCAGATCCGCACGTCGGAGACGACACCGGGCAGGTAGTGGCCCCAACCCGTACCGGACGGACCCTCCCCAACAGCGAGATCACCGGTCCCGTCGGCGGGGGTGAAGGGCGTGTCCGTGCCGTTCTGGATCACTCCGCTATACAGGCGCACTACACCGCTCTGGGCATCGAAAACACCCGTGAGTTGGACGGGTGAATCGAGTTCGGCCACGTCATCGGATGTGACGCCGGTGAACGTGCCGTCCGCGTTCAGGCGCCCGAAGTGCCACACGCCCAGGGGGATGCTGCCATCGTGGGCCTTCAACTCGAACCACAGCCCCCACGCTGAACCACCGGCCGTGCGCTCCCCCACGACCTGCGCGATGTACCCGTCGGGCTCGGAGGCTAGTGCCTGGCTGTCCAGCGCGACGGTCGAGGTGACGGTGAACGATCCCGTGTCGTCCACCACCGGCCCCGGCACCGCGGCAGCACCACTCGTTCCATCCAGCACCAACCCGTCGTCGGTCAAGGACGCACCACCGGTCAAGCCCAACGAGCGGCCATAACCAGACGTCGTATCAACCACGGAGGTGCCCGCAGAGCCGGAGGGCTGCCAGGACCCGACCAGCTCCACCTGACCCTTGCCATCCGCATCCAACTGGCGTGCCTCGGTGGCGGCCTCATCATCCGTCAGCGTGCGCTGCCAGACCCTGACCTCATCAATACTGCCCGGGAAGTTGTACTCATACGTGCCAGCCCACTTGTAGCGGCCAATCTGCAACGGCCCGGTGGCTGCCCAGGTACCAGTGGGGTGCGCCGTGCCCTGCAGGACGCCGTTGACGTAGAGCTTGCTCACCGGATCAGACGCTCCCGGCACACCAGGGTCGTAGGTCCCCAGGAGATGCGTCCACACACCGATGCGGGCGGGCTGGTTTGCCACCAGTCCGTAGTAGGCCGTGCCTGTGTCAGCGTCCTGCTGCTTCACTCCGAACAGCCACGTCCCGTGGCCCAGGTCATAACTCAGCACGAATGGGCTGTACTGGCTGCCGTCCTGCGACAGGACGATGCCATTGTGGTTGTTGGCCTCCAGGCGCACCCACGCAGACACCGTGTAGGCCGATCGAGTCTCCAGCACCGGCCCCGAGGTGGCCGCATAACCCGTAGCGCCGTTCAGATGCAAGCCCTTGTCAGGCGTGGTGGCAGCCGAACCGTCAGCCGCCGGAAGATCGCCGCGTCGGCCGAAGCCATCGCGGACCGCACCCGTCGACGACAGTGTGGCGTTGTGCTGTTGCGCCACGACGCTGCTGGCCGAGTCGAGCGCCTGGTCCGAGTCCTCGTCGAAGTGCCACTGTCCGACCGGCCCGGCACCGGCCGCGACCAGAAAGTCCTTCACGGTGTCGGCGCCCCACCGCCCCAAGCTGTCCTTTGCACGGACGTCGATCCGTAGAGTGCCCGAGATCTGCGGCTGGATCGTGGCCGTCGTCACCCCGGAACCCAGCGTCTTCCAGGCGGAATCGGAGGACAGCTGATACTCATACCCGGTGTCGGTGTCGCCCGAAGCGGCAGCGAACTTCACGGTGCCGGAAACGCCCGGTCCCCCCTGCGGCGTACACGCGCCGGGCAGGCACTCGGTGTACGTCCCCGTGAAGGTCACCGTAGGCGCCTTCGGTGCAGTGGAGTCGATCTTGAAGTAGCACCAGCCTGTGGTCGAGGCATTCGACGGCCCTGGGATGTAGTCGGACTGGTTGTCGTAGTACGACCTGGTCCACGCCCTGTACCGGTACAGAGTGCCGTCAGACAACGTAGGCGCCGGCACGCTTCCCAAGTTGGCGTTGTCGCCGACGAACCCGCTGGTCGGGCGCACCAGATCGCTGAAGGCGCTCGACCAGGTGGAGTTGGTGTACTTGTCGACGCTGAAGGCCACCCGCAGCCGGGCACCGGCCTCACCGCCGGAAGCGGTCTGCGCCGTCGCGGTCAACGCCGGGGTGGGGTCGGAGATGATCGCCGGGTCGGAATTGTTGGTCGAGCAGACCGTACCGGTACTGGTGATGATGCCGATCTTCGTGGGCAGGGCCGGCACACCGACGTAGTTCACGGACAGCACTGCGTCGTTCTTGAACCGCTTCCACGCCGAGGTGTCCGACTCGTCGTGAGCTCGCAGTTCCAGCGTCAGCTTGCTGAACTTGCCCGCCGCGAAGCTCGCCACCGTCGGCGTCAGGTTCTCGTTCGTCTCGGCCGAGTTGTCGGCGAACTCGATCGGCGCAGCAGGCGAGTCCGGATCGCACGACGAGCCGCGGCCCGCCGAGAAGCTCCGGTCCACCATCAGATCCAGTTCCTTCGGCTTGGACGACCAGGAGGTGGAGGAGGAGAAGTTGTTGGTGCGCTCCAGGTCCGTCCAGCGCGGATCGCACTGGAACGCCCACGGTGACGTCACCCGGAACGTGGCTCCCAGCACCTTCTTGCCCTTGAGCGCGCTCGGCGTGAACTGGAAGTAGAGCCGCTGTGTGTAGCCCGGCCCGCAGTAGTAGCCGTCCCACGTACCGCAGTGCCCGTCGCCCTCGCCGGTCTTGTCGCTGCCGTTGCCCCAGCCGTAGTCGGTGTATCCGTCGCTGCGCAGCAGCGTCCGCTGCGGTGCACCGGAACTCAGCGACACGTCCGGATCGACATAGATCGGAAAAGCGTTCTGGTCCGTGGTTCCCAGCACATCGGCATCGGGCGTCACGGTCAGCGCGGCCCCGGCAACTGACTGCTTCGCCGTACCCAGACCCGCACCAGGCGCGGGACCGTCAGTGGCATCAGCCGAGTCCGCGGACGTCGCAACGGCCTTGCCACTATCGCTCTGTGGGCCATCTGCCTTGCGCACGGCAGCAGTTTCCGACGGACTTGCACCAGCAGTCTGCTGTCCCGATCCATCGTCGCTCAGGGAGTTCCAGACCTGCGCGGCAGGCGAGGTGAACACCTCCTGCCCGTCAGCCCCCGTGGCGCTCAGGCCGCCGGCAGAGGTGGCTCTCACGTGCAGGCCATCAGCGTGCATACCGAACTGAACCTGCTTCACGCGCGGGTCAGCCGCAGCCGCTGGCGTCTTGACCACCAACACCTCGTGGTAGCCCTCCGCCGAGGCAGTCAGCCGGAGGTCGACACCAGGGAAGACCTCGGCGTACACCGCGCTGTCACCATCGAGAACTGGCGTGGGCAGCGCGCCCGGCCAGGTCAGCGCCATCGACCTGCCGTCGCGCCCGATCGACACCAGCGGCTGGGTGCTCCCACCGTCCGAGAAGGTGAGGTCCACTGCCGCAGCCTTCGGTGCGACCGACCCGCCCGAGGTCAAGTACAACGTCGGGTCCGGTGCGGTCCAAGAACCGTTCGCGGTCCGCACCCGCACCGGCTGCACCGCCTGGTCCAGGGTGAAGGTCAGCCCGTCCGGGTTCGCATAGGTCGTCGTGGTCTCGGTCCGCTGACCGACCACCTCTACCTGCTGCCCCGACGCCTGAGCATCCGCCAGCGCTTGCTCCGCCTCGGACGTCGGAGTCGACGGATCGTCCGCTGCCGCAGGCAGCGGCGACACCCCCGACCATGCCAAAGCGCCCAACACACCGACCACGGCGAACCGCCGCACGGCATGCCCCACCCCACGCACGTTCACAATCCCCCCACGGACAGAACACAGCTCGCACACCGAGCGTCAGGGATCTTGACAGCACGCAGTCAGAACGTCAAGGGTGCGCCACGCAACTACCAGCACATGCCCACCAGACGACCACAGTGAGGTTTTCTCACCGGTTCATCCCCATGCGGTAGTGAGGGCGAGGGCGGCTTTGGTGATGTCGCCGATGCGGGTCGTGCTCAGGGTGATGTGCCGCAGGGTGGCCCAGCGTTGTTTGAGGGCTGCTGCGGCGCGTTCGCCCAGGGTCGTCACTCCTAGAGAATGGGCTTCACGTGGGTCGCAGTTTGTAGGATCTCCACAGTCACTTTCCGTGCAGCCTCCTAGCACGTAGAGCACTGCGACGGGCGTCGAGCGGGACGGATCTACCCTGTCGGCGGAGCGCTCAGCCGCCATACGCTGCGCTGTGTGGGTGAGGGAGACAACGGGATGCCCCCTTGCGCCTTCCCCGGTCCGACGGTTGAGCAGCGTGCGGCGAGTCGCCCGCGCAGTGCATTCCGGAACCTCTTGCGGATCGACAGGCTTGCGCGACCCGGCGGACGATGTCGGCATGAGTTGACCGAACGATTGCGTCGCCGCTGCCGCTCGGAGAAGCTCGGGCCCGCAGCGGCGCTCGGGCGCCGCACGGCACCAAACGCTGAGCTCCTTCGGATGCGAGTGGAACATCACCGCGCCTTCGTCGGAAGTCGGAAACGACGCCTCGTCGGCCGGACGGCTGGGTTGCTTGGGCGCCAGCGCCTTGGTGACAGCGGTCAGTGGGAAACACCCACCACAACACCCACGCATCCTCCTCGGCTGCCCCGAGGACGTCGCCCGGGCGGTCGGCCGGCTGCTGTCGGAGGGGCCCGGACGGTGCGGCCAGATCGTGCGCGCCAACGGCGCCACGTTCCGATCGGAGCACACGCCCGCCCCACGGACCCTCTCCCGCCCCGCTTGACGGGCAAGTCGAGAAACCTTGGTCAGCATGCAACGCCGAGACCACGCGCCTTCGTACAAGGGGTGTCCGGCCGGCCGGAGCCGAAGCGAAAGGTGTGTGTCTGTGAAGGGTGTTGTCGAGCGAGATCGTGAGTTCACCGAGTTCGTCGTGAGGCAGCGCGCCTCGCTCGTGCGTGTCGCGACGTTCCTGCTGGGTGGTGACCACGCCCAGGCGGAGGACGTGGTGCAGACCGCGTTGACGCGCGTGTACCTGCGATGGCCGAGGCTGCGTTCCGACAGCGTGGCGGCTTACGCCCGGCGCTGCGTAGTGAACGCGGCGATAGACGACCGGCGGAGTCTGTTCCGCCGCCGGGAACGGGTGTCCGCCCAGCTGCCGGAGGTCGCGGCAGTCGACGCCCAGTACCGCGACGGGGCACCGCTGATGGCGCTGCTGGCCAGGCTGCCCGAACGGATGCGGGCGGCGATCGTGCTGCGCTGCGTCGAAGGGCTCAGCACGGCCGAGGCCGCCGCGGCGATGGGCTGCAGCGAGGGCAACGTCAAGAGCCAGACCGCCCGCGGCCTGGAACGCCTGCGCGAGATGTACCCGAAGCACGCCCACGACTTCGTGTGACGAGGAAGACCGAAGGATTGAGGAGAGAAGTCATGCGTGACATGGCAGAGATGCTGAGCGAACTGCGGGTCGCCGACGCTTCGGGGGCGGAGCCGGTCGACCCGGCCGTCGTCGAGGCGGACGTCGCTCGCGGGCGACGGGCGCTGGTCGGCCGGCGGCGCCGGCTCGTGGGTTCCGGTGTGATCGCAGTGGCCGCCACGGCCGTCATGGCGGTGGCTGTGCCGATGGGAGGCGAGTCGGGCTCCGGCACGCAGTCCAGGGCCCAGTCCACGGCGGCGGGGCGACCGACGTCGGTGACGGTGGAACTGGCCTCGTACCACGGCGCCCAGCCGGCGGGCTTCGAGGTCCGCACCGTTCCGCAGGGCTGGAAGGTGGTCTCGTCCACGCCGTACGCCTTCCTGGCCGTCCCGCCCGGGACGGACACGAGCACCATCGTCGCCCGCGGGACAACCGCACAGGTGGCCTTCGACCGCGGGATCGCCGTGACGCTGACGGGAGATGCGCAGTTCCCCGCGAACGAGCGGCCCGAGAAGGTGAACATCGACGGTCGGGCCGGGAAGCTGGGCGTCACGCAGGACAAGCAGGCCATGTGGCTGATGTGGTCCGACGCCGCCGGGCACCGGCTCCAGGTGCAGGTCCCGGACCGGCTCGGGCTGACGAAGCAGCAGATCGTCACCTTCGCGGACGGTGTCACCGCCACCGGCAAGGCGACCGCGGGCAAGGGGTGATGCCGTTGCCGTGCCCCAGGGGCCCGGACGCCGACGCGTCCGCCGAAGACCAGGACGACGCCGCTCCCCAGGAGTGACCGGGAGTGGGGTCGATAGCCCCAGGTGAATGACAGGTGGGCCGTGTTGCCCGGTCGCGTGACGACCGGGCGACACGGCCCGTTCGGCGGCGCCGGTGAGGGCCCATGCCGCAGCCGTCCCGTGTCATCGGTGCCGTCAGTGCCGTCAGTGCCGTCAGTGCCGTCGGTGCCCGCGACCCGGGCTCACGCATTGGCCGACCGCACAGAATCCGCAGCATGGGCTGCAAGCCCGCCCGGGTCCACCAGACCGGGGCGACCGCGATCCGGCGGGGGGGTGACTCGCCGTTTCAGCCTGCGCTCTCGATGCGGGCGAGGGCCTTGTCGGAGATCCGGTGCAGTGTGCGGAGTTCGTCCGGGTCCAGGACGTCGATGAACAGGTCCAGCACCCGGGCCACGTGTCCGGGTGCCGCCTCTGCCAAGTAGGCGTAGCCGGCTTGGGTCAGGATCGCTTGCGTGTACCGCCCGTTGTGCGGGTCGGGCTCTCGGCGCACGAACCCGCGCTTCTCGAGCCGGCCGACCATGTGGGACAGGCGGGACAGTTCCGTGTTGGCCAAGTCCGCGAGCTCGCTCATTCTCGTACGGCGCTCGGGCTGCTCGGACAGGTGCGCCAGCACGTGGTACTCGATGAAGCTGAGCTTGGAGTCCTGCTGGAGCTGCGACTCCAGCGCCGCCGGCAGTCGCTGGAGGAGTTTCACGAACCCGCGCCACGCCGTCAGCTCGTCACCGGTGAGCCAGCGTGACCCGGAGCCCTCTGGCTCCCCTGGAACAGACATGTGCGCAGTCTACTGAGAGACACTGACTTGAATCTTCATGTAAGGCGGGCTAGGGTTTCACTTGAATATTCAAGCGTGACCGGATCGGAAGGACCGTCCATGAGCAACTTGAAGCTCGCCGTCATCCTCGGCAGCACCCGCCCCGGCCGTAACGGCGAAGCGGTGGCGAACTGGGTGCTGACCAAGGCCAAGGAACGCGCCCATGCCGACTACGAACTGATCGACCTGCTCGACTACCCGCTGCCGCACCTGGACGAGGCCGTGCCCGCGAGCCGGGGCGTATACGCGGGCGAGCACACGAAGGCCTGGTCCACCAAGATCAAGGAGTTCGACGGGTACGTCTTCGTCACCCCGGAGTACAACCACTCCACCTCGGGTGTGCTGAAGAACGCCATCGACTACCTCTACGCCGAGTGGAACAACAAGGCCGCCGCCTTCGTGTCGTACGGCTCGCTCGGCGGAGCGCGGGCGATCGAGCACCTGCGGGCGATCGCGAGCGAACTGCAACTGGCCCACGTACGCCAGCAGCTGAGCTTCTCGCTGCTCACCGACTTCGAGAACTTCTCGGTGTTCAAGCCCTCCCCGACACACGACGACGCCGCATCCGTCCTGTTCGACCAGTTGGAGTCCTGGGCCCGCGCACTCACGTCCGTCCGAAGCTGAGCCCCGATGCGGCTCCGCGGTCTTGAGGAGCACTTCGTCACCACCGACGTGGTCGAGGCGTGGAAGCGGCGCGACCCCCGGCTCGCCGAACCGATGATGAAGTGGGCCGTCGCCAGTGACATCACGTCGGCGTTGCCGGACCTCGACAGCGAACGCATCGCCGCGATCGACGACGCCGGGATCGACGTGTCGGTGCTGTCCCTCACGACGCCGGGGCCGCAGAACCTCGACACGGCGGAGGCGGTTGCCGTGCGGACGCCCACGAACGACGCGATCGCCGCCTCCGCTCCATCGGCCGCGGCCGCCGAACCGCGGCGCGCGGTCACCGAACCGGGGCTCAACGGCACGCTGGTCAACGCGAACTCCGATGGCCGGGCTCTGGACGCGCCGGAATTCTGGGACGTCCACGAGGCTGCCGAGGATCTGCGCGAGCCCGTCTACGCGCACCCCAACGTTCCGCTCCCGGCTGTCACCAAGGCCTACTTCCGCGGTTTTCGGCGCGCCGGTGGACGACATGGCGGCCACCTGCGCGTTCGGCCGGCACTACGACACCGGGCCGACCGTGCTCCGGATGATCATCGCCGGCGTCTTCGACCAGTTCCCCGGGCGGCAACTCGTCCTGGGGCACCGGGGCGAGGTCGTGCTGCTCGCCAACGCGGGGGGTCGGCCCTCATGCGACAGCTCGCCCGGCACCTGCCCGGGACGGAATAGACCGTCCTCAAAGGAACCGTGGGCGCGACCTGCGCCCACCCGGAGAAGGACGGCGCGAGCCACTGGGCGGCGAGTGCCCGCGCCGACCCCGCCGGCTCCGAACACGAGTCAGTCACCCCGGAACACCCAGCGAGGACACGTATGAATGCTGCTGCCGATCCTGCCGTTGCCTACGACCGGTTCATGGTCGAGCAGGCTCCCGCCAGTCGCGGTCAGCGTCCCTGGACGCCGGCCGAGGGTCCGATGCCCGCGCTCTACCTCAGCCATGGCTCTCCGGCGCTGTTCGAGGACGCGGTCTGGATGAGCGAGCTGTTCGGCTGGTCCCAGGCGCTGCCCAAGCCGACCGCGATCCTGATCGTCAGCGCGCACTGGGAATCCGCGCCGCTCAGCCTGTCGGCGACGCGCCCGGCCACACCGTTGGTCTACGACTTCGGGGGCTTCGCCGACCGGTACTTCCGGATGACCTACGCAACACCGGACGCCGGCGAACTGGCCGCCCGGGTCGCGGCCTCGATGCCCGACAGCGAACCGGTCCACCAGCACACCATCCGCGGCCTGGACCACGGTGCGTGGGTCCCGTTGAAGACCATGTACCCCTACGGCGACGTCCCGGTCCTGCAGATGTCCCTGCCCACCCACTCCCCCGCCCGGCTGATGGCCATCGGCCGCCGGCTGCGGGGCCTGCGGGAGGAGGGCGTGCTCGTGGTCGGGTCGGGCTACATGACGCACGGGGTTCCCTTTCTCACCCGGGACCAGTTCGTGCACAACGTCGTTCCGTCCTGGTCCGCCGACTTCGACGCCTGGGCGGCCGACGCCCTCACCCGTGGCGACGTCGACACCTTGGCCGACTACCGCAGCCTCGCCCCCGCGGTGCACTACGCGCACCCCACCGTCGAGCACTACACGCCGATGTTCGTCACCCTCGGAGCCGCGACCGCCGCCGGAGCACCCGTACGGAATACGATCGAGGGCTACCGGTTCGGCCTGTCCAAGCGATCCTTCCAAGTCGCTTGATGCCAGGTGCGGCTATGCCGCTCCGCGCGGCACGAGGGCTTCTTCGGCGGCCTTGGCCCGGCCCTCGTCCCCTCGACTCGGTTCGGCCCCGACGAGGCCATCTCCCTCCGGGAAGACGCGCGGGAGCTCACTTCACTGCGCGAACGGGCACCGCGACTCGTCCGCACGTGCACGGTCGCGGCCGTCTCCCCCGGGTCCGAATCCGACGGTGCGCCACGTCTCACCTCACCAGCAGCCTTCGAAGGGGGCTCCGCCGGACGGCTTCGTCATGCCGTCGTTCGGTGCAAGCCGTCGAGGGCGGTCTCGAAGAGGGGTTGCAGGTAGTCGGGCGATTCGTTGACCTTGGCGATGGCGACGATCAGGTCGAAGACCTGCTCCAGCGTGAGGTCGTCACGGATCTGTCCTGATTCCTGGGCCGCGGCCAGCAGGGGACGACCCACTTCGATGGCTCGGCCACGGTGGCTGGTGATGCCGTCCCGGTCGGTGTGCTCCAGCAGTTCAGAAATGATCAGCCGTTTGTGCGGAATGAACGCGATCTGCAGACGAAGCCAGGCGATGAGAGCTGACGCGGGCGTCTGGCCAGGCTCGATCGTTGCCGCGGCGCAGATCTGATCGACCTCGTCCGCGTAGAGCGCTTCCAGGAGTTCCTGCCGGCCGGGAAAGTTGCGGTACAGGGTGGCCATACCCACCCCGGCGCGACGGGCGATCTCCGCCATGGAGATGTCGGGGACAGGATCGGCGAACGCCTCCCGGGCCGCGTCGAGGATCTTGTCGCGATTGCGTTCCGCGGCTGCCCGCCGCCTGGGGAACGCCGTGTTGCCCGCCTCCATGAACTCCTCCACGCGTGCTCTTCGTGTTCGGGTACGCCCGCCAGGGCCCGCACCTCCCAAGTGGACAGCCTATCCGGTATCGCCCTACGCTTAGCGGACAGGCTATCCGGAAACTTCGAGGAGCAGAGCCATGCCCAGCCGATCACACCCCTTCCCAGACGCCGGCGCATCCGCGCCGTCAGAGGCGGGTCCCTCACACGGGGTGGCCAAGCGCGGTGTGGCGCTCGCGGCCGTCGCGGCCGTGGCGTGCGTGGCGCAGTTCATGGTGGTGCTGGACTCGTCCATCGTGAACGTGGCCCTGCCGGCCATGAAGTCGGGCCTGGGCCTGTCGCCCTCCGCCCAGCAGTGGGTGGTCAACGGCTACCTGGTCGCTTTCGGCGGTCTGCTGCTCTTCGCCGCGCGGGCCAGTGACCTGTTCGGACGCCGCCGTGTCTTCCAGATCGGTCTGGTCGTCTTCTCGGTGGCGTCCCTCGCCGGCGGCCTGGCGCAGGACGGCTGGATGCTGCTGGCGGCCCGGGTGGTGCAGGGCTCGGGAGCGGCGGCGCTCGCACCGTCAAGCCTGAGCCTGATCACCGCCAGCCACAGCGAGCTCGCTCAGCGCACCCGCGCCATGACGTGGTGGGGCGTTGCCGCCTCCAGCGCCGGGGCGGCCGGCATCGTGGTCGGCGGACTGCTGGCGTCGGTGAGCTGGCGGTGGGTGATGCTGGTCAACGTGCCCATCGGCGTCGGCCTGCTGATCGCGAGCCTGACGTGCCTGGCACCGACCGCGACCGGACAACGGCGCTCCCCGATCGACCTTCCCGGCGCGATCACCGTGACGCTGTCGGCCGCGGCACTCGTCTACGGTGTCTCGGCCGCACCTGACGCGGGCTGGGGAGCGGCCCGCGTGATCGTCGCGCTCGTGGCCGGTGCGCTCCTGCTCGCGGCGTTCGTGTCCATCGAGCGACGCACCAGTGAGCCGCTGGTCCCGTTGGGGATCTTCTCCATCGCCAACGTGCGCATGGGCAACGTCCTCACGCTGTGCATGGGCGCCGTCCTCACCGCACCGCTGTTTTTCCTCTCGCTGTATCTGCAACAGGTTCTGGGACAGGGCGCCGCGCGCGCCGGACTGTCCCTGCTCCCCATGGTCGCGGTCATCAGCGTCGGAGTACTGCTGTCCCAGAAGCTGATCCCCCTCGTCGGAGCCCGCCGCCTGGTGGTGACAGGCGGGACCATCGCCGCTGCGGGCCTGGTGTGGGTGGGGCAGCTTCCCGCCCACTCCGACTACGTCGCCCACGTTCTGCTGCCCACCGTGGTCGTCGGTGCGGGCACCAGCCTGACGATGATGCCCGCGATCGTCGCATCGACCAGCGGCATCGACCCCCGCAACGCCGGCGTCGCCTCCGGGCTGATCAACATGTGCCGTCAACTCGGCGCGGCCCTCGGCCTGGCTGTCCTCGTCACCATCGCCGCCACCGTCACCAGCCACAGCACCAGCAGCGGCAACTCGGCCGTCGTGGACGGCTACCACGTCGCCTTCTACGCGCTCGCCGCCCTCAGCCTCGCCACCGCCGCCCTGGCCCTGCGGCTCAAGCCCGCCCCGGGCACCGCGGCCGCGACGAACCCGGCGGCCGCCGACTGAGCCATACCGCCACCACGGTGGAGACCCCGTTCACCCCGGCCCCCACCCCGTGGCCCCGCCTCAATCCCCGCACCAGTCAGAAGGAAGCAACCCGTGCCTGTCAACGCCCCCTGCGGACCCATCGTGGGAATCACGCGCGAGGCCCACACCGCCTACCTCGGTGTCCCCTACGCCCGCGCCCCCTACCCCAGCCGCGCCTTCGACACCCCCCAGCCGCGCGAGAAGTTCACCACCTGCTTCGAGGCGACACGTCCCGGACCCAGCCCCGCTCACCCCCACGTCGGCCAGGAACTCTTTCCCGACCCCGTCGTCGCGGGCGATGAAGCCCTCAACCTCAACGTCTACGCCCCGTCCCACGGCGACGGGCCCTTCCCGGTGATCGTGTGGCTCTACGGGGGCGGCTTCTTCACCGGCAGCAACGCCAGCCCCTGGTACGACGGAGCCTCCTTCGCCCGCGACGGCGTCGTCTTCGTCGTCCCCAACTACCGTGTCGCCGCTGAAGGGTTCATGATCCTCGACGACCTGGTCGCCAACCGCGCACTGCTCGACATCACCGCCGCCCTGGCCTGGGTACGCGACAACATCGCCGCCTTCGGCGGCGACCCCGCCAACGTCACCCTGGCTGGACAGTCCGCCGGCGCAACGGCCGCCCTCGCCCTGACCGGCGCCCCAGCGGCTCGCGGCCTGTTCCGTCGCCTGGTCGTCATGAGCGCCGGGACTCCTCTGCTCACGCCGCTGGAGCGTATGCGGCAGCTCTCCGCCGACTTCGCGGACCAGCTCGGCATACCGCAGACCCGACAGGCCATCTCCGCCACGCCGACCCCGCGCCGCATGGAACTCGAACAAGCCTGGCTGCCCGGAGAAGTGCGGGCGCTTGCCGAGAGCGTCGACGACCGCGCCCGCCAGGCCGGCCGGGACGCACTGCGCTGGCAGCCCACCCTGGACGGCGATGTCGTCACCACCACACCCGAACAAGCACTCTCCGACCCCGGCGCGGTTGAGGCCCTGCTGATCGGCACCACCACACAGGAATGGAACTTCATCCTCGGCGACCTCACCACCGCTCCCAGCACCGACGCCAGCCTGAAGGGCATGGCCAACCTCGGCCTCACCGCCGACGACCTCGACACCTACCTCGACCGGCTCGGCAGCAAGAATCCCGGCCACGCACTCGCCCAGGCGTTGAGCGACCGCACTTTCCGGCGCCCCGCTCGCCGCATTGCCGACACCGCCGCCAAAGCCGGCATCCCCACCTACACCTACCAGTCCGCCCGGCCCGTTCCCCTCTTCGGCGCCGCCCACTGCGCCGACCTTCCCTTCGTCTTCGACCACCTGGACGCACCCCAGGCCCCCGAGCTACTGGGACCAGACGCTCCCCAGCACATGGCCGAGCGCATGCACACAGCCCTCATCCGCTTCGCGCACGGCGACAATCCGGGCTGGAGCGCCTACACCGTCGACGAGCGCCGCACCATGGTCTTCGACCACGATTCCTACGAATGCTCCGACGGCCTCGCCAAGACCCCCAACAACTTCAGGAAGTTCACCTGATCTTCCTCGTTCACGCTGGTCAGATCCCTGTTCTTGAAGTGTTCCCGCCTGGCGCACTGTCAGGTCGGACGACTTGGTGACGTTCCACTGCCGCGCTCAGCAGGAACGACATGGCGACCAACCGTCACCCCGAATCCGATGAGGTCCATCAGCATGTCCGACCAGCCCGATTTCGATGATCTCGACACCGACTACGACCGGTTCCTCCCCCTTCTCCAGGGGGCCGACGACGGCCTGCTCGCCGCGCTCAAGGCCGTCCCCGAGTCGGGCAGGGTGCTCGACCTCGCATGCGGAGTGGGGGAGCCGGCAGTGACACTGGCACGGCAGCGTCCCGACCTGCGGTTGACAGGCATCGACATCTCCGAGACCCAGATAGCAGCCGCGCGAGCACGCGCCACGCAGCTCGGAATCGACGGTGTGCGATTCGAGGTCATGTCCATGGACGCCCTGGAGCTGGACACCGGTTCGGTCGACGCGGTCATGTCCCGCATGGGGGCCCTGATGATGGGCGATCCCGCACGCACCGCCCGGGAGGCCGCGCGCGTACTCACCCCCGGCGGCAGGCTCGCCGTCGCAGTATGGGGAACGCTCGACATGCACGCCGCCATGCGGCTCGGCCTCCGCTGCCTGGAATCCGTGCTGCCCGCGGAAGAGGTACCCGACTTCAGCGCCTTCGACCGGCTGGCCGCTGCCGGCGTACGTGACGGTGTCCTCCGCGAGGCAGGTCTGACCGCGGTCGAGTCGCACACCCTGCGCTGGACCTTCGAACGCGCCGATTTCGAGAGCTGGTGGTCCTTCGTCCTCAGCATCCCCGGCCCCATGCAGGACGCCTTCCGCCGTCTTGACCAGGACGCTCTGAGCCGGGCACGCCGCACCATGGCCGAACTCGCCGCCCCCTGCCGCCGTCGGGACGGCTCGTACGCGTTCCCGATGGGCTGCCAACTTCTGAGCGGGCGAGTCTGAGGGGCCGGTACGTGACCTGTCACGTTCGACGCGGGCACAGCACCCGCGGGCACCGCGTGACAGCACGTCCAACCGCTGACCGGCGACTGCCGACCGGGGCCGGATGCCCGCCCTCGGCCAACTGCGCCTTCGGGCAGGTCAGCGCCGAAGAAGCGGTAGCGGACCAGGTCGATGCGGCGGCGGGCTCCAGGGCCGCACCCGCACCACCCCGATCTCTCCCGTGACCGACACGGCGGGGCGGCGGGGCGGCGACAGGGAACTTCCCGGGTTCGCCCCACCGCAGCGCGCGGGTCCGCGGGAGGCGTGAGTGGCCGGTCAGGCTCCAACCGGGCTCCACCGGAGGAAGAAGCCCGTCAGGGGGCTTTGCTGCCCTCGACGTTGGCGACCATCCTGCGCAGCACCTTGAGCGCGGCTACGTACTCTTCGTCGCTGATGCCCTGGCACTGGCCGCCGCCGTGCTCGTTCCCGCCTCCGCCGTGGGCCCTCACCGTCACCGTCCGCGCCGCTGACGGCACGGTCCTGGAGTCCCAGACCAAGTCCACCGGCGGCTGGCCACCCGGAAGGAGCTCCGCGACCGCCCCCCGAGGAACCGTGAGGGGTTGTGGGTGAGCTGAGTCCAGCCCTTGCTGGGGTGGCGAGGCCGGTGCCCGCAACGCACGAAGCTCCCGTGCCGCTGAGTGAGGTGTTCGACGTCTCAACTCATCAGCTCGGGAGCATCGTTGCGGACACGGCACCGGGGCTGCTGAAGGTAATGCGGGAGACGGGTCGGGTCGGATCAGCGAACGGTGATGACCACTTTGCCGGTGATCCGGCCGGTGTCACCGAGCGCATGGGCCTTCGCGGCCTGCTCCAGGGGGAAGGACGCCTCGATGACCGGACGCAGGGCGCCGGTCCTGACCAGCTCCGCCACCGCGAGCATCCCCGCCTGATCCGCCTCGACCAGCATCAGTTGGTGACGTACGCCGAGTGCGGCGGCTTCCTCCGTCAAGGTGCGGGTGTTCGAGAGCACCAGGGAGACGAGGACGCCGCCCTTGCGGAGCGTCCGCAGGGAACGGGCCGCGTAGTCGCTGCCGATGAGGTCCATGACCACGTCGACCTTTTCGGTGGCGTTCTCGAAGTCCTCGGTGCGGTAGTCCACGATCTCGTCGGCGCCGAGCTCGCGGAGCAGGTCGTGCTTGGCCGCGCTGGCGGTGCCGACCACGTGGGCGCCCAGGGACTTGGCGATCTGGACCGCGATGTGGCCCACGCCGCCGGCAGCCGCGTGGATCAGGACGCGCTGGCCGGCCCGGACATCGGCCGTGTCCACCAGGGCCTGGCGGGCGGTCAGCGCGGCGAGCGGGAGCGCGGCGGCCTGGACGTGGTCGAGTTCGGCGGGCTTCCGCACCAGAGCGCGGGCGGGAGCGGTGACGTACTCGGCGAAGGCTCCGTGGCCGTGGGGGTAGGGCAGCATGCCGAAGACCTCGTCACCGGCCTTGTGCAGGGAGACGCCGGCACCGACGGCCTCGACGACACCGGACACGTCCCAGCCCAGGACCAGGGGAAGCCGTCCGATGAAACCGGGAAACTGCCGGTGCTTCCAGTCACTTGAGTTCATGCCCGCCGCATGGACCCTCACCAGGACCTCGGACGGTCCGGGGACGGGCCGGTCGATCCGGACTTCCCTCAGCAGGTCGGGGCCGCCCAGTTCGTCCTGGCTGATCGCCCGCATCGTCGCCTCCGTCATACGCCCACCCTTCCGCTCCGTCCGCCCGGCCCGACAGCCGCCCGGCGGTCACCAATTGAGAGTTTCCAGCCACGTGCCGTGCGTCGAGCGGCCCCGCCGCTCCCCCGGCGACCCCGGGCGACGCCGGCACCCCCGCCGATCCCGGGCGACCCCGGGTGCCCCGCCACCGGCACCGCCCCCGGGCCACCCGTCAGGGCTTCGCCGCCGGCCCGATCTCCAACGTCCTGTGGCCCAGTTGGCGCATCAGGTCGGCCATGTCGAACCACGCCGAGCGCTCGATCACCTTCTCGCCGCGGAACCGGTCGATCCCGACGGCGGCGAAGGTGGCCGTGCGGCCGCTCGGCGGCAGCCCGCGGAAGGGGCCGAGTTGGGTGCCCTCGCAGACGACCCGGGTCACCACGACATCGCCTTCCGAGATCTGCTCCTGCACCAGGTCCTTGATGTCCGGGAACGCCGTACGGAAGGCGCGGACCCAGATCCGGACGCCCTCGGGGCCGCGCAGGTCGAACTGCGGCCAGTGGAAATCCTCGTCGAACAGTTCGTCCGCAAGGTGTAGTTCGCCGCGCGTGATGATGTTCTCGAAAAGCATCGCGATGCGCTGCTTTCGGGCTTCCGCGGATGTCCCGGAAGGGACCGCCATGACGTGACTCCTCTCGGTCGCCGGTGGTACCCAGTCATAGAACAATCCACCCCGCACGGCCAAGAGCAGCCAATGCGGAAGATACGAGTTGGGCAAGTCCGACAACTCGCCGGCACATGTCGAAGAGGCGTTGCGACCGCACGGTGCAACAGTGACACTGGAGCCAGGCCGCACCCGGGAAACAGGAAACAGGGAGACGTCGAATGACCGGTGGTCACCTGAACAACGTCGGGAATGTTGACCGGTTCTTGGAGAGACTGCGGTCCTTCGAAGCGAACGAAGCCCTGATCTCCGACAATCGCCGTTTCCGTTACGGTGAATTGCTGGAGGCCGTCCGGGACTGGCAGCGGTACCTGGATTCGCAGGCGGTGGGTCCGGGGTCCGTGGTCAGCCTGGAGGGCGGCTACTCCCCCGGCAGCTGCGCCGCGTTGCTCGCCCTGATCGGGCGCGGCGCGATCGTCGTCCCGCTGGGGAGGCTGCCGGAAGCCAGACGCGCGGAGTTCCTCGACGCCGCCCAGGTGGAGGTCACCCTCGACGTGGGCGCCGACGGCGGACGGCGCGGCGCGTCCACGGGGCGTACGGCCGACCACGAGTTGTACGACCGGCTACGGCTGGCCGGCCTGCCCGGGCTGGTGCTGTTCAGCTCGGGCACCACCGGGCGCAGCAAGGCGTCCGTGCTGGACTTCGACAAGGTGCTGGGGCGCTACCGGACCCTGCGCAAACCCCTGCGCATCCTTTCCTTCCTCAGCCTCGACCACATCGGCGGGATCAACACCCTGCTGCACACGCTCAGCCAGGGCGGCACGGTGGTCACCGTGTCGGAGCGCACGCCGGACACGGTCTTCGCCGCGATCGCCGGGCACCGCGTCCAAGTGCTGCCGACCACCCCGACGTTCCTCAGCATGGCGCTGCTCTCCGGCGCGGCGGCCCGCCACGACACGTCGTCCCTGGAACTCGTCACGTACGGCACCGAGCCGATGCCCCAGCGGACGCTGCGGCACCTCGGGGACGCATTGCCCACGGTCCGGTTCAAGCAGACGTACGGCCTGTCCGAACTGGGCATCCTGCCCACTCGCTCCAAGAGCAACGACACGGTCTGGCTCAAGCTCGGCGGCGAGGGATTCGAATACAAGATCATCAACGATATCCTCTGGGTGCGTTCCGAGATGGCGATGCTCGGCTATCTCAACGCGCCGACACGGTTCGACGACGAGGGATATTTCGACACGCAGGATGTCGTCGAGGTGGAAGGCGACTACATCCGGATACTCGGCCGCCGTTCCGAGATGATCAATGTGGGCGGCGAGAAGGTCTACCCCGCCGAAGTGGAAAGCGTGTTGCTGGATCTCGAAAACGTGGCGGATGCCACGGTGTCCGGAATTCCCAGCCCGGTGACCGGAATGGCGGTGAAAGCGGTCGTGCGGCTGATAGCCGACGAGTCGGGTGAAAGCGTGGAACGCAGGCTGAGGAAGGCGTGCCGGCAGCGGCTCGAACCCTTCAAGGTTCCGGCGGTCGTGGAGGTGTCGGGAGACCCGCAGCACAATGACCGCTTCAAGAAGATGCGCGGGCTGTCGTGAGCGCCGCGGCCGCGCAACCGCGCACGGCGGTGGTGAGCGGCGGCAGCCGCGGGCTCGGCAAGAAGCTGGTGGAGAGGCTGCTGGCCGACGGTTGGCGCGTCGCGACCTTCAGCCGGAAGGCGAACGGTTTCATCGAGGAGCAGCGGGCGGCGCACCCCGACACGTTCTTCTGGCAGTCCACCGACGTGCTGGAACCCGGTGCGACGCGCGAGTTCACCGACGCCGTCGACGCGCGGTTCGGCCGGATCGGCCTGCTGGTCAACAACGCGGGGGTGTTGCACCAGGGACTCCTGCTGACCATGCCGCCGGCCCAGGTCAGGGAGTCGCTGACGGCGAACCTGCTGGCCCCGGTCGAGCTCACGCAGGCCTGCGTGCGGTCGATGAGCCGGACCGGCGAGGGCGTGGTCGTGAACGTCTCGTCCATCAACGCGGTCCGCGGCTACCGCGGGGTCGCCGCCTACGCCGCCGCCAAGGCGGGCATGGAGGGGTTCAGCCGGAGCCTGGCCCGGGAGCTCGGCCCGATGGGCATCCGGGTCTGCACGGTCACTCCGGGCTACTTCGACTCGGACATGACCGCCGGCGTCACCGACCGCAACCGCGAGCGGATACAGCGGCGGACTCCGCTGGGCCGGCTCGGCACGGCCGAGGAAGTGGTGGACGCGGTCCTCTTCCTGGCCTCTCCGGCCGCCGCGTTCATCACCGGACAGTCCCTTGTCATCGACGGAGGCATCTCATGTTGACCCGTGAAGAGCTGACGAGCGTGATACGCGAGAGGATCGGCATGATCCTCCTGGACGACCTCGACGACCTCGGCGAGTTCGACCAGCACGACGACCTCGACGGCGCCCCGGGCACGGGCGCCGCTGCCTACCTCGGCACCGACAACCTCGTCGACATCGGCCTGAACTCCCTGATGCTGGCGCGGCTGGTCATCCAGCTCGCCGCGGAGTTCGGCGGCGATCCCTTCTCCGACGGGAGCGCCACCCTGGCGGACGCGCGCACGGTGGACGAGCTGGTCACCGTCTACGAACGCGCCCTGCGCAGCGGCTCGGAGCAGCCGGCATGACGGTGACCGCCCCCCATCTGCGTCTCGACTCGATCGACGAGTACCTCGGCCCGGCGGAGCGGCGCTTCTTCGGGACCGGCTACCGCCGCGCGTCTCATCACGTCAGTGAGGTGCGCGTCCTCCCGGACGGCGGGGCGGACCAGGTCGTCACCGCGCGGGTCACCATCGGGTATCCCGGCGACTGGTCCAGAAAGAAGGACGAGATCGATGTGCCGCCGCACGTCAGCAGCATCGACACTCTCGTCCTGGGCCTCCAACTGGCCGAGGCCCACCTGGCGCACGGCTACCGGCTCGGCCCGGAGCAGCGGCGCGCCGCCCGGCTGCGCCGGATCACGCTCATCGCCGGCGGGACGCCGCAGGAGGAGCTCGCCGACCTGCCGGCGAGCGCGCGGCTCCGCGGCACCAGGCCGCTGCCGGAGGCGCCGGGCGCCCGCGTCTCGGTGTACGAGTGCCGCATCGGTGTGATGCGGGCACGGTACGAGATCGCCCACGCGGCCCCGGCCGGCTCCGGCCGGCCGACCGGGTTCCCGCGGCTCGAGGACGCGCTGGGTCCGGCCGGGACGCGGTACTACGGCGCCGGGTTCGCCCTGCGTGGGCAGCGGTTGGCCGATGTCACGGTGGACACCGCGCAGTTGTCCGCGCGGGCCTCGGTGCTCATGGAGCAGCCGGGGGCGATGCCGGACGGCGTCGAGGGCGCGACGACTCCGGTGTTCTCCCCGGTCGACTGCTTCGTCTCCTGCCTGCAACTCGCGCAGGTGCTGATGTACGAGATGGACGGCATCCGGCGCAGCGACAGCAACACCCTCTGGATGCTGCGGACTTCGCTGGACACCACCCGTCCGCGGGTCCCGGTGGAGTCCGGATCGCGGTATCCGGTGCGGACCGAGGTGACCGCGTCCCATCTCCTGCCGCTGCGCGGCAGGTCCTGGCGGAACACCGAGATCTCCGGCGAGCTGGCCGGCATCCGTCTGCGCTGCTCGCTCGCCCACGCTCTGCCCGAGAAGACCGAAACGACCGACGCCCCCGCCAGAACGCCGTAAGGAGCCGAGACCTTGAAGCTGGCAGTTTCCGGTACCTACTCGTCCGGCAAGACCCTGACCGTCATGACCCTGGCGCACTACACCGGCATCCCGCGCACGCTCGCCGCCACGATCCGGGAGATCATGCCCCTCGCCGTTCCCGGGAAGACGCTCTCCCAGGTCACCCCGGCGGAATACCTGCAGCTCGCGATGCGCCGGCACGTCGGGCGCGCGGTGGCGGAGTCCCAATTCCCCGACGGGTTCCTCTCCGACGGCTCGTCGCTGCAGGAGTGGATCTACGCGGCCACCCGTCTCGCGTACGGGATGGACCCCTCCTCCACCAGCCACCTGGAGCGGATACCGAGGGAGGAACTGACCCCGGAGATGCGCTTCTTCGAAGCGGTGGTCGCCCAGTACGGACACGCGTTCAAGCAGCACGTGAAGGCGACGTTCGACTCCTTCGTCCACCTCGCCAACGAACTCCCGCTGAGCGCCGACGGTCACCGGCCGATGAACTCCGCCTTCCGGGACGAGTGCGACGCGATGCTGCTCGGCACGCTCGACGAGTTGCGTATCCCGTACCACGTGATCAGCGGTTCCTTCTCCGAACGGCTGGGCAGGATCGTCGACTTGTTCGGCTTTCCGGTGGTCATGCCGGTCGACGAGGCCATCGCTCTCGGCCGGCGGGAGTACGCACGGATCGACAAGCGGATGGAGGCCGACCGCGCCGCGGCCGCCGCCTGACCCGACCTGCCGCCCGCGGCCCACCGACCCCGCGTCCGGAACACGATCAACCCATGACAACCCGCACATGACCACCAGAAGGAGAACCGACACCATGCCTGTCGACACCGGGCTCCAGCACTCCGGCGAGTTCACCCGCGTGGACTCGGCGAAGGACTCGAACTGGTTCATCCGCTTCATGGACCTGGCCAACGCGCTGCCCGAGTACGGCGCGGTGCGGCGCACCCTGGCCGAGGGGCTGGGACCGCTCACGGGCAGGCACATCCTCGACGTCGGGTGCGGCACGGGGGACGACGCCCGCGAGCTGGCCGCGCTGGTCGGCCCCGAGGGCCGGGTGACCGGCGTCGACCTGAGCGAGGCGATGGTCGGCGAGGCGCGCGGGCGCAGCGCGGGCTCGCCGCTGCCGGCCGAGTTCGCGGTCGGGGACATCCGGCGGCTCGACTTCGCGGACGGGTCCTTCGACGGGGTGCGGGTCAAGCTCGTCCGGCAGCACTGCCCCGACCTGGACGAGGCCGACCACGAGGTGCTGCGGGTGACGCGCAGGGGCGGGCGGATCGCGGTCTTCGACTACGACTTCGACACCCTGACCGTGGACCACCCGGACCGCGAGGCGACCCGGACCGCCGTACACGCCTTCTGCGACAACCACCGGCACGGCTGGAACGCCCGCTCGCTGGAGAACCGCTTCCTCGATCTGGGTGTGACCGGGGTGACCCTGACTCCGCACACCGTGCGGATGTCGTACGCCTTCTTCCAGGCCTCGCTCGGCGAGTTCGTGAACACCACGGTCGCATCGGGCGGCCTGGCCTGGACGCCCGAGGAGTTGGCCGCCTGGTGGCAGCCGCTGGAAGAGGCCGAGAAGCGGGGCAGGTTCTTCGCCTCGATCAGCGGCTTCGCCCTCTCCGGCACCCGTTGAGGCGGCCGAGGCGCTGAATCGGGCCCGTCTCCCGCGGGCCCCGTCTCCCGCGGGCGCTGCCTCAGCGCCTCGGGCCTCAGCGCCTCGGGCCCCGGGCCTCGCCGCCCGCAGGCTCCGCCTCAGGCCCTACGGTTCCTCCGCCACCAGGATCAGCTCGCGCAGCAGCGCGCCCAGCCGCTCCCGCTTCGTGGCCGAGATCCCGTCGAAGAGCTCGGCCGTGGCCTTCGCGTGCGCCTGCACGCCCCGCTCGGCCAGTTCCCTGCCCTCGTCGGTGAGAGCGACCAGCAGAGAGCGGCGGTCGTTCGGGGCGAGCCGGCGGGTGATCAGTCCGCGGTCCTCAAGGCGCCCGAGCCGCTTGGTGAGACCGGGGCCGGAGATGAGCAGCCAGTGGCTCAGCTCGGTCGGCGTCGTCTCCCCGGCGGGTCCGCTGCGCAGCAAGGTGGCCAGCACGTCGAACTCGCCGCGGTCCATGCCGAGCGGAGCCAGGCACGCGGTGGCGAGGTCCTCCAGGACACGCGCCATCCGCGTGATGCGTTTGGAGACGGCCATCTGCTCCAACGGGAGGTCATGGGTCCGCCATGACCACTGCCCCAGCATCCTGTCGATGGAGTCCTGTCGGTCCATGAGGCAATCGTACCCGACCGCAAAGCCGGGGAATAATTTTCCAGCTAATACATATCCAGCTAAGCAAACTGCTAGGGTCGTGCCTATGACTAGCCAGGACTTGAGCCGGCCTGTGCCCCGCACCCGCGAGGCGACGTCGGAGCCCGTCGGCCGCAGCAGCCTCGCGGTTGCCTTCATCACGCTTCTCGTCATCGGCACCGACCTGTTCGTGGTCTCGCCCCTGCTGCCGGACATCGCGCACCAGTACCACGTCTCCGCGTCCGTGGCCGGGGTCACCGTCACCACGTTCTCGCTCGCGTACATGATCGGCGCTCCGATCATCGGCACCCTCGCCGACCGGGTCGGCCGCCGGACCGTCCTCATCGGCGGCCTGACCGTCTTCGGCCTCGCCAACGCCCTGACCGGCCTGTCGCCGTGGTTCGGCATGCTGCTGGCCGCCCGGGTGCTCGCGGGTCTGTCGGCCGCCGCCGTCACGCCCTCCGTGCAGACCCTGGTCGGCCTGGCCGCTCCGCCCGAACGCCGCGCCGGCTGGCTGGCCGTCGCCGCGTCGGGCTTCCTCATCTCGCTCGCCACCGGCGCCCCCACCGGCACCGCCGTCGCCTCGCTGCTGAGCTGGCGGGAGACCTTCTTCGGGATCGGCGGGGTGACGCTCGTGCTCGTCGTGGTCAACCTGTTCTCCTGGCGCAGCGTGGCGCCGGGCGGCGCTCCGGGCGCCGGCCGCGCCCCCGCGGCCGGCCCGCGCAGCAGCGCCGTCACCAAGGCCCGGGCGGTCTCCGTCACCGGGCTGTGGGCCTTCGCCGTCTACAGCCTCTACACCTACGTCGGCACCGCGCTGACCGACAACGCCCACCTGTCGACCGGCATGGTCGCCGTCGCGCTGGTCATCTACGGAGTCGGCGCCGTCGCGGGGAGCCTGAGCGGAGGCCGGCTCGCCGACCGCTACGGTGCGACGCGGGTCGTCACCGGCAGCCTGGTGGGCCTGTCGGTGCTCGAAGTGCTCCTGGTCCTGGCCTTCCACGCCCCGACCGCGGTACTGCTCCTGGTCCTCGGCCTGTTCGCGCTCAGTGCCTTCCCCTGCCTGCCCGCCTTCCAGTCCCAGCTGATGCACACCTTCGGGAGCGAGATCGGCTCGGTCATGGCGTGGAACAGCAGCTTCATGTACCTGGGCACCTCGCTCGGGTCCGCGGCGGGCGGCGTGCTGCTCTCCTCGGCCGGATTCTCCTGGATCGCCCCCGTGGCCGCCGCCGTGGGCCTGTTCGGCGCACTCGTCCACGCACGGTGGGCCCTGCCCGTCGCCCGGCCGGCCTGAATCGGCCCGCCCCGTCGAGACCGCAGGAGGCAATCACCCATGACGCCCCATCCGTTCACGGAGTCGACCGAGGTGGTTCTGGAGGTGAACGGGACGACGCACCGGCTCTCGGTGCCCGCCCGGATGACCCTGCTGGACGCTCTGCGCGACCTCCTCGGGCTCACCGGCACCAAGAAGGGCTGCGACCGCGGCGAGTGCGGTGCCTGCACCGTGCACGTCGAGGGGCAGCGGATCAACTCCTGCCTCGCCCTGGCGGCACAGCACGACGGACGGTCCGTCACCACCATCGAGGGGCTGGGCGGCCGGACCGGCGAGCACCCCGTGCAGCAGGAGTTCGTCGCACACGACGCCCTGCAGTGCGGCTTCTGTACGCCCGGCCAGATCATGTCGGCCACAGCCTGCATCCGCGAGGGCCACGCCGATTCGCCGGAGGAGATCCGGGAGTGGATGAGCGGCAACATCTGCCGCTGCGCCGCCTACCCGCAGATCGTGTCCGCGGTGGCGGCCGCACGGGCCCGGACGGAGCGCGCCGGTGCCTGAACCCGGATACCTGCGGGTGGCGGACACCGCCGCCGCGCTTGCCGCACTGACGCGATACGGCCCCTCCGCCCGGCTCATCGCCGGAGGTACCGACCTGGTCAACCTGATCAAGGAGGGGATCGAGCGGCCGGACGTCCTGGTCGACATCGGCCGGCTGCCGCTGGACACCGTCCGGGCGGACGGGGACGGCCTGTGGATCGGCGCTCTCACCACGATGAGCGCCGCGGCGGGACACCCGGAGCTGCGCTCCGGATATCCCGCCGTCGCCGAGGCGCTGGAACTGTCCGCCTCCCCGCAGATCCGCAACGCGGCGACGATCGGCGGCAACCTGCTCCAGCGCACCCGCTGCCCGTACTTCCGGGCGGAGACGAAGCTGCCGTGCAACAAGCGACAGCCGGGCTCGGGCTGCGCGGCGAGCGCCGGCCACGACCGGACCCTGGCGGTGATCGGTGGGAGCGACGCCTGCCGGGCCTGCCACCCCTCCGACCTCGCCGTGGCGCTGGTTGCCCTGGACGCGGAGCTCACCACCGAATCCCCGCGGGGCAGCCGCACCCTGCCGCTGGCGCGGCTCTACCTCCTACCGGGCGACGCCCCGGAACGGGAGACCGTACTGGAACCCGACGAGATCATCGTCGCCGTCAGGGTGCCGTCCTCCCCCGCCGCCGCGCGCTCCGGCTACCTCAAGGTGCGGGAGCGCGCCTCGTACGAGTTCGCCCTCGTCTCGGCGGCCGTCGCCGTGGAGACGGACGGGGCGCTGATCCGCGACGTCCGGATAGCCCTCGGCGGAGTCGCCCCCCGGCCCTGGCGGCTGTACGAGGTCGAACGACGCCTGGTGGGAAGGGAGTTGACCGAGCCGGTGGTGCGGGAAGCGCTGGCGTCGGCGCTGGACGAGGCCCGCCCGCTGAAGAGCAACGGTTTCAAGATCGAGCTGGCCCGGCGCTCGACCCGCCGGGCACTGCTGGAACTCCGGGACAGAGGGGTGGTCCGCACGTGAGCACCGAAGTCACCCGCACGGACGCCTTGGCGAAGGTCACCGGTCAGGCGAAGTTCGCGGCCGACCAGGCGGTCGAGCCGCTGCGGCACGCGTTCCTCGTCACCGCCACCGTGCCGAGCGGCCGGATCTCCTCGCTCGCGACGGAGGCGGCGGAGCGCTCACCGGGTGTGGTGGCCGTGCTCACGCACCTCAACGCGCCCCGGTTGTCGCCGCCCCAGGGGCTGTACATGCACCGGCTGCTCCCGTTGCAGGACGACGCGGTGCACTACGAGGGCCAGCCGGTGGCCGTGGTGGTCGCCGAGCGTCCCGAGCAGGCGAAGGCGGCAGCGGAGGAGCTGCGCGTCGGCTACGTTCGCGAGTCCGTCCCGACGGTGCTGGACGACGCTCTCGGCGAGGCATGGCGGCCCACTCCCATCCCGCGGTGGGGCCCCGCGGACACCGCCGTGGGGGATGTCGCCGCGGGCCTGGAAGCCGCCGACGTCGTCCTCGAACGCCACTACCGGACGGCCAACCGGCACCACAACGCGCTGGAGCCGGCCGCCACGACCGCCCACTGGGACGAGAAGGCCGGGCTCACCCTGTACGACGCCACGCAGGGCGTCGCCAACGTCCGCACCGTCGTGGCCAGTGCGCTCGGCCTGGCACCGGAACTGGTCCGCGTGCTCTCCCCCTGGACCGGCGGCGGCTTCGGCAGCAAGGGCCACGTCTGGCCGCACCAGATCATCGCCGCCATGGCCGCCCGGGCAGTGGGCGGAGGTGTCCGGCTGGTGCTGACCCGTGCGCAGAGTTTCACCTCACACGGCTACCAGCCCGCCACCCGCCAGACCGTCACCTTGGGGGCCACCACGGACGGACGGCTGCTGGCGATCCGCCACGCCTCGGTCAACCAGACCGCGCGCTACGCCGAGTACCCCGAACTGGCCGCCACCGGCACCCGGACCGCGTACGCCTGTCCGGCGATCGAGACCACCCACCGGGTGGCACCGGTCGCCACCATCGTGCCGACCCCGATGCGAGCCCCGCACGAGGGCCCGGGCATGTTCGCCCTGGAGACCGCCATGGACGAACTCGCGGACGAACTCGACCTGGACCCGGTCGAGTTACGGCTGAGGAACTACGCGGAGACCGATCCGACCAGCGGCCGGCCGTTCAGCTCCAAGGAGCTGCGCGCCTGCTATCTGACCGGGGCCCGGGTCTTCGGCTGGAAGGACCGTCCGCCGCGCCCGCGCGCCAGGCGGGAGGGCCACGAGTACATCGGCTGGGGCATGGCCACCGCCCTGATGAACCAGTACGCCTTCCCCGCCTCGGCCCGGGTGGGTGTGGACCGCTCCGGGGCCGTACGGGTGGAGACGGGCAGCCAGGAGATAGGGACGGGCACGTACACCGTGCTCGGCCAGATCGCCGCGGAGACCCTCGGCTGCTCCCCGGACCAGGTCACCGTGATCCTGGGTGACAGCCGCCTGCCGGCCTCGGGGATGTCCGCCGGGTCCTCCACCACGCTCAGCGTGGGATCGGCGGTGCGTGCCGCGGCGGCCGACCTCCTGGAGCGGTTGGCCGCGATCGGCGGCGACCCGGCCGACCGCTCCGGACCGCCGTCCGGCGGGTCGCCCGAGGCCCGCTGGCGGCGGATGACCCGCGGCCTGGCGGGAAGCGGTACGAAGTGGCTGTGGGGCAGGGGCGAGTGGGCTCCGGAGGACAACGGCTCGTCCCCGCACACGTTCGGCGCGGTCTTCGCCGAGGTGGCGGTCGACGCCGAACTGGGGCTGACCCGAGTGCGCCGCGTGGCCGGCGCGTACAGCGCGGGCCGGATCATCAATCCGCTGACCGCCCGCAGCCAGATCATCGGCGGGATCGTGTGGGGCATCGGCCAGGCGCTGCTGGAGCAGTCGCACACGGATGCCGGACTCGGCCGGTTCGTCTCCAAGAACCTGGCCGGCTACCTCGTGCCGGTCCAGGCCGACGTTCCTGACGTGGAGGTGGAGTTCATCGAGGAGTACGACGCCTTGAGCGGCACGATCGGGGCGCGGGGCGTCGGTGAACTCGGGGCGGTCGGCGTGTCGGCGGCGATCGCCAACGCCGTCCACCACGCGACCGGCATCCGGGTCCGGCGACTGCCGATCGCCCCCGAAGCCCTCCTGGTTCCGGACGCGTGATCGTGACGGCCTTACCGGTGCCCTTGCGGAACCGCCACCGCGTTCGGCACCCGCGGGGCAGGCAGCGTCCGGCGCTCGGACCTGGCCAGGTGGCCGCGGTGCTCCGCCCCGCGGTGGGCGGTCGGGGGTTCCGGCTTCTCCAGGGCCGAGAACGCGAAGGCCGCCGACACCAGTGCCAGGTGCCGGTGCCAGCCGCCGAACGACCGTCCGCCGAAATCGTGGACGCCGAAGTCACTTTCGAGTCGTTCGACGTCCTGGCCGTGCCGACGCAGCACGGGCAGCGCCAGACCGAGGACGCGCAGGTCCCACGGGTCGATGTTCGTCACCCAGTGGCGCGCCGGGTCGTCGCGCTGGATCGGTTGCTGGGTCACGACCCTGATCGCCGAGTGCGCGGTGCCGCGATCGGCGAGCTGGACGACCGAACTGGTCACCCTCCCCGGAGTGGCGGCGATCTGGCCTTCCTCCGGAAGCGCCGACGCGTCGACGCAGACCAGGAACTCGATGTCCCGCTTGGCCAGTTCCCGGATCAGACACTCGGCCCGCGGCCACCCGGTGCAGTCCGCGACCACCGGGCGCCGGGGCGGACCGCCTCTGCGGATCGCCGCGTCCAGCAGATCGACGCCCGCCTCCCAGCCGTGCTCCAGGCGGTACTCCTCCGGCACCCCGGCGCCTTTGCGCAGCTCGCGGTCGACCATCCAGCGCCCGCGCAGCAGTATCCGCCAGTCGACGGGGACGCTGGAGCGCTGCGAGGAGAGGAAGAGCGCGACCCCCATCTGACCGTTCATCGTCCGGCCGGACCGCCGGACGAACCAGCGGCCGGCGCCCACCGACGCGTCACCGCGCTTCCGGATGAACACGCTGTCCAGCACCCACAGTTCCGGCGGCAGCCTGCTGGAGACCACCGGGGTACAGCGCCGCGCGACCGACTCCCACGACCAGGTGCTCTGGTTGATGAACTGCCGGAGCGACTGCACGTCGGAGAGCGAGGAGTGCGGACCCGCGATGTTGCGGATCGTCTTCTTGCCGGAAGCGGAAAGGATGCCTCGAAGATAGACATTCGCCCAACGCCGCTGATCGGCTCTCGCCAGGTCCGGGAAGATCTCTCTGGAGAAGGCCGAAAGCCTCTCTCCGTTCAGGAACACCGCAGATTCCGACCCACCCGAATTCAGGCTCATTTATCGCGATCCTCTCGGCGCTCCAGGCACCCGCGCGGATACGGGCGCTCTTGTGGGAACCTCAGCTGCTCCGAAATGTTCCGACCGTCGCGGCATGAGCCGTCCGGAACGACGGATTCCGCAAATCCCACCGCCGCCGAATCAGCGCGAACCCCCGCCACGCCCAAGCGCTTCAACCGACCCACGCAGGGGTTGAGCTGGGCAGAAGAGCCTCGCCAGGAGTACGAGCCTCCATCGCCTCTCCCCCTGACTGCACTCGTGAACCAAGCGTCACCCACTTGGCAGGGCCATATCAATAGGACTTTGGTCCTATGACATCCATGGCAGATGCCTTTTCGGCCAGAACCGGCCGGCGAGAAGCCGACAAGGCCCAGCCGAGGGAGAAGAACATCGTTGACGCACGCCTGTTCGTGCTGAAAAATGTCATCCGCTCATCGCTCCACCTGTAGATGGAATCTTTATCGATGCGCACAGCGAGGGACATGAAAATATGACTCGACAGGCCACCGACGATTCAACATCTCATGCCGGCGACCCGGCGCGGAGCGCGGGCGAGGAGGAGCTCTCCCCCCGGCAGACGGAGGTGCTGCGCCTCGTCGGCGGAGGGCTGAGCAATCGGCACATCTCCAGAGAACTGAACATCTCGGAGAAAACCGTCAAGAACCATCTCACCGCGATATTCCTCAAGACGGGACTGGGCGACCGCACCCAGGCCGCCATCTACGCCCTCCGCTCCATCCCCGCCGACGAGGACACCGGGCGCGGAGCCAAGCGGGGCAACGGCTCCTCCACCGCGCCCGCCGGCCCCTGCCTGACTCCCCGGCAGACGGAGGTGCTGCACCTCGTCGGCGGAGGAATGAGCAATCGGCACATCTCCAGAGAACTGAACATCTCGGAGAAAACCGTCAAGAACCATCTCACCGCGATATTCCTCAAGACGGGGCTGGGCGACCGCACCCAGGCCGCCATCTACGCCCTCCGCTCCATGCCCCGGCGTCGACCGACGGCGCCCGGGCGCGCCGGCCAGGACGAGTTGGTCCCGCTCTGAGCGCCACCGGTCCGATCCGCACCCCGGTCCGACCCGCACCCCGAACCGGCCCGCACCCCGAACCGGCCCGCACCGACACGAAAAGGAGGGTGAGCGGCCGTGCGCGACATCGCGGAGGAACTCGCCACGTGGTACGCGAGCGGACAGGCGTTCGCGGTCGCGAGCGTGGTCGGCGTCAGCGGCAGCGCCCCGCGCGAACCGGGCGCGGCGCTGGCGGTGAACGCCGAAGGCGACGTGGTCGGCAGCGTCTCCGGCGGATGCGTGGAAGGCGCCGTGTACGAGTCGTGCCGCGAGGCGATCGCCTCGAACCGCCCCGTGCTGGAACGCTACGGCTACAGCGATGAGGACGCCTTCGCCGTGGGCCTGAGCTGCGGCGGCACCATCGAGGTCTTCGTCCAGCCGGTCCAGCCGGACCCGGTCACGCCGGACATCCGAAGCCGCGCCGCCTGCGGCCACGGTGCGGACGACCGCCATCTCCCGCCGGCCCGGCCCCCCGTCGCGAGCGGCCTCGCCGCGGCCCTGACCGCCATCATCGGCGGCGTACCGGTGGCGGTGGCCCGCGTCATCAGGGCACCTGACGGGCTGTCGGACCTCCTGGGCAGAACGGTCGTCGTCGGCGCCGGACCGGACAGCGGTGTCTCCGACGCGCTGGGCGCCGCCGTCGCCACGCAGGCCCGGGCGATGCTCGACGCCGGACGCACCGGCCGCCTGGTGAGGGGACCCGACGGGCTCCCCTGCGAGCCCCATGACGAGGCGAGCGGCATCACGTTCTTCGTGGAGTCCTACGCGCCCGCGCCACGCATGCTCGTCTTCGGGGCCATCGACTTCGCCGCCGCGGTGGCCGGGATCGGGGCGTTTCTCGGCTTTCACGTCACGGTTTGCGACGCGCGTCCGACCTTCGTCACCGCCCGGCGCTTTCCGGCGGCCGATCAGGTCGTGGCCGACTGGCCGCACCGCTACCTCGACGCGGAGTACGCCGCCGGGCGCCTGGACAGCCGCACCGTCGTCTGCGTCCTGACGCACGACACGAGGTTCGACGTCCCGCTGCTGACCAGGGCGCTGCGCCTTCCACTGGGCTACGTCGGCGCGATCGGCTCCCGCCGTACGCACCGCCACCGCCTCGACCGGTTGCGGGAAGCGGGCCTCGGCGACACCGAACTCGCCCACCTGCGCTCGCCGATCGGCCTCGACCTGGGCGCGCGCACTCCGGAGGAGACCGCCGTCGCCGTCGCCGCCGAGATCGTCGCCCACCGCCGCGGCGGCGGGTGCCTTCCGTTGAGCGCCACCGACACCCCGATCCACCACGAGCCGTCGCGGCACACGATCCCCACGCCCGAACGGGCAGCGCGACAGACCTCCAGCGCATTCGCGTGGTAATAGCCGGACAATACCGACCCGTCCGCTCACGGCCATTTGCGTCGATTCAGCACGATGACATAGCGGTGACGCCGGCGCGGGCGAAGTCGCCGACCCCGGCCGCCGACTCCGCAACCGCGAATCAAGCCGCCGGAATACGGAAGGAAAAATTCCGAATGCAATTGCATCCACGCACGGATGATCATTGGTCGATTGCACAGAAAGAAACCCATGATATTGCAAAAACCGCAGTTCAGCGCGCCAGGTGTCGTTTGACAGAGCAGCGCTCTCCAAAACGGCGAACCGCGGCAGCCTTGACAACACGGTGGTCAAGCAACAGGCTATAGAAGGCATAGCCAGCATTCGACCGGTCAAATCGCTGCGCAGATTTTCGCCACTCAATAAGACGGAAATCTGCCGCCAGGACGAAAGGTTGAGATCATGGTAGCTCCTGTTGCTGAGGGAACTCAGACAACTTCCGCAGGAATCGTCTTCGATGCGCTCATCGGGCGCCTCAGCTACGACGAGGAATTCGCAAACGCGCTCACCGCGAACCCTGGCGACATGCTCGACCTCGCCGGCCTGCACCTCGACAAGTCGAGCGTCGAACTGTTCATCAAGAGTGACCCGCAGCGCTTCGACCTCATCTGCGACCGACTCGCGGAACTGGTTCACCCCGACGTGATCGTCGCGGTGTCGGCGCCTACCTGCGACTGAGCGACCAGGGCGCCCGGCCGAATTTCTTTTGGCCGGGCGCTTTCGGCCGCTTGGCCCTTCCTTGACCAGGTGTCCGATCTGCCCGCTGCTCCAGTGACTGCTTTGAGGAGGACGTCATCGTGGCGCGCATTGCTCTAGTAAACCTTGCCAGTATGCCGATGCCCGGGAACGAGCCCATCTTCCCTATCGGCGCGCGCTGCCTGCAGTCCGCGCTCGAACTGGCCGGACACGAAACCCTCCTGGTGGACTTCGTCGAGACACCGCGGGCCTTCGACGATCTGTCCTGGGCCTCGCAGCACTGGGACGTCATCGGCTTCTCGATCCGGAACATCGACCCCATCGACCTGGCCCGCGAAGGCTTCGTCCGCTACTACCAGCAGTTCATCCAGCGGGTCCGCGAGGCGGTGGGCTCGGCGGCGCCCGTCATGGTCGCGGGCGGGCCCGGCTACAGCCTGTTCGGCAGCGCCCTGCTCAAAAGGCTCGGGCTGGATGTCGGCGTGGTGGGCCCGGGCGAGACGGCCATGCTGGACATCGCCACCGATCCGGAGAAGTACCGGGGCTCAGGACGCAACCTCACCGGCGGACGTTACGAAGGCTTCCTGACCGACCGCCTCGATCATCCGGCCGCCCTCCTCCAGGCCTACGCCGGCTCCTCCACCGCCATGATCGGGATCGAGACGAAACGCAAGACCTGCTACCAGGAATGCGTGTACTGCCCGTACGCCCACATCAGCGGTGACAATCTCGGCGACCTCAAGCCCATCTCCCTGATCGAGCACGAGATCCGCGGGATATACGAGGCGGGCGTGCGCCGGATCTTCTTCACCGACGCCATATTCAACAGCGAGATCCGATTCGCCAAGCAAGTGGTCGCCCTGCTCGCCGACCTCAAACTGCCCGGCCTCACCTGGACCGGCTACTTCGCACCGCGGCCGTTCGACGACGAATTCGCCGAGCTGGTCGCCGCCAGCAACGTCGAATCGGTCCTGATCTCCCCGGACAGCCTGGACGTCGCCATGATGGGGCGACTGGGCAAGCGTTTCGACACCCGGCACGTCACCCGGTTCATCGAGCGCTGCCGCGCACACGACCTCAAGACCCGCGTCAATCTGGTCTTCGGCGGTCCCGGCGAGACCGAGGAAACGGTCCGCGCATCGGCCGAATACGTGAACGCGCACCTGCGCACCGGGGAGCCGGTGCTGAACATCGGTTTCCGGGTCCTTCCGGCCACCGCCCTGGCCCGCCAGGTCGGAATTCCGGACGACGACCTCGTCGAACCGACTTTCTACCCGCTGGACCCCGACCTGTTCGGCTGGGTGATCAAGTACTTCGACGGCCAGTTCCTTCCCAACGAACGGCTGTTGCACATCATGGTCGGCAACATCGCCAGCAAGAAGATGACCAAGGTTCCCTATCCCGAGGAATCGGCCGAAATCGCGCCGACCGGATTCCCCTATCTGGCACTGACCCGGAGGCCCGCGGATGCTTGATACCGCGTCCGGGTCCGCGCTTCCACGGTCGCCGGAGGATGTGCAGGTCCTCGGCCCCGCCGACCTGCGGGACGTTGCCGACCTGGTGGCCGGGCACCGATTCACCGACGCGATCCTCCACGCGGAACTGTCCGACCACGACCGCTACCGGTGGATGGGACGACGCCGGCCCGACGGCAGCCTTGCCGCGGTGCATCGTTCACTGCGCTGGGGCGACTACCTGTTCCTCAAGGGCGTCTTCGTCCATCCCGAGGCACGCGGCGGCGACCACGCCCTGCGTCTTGCGTTCGCGCTGCGCCGCCTGGCACAACGAGCAGGACTGCGCGGGATCGCCGCCTGGGTCTCCGAAGGCAGCCCGGCCCAACTCGTGCTTGCCGAGCGCTTGCGACTGCGGCGGGCCGGCGACCCGCTCCACCTGTTCGCGCTGCCCTTCGCGGCCCTGCCGGAAGGCGAAAGGACCGGGGACAGCCCGCCGTCACGCTCCTTTGCGCTCGGGCGGATCGAGGACCTGCTTTCCCCCGACCGCGTCAAAGGGCCGGGGGAGGCTCTGGTGCCGGATCTGCTGCCCGTCCCGCCCTTGGCCGGCGGCCCCCCGATCGCCGGCCGGCGGGCGGTTCTCGACCGGGACCGCCTGCTCCTCGGTGCGCTTCCCTGCGCGGCGGTGAGTGACGTCGCGACTCTCCTGGCGGAACTCGCGCCGTTCGCCGCCGTATGGGAAATGCCGGAGATCGAGATTCCGGTGCCGCTTTCGGCCATCACGCTCATGTTGTGGCTGGGCGGTCGCAAAGGCCGGCGGGTGAGCGGTCGGCCGGTCCACGTCGGCCGATACGAATTCTGACCTCAGAAGGGACAAGCGATGGGAACACAGGCTCCCGAAGCCGCTCAGCGAGGCGCCCAGGACGGATCGAAAGCGGTCGCCGAACTCCTTGACGACTACCCCGCCGTACGCGACGGCCAGTGGCTGTATCTCGTCATACCGAGGTCCATGCACGCCATCCGTGTCCCGGCCGACCAGGAGGCGGCCGCGCCATGGCGTCAGGTCCTGGCCGACTACCCCTCCCTGCGGGACTCCCGGCTCTACAGGCGTCAACCCGACCCCTGGGGCGTCACCCTGGTGGTCGGCCACCGGTGCAACCTCAGCTGCGTGTACTGCTTCAGCGAAGTGGGCCACAGCACCGCGAGTCTGGAAGCGGACCGCATGCTGGCCATCGTCGACCACACCCTGGAGCGTCGACCCGGTCCGCAGAACAAGCTGTTCGGGGTCAACTTCTTCGGTGGGGAACCCACCCTGGCCATCAGCGACATCGAGAAGGTGGTCGAGCACACCGAACGGGCGTGCGCGGCCAAGAACGTCACTCCCTACTTCACGATGGTCACCAACGGCACCGCGCCCCTCCCGGTGCTCCAGTACCTGGTGGACCACCGTTTCACGCTGACCGTGTCGATGGACGCGGCGCCGGAACGCCAGGGCGAGCAGCGGATCTACGGCAAGCGCCACAACGTCGGCCAGACCATGGACACCATCAGGTTCCTCGCGGAAGCCGGTGTCCCCTACCGCGTGCGGTCCACGGTCACCGGCGAGACCGTGCACCACATGGGAGAGACGGTAGGGTTCTTCGCCGACCTCGGCGCCAACTTCGTCCACTTCGAGCCGGTCGGACCGGTCGGGACCACGACGCCGGGACGGCTGTCCCGCTACTCCGAACCCTCGGCCGAGGACTACGCGGAGAACCTGCTGCGCGCCATGGACGTCGCTCGGGGCATCGACGCCAGCGTCTTCAGTTACGCCTTCCAGCACCTGCTGTCCAGCCCGCCGCGCTCCTACTGCGGACCGATGAGCAGCGGGGACTCCTACCACGTGCTCAACGCCACCGGCGAGCTGATCATGTGCCCCGAGATGCAGGACCCCGCCCGCAACAAGCAGTACGGCCACAACGTCGGGCAGGCCACCGACCGCAACGTGGTCTTCGTGGACCTGCTGCGCAAGGACCAGATCGGGCAGGCGGCGCTGCCGTCCCAGCATCAGTCCTGCCAGACCTGCTACGCGCGCGACATCTGCGACAGCGGGTGCCCGTCACGCAACATCCAGGCCACCGGCAGCCTCACCAAGCTGGACCGGTACTCCTGCGCCGTCGCCAAGCGGGTGTGCGCGGACGTCCTGCGCCGCCTGGCGGTCGAGACCTTCCGTTCCGTGGAACCGACCGCGGAGCCGCTGGTGAAACCCATCGCGCTGCCCCGGGAGCTCTGCTCCGTGCCGCTGGTGGGCAGCGCGATCGGCATCCTGCAACGGGCCAGGGTCGTGTTCGCCCTGACCGGAGAGCGCCTCGACCCGGCCGTCGACACCGAGATCGCCCGGCTCACCCGGCTCGGAGCCACCCTGTGAGTTCCATGCGGTCGTGGCCGAACCCCCTGGTGCCGGTGGGGGATCGGCCGCCGCCCATGGAGGAGGGCATGCGCCTGGGCGCCGCCAACCTCCGCAGGGCACTTCGCCGGTTGGGCACGGACCGGGCGCCGGTGCCCGGCACCTCGACGGTCGAGCTCCGCCTCGGTGCGCGGACCACCACCATGGTGGTGCACGTGCCCGAGTCGGCGGGCCCTCACCCGCCGGCCCTGATCGTGCTGCACGGCGCCGCGAACACCGGGGCCAGGATGCTGCCGTCCTTCGTCGGCATCAGCGAACGGCTGGGCATGGTGCTGCTCTGCCCGGACGCGCAACTGCTCGACGACGTCGTGGGGAAGCTGGACGTGAGCGGCGTCTTCGCCAAGCACTTCCGCCATCCGCGGTGGAGCGGCCGCGACGACGACTTCCCGGTGGCGGCCCTGCGTTGGGCTCTGGAGCACCTCGACGCGGACCCGGACCGTATCGTGCTGGCCGGCGTGTCCATGGGCGGACTGGCGTGCTGGAACCTCGCCATGCGGGGGTGGCCGCGGTTGGCGGCGGCGGTGCCGATCAACGGCGCCCTGTCGATGTGGGAAGCGTTCGGCAGCGACCGGCGCACCCGCTTCCTGCTGGACAATGTGCTGCCGCTACCGCTGTTCGTCATCCACGGCGCCCAGGACAAGCGCATCCCGCCGCAGTTCGACCGGACCTCCGTGACGCAACTGCGCGAGGCCGGCCACCAGGCGCTGACCTACGTCGAGGTACCGGACGGCGACCATCCGCTCGGTTCGCTGCACTTCGAGGACGACGGCGAGCTGGTCGCGAGCCTGTCGGCCTGGTTGAGGGACCGCCGGCGGGAACCGGATGTGGCACGCGTGCGCCACCGCGCCCTCGACGACCGGCACGGCAGGGCCCACTGGGTCGCCCTGTCGGGTGTCGACCCGGCGGGCGCCGAGGTGACCGCGGAGCGCACCGACGACGACGCGTACGACCTGCGGGCCGAAGGCGCGGAGCAGGTCCGGCTCTACCTGACGAGTGATCGGCTCGACGCCGGGCAGCAGGTCCGCGTCGTGGTCAACGGCGAAACCTCGACCGTCCGCTTCCGTCCCAGTGTCGACACGGTGTTCCGTACCCACCGCCGGCACTGGGACCCCGCACTGACCGCGGAGGCGGTCGTGACCCTGGACGTGCCCGGTTCGCCGCCGCGTCCCCGTGACGATCCGGAGGAAGAAAGCCCCAGCGATGCTGACACGATCTGAAGTCCGACACGCGCTCCGGTCCGTCGGCGCGGACCAGGAGGCACTGTTCGCCGAGGCGAGCCGGCTGAGGGACGAGAACTTCGACCGGGCGGTGCTCCTTCGCGGGGTCATCGAGATCACCAACGTGTGCCGGGTGAACTGCGACTACTGCCCGATGCGGCGGGACAACCTCGGTCACCTGGACCGCTTCGTCATGAGCCCGCAGCAGATCCTGGAGCGCGCGGAGCACATCCGCGGCGCGGGTATCGACATCGTCCTGCTGCAGGGCGGCGAGACGCCGAGTCTCTTCCCCACCCTGCGCGAGGTCATACCGGCCCTGCGGCGCATGTGGGACGGCCAGGTGGAGATCCTGCTCAACCTCGGCAACTTCTCGCGCCGACAGTACGAGGAACTAAGGGAGTTGGGCGCCAACAGCTATATCATCAAGCACGAGACCAGTGATCCCGTGCTCTTCGAGCAGATGCGCCACGAGAAGCTGGACGCACGGCTGGAACGGATAAGGACCCTGCTGGACCTGGGATTCAAGGTGGGCACCGGACTCATCTCCAGCCTCCCCGGGCAGAGTCTGGAAAGCGTGATCGACGACATCGAACTCGTCGGCGAGTTGGGTGTGCAGATGTGCAGCGTGAGCCCGTTCGTCCCGGCTCCGGACACCCCGCTGATGCTCTCTCCCGCCGGCGACCTCCAGCTCGCGCTCAACGTCATCGCGACCCTGCGGGTCTGCTATCCGGGCCTTCTCATACCGTCGGTCAGCGCCCTGGAGAAGACCAGTTCCGGCGGGCAGTCCCTCGGTCTGGCCGCCGGGGCGAACGTGATGACCAGCAATTTCACCGGCGACGCCAACGCGGAGCGGTACCTGATCTACGGAAAGGAACGGTTCGTGGTCGGTCTGGATCACGTGCGGGCCGTGATCGACAGCATGGGGCTGGCCGTCCGAGGGTCGGCCTTCCTGCCCGAGGGGGCGGAGTGACGCCTGGGAAAGAACGGCGGCCGCCCCTCGAACGGCGGCTGATCCTGTCCTTCGGAATCCTGTCGCTGGGCACCGGCATGTCCACCTCGGTGCTGGCCGTCTACCTGGTGCGGCAACTCCACGCGAGCGCGGGCGCCTTCGGTGTGACGATGAGCCTGGCGGCCTTGTGCGGCATGGTGTCCGGCCCGCTGGCCGGCCGGCTCGCGGACAACGGCAGCGCCCGACGCACGTATGCCGGGCTGGTCTGCACGATGGCCGTCGCCACCGGGCTGCTCGCGGTCGTGAACGCCTGGACGGCGTTCGTGCTGATCTGCCTGCTCTTCATCTGCGGTCGGGGCAGCGGTGCCGTCATGGGCGCGCTCGTCCGGCGTGAGGTACCCGCCGACCGTCGGGTGCGCTACCGGGCCATGGTGAAGACCGTGAGCAACGCGGCCATGCTCATCGGTCTGAGCCTGGGAGGCGTCGTCCTGTCGCTCGACTCGCGCCCGCTGTTCCGGACCGCCTTCGTCGTCGAGGCCCTGACCCTGTGTACCGCGGGCTTCCTCGTCGCCACCGCACCCCGCGGAACACCGCAGCCCCGGCCCGCCGACGCACCGAGCGGCCAGAGCGCCGGTGCGGGCGCGGCACCCGAACCGGGCAAGCCGGGACGCCGCATGGTCTACCGGGACGGCCGCTTCCTCGGTCTGGCGGGGCTCAACGCGTTCCTGCTGCTCTACTCGTCGGTGTTCTCCGTCGCCCTCCCCCTGTGGATCTCGGCCCAGGCGTCGTCACTGCTGTGGCTGGTCTCGGTCGTCTCCGCCCTCAACATCGGCGTCGTGCTGCTGCTCCAGGTTCCGGTCTCCAAGAACCTGAGCGGCGCGGTCGCCGCGGTGCGGGCCGGGCGGCGCGGCGGCATCCTGCTGGGGGCGGGCCTCGCGATGTTCGCGGCCGCCGGTGCCGTGCACGGCACCGGGCCCAAGGTGGCGGCGATCATCCTGCTGGGTCTGCTGGTGGCCGGCGGCGAAGTGCTGTACTCCGCCGCGTCCTGGGAACTCGTCTACACGCTCGCGCCCGCCGAGTCCGTGGGCGAATACCAGGGCGTCTACAACATGGGCCTGGACGTCAGCATGCTGGTCGCGCCCGCACTGTTCGGCTGGCTGGCCGCCGACCGGCACACCGCCGCATGGCTGGTGATGGCGGGACTCTTCGTCACCTGCGCGCTGGCCCTGGGCCCGATCGCGGGCCGGGGCCCCCAGCCGGACCCCAGTGACGCGGAGCCGGACCGCGATGTGGCGGAGGCCGTCCGATGACCGCCCCCGGCGCACCGGCGACGCGGCGCGAACTGGCCGAGCTCGTCACGGAGGCGGGCGGCCGTCTCGACGACACCGGGATGGCGGAACTGCGGCCGCTGGTCGACGACTACGTCCAGCGGCTGGACTCCGCGGGTGCCGGTGAACGCGCGGTGATCGCGGTGACGCAGCAGCGGGCGGAGGACTTCTTCGCGGTCGTTCTCGCGGCCTGGCAGACGGACTCCGTACCGCTGCTGTGCGAGAGCCTGACGGACGCGCCGCTCGGTCCGCTCGGCGCGGAGCTGTCGCCGTCGGCGCGCGTGTGCCGGCCGGCGGGCTCCGACATCGCGGCGGAAGGGGATTCGACCGCCGTACTCCACATGACATCGGGTTCGACCGGCCCGCCCAGGATCGCCAGGCGCAGTTGCGGCAGCGTGCTCAACGAGGCCGCCGGGTACCGCACACGGCTCCCGCTCGGCCTGGACGACACCGTGTACGTGCCGACACCGCTGACGCACTCCTACGGCTGGGGGATCGCGTTCGCCGCGCTCATGGCCGGCTCCCGGCTCGACGCGCGCCGCCTCGTGCACGCCCGACGGGCCGCCGCCCGAGCCGGAGCCGCGAGCGTCGTGGCGCTCACCGCCCCGACGGCCGACCTGCTCGCCGCCACGCCGGCGACCGCGTCCGCGGGGCCGCGGATCGCGATGGTCGGCGCCAGCCGCGTCAGCAGCGACCTGGACGAGCGGTTCGCCGCGAGGTTCGGCATCCGGCTCACCCGGAACTACGGGTGTTCGGAGACCGGCCCGACCTTCATCGGCTCGGCCGGACTGCCGGAAGGGGCCATCGGCACCCCCATGCCGGGGGTCACGGTGCTGGCACCGGACCCGGGAGCCGAAGGCGAGCTGCGCCTGCTGCTGGACGCGCCGGTCGAGGGCTTCCTGGGCGCGGCCGATCCGCCCCGGACGCGATGGGACACCGGCGATCTGGTGCGGCGGGGACGGGACGGCGTGGTGACGTTCGTGTCCCGGCTGCACCCCTCGGCCCGGCTCAACGACCGGACCGTGGACCTCGACGGACTGTGCCGCGCGATACGTCACGTACCCGGTGTCGTCGAGGTGGTTCCCGTCGTCCTGGTCCGCTCCGCCGGGGAGACCGAGGACCTGTACGCCGTCGTGCAGGGCGAGGGCGTCGACCGGGCCCAGGTGGAGCGGAGCCGTTCGACCTTCCCGGCCGGCACGGGCTCCGTCCGGCTGGTCCACTGCGACGCGTTGCCCGTGACGGCCGGCGGAAAGGTCGACCGGGCGCACGTCATCAAGCTCATCGACGCGCAATGGCCGGGACGATGAGCGGGCCCCCGCCGGACCGGGACCGGGCCCGGGAGACCACGCAGGCGATGGCCCGGATCGTCGCGGCCAGGCTCGAACGCAGCGGGGTCCGCGGAATCCCGGCCGACGCTCTGTCGGATGACCCGCGGCTCAGCCGGCTCGACTTCGCGGCGCTGGGACTCAACTCGGTCGACTGGATGGGCCTGGCGACCGAGGTGGAGGACGCGTTCGGGATCGAGCTCCCGGACGAGGTGCTGCTGGACCCGGAGCACCGCTCGGTCGCCGGATGGAGCGAGCACGTGCACCACCTGATCCGGCCGCGGACGGCCACCGCGGCTGAACCGGAGCGCGGCATCGACGACGATGCGCGCGGGAAGAAGGGCGATCCATGCGAATGACAGAGCGCGGCGAGCGCTACGTGGTGTACGACGACTTCCTCCCCCCGGAGGTCTTCGACCAGGCGGTGGAGCTGATGGAGCGCTCGGCGCTGGGCGAGACCGGAAGCGTGATCTCCGCCGAACTCGACGGCCCGGCGCACCGGACCCGGGGCACGCACTTCCCCGCGTCCATCGGCGAGACCGGGAGCAGTGGACGGCCCGCGGTGTTCACCCGCGTCACCCAGGCCGTGCGTACCGAGACCGGGCTGTTCGGCGCGGCCGGTACCGACTGGGACCGGCTCACCTTCACGTTCTGGCAGTACCCCGCCAACAGCCGGCTGGGCTGGCACAACGACGCCGGGCGCGGCCGTCGCGGGGAGTACATCGTCTATCTGCACCGCGAGTGGGACATCTCGTGGGGTGGTGAGTTGATGCTGATCGACCAAGAACCGCGCACCCTTCTCCCCGCGGCCGGCAGCGGGCCGGACCCGGAGGTCACCAGGCCCGCGAGCGGCTCCGCGGGCCTGGTGAACAAGATCCTGCGCACGTGCGAGCGGAGCCCGGTCGCCGTACTGCCGCGGCCCAACCGCCTGGTCATGGTGATGTCGGACACCCTGCACACGATCCGGAGGGTGGACCACACCGCGGGCGAGAACCGGCGCTGCTCGCTGACCGGCTTCGCCTACCTCAACAGGAAGTTCCAGCCGGATTCCGAGCGCAACCGGGATCTGGCCAGGAACTCCATCCTGAACAGCACGACCCCCTGAGGCGAGGGCGCAGGCCGGACGTCCGCAGGGTGTACCCGCATCCGTCACCACTCTCCCTCTTCCCTCTCCGGAGGAATGCCCGTGAACGCATCACAGCCCGCCGTCACCGACAGGCGGCGGTTGCATGTCGTGTCCCAGGAGCTGGCGCCGCGCAGGCTGGAGTCGGACGGCGCCGGACGGCGCTACGCGACCTTTGAGGTCCGGCCGCTGTCCCCGCTCATCGGCGCGGAGATCCACGGGGTCGACCTCGCCCGGCCGGTGGACGCCGACACGCTGACCGAACTGAGGGGGGCGTTCCTCGACTGGAAGGTCCTCTTCTTCCGCGACCAGAAGCTCACCGGCCGTCAGCAGGCCGCGTTCGCCCGGAACTGGGGGGAACTCCAGGCGGCCCACCCCCAGCGCAGGGCCGAAATCGACGAAGTGGCGCGACTGGAGCACGACCGGGACAACCCCGGAAGTGAGAACGTCTGGCACAGCGACGCGTCGTTCTACGAGGCACCGCCGCTCGGCGCCGTCCTGCGCGCCGTCGACCTGCCGCCGCTCGGCGGTGACACCTTGTGGGCCGACACGGCCGCCGCCTACGACGGGCTCCCGCAAGACGTCAAGGAGCGCCTTGAGGGGCTCCGGGCGGTCCACGAGCTTCCCGCGGCGAGCGGCAGCATCGCCGTCCTGCTCAGGAGCATCAACGCGCGGAGCGGCCGGCCTCCGGTCGAGCATCCCGTGGTGCGCACGCATCCGGAGACAGGTCGCAAGTCCCTCTACGTGAATGCCGCGTTCACCTCCCACCTCGTCGGTCTCCCCGAGGACGAGAGCGAAGAACTTCTCGGCTTCCTGCTCCATCAGCTGTCCTACCCGGAGTACCAGGTGCGCTTCCGCTGGGAGGCAGGGTCCGTGGCCTTCTGGGACAACCGGACCACCGTTCACTACGGGGTCAACGACTACTTCCCGCAGCACCGTCTGATGGAGCGCGTCGTCATCGCCGGCGACCGTCCGGAGTGACCGGGAGTTCGAGGAGGGGTCCAGGAGGGGTCACCGTCCTGTGAGGAGGCCGATGTCGTAGGCGAGGATCACGGCCCGTACGAGCGACCACCGGCCGCGCCCACCCACCTGTTCCGGCTGCCGGTGATCCGCCGCGCGACGCCCGGGACCGTCGCGACGGGTCGCGCGCGTATCCGCGCCCGGTCGCCTTCTCGTCACCCGCAGATCGCCTGCCGCTCACCCTGGCTCGGCAAAGTTGGCTGTACAACTTGACCGACCCGACCCACCGAGGGGAACAGCATGGCGGCGCAACCAGCGGTCGTACCTGCCACTCGTCACCTGTCCGCACGGATCAGGGCCCTGCCGGCGGCCTGGCTGCGGGACAACTGCCCGTGCCCCGAGTGCCGCGATCCGCGCACCGGCCAGAAGCTCTTCCAGATCACCGATCTGCCGCGGGGACTCGCCGTCGAGGAGGTGGTGGAGCCGGGCCCCGACTCGCCCTGCGTAGAGGTCGGATGGGCACCGGACGGCCACCGGTCCCGCTTCACCGTCGGCTGGCTGGACGCCCACCGCCCCGCGGACTCCCCCCTCACCGGGGACCGGCGCACCGAGACGGGGAAGGAGCTGTGGAGCGCGGCGGATCTGGCGGGGCGCCTGCCGGAGGCGGCCTGGGACGACTACCTCGCCGCCCCGGCCCGGCGCGCCCGCGTGCTCGACGCGTTGCAGCGGCTGGGCTTCGCCCTGCTGCGCGGGGTGCCGGTGCGGGAGGGCCAGGTGCTGGCGGTCGCCGAGACCTTCGGCCACGTCCGGCAGACCAACTACGGCCGGCTCTTCGACGTCAGGGTCGAGCCGGACCCCAACAACCTCGCCTTCACCTCGGCGCGGATCACCCCGCACACGGACAACCCCTACCGCGACCCGGTCCCCACCGTGCAGTTGCTGCACTGCCTGGAGAACTCCGCGTCCGGCGGCGACTCCGGGCTCGTCGACGGCTTCCAGGCGGCGGCGCTGCTGCGGGCGGAGGACCCCGAGGCGTTCGCGGTGCTGACCGGTACGCCCGTCCCGTTCGTCTTCCGCGACGACCGCACCGAACTGCGCGCGGACCGCCCGCTGATCGAGGTGGACGCGCGCGGACGGATTCGCGAAGTCCGTTTCAACAACCGGTCGTTCGGCACGGTACGGCTGCCCGCGGCGGAGCTGGACGCGTTCTACGCCGCCTACCGCGCCTTCGGCGAACTCCTGCTCCGGCCCGGCCTGCAACTGGACTTCCGGCTGGCCCCGGGCGACTGCCTGGTCTTCGACAACACCCGCCTGCTGCACGCCCGTACCGCGTTCGCGCAGGACGGCTCCCGGCACCTGCAAGGCGCGTACGCCGACCTGGACGGGCCGGCGAGCTGCCTCGCCGTACTGCGCCGGGCGGATTCGCCCGCCCCGCTGGCCGAGCTCTTCGACGGGGCCGGGGCGGCGGAATACCTGGGCGAGGAGGTCACCATGGCCGCGCACATGCTCCAGGCGGGCGCGCTGGCCGAAGCCGCGGGCGCCCCGCCGCACCTGGTGGCGGCGGCCCTGCTGCACGACGTCGGCCACTTCGGCGAGCACGCGACGGGCGCCGAAGCGGGAGCAGACGCCAACGCCGACGTCACGGAGTACGGCGACACCCGGCACAGCCACACCGGCGCCGACTTCCTCGCCCGCTGGTTCGGCCCCGAGGTCACCGAACCGGTACGGCTGCACGTCGCCGCGAAGCGGTACCTGTGCACGGTGGAGCCGGGCTACCGGGAGGGCCTGTCCGCCGCCTCCGAGCACACCCTGCGGCTCCAGGGCGGCCCCATGACCGACGCGCAGGCCGCCGCCTTCGCCCGCCGTCCGTACGCGGCCGACGCGGTGGCCGTACGCCGCTGGGACGAGCAGGCCAAGGAACCAGGCGCCGCCACACCGGAGTTCGGCCACTTCCTGCCGCTGCTCACCTCGCTGCTGGACGGGTAGCGCCCTGGCCACGGGGGGCGCCGCGCCGGGGTCGGGGCGTACGGGCCGCCGGGGTCGGGGCGTACGGCCCGGCGGGGTCAGGGCGTACGGCGGTGGCGACGGCCGAGCGCCGACGCGGCTATCGAGTTGTGCACCGTGAACGCGACGGTCCCGGGGAGGTAGCGGTCCTCCGACCACTCGACGGGCGCCCCGACCGGGTCGGTGGAGCGGCGGCGCTCGCGCAGCAGCGCCTGCCCCTCGCCGCATTCCAGCAGCCGGGCGTCGTCGGTGTCGGCGAGCACGAGGTCGATGGTGTGGTCGGCGTCGGCGAACACCACCCCCTGCTCCTGGAGCGGTTCGGTGTGCGAGACGGCGTCGGCGGGGATGCGGGCCACCAACTCCCCCACCCACACCGGGTAGACGCTGCGTTCGACCATCACCGGGCGGCCGGACAGCGTCCGCACCCGCAGCACGACGACGACCTCCGCGCCCGGTTCCAGGCGCAGTTGCTCCCTCTCCCGCGCGTCGGCGGCCCGCCGCTCGATCCGCTCCACCCGCCCGCCGGGCTCCTCGCCCACCGAGCGCGCCCAGCTGGTGAAGCTGACCAGCTCCGCGAAGCTCTGCACGCGCGTCGTGGCGAGCACCACCCGCCGGGTGCCGCGGCGGGAGGTGACCAGGCCGTCGGCGCGCAGCGACCCGAGGGCCTGCCGGATGGTGCCGCGGGAGACGCCGTACCTCTCCGCCAGCGCGCTCTCGGCGGGGAGCTTGCCGCCCGATCCGTACTCGCCGGCGGCGATCGCCTCGCGGAGGTCGGCCGCGACCTTGCGATAGAGCGTGCCCTTCGCCGGCACCGCGCTGTCACCTTGCAACGTCGCTCCTCGTCACCGCGCCACGGTCGAGCCCTTCCGCTCCGCTGGACCCTATCTGCTCTCCGTCACCAGGCGTCCCCCGCGACGGACCGCCGGCGCCGGCCGGACGCCGACATTTCGCCACCGTCTCCCGGCCGTCGCCGTGCCGTTCACCCGCCGGACACGGGCGTCGGGCGTACTGGCGAAAGTTGTACAGCCAACCTCGGCGTTCGTTCCGTCGGCGGTCATCCGACCCGCCCTCCGCGCGCCGCTCCCCAGGAGGAATCCCGTGACAGTCCCTCGTGTCCGCGTTGCCGCCATGGCCGCCGGGCTCACCGCCGCGGCGCTCGCCCTGACCGGGTGCGGCTCCGCCTCAGGCACCGCGGCCTCCGCGGGCGGCAGCGGCAAGAGCGCGGCGACCGCCGCGTCCGCGGCGGACTTCGGCGGCGTGCCCGCCCTGGTCGCCGCCGCCAAGAAGGAGGGAACGCTCAACGCCATCGCGCTTCCCCCGGACTGGGCCAACTACGGCGCGGTCATCAGCGCCTTCGAGAAGAAGTACGGGATCAAGGTCTCCGACGAGAACCCGGACGGCGCCAGCCAGGACGAGATCACCGCGATCACCTCGCGCAAGGGCCAGGGCCGCGCCCCCGACGTGGTCGACCTGGGCAACTCCTTCGCGCTGAAGGCCGCCTCGCAGGGCATCCTCGCGCCGTACAAGGTCGCCTCGTGGGACGACATCCCCGCCGCCCAGAAGGACCCGGGCGGCCTGCGCTACGACGACTACGGCGGCTACGTGTCCATCGGGTGCGACGCCAAGGCGGTCAAGGAGTGCCCGACCACCTTCGCCGACCTGCTCAAGCCGCAGTACAGGGGCAAGGTCGCGATGAACGGCGACCCCACCAAGTCGGGTTCGGCGTTCGGCGGCGTCTACGCGGCCGCGCTGGCCAACGGCGGCTCGCTGGACGACATCCAGCCCGGCCTGGACTTCTTCCACAAGCTGAAGGCGAACGGCAACTTCAACCCGGTGGAGTCCACGCCGGCGACGGTCGAGAAGGGCGAGACGCCGATCAGCATCGACTGGGACTACCTCAACGCCGGCTACGCCAAGGAGTTCGCGGGCAAGGGCCTGGACTGGCGGGTGGCCGTGCCGGCCGACGGCCAGTACGCCCAGTTCTACAGCCAGGCGATCAACAAGTACGCCCCGCATCCGGCCGCCGCCCGGCTGTGGGAGGAGTTCCTCTACAGCAGCGAGGGCCAGAACCTGTGGCTGCGGGGCTACTCCCGCCCGGCGGAGCTGCCGGCCATGACGCAGAAGGGCACCGTGGACAAGGCCGCCGCCGCGAAGCTCCCGGCGGTCTCCGGCAGCCCGCGGTTCCCGACCACGGCCCAGGTCGACGCGGCGCAGAAGACCGTGCTCGCCGGCTGGGCCAAGGCCGTGAGCTGACCGGCACCATGACCACGGCTCGCGCCGCGACGCCGTCCCCCGCCGCCGGCTCCTCCGCTCAGGAGGCCGGCGGCGCCGGGACCGCTGCCGCCCCCACCCCCCGCAAGGCCGCCTCCCGCAAGGCCACTTTCGGCAAGGCCACTTTCCGCAAGGCCGCCTCCCGCAAGGAGACCTCCCGGAAGGCCGGCCCCCGCCGCCGGCCGCGCGCCGCCGGATGGCTCGCCGTCCTGCCGCTGATCGTCTTCGTCCTGGTGGTCTTCGGGCTGCCGGCCTTCGCGATCGTCACCAACGCCTTCAGGACGTCGGCCGGCACGCCCGGCGGCCGGCACTGGACCACGGACAACCTCAGCCAGTCGGTGCACGGCGCCTACCTCACCGCGCTGTGGGGCAGCGTCAAGCTCTCCGCCCTGACCGCGGCCGTCGGCGTGCTGGCCGGCCTGCCGCTCGCGCACGCCGTCGTGACGTCGCGCTTCCGCGCGCTGCGGGAAGGCGTGCTCGCCGCCTCCGGCGTGCTGGCCAACTTCGGCGGCGTGCCGCTCGCCTTCGCCTTCGTCGCCACCCTCGGCAACTCCGGCGAGCTGACCCGCGCCCTGAACCTGGGCGGGCACGGCTGGAGCCTGTACTCCTTCACCGGGCTGAGCGTCGTCTACCTGTACTTCCTCGTGCCGCTGATGGTGCTCACCATCACCCCCGCGCTGGACGGCCTGCGGGCCCAGTGGCGCGAGGCGGCACAGAACAGCGGCGCCACCAGCCGCCAGTACTGGCTGCACGTCGCCCTGCCGGTCCTCGCCCCCTCCCTGACGGGCGGCTTCGTCCTGCTCTTCGGCAGCGCCTTCGCCGCCTACGCCACCGCGGCCGCGATCGTCGGCAGTTCCGTGCCGCTGATCACCCTGCAGATCGCCAACGCGCTGTCCGGCAACGTGCTGGCCGGGCAGGGCAACGTGGCCCTGGCGCTGAGCCTGGACATGATCGTGATCGCGGGCGCGGTGATGGCCCTGTACATCCCCCTCCAGCGCAGGAGCGCACGATGGCTGCACTGACCCCGCCGGCCACCGGCGCCGCCCGGCCCGCGCGGGCACCCGGCGGCCGCCGCCGGCCCCGGCTGTGGCGCGGGGTCGTCGGCCTCGTCGCCGCGCTGTACTTCCTCGGCCCCATGGTCTTCTCGGTGCTCTTCACCGTGGACGTCCCCGGCCAGGGCCTGACCTTCGGCTCCTACCGCGGGATACTCGGCGCCGAGGGCTTCGGGAGCAGCCTGCGGCTGACCCTGGAGCTGGCCGCGGCCACCACCGCGGTGACCCTGCTGCTGCTCGTGCCCGCGCTGATCGCCGTGCGCCTGACCGCTCCCCGGCTGCGGGTGCTGGTGGAGGTGCTCTGCTCGCTGCCGCTGGTGGTGCCCGCGGTGGCGCTGACGGCGGGCATCAGCTCGGTGTTGCAGTGGGGTCCCGACGACTTCGCCGACACCCCGCTCTTCCAGACCTTCAACGCCGTGCAGAACCCCGGCTTTCCGGTGGTCCTGCTGCTCGCCTACGTACTGATGGCCCTGCCGCTGGCGTACCGGACGCTGGACGCCGGGCTGCGCGCGGTCGACCTCACCACCCTGGTCGAGGCCGCCCGCAACTGCGGGGCGAACTGGCCGCGCGCCGTCCTCCAGGTGGTGCTGCCGAACCTGCGCGGCGCCCTGCTGAACACCTGCTTCCTCACGCTGGCCCTGGTGCTGGGCGAGTACACCGTCGCCTCGATCCTCGGCTTCCGGCCGTTCGCGGTGTGGATCGTCTCCCTCGGCGGCAGCAACGCGCAGATGTCGGTGTCGGTCTCGGTGCTCAGCCTGGTCCTCACCTGGGTGCTGCTGCTGGTGCTCGCCGCCGCCGGGCGCGGCCGATCGGCCCGTACCTCCGCCGGCAGCCGCGGCACCCGTACCTCCCGCAGCAAGCGGAGCGATCGCGGCCCCCGCGGCGCCCGCACCGCACCGACGCCCACCGCCGAGGAGAACTCATGACCGCCACCACCGCGGCCGCCCAGGCCGCCGCGCACGCGCCGGGAACCGGCGGCGCCACCGTCGAACTCCGCGGCCTGCGCCGTACGTTCGGGAGCACGGTGGCGCTGGACGGGCTGGACCTGTCCGCCGGGCCGGGCGAACTGCTGGCGCTGCTCGGCCCGTCCGGCTGCGGCAAGACCACCGCGCTGCGCATGGTGGCCGGTTTCGAGCATCCGGACGCCGGCGACGTGCTCGTCGACGGCGAGGACATCACCGGCGTGCCCGCCCATCGGCGCGGCGCGGGCATGGTGTTCCAGTCCTACAGCCTCTTCCCGCACCTGACCGCCGCCGGGAACGTCGCCTTCGGGCTGCGGATGCGGGGCGCCGGCAAGGCCGAACAGCGCCACCGGGCAGGTGAGTTGCTGGACCTGGTGGGCCTGGCCGACCTCGCGGGGCGCTACCCGCACCAGCTGTCCGGCGGGCAGCAGCAGCGGGTCGCGCTGGCCCGCGCGCTGGCGCTGGAACCGCGCGTACTGCTGCTGGACGAGCCGCTGTCCGCTCTCGACGCCAAGGTCCGGCTGGCGCTGCGCGAGGAGATCCGCCGGCTCCAACTCGACCTGGGGATCACCACGTTGTTCGTCACCCACGACCAGGAGGAGGCGCTGTCGATGGCCGACCGGGTGGCCGTCCTGCGCGCCGGGCGGCTCGAACAGGTCGCGTCCCCCGCGGAGTTGTACGCCCGCCCGGCCACCGCGTTCGTCGCGGAGTTCGTCGGCACCATGAGCCGCATCCCCGCGGCCAGGGCCGGCGGCGGCCCGCAGGTCGAGGTGCTGGGCGCACGGCTGCCGGTGCAGGGCGAGCTGCCCTCCGACGGCGAACTGGACGCCCTGGTACGGCCCGAGGCCGTGCGGGTCAGCGCCGATCCGCGCGGGGCCGCGCTGGTGGTCGCCGCCTCCTTCCTCGGCGCGGTCACCCGGGTCACCGTGCGCCTCCCGGACGGCACCGAGGTCAAGGCCGACGTGCCCACCGAGAGCGCCGCCGCCTTGCCGCTGGGCTCGCCGGCCGCGCTCACCCTGCCCGAGCGTCCCGTGCTGGTGGACCGCCGGGCCGCCTGACCCGCTCCCGGCCGACTCCGAACTCCCCCTCCAGGAAGGGCATTCGTGCACTCCCGTACCGTCCGGCTCCGTCCCGCCGCCGTCCTGTTCGACATGGACGGCACCCTCGTCGACACCGAGCACCTGTGGTGGCGGGCCGTCACCGAGATCGCCGACCGGCTCGGGTACCGGTTGACCGACGCCGACCTGCCGGAGGTGGTCGGCCGCCCGGTCGGGCACACCGCCGGGTACCTCCACCGCGTCGTCGGGCCGGCCGTCACCGAGGCGAGGATCGCCGCGGAACTCGACGACGCCTTCGCCGCACGCGTGGCCGGCGACGTACGGCCGCGGCCGGGCGCGCTGCGGCTGCTGGCGGAACTGCGGGACGCCGCGGTGCCCGCCGCCCTGGTCACGGCGTCCCCCCGGCGGGTGGTCGACCTGGTGCTGCGGACGCTGGGGGCGGACTGGTTCGCGCTGACCGTGGCGGCCGAGGACACCGCCCGCCCCAAGCCCGACCCGGGACCGTATCTCGCCGCGGCGGCCCGGCTCGGGGTGCCGCCCCGGACCTGCGTCGCGGTGGAGGACAGCCCGCCCGGCCTGGCCTCCGCGCGGGCGGCCGGCTGCCGGGTGGTGGCGGTACCGTCCACGGTGCCGCTCGCGCCGGGGGCCGGCGTCCTGGTGGTCGGGAGTCTGGAGGAGGTCGACCTGGCGCTGCTCTCCTCGCTCGACGCCGCCGGGGTCTGATCCCCGCCGCACCCGCCGCCCGCCGCCGGGCCCGACCAGCTCCCCGGGAGTCACGTTGCCCTACCTGCTGCTCGCCCTCGCCATCGCCTGCGAGGTCTGCGCCACCAGCTGCCTGAAACTCACCGACGGCTACACGCGGTTGCTGCCCACCGTCGGCGTGGTGATCGGCTACGTGGTCTCGTTCGTCCTGCTGGGGCGGGCACTGACCCGGATACCGGTGTCCGTCGCCTACGCCGTCTGGTCGGGGGCCGGCACCGCGGCGGTGGCGGCCATCGGAGCAGCGGCCTTCAACGAGGCGCTGGGGTGGCCCCAGTGGACGGGCATCGCCTTGATCATCGCCGGCGTCGTGGTGCTGAACGTCCACCGCGCGTGAACGTCGGGCGTGAGCGTCGCGCCTGAGCGTCGGGCGTAGGCGTCGGGCGTGGGCGTCGGGCGCGAACGCACCCCCGGCCCGACCCCCCGCATGCCCGCGTGCGCGTTCGATCCGGCCTCCGGCCTGCCCGGCCCCGCCTCCGGCCCGAATGGCGGGTGAGATGTTGCCGCGCCCGGGGGCCGTGGCGACGATGAGCGGGACGTCACCCCGGTACCGATGAGCGCGGGGCCGAACCGCGCCGGTCACGGCGAGCGGAAGGAGCCCGTGCGATGAGGGTCATGCTGAGTGCCCGAATGGACACCCAGGTCGCCAACAAGGCGATCAAGAACGGCGCCATGGAAAAGCTCATGCAGTCGCTGGCGGAGCAACTCAAGCCCGAGGCGGCCTACTTCTTCGCCCGCGAGGGCGAGCGGTGCTCCCTCTTCGTCTTCGACATGCAGGACAGCTCGCAGCTGCCCGGCATCGTCGAGCCGCTCTTCGAGGAACTCGGCGCGCGGATCGAGATCCAGCCGGTGATGAACGTCGAGGAGCTCCGGAAGGGCCTCGCCGCCGCGCGCTGACCGCCCCGGGGCCGCCACCTCCACGGCCGCCCGCGTACGTCGCCGCTCGCCGAGCGGCCTCGTATGCGGGCGGCTCCATGACGCGGAGCGGCCCGGTACGCCTCGCGCCCCGCCCACTCCTCCCGCTCCCTCCGCCCGCTCCCTCCGCCCGCCGCCCCGCTCCCGTCGGTCAGAGTTCATCTGCGACCGGTGCGCCGCTCACCCGCGCGCTGCTGAAATGAATGGCGCCGGCGAGCAACAGGACGTGTCACAGGGCGACTTGGAGGTCCGAGCTGATGAAACTCCGGTATGCGGGAGGTGCGGCCGCGGCGGTCGCCGCCGCGATGGCGCTGCTGCTGCCGCAAGCGGCGTACGCGACCACATGGACCAGACTCCCGGACTACTCCACCTGGACCGGGATCACCGCGCTGGAGCGCGGGCAGGGCATCGCGACCGACGGCACGTACTTCTACTACTCGGGCACCTACAGCCTGGACAAGGCGACCGTCAGCGGGAACCAGGAGACCGCCTCCAACGCCCTGGCGATCCCCGCCGCGTTGAGCGGCCCCTACGGCTCCGACCACATCGGTGACATCGACGTCTACGGCGGATACGTGATCGCCCCGCTGGAGGACGGCAGCGACTACCAGCACCCGCTGCTGGCGCTGTACAACACCGGCGACCTGAGCTGGACCGGGCGATACGTCCAGTTGCCGCTGGCGCTGCTGCCCGGCGGCGTGCCGTGGGTGGCCGTCGACGCGGCGGCCGGGCTCGTCTACACCGCGGCGTGGAACCAGGACGCGGCCCTGGGCACCGACGAGTTGGTCGCCTACCGGCTCGCCGACCTGCTGTCCCTGCCGGCCGGGGCGGCGCTGCCGGTCGCCCGGACCGTCCGGCTGTCGCGGCCGCTCAGCCGAATCCAGGGCGCGGCCATGCTGAACGGCGTGCTCTACGCCTCGGTGGACGGCGACGGCGACAAGGCGGTGTACGGGATCGACCCGTCGACCGGTGCGGTCACCCGCGCCTTCTCGCAGGACGTCCAGCCCGACGACGAGGTCGAGGGCATCGCGGCGCTGGACCTCGGCCCGAGCGGCGGCCAACTGCACGTCCTGAACGTGGGGTCCGGCTGGAAGTCGATCTTCCTCTACCTCCAGCACTACCAGCCGGCGGGCTGACCTCGCCCGCCTGGGCCCGCGCCGGCCCACCGCCGGCGCGGGCCGACGCCGTACACCAGCACTGCCGTCACGGGGGGACGAGCCGACCATGGGCGACTACTTGAGCGCCGACAACATCGTGGCGCTGGTCACCGCGCTGATCGGCGTCGGGGTGTCGATCGGCGTGGTCTGGTACGAACGCCTGGTCCGCGGCAAGAGCATCGGCTACCGCGTGCAGATGGACATAGCGGTCGACAGCGACAACGAACTGTTCAACGCGCTGCCCCGGATGCCCGACGCCACGCTGGTCCTGCTGCGCATCGAGAACGACGGCGCGGAGGACATCCGGCAGAGCGACTACACCGACCGCGACGAACAGCCGGGCCTCACCGTCCGGTTCGCCGGCCGGCACGTGCAGAGCGCCGCGGTCACCCAGCCCGATCCCAGCGGCCTGATCGAGCACTTCAGGCTGTCCGCGGACGCGACGGGCGTACGCCACCAGGGGAACAAGGTCTTCCTGCCGCGCGTGCCGCTCAACCCCGGTGAGCACTACAAGTTGCTGATCCGGCTCACCGGCGGTCCGGTCCGCTCCAGGGTCGAGATCACCGGCGGGATCGCGGGCGGCCGGGTGAAGCCCAACCGCTCGGTCCCGATGGACGAGAAGCCGCCGCTGTTCAGCCGGCCCAGCCGCCTGATCACCCTCATGCTGACCGTCTGCGTCACCGTACTGGCGGGCATCATCATCGTGGGCAAGGACACCCCGCTGCCGATGGGCTGCGCGACCGGGCACCTCACGGTCACCGGTTCCACGGCGTTCGCCCCCGCCATGGACCGGATCGCGCACGAGTACCAGTCCGAGTGCCCGCACTCCACGGTCACGGTGGCCGCGCAGGGCAGCGAGCAGGGCGTGCGCCAGTTGTCGGAGGAGGGCGATGCGGCCGGCAAGGGCGCCGCGCCGGCCGTGATCGCCATGTCCGACGGCCCCGCGCCGGACGGCGGTTACCCGAACCTGCGGGACCACCGCGTCGCCGTCATCGCCTTCGCGCTCGTGGTCGACGACGACGTGCCGGTCAGGAATCTGACCACCGGCCAGATCCGGGCGATCTACCGCGGCGACATCACCAACTGGGACCAGCTCGGCGGCCCCGACCTGCCCGTCCTCCTCGTCAGCCGCAGCGCCGACTCGGGCACCCGGGACATCTTCCGCCGCCGCATACTCGGCGGCCGGGGCGAGCCGGCCTTCACCTCACGCGACTGCCGGCACAGGAACTCCCCCTCCGACAAGGTGATCCGCTGCGAACTCGACAGCACCGGCGAGGTCCTCCGGACCGTCGCCCGCCTGCCGGGCGCCATCGGCTACAGCGAACTGGGCGCCGCCACCACCTCCGCGGGAGTGCGCACCCTGACCATCGACGGGCACGCGCCCACGCCGCAGGCCGTGGCCGACTCCAGCTACCCGTTCACCGAGATCGAGTACGCGTACACCTACGGCCTGCCGCCCGCGGACTCGCTCGCCGCCGGTTTCCTGGACTTCACGCTCCGCGGCGCCGGCCAGGACCTGCTGACCGCCGGCGGCCACCTCCCCTGCTACACGCCGGAAGGACTGAAGCGCTGTCAGGAGCCCGCCGCCGGCGCGACAACGTAGCGCGGAGCGGACCGGCGTAAGCGGCGACGTAGCGCGGAGCGGACCGGCGCACGCGACGGCGCAGCGCGGAACTGCCGGGGCGCGGCGTGACGTTCGTCTCCGTCGTATGACAGCGGTCACCGTCCCGTCACAGGCGGCGCACAGCGGAAACCCCCGCAGGCGCCTCGCTGTCCTCATGAGTGTCAGCCGATGCAAGTGACCAGCTCATCGCTAGGGGAAACCATGATCCGCCGTACCGCACTCGCCACCGTCGCCCTGGGTTCCGCCGCTCTGCTCCTCACCGCGTGCGGCTCTTCCCACTCCGCCGCGAGCGGGCCGGCGAACGGTGCCAAGGCGTCCACCACCGGTTCCGCGGCTCCCTCGAACCCGGCGAGCCCGGCGACCCCGGCGACTCCCCCGAGCAGCCCGGCCGGCGCCGGGAACGCGCCCGCCCCGAACGCGGCCGCGCCCACCACCGCGCCCGCGCCCGCGGCCACCACCGCTCCGGCCGTCGCACCCGCCGTGCCCGCCGCCGCGACCAGGACGGCGAAGCCGATCCACACCCAGACCCTGGTGGACGGCAGCAAGGCCGAGATCTACAAGCTCGGCGACGAGCACTACCTCGCCAAGGTCGTCCACAACGGCGAGCTCTTCGTCACGCTGGAGACCCACGGCCACGACGCCGGGCTGGACGCCAACGACATGTTCATCGAGCTCTCGCTGGACGGCACCCTCCACTCCTGGATGGGCGGCGGGAAGCAGGGCCCGGGCACGTTCAAGCTCGCGGGCGGCTGGACCGCCAAGGTCACGAAGATCGGCGAGCTGCGCTACCGCGCGCAGATCCTCGGCAACGAGGGCGAAGTGGACGCCACGGTGGAGACGAACCAGCACGACGTCGGGCTCGACGCCAACGGCATCTACATCGTGCTCAGCGACGGCGGCATCATCAGCGCCCACGCGTGACCGCCGGCACCGTGACCTGAGCGTTTCGGCCGGCCCGGGGAATCAATCAGGGCCGCCGAACGCTGTCCAGTAGGTGAAGAAGATCGGATTCCTCTCCTTCGGACACTGGTCGCCGAACCCGCACTCCGAGACGCGTACCGCCGCCGACTTCCTGCATCAGTCGATCGATCTCGCGGTCGCCGCGGAAGAGCTCGGCGCGGACGGCGCGTACTTCCGGGTGCACCACTTCGCGCGGCAGGCGGGCAGCCCCTTCCCGCTGCTGTCGGCCATCGGCGCGCGGACCTCGAAGATCGAGATCGGCACCGGTGTGATCGACATGCGGTACGAGAACCCGCTGTACATGGCCGAGGAGGCCGGCGCCGCCGACCTCATCTCCGGCGGCCGGCTCCAGCTCGGCATCAGCCGCGGGTCACCGGAGCAGGTGATCGACGGCTGGCGCTACTTCGGTTACGCCCCCGCCGAGGGCGAGAGCGCCGCGGACATGGCCCGCCGGCACACCGAGGCGTTCCTCAAGGTGATCGAGGGCGACGGCTTCGCGCAGCCGAACCCGCGCCCGATGTTCCCCAACCCGCCCGGACTGCTGCGGGTCGAGCCGCACAGCGAGGGGCTGCGCGAGCGGATCTGGTGGGGTTCGGGCTCGAACGCGACCGCCGTGTGGGCCGGGCAGCTCGGGATGAACCTGCAGAGTTCCACCCTGAAGGACGACGAGACGGGCGAGCCGCTGCACGTCCAGCAGCGCAAGCAGATCGAGGCGTACCGCGAGGCGTTCCGAGCGGCCGGCCACCAGCGCACCCCGCGGGTGTCGGTCAGCCGCAGCATCTTCGCCCTGACCAACGACCTGGACCGGGCCTATTTCGGCCAGGACCGCGAGTCGCGCGACCAGGTCGGCATGATCGACGACACGACCAGGGCGATCTTCGGCCGGTCGTACGCCGCCGAGCCGGACGCGCTGGTCAAGCAGCTCCGGGAGGACGAGGCGATCCAGGCCGCGGACACCCTGCTGCTGACCGTCCCGAACCAGCTCGGGGTGGAGTACAACGCACATGTGCTGGAGAGCATCCTGACCCACGTGGCCCCGGAGCTCGGCTGGCGCTGACCCGCCCACCCGGGCCCGGGCCGCCCTGACCCGCAGCCGGCCGCCCCCACCCGAACCGCAGGCCACCACCAGGCCATCCCCCGGCCCAGCCGCTCACCCCGGCTGGGCCGCACCCGTTTTCGGGGCCGCCGCCGCGAAAGGACCGTCACCGCGCCGGCGCCGTATACGACCGGCCCGCCCGGGCCGCCGCCCCGCCGTTCCGCCTGACAAGCCGCAATACTCCGCGCCACCGGTCCGGCCACCGCACGCGTCGAACGGCCGCTCCGACAGCGACTTCCGTCGACTTCAGTCAGAAATATCCTCGCACGCCACCCGCCGAGGCCGCTCCGGAACGCGCCCGTTGGTCAGGATCGAGCCGACCGGCGCGGGCCCACCGGGCACCACCCGCGCACCAGGGCGCGAAGTCGCCCGGACCCGGCCCCGACCTGGGCTGACGACCGCTTTTAGGCATATTCAACCCCGCTCGCCGCTACCCGCGCCGGCCCCGCCCAACCGCCCGATCTCCTTGCCAAAGCGCCTATCTGACGCATCGTGCGGGTTCCGTGGGAGTCCTGAAGGAAGTCTTGACTTCTGCTCATACCAAGCTGAACAGTGTGTCAGCGAGATTTCGTCAGCCCGGCAGGCAGCCGCGATGCACGGTGCGTCGTACGCGAAGGAGACATCGTTGTCATACCTACGCAATCCGCGCACTCCGCGCATGCCACCGTCAAACGGTGCCGGCCTGCTCCCCCATGAACCTGTGCCCCAGCGGGGTATGACGTGAAGGAGACAACCATGCGCTCCCGAAGACTCAGATCAGCAGTTGGACGACGAGTGCTGACCGCCGCGTTGGCGGTGAGCGTGGTCGCCGGGGTGCCGGCGGTGGCGCAGGCGAGTCCGCAGTCCGCGGCGCTGTCCGCCGCGGACTCGACGCAGCCGATCTACCTGAACACGCACTACACCTTCGCCGAGCGGGCCGCGGACCTGGTGTCGCGGATGACGGAGGCCGAGAAGGTCGCGCAGCTGCAGACCAACAACGCGCCGGCCATCCCCCGGCTCGGGGTCCAGCAGTACACGTACTGGAGCGAGGGCCAGCACGGCATCAACCGGCTCGGCGCCGACACCCAGGCCGGCGGTCAGGGTGAGCTGGACGTCACGGCGACCAGCTTCCCGGTGAACTTCGCATCCACGATGTCGTGGGACCCGGAGTTGACGTACCAGGAGACCACCGCGATCTCGGACGAGGTGCGCGGCTTCCTCGACAAGTCGCTGTGGGGGAAGGGCCAGAACAACATCGGCCCGTCCGCGTCGGACTACGGCGACCTCACCTTCTGGGCGCCGACGGTGAACATGGACCGTGACCCACGATGGGGGCGGACCAACGAGTCGTTCGGCGAGGACACCTATCTGGCGTCCACGATGGCCGACGCGTTCGTCAACGGCTACCAGGGCCAGACCCTCACCGGCAAGGCGCAGACCCCGTACCTGAAGGTCGCCGCGACCGCCAAGCACTACGCGCTCAACAACGACGAGAACAGCCGGCACACCCAGAGCGCGAACACCACCGACGCGAACATCAGGGACTACTACACCAAGCAGTTCGCCAGCCTGGTGCAGAACGCGCACGTCTCCGGTGTGATGACCTCGTACAACGCGGTGAACGGCACGCCGGCGCCGGCGGACACCTACACGGTGGACCAACTGCTCCAGGCCACCTACGGGTTCGGCGGGTACACCACCTCCGACTGCGGGGCGATCAGCGACGTCTACTCCTCCGGCGGCCACAACTGGGCCCCGCCCGGCTGGACGACCAACGGCACCACCTGGACGAACACCGCGACCGGCAAGCAGGTCCCCGCGGCGGCGGGCGGGCAGGCGTTCGCGCTGCGCGCCGGCACCCAGCTGAACTGCGCCGGCGGGGAGATGAACACGCAGAACATCGACGCGGCGATCTCGATCGGGCTGCTGACGCCCGGCGTGGTCGACAGCGCGCTGACGAAGCTGTTCACCGTCCGGATGCAGACCGGCGAGTTCGACCCGGCGAGCAAGGTCGCCTACACCAAGATCACCAAGGACCAGATCGAATCGCCCGCGCACCAGGCGCTGGCCGAGAAGGTCGCGGCCCAGGACCTCGTGCTGCTGCAGAACGACAAGGTCTCCGGCACCTCGGCCCCGCTGCTGCCGGCGAACCCGAAGAAGCTGAACAACATCGTGATCGTCGGCAACCTGGCGAACACCACGACGCTGGGCGGCTACTCCGGCCAGCCGACGCTCAGGGTCGACGCCGTGCAGGGCATCACCGCGGCGGTCAAGGCGGCCAACCCGTCGGCGACCGTCACCTACGACGCCTGCGGCACCTCGACGGGCGCCACCACGCCCGCGGCGTGCTCGGCCGGCACGCAGTCCGCGATCAAGAAGGCGGACCTGGTGGTCGTGGACGTCGGCTCGGACATGGGCGTGGCCGACGAGGGCACGGACCGCTCCACGATGGCCCTGCCCGGCAACTACGACTCGCTGATCAGCCAGGTCGCCGCCCTCGGCAACCCGCGTACGGCGCTGGTCATGCAGGCCGACGGCCCGTACGACATCCAGCAGGCCCAGAAGGACTTCCCGGCCATCGTGTTCAGCGGCTACAACGGCGAGAGCCAGGGCACCGCGCTCGCGCAGGTGCTCTTCGGGCAGCAGAACCCGTCCGGCCACCTGGACTTCACCTGGTACGCCGACGACTCCCAGCTGCCGTCGGTCGACAACTACGGGCTCTCCCCGTCCGAGACCGACGGGCTCGGCCGTACGTACATGTACTTCACCGGCAAGCCGACCTACCCGTTCGGATACGGCCTGTCCTACTCGCAGTTCAAGTACTCCGGCGTCAAGGTCGGACCCGGTTCGGTCTCCGCGGACGGCACGGTGAAGGTGGGCTTCGACGTCACCAACACCGGTACGACCGCGGGCGCGACGGTCGCCCAGCTCTACGCGGCGCCGCAGTCCGCGGCGTCCGGCAGCCAGTCGCCGAAGGAGCAGCTGGTCGGCTTCAAGAAGACGGCGGTGCTCGCGCCGGGGCACACCCAGCACGTCAACCTGTCCGTCAAGGCCGCCGACCTCAGCCAGTGGGACGAGAGCGCGCTGAAGCAGGTCGTCCGCAACGGCTCCTACCAGTTCCGCGTCGGGCCCGACTCCGCCACCGTGGCGGGCTCCGGCACGGTGCGGGTGCACGGCGCCATCACGCCGAAGGTGCGGTCCGTGACGGTCCAGCCGGACGAGGTGCTCTTCCAGCCCGGCGGCACGCTGGACCTGACCGGCACCAACCCGATGAAGGCGGCGGACACGAATCCCTCGCTGGAGCAGAAGCACGCGCCGGCGGACCACATCGTCGAAGCGGCCGACAACGACCAGTCGCTCGCCGACCTGTCGCACGCTCATGTCACCTACCGCAGCAGTGACCCGCGGGTCGCCACGGTCAGCGCGCGTGGTGTGGTCACCATGCGGGCGCCCGGCGCCGCGACGATCGACGTGACGGTGAACGGCGTGACCGGCAGCACCCCGATCGTGGTGCAGAACCCGTTCGCTCTGCAGTCGGCGGCCGTGGTGAAGCCGAACACCACGATCACCGCGACCGCGACGTTCGCCAACACCAGCGCGCAGGCCGTCCGCAAACTCTCGCTGGGTCTCGACTCGCCGAGCGGCTGGACGGTGAAGGCGACCTCTCCGGTGTCGCTGTCGAACGTGGCGCCCGGTCAGAAGGTGACGGCCACCTGGAGCGTCACGGTGCCGGCGTCCGCGAGCCCGGGCACCAAGGCGGAGTTGGACGCGTCGGCGGAGTTCACCGGCGGTGCCGGTGCCTACTCCGAGGCCGCGGTCAGCGCGGTCACGGTGACCTCGGGTGCCACGCCCGAGCAGGTCACCCCGGTGGTGACCGGGACCAACCCGCCGGCCGGGAAGTTCCAGGTCGTGCTGAAGAACCCGTCGGACACCCCGACCACGGTGACCGGGGTCAACTGGAAGCTCGGCAGCGCGTCGGGCACCCAGCCGGTCAGCGCGACCATCGCGCCCCAGGAGTCGGCCACGGTCGACGTGCCGGTGACGGGCGTCACCTTCGGCAAGGGCTCGTCCTTCACGGTGACCAGCGTCATCGCCGGCGACCTGCCCTCGGAAGCCCTGTCCGGGCATGTCTCCTTCCTGCCGGTGGTCAACAAGAGCCTCGGCAAGTCGTGGACGCTCGACCAGGTCAAGGACGGCCCCGCGGTGGACATGTCCGCGACCGCGGACGGGAAGTGGGTGACGCTGGACGGCTCGCAGCCGTACGGCGGCGACTCCGACCTGTCGGGCAAGGTGTGGCTCGACTGGGACTCCGACAACCTCTACATCACGGCGAACCTCACCGATGACGTCCAGTCGCAGCCCGCGACCGGAGCGGACATCTGGCAGGGCGACTCCCTGCAGTTCGCGGCGACCTCGGGCGTGCCGGGTGCCTCGGCCACGGAGAGCACCGCCTCCGCCAACGGGCACTACGAGTACGGCGCCGCCCTCACCTCGGCCGGCCCCCAGCTCTACCGCTGGACCGCACCGACCGAGGGCAGCGGACAGGTCACCGACGCGACCGTCACCGTGACCAGGGACGAGGCGACCCACACCACGCTCTACGAGATGGCGCTCCCGTGGAGCGACGTCAGCTCGGTCCAGCCGACCGACAACACCGTGTTCTCCTTCGCGTTGGACGACAACGACAAGGACAACGGGGTGCGCAAGGGCTACGACCAGTGGGGCGACGGCATCGGCTCCAGCAAGGACGTGGCCGGCTTCAACATGGCCCAACTGATGCCCGCGAGCTGATCGCACCCGCTCCCCGCACGACCCCCTCGTGCGGGGAGCACGGTTCCACCTGACACCCACCACGGCCACCTGCCACGCTTCGATCCGCTCCAAGGGACCCGAAGCGCGCCAGGTGGCCGTGCCCTTGCGCCCGTCCGGCGGGTCCGCCCGATCGGCGCTGCGGCCCAACTTGCCTATTCGGTAAGCGAGTTCGGGGGTGGGCGGGTGCGCTCGGTGTGCTCTCTTCACCACCGGGCGCACGACTGCCCGGGGTGGGGGGTTCGCTGCGATCGTGGGGAGCGCATGCGAGTGCCGTGGATGACCTCGTCGAGGAGTGATCGTGGGAGAACGCCAACTGATATGCCATATGCGGACGTTGCGCGGGCGGAGATGCCAACGTCCGGCGATGGAGGGCTCGTCGCGGTGCGCGGACCACCAGGGTGCGTGGACGTCGTACGAAGCGGAGAAGCGCGGGGGCGCCGAGCGGGAGAGGTGACGGCCGGCCGCGCGGGGGGCGCGACGGGGTCCGCGCGACCACCGGGGCAGGGGGCGCCCGCCGTCGGGGGCGACGGGTGAGCGGGGGCCGGGGGCTGATCTAGTGTTCTGGGCTATGAACGCAGCAGAGGAGCTGACCGAGCCCGATCGGATGATCGCGTACGCCCTGCAGGTCAACGGGCGCGCGACCTGGGGGGCGATCGCCCGGGCGCTCGGGTTGTCGGAGCGGACGGTGCAGCGGCGGGGGCAGCGGCTGCTGGACGCCGGACTGGTGCAGGTCTCGACGTATCTGGACACCACGATCGTCGGCGAGGCGCATCCCCTGGTGCTGCGGCTGTCGACCCGCACCGGGGTCGCGCTCCAGGTCGGCGAGGAGCTCGCGCGCCGCCCGGACGCCTCGTCGGTCTCGGTGGTCGAGGGGTCCGGCGACGTGGTGTGCATGCTGCTGCCGCGCACCCGCCAGGACAGCTCCCGGCTGCTGCTGGCCGAGCTGCCGGCGATAGACGGCGTGGTCTCGGTGGAGGCCAGCACGGTGCTGCGCTACTTCCGGTCCGGTTACGACTGGAGCGTGGGCGTGCTGCCCGCGCCGGTGGTGCAGACGCTGCGCGCGGACACCCCGGCGCGCGGCGCGACCGCGTCGGGGCCGGTGCAGCTGACCCAGGAGGACGAGGCGCTGGTCGCCGCGCTCGCCGAGGACGGCCGCGCGACCGTGATCTCGCTGGCCAAGGCGGCGGACATCTCCGCGCCCACCGCCCGGCGCCGCCTGGAGGCGCTGTTCGGCGCGGGCGCGCTGCACGTACGGACCGAGCTCTCCTCGGCCGTGCACGACCTGCGGGTGGAGGCGCTGATCTGGCTGAGCGTGCCGCCGGACCAGGTGGAGGCGGCCGGCGCCGCGCTGGGCTGCCGCCCGGAGGTCCGTTTCTGCGTCGCCTGCACCGGCTCCTCGCAGATCCTCGTGGACTGCCTGGTCTCCGACCCGGCCGCGCTCTACTCCTTCCTCACCGGGGCCATCGGCTCCCTCGGCTCGGTCACCGTGGCCCGCTCCTCGGTGGTCCTGGAGGCACTGCGACGCGGCCCGATGCAGATGGCGAACATGAGACACGAGTGAGCCTCATCTGTCGGAACCAGAAAGAAACCATTGCCGAAATAGCCGACTAGGCATAATCTCTCCTCATCCAGAACGAGGAGAGATCGATGCGGCTTCACGACGCGGCTCTTGCCGCAGGGCTCGACTGGTCGGCCGGCCACCTGGTGGACGGCCGGCGGGTCCAGCCACACGGGGAGCGGGAGATCACCGTGGTCAGCCCGCGCGACGGCAGCGTCGTCGGGCTCCTGGCCGCGGCCGACCGGACGGACGTGGACCAGGCCGTCCGCGCCGCCCGGCTGGCCTTCGAGGACGGCCGCTGGTCGCGGCTGCCGGCCGCCCGGCGCGGCGAGATCCTCATCCGCTTCGCCGACACGGTCGCCGCCCACGCCGAGGAACTGGCGCTGCGCATCGCGATCGAGATGGGCAAGCCGGTCCGCGAGGCGCTCGACGTCGAACTCGCCGCCGTCGCCGGCTGCCTGCGCTGGTACGGCCAGCTCTCCGACAAGCTCGCGGACGAGAACCCGGCCTCGCCGGGCGACGCGCTCGCCCTGGTCACCCGCGAGCCGGCCGGCGTGGTCGCGGCGGTCGTGCCCTGGAACTTCCCGCTCACGATGACCGCGTGGAAGCTCGGGCCGGCCCTGCTGGCGGGCAACAGCGTGGTCCTCAAGCCCGCCGAGCAGACCTCCTTCTCGGCGCTGCGGCTCGGCGAACTCGCCCTGGCGGCGGGGCTCCCCGCGGGCGTGCTCAACGTCCTTCCCGGGTTCGGCCCGGAGGCCGGCGAAGCGCTCGGCCGCCACCCCGACGTCGACGTGCTCGCCTTCACCGGGTCCGTCGCGGTCGGCCGCCGCTTCCTCGGCTACGCCGCCGAGTCCAACGGCAAGCGGGTCTGGCCCGAACTGGGCGGCAAGTCCGCCAGCGTGATCCTCCCGGACGCCGACGTCGCGAAGGCCGGGCGCACCACCGCCTGGGCCTGCTTCTACAACCAGGGCCAGATGTGCAGCGCCTCCTCGCGCATGATCGTCCACCGGGACGTCGCGGACGAGGCGATCGCGGCCGCGGTGGAGGAGGCGCGGCGGATGCGGCCGGCCGACCCGCTGGACGCCGACGCTCCGTCGGGCGCGCTGGTGAGCGAGGCGCACCTGGCGCGCGTGCTCGGGCACGTCCGCGGCGCGCTGCGCGACGGCGCGACGCTCGCCGCCGGAACCGCGGAGCGCTTCGTGCCCAGCGAGGCGCTGGTGCGCGGCAGCTACCTCGCGCCCGTGGTGCTCACCGGGGTCACCGAGAAGATGTCCATCGCCCAGGAGGAGGTGTTCGGCCCGGTGCTGTCGGTGCTCGTGGTCGACAGCACCGACGAGGCGGTCCGGCTGGCCAACGCGACACCGTACGGCCTGGCCGCCGGGCTGTGGACCCGTGACCTGTCCACCGCCCACACGGTGGCGCGGCGGCTGAAGGCCGGATCGGTCTGGGTGAACTGCTACGAGGAGGGTTCCATGGCCATGCCCTTCGGCGGTACGGGGGCGAGCGGCTTCGGCCGCGACAAGTCCGCGCACGCGATCGACAAGTACACCGACCTGAAGAGCACCTGGTTCCAGCTGGAGCCCCGATGACCAGCCCGCTGCCCGCCGCGCACCGCCACGCGCCCGCCGCCAACGACCCGGTGCCCGCCACGCACCGCCCGGTACTGGTCGCCGTCACGAGCTGGCGCCGCCCGCTGGACACGTACCTGGGGGACGGCACCGACCTCTACACCCTCGGCACCGAGTACGCCCACGCGGTGAGCGCGGCCGGCGGCGTCCCGGTACTGACCCCCACCCTCACCGCGGAGGAGGCCGAGGTCGTGCTGGACACGGTGGCCGGGGTGCTGCTGTCCGGCGGCGGCGACGTCCATCCGGCGACGTACGGCGCGGCAGGTGCCGCGGGCGCGGCGGGCGCGGGCGCGGCCGACTCGGCCGACTCGGCCGGCGACCTCGACCCCGGGCGGGACGCGACGGAGACCGCGCTGGTCCGCGGCGCGCTCCGCCGCCGGATGCCCGTGCTGGGCATCTGCCGCGGCCTTCAGATCGCCAACGTGGCCCTGGGCGGCACCCTCAAGGCCGACCTCCCGGTCACCGCGGCGCATCCGGCCGTCCACGGCGCGCGGGAACTGCGGAACCTGCGGCACGAGGTGCGCACCGACACATCCTGGCTGCGCGACTGCCTGCCCGACCCCGCGCGGGTCAACTCCATCCACCACCAGGCCCTGGACCGGATGGCCGCCGCGCTCCGCCCGGTCGCCTGGGCCGCCGACGGCGTGATCGAGGCGGCGGAGAGCCGCACGCCGGACTGGTACTTCCGGGGCGTCCAGTGGCACCCGGAAAAGATGACGGCGCCCGGTGAGCGGCACCACGCCGACATCCTCTTCGACGACTTCGTGGCCGCGGCCCGCGAGTACGCCGCGCGGACCCGCTCCGCCGCCTGACACCCCGTCCACCGACGGCCCCCAGCCCGCTCATACCGTGCGCTTCCGCGCACACCATGAGCCTCCTCACAATCCGTTCCTGTCCGAAATAAGACGAACTATCGTTCTTATCACCGCTCGCACGTGTGGCGACGGTCATCACTTCCGGAGAAACCCATGAGCACCGACCGCCGGATCTACCTCCAGTTCGACGACGGCACCCGCGCCGTGGCCACCCTCGCCACGGACGACGCACCCGAGACGTGCGCGGCCATCTGGGACGCCCTGGCGGAGCCCGTGACCGAGAAGGTCATGCACGCCATGTACGCCGGGCCGGAGATCATGTTCGGCCTGCCCGAGCAGGCGCACACCTTCGACCCCCGGGCCCTGCCCGCGGAGAACCAGCAGGTGATCCCCGGCGCCGGCGACCTCATCTGGTTCTTCCAGGAACCCGGCCAGATGTCCGGCCTGAACTTCGAGCTGTGGGAGGTCGGCATCTTCTACGGCAAGGGCGGCCGCGTGTTCGGCCCGCTGGGCTGGACCCCCTGCACCATCTTCGCCTCGATCACCGAGGGGCTGGCGGAGTTCGCCGCGGCCTGCGCGCAGACCCGGGTCAGCGGCGTGCGGTCGCTGACCATCGGCCGCGTCGCGTAGTACGAACGCCCCCGCCCCGAAGCCACACACCCTGCGAGAAAGTACGGCGCCCCTCATGAAGATCAGAAAGAGCATCCTCGCCGGCACCGCCGCGGTGGTCGCCGCCGGCGTCCTGACCGCCTGTTCCGGCTCCTCCTCCGACAACGGCGGCAGCTCGCCGAAGGACTCCGCCGGCAGCGGCACCTCGACCGCCTCCGTGCAGCTGCCCGCCGGCGCCAAGGGCGACCTGGTCGCCCCCATGGTCATCGGCTACCCGCCCTACGCGATGCTGGAGTCGGGCAAGGCGGTCGGCGTGGACGTGGACCTGGCGGACGCGCTCAGCGGGCCGTTCGGCAAGAAGGTCCAGCAGAAGAAGGACTCCTTCGAGAACGCGCTGCTGGGCGTGAACCGCGGCACGTACTTCGGCGCGTTCGGCGCGGACGTCACCGCCGAGCGCGAGAAGTCCTTCGACCAGGTCGCCTTCCTGGAGGACCACTACGAGTTCCTGTCGCTGAAGGGCAGCCCGGCGATCGGCGGCTCGATGGACGACCTGTGCGGCAAGAAGATCTCCATGGTCGCCGCCTCCAGCTCCATCCCGGTGCTGAAGGAGCAGTCCACCACCTGCGTCAAGGCCGGCAAGGGCGCCATCGACGTCAAGACCTTCGCCGACCAGGGCGCCGCGACCCTCGCGGTGCGCAGCAAGCAGGTGGACGCCACCACCGCGACCGTCACCAACCTCGGCTACGTGGCCAAGCAGTCCGGCGACGTGTTCACCCTCGGCGGCCCGCACTACCTGTCGGTCTACATCGGCGTGGCCACCAAGAAGGGCAGCGGGATGGCCCAGTCCGTCGCCGACGGCATCGACGCGCTGATCAAGGACGGGTCGTACCAGAAGATCCTGGAGCGTTACGGCGTCGAGAAGGCCGGCGTGACCAAGGCGCTCGTCAACCCCTCCCCGAACCCGACCAACTGAGGAACCGGCCATGGCCGACACCAGCAAATCGCCCCAGGGGACCGCGCTCCCCGGGAACACCGTGCCGCCCCCGGCCGACCGCGCGGCGGGGGGAGCCGCCGTGCTCCCCCCGCACCCCTTCGCCGGGATGACCCGCTCCCCGCACCCCCACTACGCGCGCAAGGTCGCCGCGGTCGTGGTCGTGCTCGTGTGCGCGTTCTGGCTGCAGGGCCTCGCGCGCAACAAGAACCTGGCCTGGGGCACCGTCGGCGACTACTTCTTCGACCACTCGATCCTGGAGGGCCTGGAGCGGACGGTGATCATCACCGTCGCCTCCATCGCCATCGCGGTCGTCCTCGGCGCGGTGCTCGCCAACATGCGGCTCTCCGCCAACTCCGTGCTCCGCGGGGCGGCCGGCGTCTACGTGTGGTTCTTCCGCTCGATGCCGCTGCTGGTCCTGCTGATCCTGGTCTACAACTTCTCGCTGATCTATCCCGCGCTGGGGCTCGGCGTCCCGTTCGGGCCCCAGTTCTTCGACGTCGACACCAAGAACCTGGTGCAGCCGGTCACCGCGGCGATCGTCGCCTTCGGGCTCCAGCAGGCGGCGTACACCTCCGAGGTGCTGCGCGCGGCGATCCTGGCCGTACCGAACGGGCAGCGGGAAGCGGCGACGGCGCTGGGCATGTCGAACATCCGCACCCTGCGCCGGATCGTCTTCCCGCAGGCCCTGCGGACCGCGGTGCCGCCGATCGCCAACGAGTCGATCAACCTGCTGAAGTCCACCTCCCTGGTGGCCTTCATCTCGGTGCCGGACCTGCTCTACTCCGTCCAGCAGATCTACAACAGCAACTTCCAGGTCATCCCGCTGCTCATCGTCGCCAGCCTCTGGTACATGATCATCGTCTCGGTGATGTCGGTGGGCCAGACCCTGCTGGAGCGGACCCTGCGCAACACCCGCGGCCGGTCCGCGAACCGGCCCAAGGCAATCGAGGTGGACCAACCGTGACCTCCACAGAGACCACCGCGACCACCGCGGGCAGCGGCCCCATCCTGCGCGCGGTGGACATCACCAAGCGGTACGGCGACCTGACCGTCGTGGACCACGTGAGCCTGGACGTGGCGCGCGGCGAGACCATCTGCCTGCTGGGGCCCTCGGGCGCGGGCAAGAGCTCGTTCCTGCGCTGCCTGAACATGCTGGAGAAGACGGACGAGGGAGCCGTCCTGCTGGACGGCGAGCTCCTCGGCTACCGGCCGCACGGCACCGCCGTCCGCGAGCTGCCGAACCGCCTGGAGGCCGCGCAGCGCCGGAACATCGGCATGGTCTTCCAGGGGTTCAACCTCTTCTCCCACATGACCATCCTCCAGAACATCATCGAGGCGCCGGTCGGCGTGCTCGGCCGCAGCAAGGCCGAGGCGACCCGGCGGGCCCGGGAGCTGCTGGCCCTGGTCGGGCTCAAGGAGAAGGCGGACGCGTACCCCGCCGAGCTGTCCGGCGGGCAGCAGCAGCGGGTGGCCATCGCGCGCGCCCTCGCCATGGACCCCCAGGTCCTGCTCTTCGACGAGCCGACCTCGGCGCTGGACCCCGAACTCGTCGCCGGCGTGCTGGACGTCATCCGGTCGCTGGCCAGTTCCGGAATGACGATGCTGATCGTCACCCACGAGATCGGCTTCGCACGGGAGGTGTGCGACCGGTTCGTGTTCATGGAGAACGGGCGGGTGGTGGAGACCGGCCCGTCCGCGCGGCTGACGCCGACGGGCGCCGCGCACGAACGCACCCGGGCATTCCTGTCGACGGTGCTCTGAGGGGCGGCGCAGCAGGTCCCCGAAGGGGCAGGAGAACTCAGAGCCGGATCAGGAGGCCAGGACGCCGAGAGGGCGCCCTGGCCTCCTTTTGCGCGCCCGTCGCCGCGCCACGGTATCCATGCGTCGCCGCGTGCACCGTATCCATGCGTCACCGCATCACCGCATCACCGCATCACCGCGTGCCCACGTCGCCGCATCACCGCGCCTGCGCGCCTGTTCGTCCCCACGTCGGCAAATCACCCGAAATCACCCGCCGAGCCGATCGCACGCGCTTCCTTATGTCCGATTCGATGACATAAGCGCTCCTTGGGCAATTTGCACGTCTAAGCCATTGTTAAGAAGGAAAAGCGTCCGCACTTTCCGCGCCCGCATCCTTACGTCGCGTTTCCCCATCGGGCGCTCCGACGTGATGCACGACATAGGACACACGTCACCTACGAAGCCGGTTAGTGCATTCTCGGGCGCCACCGCCCCGCTATCCGGGGAGAAAACCGCAGAGACCATGGCCGTCTACTAAGCGGCATAGCACATAGGGCAATTGTGGACCCTTTTATCGGCTGCTAACAATGTGCTCGCCACAGCGCATCGATAAACGAAATGCGGGTCGGAATGACGAGGGGGGCCGACCACCACTGAACAAGCAATCGTGAAGAGGTCCGCAGATCATGCCCAAGCATGCCCACAACAACTCGATGAAGAAGCGTCTCGTCTCCACCCGGGGCGCCATCGTCGCCGGCACCTTCGCCGCGATAGCCTGCGCCACGCTGGCCGGTACGGCCCAGGCCGCCGAGCCGTCCGCCGCGAAGAACGCGCCGCACACCGCGGGCACCGCTCACGCCAAGCACGGCGCGCACTGGCGGGGCCACCACTCGTTCACCACGTACACGGTCAAGCCCGGCGACACCCTGATCGGCATCGCCCGCGCCCACAAGTCCCCGGGCGGCTGGCACGCCATCGCGTGGGCCAACAAGATCCACAGCCCGTACATCATCCACCCGGGCCAGGCGCTCAAGGTCCCGGCCGGCAAGGCCACCCCGGCGAAGTCCGGCGCGTCCGCCTCCTCCACCTCGTCCGCGTCCTCCTCGGCCACCACCGCGAAGGCGGCCCCGTCGGCGGCGAGCAGCTCGTCGGCCACGACCTCGACCGCCACCACGGCGTCCGACGCGTCGGCCACCACGACCACGGCGACCCAGACCTACCCGGACAACCTGGACGGCTGGATCAACCAGGCGCTGGCGATCATGAAGCAGAACGGCATCCCGGGCAGCTACGACGGCATCTACCGCAACATCATGCGGGAGTCCTCGGGCAACCCGAACGCCATCAACAACTGGGACTCCAACGCGGCCGCGGGCACCCCGTCCAAGGGCCTGCTGCAGACCATCCAGCCGACGTTCGACGCCTACCACGTCGCGGGCACCTCGAACGACATCTACGACCCGGTCGCGAACATCGTCGCCGCGTGCAACTACGCGTACCACGTGTACGGCTCCATCGACAACGTCAACGGACCTTACTAAACCGCTCGCGGGGCGCTGTCCCCCGCCCGCGCCTCCCGACCCGCCGCCCTCCTCACCGGGCGGCGGGCCGGCGCCGTTTCGGGGCCGTCACGGGGCCACCCGTCCGGCGCCCCCGGCCCGCGCACCGGACGCCGCGGTTCCGCGAAGCACCAGGTGAGAAGCCTCTGACCGGGGATCGCGCCGCGCTACGCTGCTGCCGGGCCCGGCCGGACCGTCCGGCGGGCCGGAGGGGGACGGCATGACGCGCAGGCAGAGGATCACGACGTACCTGGCCACCGCCACGGCGCTGGCCGGCACCGCGCTCGCCGCCGGCGCGACGTCCGCCGGCGCCGCCACCGCGCGGTTCGAGGGCAACTCCCCGGTCGTCCTCCAGGGCTGCGCCGTCGTCCAGGAGATCCAGCTCCAAGGCTCCCCGGCCCACGACCACATGCGGTGGGAGACCGAGGGCGACTCCCAGGGCTGCCGCGCCTGGATTCAGGACGACGCCGGCAACAGCGCCGACGTCATCGAGTCCCAGCAGATCACGACCGCGGGCTACCACCACAGCTCCTGGTACTACGACGGCCCCGGCCGCCTCCTGACGGTCTGCGTCCAGCGCGGCACCGACAGCGCCTGCGGCCCGACGAACTGACCCGACCGCCCTCGCAGCCCTGGGACGACCGGGCCGTCCGGGGTCAGCGCGCGCAGGGCTTCAGGTCGCCGACCACGCCGACGCGCAGGCCCAGCCAGGGGTAGGTGCGATCGCCGCCGGGCCGGCATCGCCCGACGCTTTCCGCCGTCATCACCTCACGGACGCCGGCCGGCGCGAGGCACCCCGCGCCCACCGCGCCCCGCCCGGCACTCGGTCGGCGGTACCCGCGGCCGCCGCGGGCGCCGGGGCAACGCGAGGCGGGCGCCGTCCCGGCCCCCTGGGGGGTGGGGTGGCGCCCGGCGGTTCGGTCGGGTGGGTGGCGCTACCAGCGGTACCAGCGGTTCCGGCTGCCGCTGGAGTGGGTGCCGCGCAGCAGGAATCCCAGCAGCCACACGACAAGCGCCGCGACAGCGACCCACCACAGCAGGTGGATGGCGAATCCCACGCCGAAGAAGATCAGCACGAGCAGAAGAACGACGAGCAACGGTCCCATGGCGATCAGCCTCCGAGGAAGCGCCTGCCCCTGCCCGGGGGGATCATGCGGTGGCCCCTGCCCCGGATGGCTCCGCCGCCGCGGACGGGCCCGCGAGCAGGACTGCGGGCACGCGCCCGCCGGGGGTCGGCCGGAAAAGGCGCCGTTCGTCCTCTTGGTGAGCAAACATCATAAAATTTCCGGTATGGACCTCAGACGGCTGGACAACCTGACGGAACGGACGCCACCGCTGGCGATCGTCATCCCGCTCGCCCTGGTGGTCCTCATCACCGTCGCGGACGCGGTGTCGCCGAGGGACGTCTTCCTCAGCCCCATGCTCGTGGTCGCGCCGGCGCTGACCGCGTCGTTCGCGGGGCCGTGGCGCACGGCGGCGATCGCCGTCGTGGCCGTGGGCGCGCAGGCGTTCGTGGCCTTCGTGACCCAGGGCTCGGGCACGGTGGCCCGCGCATGGCAGCTGGTCGCGCTGATCGTGCTCTCGGTGCTCCTGGTCTTCTTCAGCTACATCCGCGAGCGGCGCGGCCGGCAGCTGAGCCGGGTCAGACTCGTCTCCGAGACCGCCCAGCGGGTCCTGCTGCGGCCGCCGCCGCAGTACGTCGGCCCGCTGCGGATCGCCTGGCTCTACCTGGCCGCCGAGGACGACACGCAGATCGGCGGCGACCTCTTCGCCGTCACCCGCAGACGCCCCGCGACCAGCCGCGTGATCATCGGGGACGTCCGCGGCAAGGGGCTGCCCGCCATCGCGGAGGCGTCGGCCGTGCTCGGCGCCTTCCGGGAGACCGCCCGGTTCTGCGACACGCTGCCCGAACTCGCGGAGGCCCTGGAGGCACGGGTCAGCCTGGACATGGACGAGGTCGCGGACAGCCAGGAGGACCCGGGCGAGCACTTCACCACCGCGCTGCTGCTGGAACTCCCCGACGGCGACGGCGGTCCGGTCCTGATGGCCAGTTGCGGGCACCCGGCCCCGCTCGTGATCGGCTCCGACGGCCAGGTCACCGCCACCAACTGCACCGCCCCCTCGCCGCCGCTGGGCTCCGGCTTCCTGCCGGCCGTCGGGGTCCACGCCGACGAGATCTCCTACGGCGACGGCGACACGCTGCTGCTCTACACCGACGGGCTGATCGAGGCCCGCTCCCGGCAGGGCATCTTCTACCCGCTCGTCGAACGCGTGGCGACCTTCCCTCCGGCCCTGACCCCGGAGGCCCTGCTGCGGCACCTGCGCCAGGACCTGCTCCACCACACCGGCGGCCGCCTCTCCGACGACGCGGCCCTGCTCGCGATCACCCGTACGGTGCAAGGGCAGGGGGCGGGGGCCTCGCACGGCGCCGACCTCATGTGAGGCGGGGCCCCGGCCCGGTACGACGACCTGCCGCGACGAGCTGCTACGACGACCTGGCGCGCGACAGGCCGCGGGTCGGCTCGTCAGCGCGGGAAGTCGCGCTTGTGCCGGAACCACGGCCGGCGCGGCGGTCCACCCGGTCCCGGTCCCGGCTGTCCGGCCGGACCCGGAGCCGCGGGCCCGGGCGGGCTGTCGGCGGCGGGCGGCGGCTGCGGGGCGGCGCGGTCCGCCGGGTAGAGCCCCTCCTCCGAGTACAGCGCCGTGGCGATCGCCTCGACCGTCTGCTCGTCGGTGAAGCTCTCGGACCCGGGGATGTGCGGGACGCAGCCGACCAGCACGCCGTCCCTGATCACCTGCGCGTCGAGCCCGGCGGCTCCGCCGGGCGTCCACAGCGCCTCGCTTCCGTCCCCGATGACGACGCGGATGCCGAAGCTGTACACGCCGGTCTCAGTTCGATGGGCCATGACGTCTCGCGCGCGGAGTTGGGAGACCATGCGGTCGATACGGTCGGCTTCCATCGTCTGAGTACCTCGCTTCCGGCCTGCGCCGGCGCCACCGTGTCGTCTGGCGCCGACCGGCAGTCGGTATCGCCCTTTCCACGGTACTGCGGGGGCGCGCCGCTGGTCGGCTGAGCGGCCAGGGCGCCACGGGGCCACGACCAGGACGGTCACGACCAGGGACGCTCAGGACCGGGCCCGCCGCTCCCGCACCGTCCTCGCGTCCCGGCGGCGCGCGGCGAAGGTGAGGCCGAGCCAGCTCGTCCAGCCGATCGGCTGGAGCGCCCAGTAGCTCAGAATCCGGTACAGCAGGGTCACCGCGATCGCCTGGTCCGCGTGCAGCCCGTAGAAGACCAGCAGCGCGGCGAGGCTGGTCTCCACGATGCCGAGCCCGCCGGGCGTGAGCCGCAGCGCCCCCGACATCTGGGTGAGCGAGTACGCGACGAGCACCCCGCGCCAGGGCACGGCGACGCCCAGTCCCCACGCGCACGCGACGAGGCAGGCCGCGTCGAGCAGCCAGTTGCCCAGGGCCAGGGTGAGCGGCGGCAGCCACGGGCGCACCCCCGGCCGTACCTCCCGGACCTCCCGGGCGAGGCGGTACAGCCCGTCCTCGACGTTCCACAGCCGGCGGGAGCGGACCCCGACCCGGCGCCAGATCCGCCACGCCCGCCGCCGTACGAACGCGGAGCGCGGCAGGAGCGCGGCCAGGGCGGCGAGCGCCACGAGGACCGCGGTCAGCCAGAGCACGGCGGTGCGCAGGCCGCTCGGCCCCGCCCTGCCGCTGGCCAGGACGCCGACCACCAGCAGCAGGAACAAGGTGGTGGCCGACATCAGGCCGGCGACCGCGAGGGCCGCCCCGGCGAGCGCCAGCGACACGCCGCGGCGGCGCAGTTGCCCGTACAGCCACGCGGCGGCGAACGCCGCGCCGCCGGGCAGGGTCCCGGCCACGGCGTTGGCCGCCAGGGCCATGGCGCCCATCAGGGCGAGCCGCAGCCGGGCCCCGCCCAGCTTCAGCAGCCGCCACTGCAACGTCGCCAGGCAGGTCAGGGAGAGCGCCTCGAACAAGGCGGCCACTGCCAGCGGCGCCGGGCGGACCACCGCGATCTGGTGCAGCGCCAGCACCAGGTCGTGCCGCCGGTCCACCGCGAGGGCCACGGCGGCGGCCACCAGCACGGCGGAGAGCACCCACCACACCGGGTGCCGGGCCCGCCCCGGACCGGAGTCGGCGCCCCCGGAGTCGGCGCCCCCGGAGTCGACCGTTTCCTCCGCTCCGCCCCTTTTGTTCACCACGCGAGACACGGTACGGCGGGGCCGCCGCCGGAACCGTCAGGCCACGGGGGCGCCGCCCGACCCGCGAGGCCCGCCCCGCGCACGGCACCCACCGGACCGCCGCGCCTACACGTGGTACGGGACGTTGGTGACGACGATCTTCGGCAGCGTCCGCAACGCCCGCTGGAGCCGGCTCGCGGTCCGGCTGTGCAGCAGGCGGTAGCGCCGGCGCCGCGTCACGATCTCCGGGACGACGATGGTGAGGGTGAGCTGCGGCTGCTGCTCGTGCAGCGCCTCGATGTAGTGGACCAGCGGGGCCACGGTCGCCCGGTAGGGCGTGACCAGCACCTCCAGCGGCAGGTGGTCGCCCCACACGTGCCAGTACCCCCGGAAGCGGTCGGCCTCCGCCTCACCGGGGCTGAGGTGCAGCGCGAGGACGGGCTGGCGCAGGGACGCGGCGTAGGCGAGCGCCCGCATGCCGGCCAGGTCCAGCGTGGAGATCGGCACGATCGACAGGTTCCGGATCTCCTCGGGGCTCTCCTCGTCCTCCCGGACCGTCCCGTTCACGACCGGCTCCGGCCCGGCCGTTACGGCGGAGGTCGCCGCGGGCGGGCGCGGGGGCTCGGGCGGGGGCGCCGGGGGGTCGCACTCCTCGTGGGGCGGGGACTCGGGCGACGCGGGGACCTCGATCGCCTGCGGGTGCAGCCGGAGCGCGGCGCGGACCTCCTCGTAGTGGTGGTGGATGCGCGTGGTCACCAGGAGGAACAGGCCGACGGCGAGGATGGCCACCCAGGCGCCCGAGGTGAACTTGGTGATCCCCGCGGTGACGAAGACGAGCGCGGACAGCACGCAGCCGGTGGCGTTGAAGAACAGGCTCTTGCGCCAGTGCCGGTCGCGCAGCCGCCACCAGTGGAGCACCATCCCGGCCTGGGACAGCGTGAAGGCGAGGAAGACCCCGACCGCGTAGAGCGGGATGAGCGACGCGGTGTTGCCGCTGAACGCGACGAAGACCACCGCGGCGGCCACCGACAGCACCCCGATGCCGTTGCTGAAGGCGAGCCGGTCGCCCAGCCGCAGGAACAGCCGCGGCGCGTGCCCGTCGCGGGCCAGCAGGAACAGCACCCGGGGGAAGTCGTTGTACGCGGTGTTGGCGGCCAGCAGCAGGACCGCGGCGGTGGCGATCTGCGTGAAGACGTACATCGGCCCGGACCCGAAGCTGCGGTGGGCGAGTTGGGAGAGCACGGTCTCGCCGGAGCGGGGCACCACGCCGTCGAGCCGGGCCAACGCCGTCACCCCGGCGAACAGCGTGATCAGCAGGCAGATCATCCAGGTCAGCGTGGTGCGGGCGTTGCGCCACTCGGTCGGCTGGAAGGCCGGCACCGCGTTGGAGATCGCCTCGATGCCGGTCATGGCGGTGGAGCCGGAGGCGAAGGCGCGCATGACCAGCAGCACGCCGACGCCCTCGGTGGCGTTCAGATGCGGGGTGGGCGTGGCGTGGAAGTCGCGCCCGGCGGCGTCGGACAGGCCCACCCCGACCAGCACGAACATCGCGATGATGAAGGCGTAGGTCGGGGCTGCGAACAGCGCCCCGGCCTGCCGCAGCCCGCGCAGGTTCCCGACCAGCAGCAGCGCGATCACCCCCGCGCCGATCGGCACGGTGTACGGGGACAGCGACGGCAGCGCGGAGGTGATGGCGGCGACCCCGGAGGCGATCGACACCGCGACGGTGAGGATGTAGTCGGTCATCAGCCCGGCCGCGGCCACCAGGCCGGGCACTCTGCCGAGGTTGTCGCCGGCCACGATGTACGAGCCGCCGCCGTGCGGGTACGCGCGGATCGTCTGCCGGTAGGACACCCCGACCGCGAGCATCAGGAACGCGATGGCCGCCGCGATGGGCGTGGTCCAGCCGAGACCGGCGGTGCCGGCCAGCACCAGCACGGCGAGCAGGGCCTCGGGGCCGTACGCCACGGAGGACAGCGCGTCGGCGGAGAGCACCGGCAGCGCCACCAGCTTGCGCATGCGCTCGCGGGTGACCGCGGTGCTCTTCAGCGGCGCCCCGATCAGCGCGTGCCGGACGCGGTAGGCGGCGCGGGCCGCACCGGAGGAGGGCACCGCCTCCTCCGGCGCCGTGGCGGTGCCCAGGGTCGCCACCCGGACCATCCGGCCGAAGCGGTCGGGGCCGATGTCCTCGGCCGACGGGAAGCCGCCGAGGTCGGGGTCGACCGGCAACTCGTGGCGCCGCAGGTCCGCGTCGTCCGACACCTGGGCCCACGCCTGCCCGACCTCGCCCAGCACCCGCAGCTGGTCCTCGTCGAGACCGGGCAGCATCTCCGCCGGGCCGGGCACGCCACCCCTTGCATCGGGCGTGCCACCACCACCATCGCCGTCACCACGTGCAGTTGTCACATCACTCAGTGTCACCCACGGCGCGATGCGCGCCCGCTTCCCGCGCGGACGACCCCGGTGGTGGCCCCACCGGGGTCGTTGTCCGCGGGGAGCCGCACCCACGCACGGGTCCCGCTGCGGAGAACGGTTCGCCGGGGCAGCCGGCGAGCCGAAGGGTGCCCCTCAGGCGTGGAGGCCCATTTCGGCGGAGAGCTTCGCCAGGGCCTCCAGGCGGCGCTCCAGGCTCGGGTGGGTGGAGAAGACGGTCGCGAGGGGCGAGCCCTCCTTCAGCGCCGGGGTGAAGAAGAACGCGTTGAAGGCCCGGGCGGTGCGCAGGTCCTCGCTGGGGATACGGGCGATGGTTCCGCTCACCTTGACCAGCGCGGACGCCAGTTCGGAGGGCCGGCCGGTCAGTTCGGCCGCGCTCCGGTCGGCGGCCAGCTCGCGGTAGCGGGACAGCGCGCGGATCAGCACGAAGCTCAGCGAGTACACCACGACGGACACCGCCATGATCATCGTGAGCAGCAGCAGGGTGTTCTGGTCGCGGCGGCCCCGGCCGAACAGCTCCGAGTAGAAGGCGAAGCGCACCAGCAGCCCCGCGAGCACGCCGAGGAACGAGGCGATGGTGATCACCGCGACGTCCTTGTGCGCGACGTGGGACAGCTCGTGGGCTAGCACGCCGTCCAGCTCGCCCGGTTCGAGGCGCCGCAGCAGGCCGGTGGTCACGCAGATCACCGCGTGGTCGGCGCTGCGCCCGGTGGCGAAGGCGTTCGGCAGGTCCATCTCCGAGACCGCCACCTGCGGCTTGGGCATGTCGGCGAGGGCGCACAGCCGGTCGACCGCGCCGTGCAGCTCGGGCTGCTCCTGCGGGGTGACCTCGTGGGCGTGCATCGCGAACAGCGCGATCCGGTCGGAGAACCAGTACTGCGCCGCCAGCACACCGGCCGCGATCACCACCACGACCACCACGGACTTCAGCAGCGCGACGAGCACGGCGATGAACGCCACGAACACCAGGCCCAACAGGAAGATCACCGTCAGCATCCGGACCGTGAGCCGCCAGTCAGGCGCGAAACGAGAGCGCACAACCGCTCACCCCATCTCCACGGAGCCGGCACCGACGTACCGGCCCCATTCCTGCGGTGACCGGCACACCCGACGGCCGGAATCCCGCCACTGTCCAGTGTGCTCCGCTTCGGCGGCCGACGGGGCCGCGAATCCGCAGGCCACCGCCCCGGGGTGGGGCACGGGCGGGGGTGCGGCGAGGGGTGCGGCGAGGGGTGCGGGCGCGGCGTGTTCTCGCGGGGTGTCCGCCCGGGTCCGGCCGGGTCCTGGTCCGGGTCCAGCCGGGTCCCGGTCCGGGTCCACCCGATGTCCGGCGCGCCCTCGTCCCGGCGGGGTTCCGCCGGCCGCAACCCATCCGGTCGGCGACTGCCCGTGTGTCTGCGCGCCCGCGGACGGGGCGTCCCGGCCGTGCGAGCGGCTCCGTATCCCATTCTGATGGAGCGTCAGCACCACCGCTGGCGGGAGGCGTCGAGAGGCGGGCGTTGCGCTCATGAGCCACCGGCTGCGCGTGGGCTGGGCCGCCGCCCTCTGTGCCCTGTCCTTCGCCGCGGTGTGGGTCCTGCAACGTGTCACGCACGTCTCGCTCATCGACGTCATGGTCTACCGCGCGGCGGGCCGGACCGTGCGCGAGGGCGGCGACCTGTACGCCATGCACGCCACCTCCGCGATGCTGCCGATGACCTACCCGCCCTTCGCCGGGCTGCTGTTCGTCCCGCTGACCTGGCTCGACGTCGCCCACATGCGCACCGCGGCGACCGCGGGGAACCTGCTGCTGACCGTGGTCCTCGCCGGGCTGTCGCTGCGCCTGGTGCTGCGCCGCCGCCCAGGCGCGGCCGCCGTGCTGGGCACGGCCGCGTGGGCGGCGTGGAGCGAACCGGTCTGGACCACCATCCGCTACGGCCAGGTCAACATTCTCCTGGTGTGCCTGGTGCTGTGGGACTTCACCCGGCGGCCCGGCAACCGCTGGGCCGGGATCGGCATCGGGCTGGCGGCGGCGATCAAGGTCACGCCGCTGCTGTTCCTGGTGGTGCTGGCCGGGGCGGCCGCGGCCACCCGCGGGCGCGGCACCCCCTGGCGGCGCCGCTTCCTCACCGCCACCGGCAGCTTCGCCGGCGTCACGCTGCTGACCGCCGCGGTGCTGCCGCACGACTCGCTGCGCTACTGGACCAGTTGTGCCTTCGCCCCCGACCGGTCGGGCTCCGCGGTGAACATCGCCAACCAGTCGGTGCGCGGCGTCGTGGCCCGCGCGCAGCACACCGTGCACCCCACGTCCCTGTGGCTGGCCGCCGCCGTCCTGGTCGCCCTCGGCGGCACCGCCGTCGCGGGGGCGGGGGTGGGCGCGCCCCGCCGGGGGGCGAACGCCCCCCCCGGGGGGGCGGG
>NZ_JBIUYR010000027.1:0-114278 GCF_044744625.1 Streptomyces sp. NPDC087270
CCCCAACAGGGGCGCGGGGAACTGCGCGCCCCATCACAGACGGACCGACAGACAAACACGCACCGCAAGGGGCACCCACCCAGGGGCGCGGGGAAATGCGCGAGCAACCGGCCACTGGGCAGCACCCGGGGACGAAACGGCACCCCCACGGCGGGGAGCCGTAAGGACACCGCACCCTGTTGAAAGGGAGGGTCCCGGGGCGGGAAGGAGAGGGGCACCCGGGGGGGTCAGGGGCGGCCACTCCGCAGGAGGTACGTGCGGGATGCACGGGCTAAGCTGAGGGGATGACCGAATCCACCGCCGGAGAGCAGATCGCCGAGGACTTCGGGGACATCGTCCGCCGGGAATCGCGCGCCGTGGTCTACGGCGAACTCACCGCGGGCCTGGGCCCGGCCCTGGACGAGGCCACCTACCCCGTGCTGAGCGGCCTCGCCAGGGGCGGCCCCCGCAGCGCCGCCCGCCTGGGCCACGCCATCGGTCTGGACCGCTCCGTGGTCAGCCGGCACGCCGACCGGCTCCAGGGCGCGGGCCTGCTCCGGCGCGAACCCGACCCCTCCGACCGCCGCGCCAGCCTGCTCGTCCTGACCGCCGAGGGCGAGCGCGTCGTGGCCCGGATGCGCGCCCGTCTGGCCGAGCGGTTCGACGCCTACCTCGCGCACTGGCCGCCCGCCGAGGCCGAGGCGTTCGCCCGCGCCCTGCACCGCTTCACCCAGGAAGCCCTGCTTCCACGGGAGTCGTAGGGCCTGCGGGCCGCGCGGATAGCCCGTAACGTCGTGCGCGTACGGCGGTAGGACCGTACGGGCCGGACGGCCCGACCGGTCACCGCTCCGCTGCCGGGAAGGTCCCCGCATGTCGCTGCACAAAGGTTCGGGCTCCCCCCACGAGGTCTCCGTCAATCCGTTCTACCTCGGCGCCGCCGATCCGATCGGCGCCATGCAGACCGCCCCGCCCAAGCACCGCCTGCCGGACGGTCCGATGACGCCCACCGCGGCGTACCAGCTCGTGCACGACGAGCTGATGCTCGACGGCAACTCCCGGCTCAACCTCGCCACGTTCGTGACCACGTGGATGGAGCCGCAGGCCAACGTGCTGATGGCCGAGTGCGTCGACAAGAACATGATCGACAAGGACGAGTACCCGCGCACGGCCGAGCTGGAGCGGCGCTGCGTGTCGATGCTCGCCGACCTGTGGAACGCCCCCGACCCCGGCTCGGTCGTCGGCTGCTCGACCACCGGTTCCTCCGAAGCCTGCATGCTCGCCGGGATGGCGCTCAAGCGCCGCTGGTCCAAGCGCACCCCGGGCTACCCGGCCACCGCCCGGCCGAACCTGGTGATGGGTGCCAACGTCCAGGTGTGCTGGGAGAAGTTCTGCACCTTCTGGGAGGTCGAACCGCGGCTCGCGCCGATGAGCGGCGACCGGCTGCACCTGGACGCCGAGGCCGCGCTGGCGCTGTGCGACGAGAACACCATCGGCGTGGTGGCGATCCTCGGCTCCACCTTCGACGGGTCGTACGAACCGGTCGCCGAGATCTGCGCGGCCCTGGACGACTACGAGCAGCGCACCGGCACCCACATCCCGGTCCACGTGGACGGCGCCTCCGGCGGCATGATCGCGCCGTTCCTCGACCCGGACCTGGAGTGGGACTTCCGGCTGCCGCGGGTCGCCTCGATCAACACCTCCGGCCACAAGTACGGGCTGGTCTACCCCGGCGTCGGCTGGGCGCTGTGGCGCGACACCGAGGCGCTGCCGGAGGAGCTGGTCTTCCGGGTGAACTACCTCGGCGGCGACATGCCCACCTTCGCGCTGAACTTCTCCCGCCCGGGCGCCCAAGTGGTCGCGCAGTACTACTCTTTCCTGCGGCTGGGCCACGACGGCTACCGCGCGGTGCAGCAGTCCAGCCGGGACGTGGCCACCACCGTCGCGAAGCGCTTCGAGTCGCTGGACGACTTCCGGCTCATCACCAGGGGCGACCAGCTCCCGGTGTTCGCGGTCACCACCACGCCGGAGGTGACGGCGTACGACGTGTTCGACGTCTCGCGGCGGCTGCGCGAACGCGGCTGGCTGGTCCCCGCGTACACCTACCCGGCGAACCGGCAGGACCTGGCGGTGCTGCGGGTGGTGTGCCGCAACGGCTTCTCCGAGGACCTGGCCGACCTGCTGATGGACGACGTGGCCTCGCTGCTGCCCGAACTGCGCCGCCAGGCGCACCCGTTGAACCGCCCCGAGTCGGTGGCCACCGCGTTCCACCACTGAGCGGGGCCGCTCCCCCACACGAAAGGGACATCGTCATGGCTGACCACACGTACCGCGTCACGGAGATCGTCGGCACCTCGACCGAGGGCGTCGACGCCGCCGTCCGCAACGGCGTCCGGCGCGCCTCGCGCACCCTGCGCGGTCTGGACTGGTTCGAGATCACCCAGGTGCGCGGGCACATCGTCGACGGCGAGATCGACCACTACCAGGTCGGCCTGAAGGTGGGCTTCCGCCTGGAGGACGCGGAGTAGCCCGGCGGATCGTTTCCCCCGCCCGTCTCCCCGGCCGTCTCCCCACCTGTCTCGGCGCACGTCTCCGCGCCCGTATCCGTATCCGCCTCCGGGCCCCCTCCGTATCCGCCTCCGCGCCGATTTCCCTCGCGCCCCCGTACCGCGCCGCGTTGCGCCGTACGGGGGCGTTTGCCCGTACGGCCGCTGCCCGTTCGGCGCAACATCTCTCGCCAAGACCGACAATCCGGCAAATCCTTTTGTCATGAAGGCAGGTTTTCGCCCGGTTCGTGCGGTTGGGCCGCATACTCGGCCGGGTGGGCCCGCCGTGGACGCCGACGCATTCTCGGGAGCCCGCCATGAGCCAATCCACCGCAGCCACCCCGCCTCCCGGATCGAACCCGCCAGGCTCCACCGGCGGCCGCGACCCCCGCGACGACTCGCGCAGCGCCTGGGCGGCCGGCGGCGCCGTCTTCGCCGGGCTGATGCTGATGATCAACGGCGTGCTGGCGATCCTCGAAGGAATCGTCGGCATCGCCAAGGACTCCGTCTACGTGCGCACCCGCGGCGACTACGTCTACAAGTTCGACGTGACCGCGTGGGGCTGGATTCACCTGGTCCTGGGCGTCATCGCCCTGCTGGTCGGCTACTTCCTGCTGCGGGGCCTGGCGTGGGCACGGTTCATCGGCATCTTCATCGCCGGCCTGAACCTGATCGCGAACTTCATGTTCCTGCCCTACCAGCCGATCTGGGCGATCATCATGATCGCGATCGACACGTTCGTGATCTGGGCGCTGGCCACCTACCACCCGCGGAAGCTGCCGTACGGGAGCGCGCTGTGAACCCCAACGTGCTGTCCCCCAGCCTCGACCAACTGCGGCGCTGCACCATCGCGGTGGACATCGGCGCCGCCCGCACCCGGGTCCACCTGCGCGGCAGCGGCCTCGTGGTCGACGAGCCGAGCGTCGCCGCGGTGGACATCCGCACCGGGGCGCTGATCGCCGTCGGCAGGCAGGCGGAGACGATGTCCGGCCGCACCCCCGACCACATCCGGGTGGCCCGCCCGGTGGCCGGCGGCGCGGTCGTCGACATCGAGATGGCCCAGCGGATGCTGCGGCACGTCCTCGGCGACAAGCTCGGCCGGCGCTGGCTGCGGCTGCGCGGCACCCCCGTGATGCGCGCGGCGGTGTGCATGCCGCACGGCAGCGCCCCGATCGCCCGCCGCGCCGCCGTCGAGACGATGTACGGGCTCGGCGCGCGCCGGGTGGAGATGGTGGACACGCTGATCTCCGCGGCGGTCGGCTGCGGGCTGCCCGTGGAGCACCCCGAGGCCACGATGATCGTGGTGTGCGGGGCGGGGACGACCCAGGTCGCGGTGCTCTCGCTCGGCTCCATCGTGGCCGCGGAGACCGTACCGGTCGGCGGCGACGCGATCGACCGGGCGGTGGTGGACCACCTGCGCAGCAACCACGCGCTGATGCTGCCGAGCCAGGCGGTGCGGCCGCTGCACAAGGTGCTCGGCACGGCCGAGTCCGGCGGCACCACCACCACCGAGGTCTACGGGCGGGACGTGGCCAGCGGGCTGGCCCGCTCGGTCCTGGTCGAGACCGAGGTGGTGCGCAGCGCGATGCGCACCCCGCTCAACGCGGTGCTCGACGCCATCACGAACGTGTTGCGCCGCTGCGCCCCCGACCTCGTCTCCGACCTGGCCGACCGCGGGATCATGCTGGCCGGCGGCAGCGCGCACATGCCCGGGCTCGACCTGATGCTCCGCGAGGCCACGAACATGCCGGTGAACGTGGCGCCCAACCCCGACACGGTCGCCGTCCGCGGGCTCGGCGCGATGATCGAGGGGAAGGTCAGGCCGATGGTGCTCAGCCCGCTCACCGCGTGAGGCGGCCGGCTCGACCCACGGGCGGCCCCGGAGCTCTCGGCTCCGGGGCCGCCCGCATGTTCCGGGCCTGCCCGCGCGTTCCTGGCCTGCCCGCATGTTCCGGGTACGCCCGCGCGTTCCGGGGCCGTGGAGAATGCGGGGCATGCTGAGAATCGGTTCGGTGGTGATGGGCGTCGGCGACGTGGCGCGGGCGTCGGCGTTCTGGATGCGAGCGCTGGACTACGTGCCGCGGGAGGAGCCGGAGGACGACTGGGTCGTGCTGGTGCCCGCCGCCGGGAGTGGGCCGCAGCTGTCGCTGGGGCTGAGCGAGACCCCGGTGCAGGAGTACCCCCGGGTGCACCTGGACCTGTACGCGGGGGACGCGGCCGACCAGGCCGCGGAGGTGGAGCGGCTGCTGGCACTGGGCGCGCGGCGGGTGGACTGGCACGACTATCCCGAGGACGCCGACTTCGTGGTGCTCGCGGACACCGAGGGAAACCGCTTCTGCGTGATCGACACCGGCCAGGGCTGAGGCACGATCACGCCGGCTGACGGCCGCCGGCTCCTAGGCCGTGTTTTGGAAGTAGCGCCGTCCGCCCAAAGGGCGGGGCCCGTGGCGTCTGGTGCGTGCGATCGCAAGGCGGAGGGTTGTCCTCGTAGTGGGCCTACTCGGACAAGCCCGACAACGAAGCGAGCGTGCGTGCCAGGCGCCACGGGCCAGGCGGGACTTCCAAAACACGGCCTACCCGTCGCGGAGTCGGGCGCGGTCGGCGGCGGTACGGCCGTGCCGCCAGCCGTCCGGGTCGCGGCCCTTGAGCCGGGTGGCGGTGGTCCGGGGGAACAGGCGCCGCGTGGTGTCGCGCACGGCGAGGTCGCGGGCGGCCAGGGCCGGCAGCAGTGCGGGGCCGGCCTCGCGGGCGGCCTCGGCGACCTCCGCGTCGGTGGCGGCGGTGAGGCGTTCCCTGACCCGGGCGGCGTACGCGATCAGGAAGGACTCGCGGAAGTCGCGGGAGCGGGAGGAGCGGCCGCGGTGCAGGGCGCGGTCGGCCTGCACCAGGAGCGAGGTGAACATCACCTCGACCGCTTCCAGGTCCGCGGGGTGCCCGACGACCGTGGCGAAGCCGAATTCCGAGGACCAGACGGACTCGCAGCGGTTGGCGGCGGCCACCGCGTCCAGGAGGAGCGCTTTCGCGCCTTCGTAGGGACGGTCCACGCCGATCCTGCGGGCGGCGGGTGCGTCGGGGCCGCCGCCGTGCGCGGCGGCCAGCGCGGCCGCGTCGATGCTGTGCCGGGCCATCAGGTGCTGGGCCTTCGCCGACAGCGCTTCGGCCTCCTCCGGGAAGCCGGTGGACTCCGCTTTCGCCAGCAGGGCGCGGATACGGGCGAGGGCCTTGCCGCCGGGCCCTCCTCCCCCCGGGTGGGGCGGCGGGGGGACGGTCAGGGCGGTGATCGGGGGGAGGGTGGCGTACAGGCGCAGCAGTTCGACGACGAGGAGGGCCGCCGAGAAGCGGTCCAGGCGTTCCCCGGCGACGAACTCGGCGATCCGCTGCCGCGGCCCGGGCCGCGCCGCGAGGGCCTCGGCCAGCCGGTGGTGGTCGGCGCCCAGCTCACGCCCGGCCATCCGTACCAGGTCCGCGTCCTGCCACCCCCGCGCCGCCGCTTCCCGTAGGACCCGCGCGTACGCGTCCGCCGCGACGGCCGCCCACTGCTCCCCCGCCCCCGCGAGCTGCGAAGCCGCGACCTCCGCTTCCCCCGTACCGAGCCACTCCATCCCCCCATCCTGCCGCACCGCCCGCCGCGGGCCGGCCGCCCACGGGTTCGGGCCGGCGGCCGGGCCGGCGGGGCATCGCCCGTCAGACGTCCTGGCAGTTCGCGTGGGCACCTTGGGGGCTGCCGTCCGCGTACTTCCAGCCCGTCACGGCGTAGCAGTCCGCGATGTGGCTGCCGGTCCAGTAGTAGAAGCTGGTGGAGGCGTCGAAGATCTCCTCATCGGGCTGCTCGACCGATACCGAGCCCGCGTCCCAGTACAAGTCCCCGCTGGGCAGGACGCTGTTCTTCAGCCGCGGTCCGCTGGGCACCCGGTCGGCGATCTGAATCCAGTTGTCCGTGTACGGGTCGGTCGAGGTGACCTCGCTCGACGCCTTCGAGCTGTCGAAGTGAAGCTCCGCGTAGGCGGTCTTGTTGCACTGGTCGAACCCCTGGTAGAACACGCCGATGTGCTGGTTGTCGGCGACCAGGTTCAAGACCGTGCCGACCGACCGCAGGCAGTCGGTGGCGCTCGCCGATCCGGCCGCCAGCACCGGCAGCGAGCATCCGGCCAGCACGGCGGTGGCGGTCAGGGCGAGGACTTTGGAACGCTTCTGCGTCGTCTTCATCGCTCCTCCTGGAGCATGGCAGCAGTCCGCCACCGGCACGAACCCGGGGCGTGGCCTGCTGGTCAGGTGGTCAGGTGCGGTCGGGTCGCTTCCTCAGCCCTCGCCATCGAGCGTCGCGCCGGGGTGGCGCGGTGGTGTCGGGCCCTTCTGCGGCGACCGTATGGACACTCGTCCGCCGGCCGTCCTAGATTCGTCCTAGTGCCAGGTCGGACGGGGGTTCGGCGCTGATCGTGAAGTGCCGGGGGGGACATGAGATTCGGCGTGCTGGGTCCGTTACACGCCCAGATCACCGGGCGCGAGGTCCGACTCGACGGACCGCGGCAGGCCAAGATGCTGGCCGCGCTTCTGATCGACGCGAACGACCTCGTCGCCATGGAGCGGCTCGTTGCCGTGATGTGGGACGAGAAGGTGCCCGCCACCGCGGTCCGCCAGGTCCAGGACGCTCTGTCCGGGCTGCGCCGCAACCTCGCCGCGTGCGGAGCGCCCCGCTCCCTGATCAGCACGCGGCGCGGCGGCTACCAGATCCACCTGGACCCGGACCAGCTCGACCTCCTGGAGTTCGACCACGAGCGGAACCTCGCCCCGCGGTACGGCGCTCCGATCGAGACGGCCGCCGGGCTGCGGCGCGCGCTGGCCTGCTGGCGCGGCAACGCCCTGACCGGCATCGCGAGCCGGGTCCTCCAGTCGGACGCGGTCCGCCTGAACGAGAAGCGCGCGGCCACGCACAAACGGTGTCTGGGTGTCGAACTCGACCTGGGGCGGCATCGTGAGGTCATCGAGGAGCTGGCCGCCCTGCTGCGCGAGCACCGCTATGACGAGCAGGTCGCCGAACACCTGATGGTCGCCCTCTACCGGTGCCGGCGCCAGGGCGAAGCGCTGGAGGTGTACGAGCGGCTGCGCCGGACGCTCGCGGACGAACTCGGCGTCGACCCCTCCCCGCCGCTCCAGGCGCTGCACCGGCGCATCCTCGTGGCCGATCCCGCGCTGGCGGCCGCTGTCCCGGCGAGCGGTCCCCCGGACGACCGGCCGGAAGAGCCCGGCGCCGCCGCCACCGGAGCGGTCATGGCGATGCCGGTGCGCCAGCTTCCGCTCGACCTGCCCGACTTCGTGGGACGGGCCGACGCGCTGGCAGAGGTGGCCCGGTTACTCGGCGGGTCGGCGCCGGACCGGTCCCCGGTGGCCGTCGTCGTGGGCGGTCCCGGTGTCGGCAAGTCCTGCCTGGCGACGCACGCCGCGCGGCTGGCGAGCGCCTCCTTTCCCGACGGGCAGCTGTACCTCGACCTCGCCGGGACATCGGACGAGCCGCGGGACCCGGCACTGATGCTGGCCGAGGCGCTGCGCGCGTTGGGGGTCACCGGCAGCGCGATCCCGAACGGGGTGTCCGAACGGGCCGCGCTCTTCCGCTCGTTGCTGGCGGGCCACCGGATGCTCGTGGTGCTGGACGACGCCGGGCACGCCGACCAGGTGCTGCCGCTGCTGCCGGGGGCCGACGGCTGTGCCGTGCTGATCACCAGCCGCACCCTGTTGACGCACCTTCCCGGCGCCCGGCACGTCGACCTGGACGTGCTGAGCCCGGCGGAGGCCCGGGAGCTGTTCACCGGCATCGTCGGGCGGCGGCGGATCGATCGGGAACCGGCGGAGGCCGACGCGATACTCGACTGCTGCGGCAACCTGCCGCTGGCGATCCGGATCGCCGGTGCCAAGCTCGCCGGCCGCCCGGCCTGGTCGCTGCGGGTGTTGCGGGAACGGATCGAGGACGAGTCCCGGCGGCTGGCCGAGCTGAGGATCGGGGACCTCAGCGTGCGGGCCAGCGTCGAACTGAGCTTGCGGCTGCTGCCCGCCGACGCGGTGCGCGCGCTGAGCCTGCTGGGTCTGCTCGGCGCCCAGACCCTGCCCGGCTGGGTGGTCGGCCCGCTGCTGGACCGCCCGGACGCCGACGAGGTGCTGGACGCCCTCGTCGACGCCAGCCTGGTGCGGCTCACCACCACCGACGCCCTCGGCCAGCCGCGCTACCGGTTGCACGACCTGATCAGGACCTGTGCCGTGGAGGCGGCCACCCGGTTGCCGGCGGCGGACAAGCGCGACGCGATGGTCCGGGTGCTGTCCACCTGGCTCGACCTGGCCGGGCGCGGCACCGCCCGGCTGCCGGCCGGGCTGCTGGTCGGCGAGCCCGGTTCCGCGCCGCGCCGGTCGCTGCCCGACGCGGTCGTGGCCCGGTTGACGGCCGACCCGGTCGGCTGGTTCGACGCCGAACGCGCCACCCTGCTCGGCGCGGTGAAACTGGCCGTGGACTGGAAACTGGACGAGCTGGCCTGGGAACTGACCGCCGGCACGGTGACCTACTACGACCACCGGTGCCTGTACCAGGACTGGGAGCACGGGCACCGGCTCGCCCTGGGCGCGGCCGAGACCGCCGGCAACGCACGCGGCGCATCGGTGCTGCTGCGCGGCCTTGGCCAACTGCACATCTATCAGGACGACTTCGACGAGGCGACCGGTGCCCTGGAGTCCGCCGTCAGGTTGTGCAAGGACGGCGGCGACAGGCGCGGCGAGGCACTATCGCTGGCCATGCTGAGCACGGTCAGCCGGGTGCGGGGCCGTTACGGCGAAGGCGCCGACCGTGTCGAGCACGCGCTGGCCATCGCGGTCAGTGAGGGCGACCGGCACCTCGAAGCGCAGCTGTCCGGTTCGATGGCCGTGATGCGGCTCATGCACGGTGACCTCGACGAGGCCGAGTCCTGGTTCGGCCGGGCCCTGCGCCAGGCCAGGGCGCTCGACGACGGGCACCGGGTCGCGGTCGTGCTGCGGCGGTTCAGCCGGCTGCACGACCGGCGTGGCGATCCGGACGAGGCGCTGCGCTGCCTGCGGCAGGCGCTGGCCACCTTCGAGGACATGGCCGACGAGCGATGCGCCGCGTACACGCTGCTGGAAGTCGGCCGCGTGTACGCCGGCCGGCACGACCGGGGCCGGGCGGGCCCGGCGCTGGAACGCGCGGCCGAACTCTTCCACCGGCACGGCGACCGCCACGACGAAGCCGCCTGCTGGCAACTGATCGGCGACCTGGACGCCGCCGCCGGCGCCCACGACCTCGCACGCCGGTACCAGGAACGGGCGCTGCGGTTATGGCAGACCATCGGTGACATGCGCCGGGCGAAGGCCCCGGCGCCACCGTCGTCACCGTGACGTGAGCGACGTCACGCCCCCGAGGGTCTGCGGGGTGACGCCGCCTCGGGCCGGCGGCCTCGGGCCTTGCCGCAGCCGCGGGCCTTGCCGCAGCCGTGGCAGCGCGTGGCCGCAGGCGCGCGCCGGGGTGCGGCGCGCCGGCGTGCGACTGGCCGGAGCCGGGTTCGGCACCCCTGGCGGCAGGCGCGCGGGGGTGCGACTAGCCGGAACCGGGTTCGACGCCCCTGACCGTAGACGCACCCGGCGTGCGACTGGCCGGAACCGGGTTCGGCACCCCTGGCCGGAGGCGGGCCGGGGCGCTCTTGGCCGGAGCCGGGCTCGACGCCCCTGACCGTAGACGCACCCGGCGTGCGACTGGCCGGAGGCAGGTTCGACGCTCCTGGCGGCAGGCAGGCCGGGGCGCTCTTGGCCGGAGCCGGGCTCGACGCCCCTGACCGTAGACGCACCCGGCGTGCGACTGGCCGGAGGCAAGTTCGACGCTCCTGGCGGCAGGCAGGCCGGGGCGCTCTTGGCCGTAGGCGGGTTCGGCGCCCCTGGCCGGAGGCGGGCCGGGGCGCTCGGGGGGAATCGGCCGGGTTTCTCCGTAGGAGGTCAGCGGGGCTCGCCCTGGGCCACCTCGATGTTGCCGTGGAGTTCGTAGGCGGCGTGGAGGGCGCAGCCGGCGGAGAGCGCGAGGGCGCCGGCGAGAAGAGCGGCGACCGCGCGGGGCGCACGGGCGGCCCGGGGGGAGAGGAGCGCGGAGACCCGCCGGGGCACGGGCCCGGTGGTGGCGGAGAGGGCGGCGTAGGGCCGCGGCAGGGCCCGCCCGGCAAGGGCCGCGTGCCCGATCGCGAGAGCGGCGACCCGACGGTCCCCGACGGCCTCGGCGGCGGCCTCGTCCGCGGCCCGCTCCAGCGCGTAGGACAGCGGCACCCGCAACAGCCGGAGCGCGGGATGGCAGGCACAGGCGAGCGCGAGTACCGCGAGGAAGAGGTGGTGCCGCCCGGCGAGGTGGGCCCGCTCGTGGGCGAGGAGCGCCTCCCGCTCGGCCGGGTCGAGCGCCCGCAGCATCCCCGAGGTGACGACGATCCGCCCGGGCTGCCCGAACCGCCCGGGAAGGGCGTACGCATCGGGCCGCGGGTCACTGAGCACCGTGAGGTCGCCCGCGGCCGTACCGGAGTCGTCCGCGCCGCGCCGGGCGCGGTCCGCGAGCAGGACGTGGCGCCGTACCGCCCGGACGAGCGCCACCGCGACGACGGCGAGCAGCCCGGCGGCCACGCAGGCGGCCGGCACGGTGACCTGGTCGCCGACCACGGGCAGCACGAGGTGGCCGAGCGCGGCCACCGGCGGCAGCCGCAGCGCGCCCGCCCCGGCGAGCAGCCCGAGCGCGGCGGTGCTGCACATCGCGAGCAGGGCCGCGGACACGGCCAGCAGCCACGCGGCGGTGCGCGGCGGCAGCGCGTCGGCGAGCCGGCGGGCGGCGGGCGCGGCGAGCAGCGGCAGCAGCAGGGGCAGCCAGACGGAGAAGTTCACCGGACCTCCTCGTCCCCCATGCGATCCCCCGCGTGGGAGCCGTTTCCGTGGACGCTTTCGCGACCGTTTCCGGTTCCGGCTCCGGTTCCGTGGCCGTGGCCGTCCCCGGCCGCGGCGGGCGCCTCGCCGGCCTGCGCCAGCAGCTCGCGCAGCACCTTCTCGTCGTCGGGCCCGAGCCCGGAGACGAACCGGGCCAGTACGGTGCCGCGGTCGTCGCTCGCGGACTTGTCCAGCTCGCTGCGCATCCGGCGGGCGGCGAGCCCCGGGGAGTCCTGGACCGGCAGGTAGGCGTAGCCGCGGCCGGAGCGGGCGCGGCTGACGGAGCCCTTCTCGTACAGCCGGGCCAGGATCGTGGTGACGGTGGTGCGCGCCAGGGCGGTGCCGAGTTCGCGCTGCACGTCAGCGGGGGTGAGTGGGCGGCCGCCGGCCGCCCACAGCGCGGCCAGGACGCTCGCCTCCAGCTCGCCCGACGGGCGGCGGCCCGCGCTCGGCTCCGGCATGGCTCGATCGCCCCTTCCGCCTCATTCGTCTACAGTGCTGTAGACCGTCTACATCACTGTAGTCGGTAGGGGTCGCCGCAGGCGCCCCCTGAACCATTATGGGAGGGCTCCACCGCCATGCCTCTGCCCGTGCCCGTACTCGTCGCCCATGCGGCGGCCGAACCGGCCGCGCACCTCGCCTTGAACCCGCTCAGCGCCAACTCCGTGCTCGCCTCTTTCGGCGCCCTCGGCATCGCGGTCGTGCTCTTCGCCGAAACCGGCCTGCTGGTCGGCTTCTTCCTGCCCGGCGACTCCCTGCTCTTCACCGCGGGGCTGCTGTGCGCGCCGGGCGCCTCGGGCGCGGTGCACCTCACGCTCTGGCAGGTGCTGATCGCCGCGCTCGCCGGTGCGCTGCTGGGCGCCCAAACGGGTTACGTGCTCGGCCGCAGAGCCGGTCCCGCGCTGCTGGCCAGGTCCCGGGGCCGGCGGCTGCACGAGGGCGCGGCGCGCGCGACCGACCTGCTTGCCCGGTACGGACACGCCAGGGCCGTGGTGCTGGCCCGTTTCGTCCCGGTGGTGCGCACCGTGCTCAACCCGCTGGCCGGGGCGCTGGCGGTGCCCGTCCGCACCTTCACGCTGTGGCAGGCGGTCGGCGGCGCGGTCTGGACGGTCGGGCTCGTGCTGGCCGGCTACGGGCTCGGCTCGTCCGTGCCGAACGTCGATCACTATCTGCTGCCGATCGTCGCGGTCGTGGTCGTCGTGTCGCTGGTGCCGCTCGCGGTGGAACTGCGGCGCGGGCGGCGTGAGCGGGCGCGCGGGCGCCACGCCGTCGTCCCTCCGGAGGGGTCATGAACGCCGGGTTCGACGCGGGCCTCTACCGCTGGGTCGTGCGTCTCTCGCAGCACACGCCCGGTCCGCTCGACAGCGTGGTGCGGCTCTTCAGCGATTACGGGGTGGGCGTGTTCGCGGTCCTCATGCTCTGGGCGTGGTGGCGGGCGCGGGGTGGGGGCGACCGGGCGCGGATGGCAGCGGTGCTGGCGGTGCCGGTGGTCGTGGTCCTCGCCTTCCTCGCGAACGACATCGTCAAGTCGATCTTCACCGAGCAACGGCCTTGCCAGACGCTGCATGTCGCTCCCACGGTCGAGGCGTGCCCTGCTCTCGGGGACTGGTCCTTCCCCAGCAATCATTCGGCGATCGCGGCGGCTTCGGCGGTGGCCCTTCTTCTCGCCGACCGGCGACTCGGGCGGATCGCGGTCCCGTTCGCCCTTCTTCTCGGGGCGTCCCGGGTGTGGATCGGCGTGCACTACCCCCATGACGTCCTGGCGGGGTTCGTACTGGGCGGGGTCGTGGCGTGGCTCCTCATGCTCGCGGTCCGTCGACTCGGTGTACGGCTCCCCACCGTCGGGGTTCCGATCCGTCCCCGCGGGCCCCTGCGGGGTGGCCGCCCCTGACCCCCCCGGGTGCCCCCGTCCTGTCGGCCCAGGGACCACCCGCCGGTGGTGGGCGGTCGCGCCCCCCTGCGGGGTGGCTGCCTCGCCCTCCTCTGACGGCCCGCTCTGGCTGGTCGCGCAGTTCCCCGCGCCCCTGGGGGTGCTCGCCCGCCGTCCCACAGTGCCCCGGCACCGTGGCTGGTCGCGCAGTTCCCCGCGCCCCTGGGGGTGCTTGCCCGCCGTCTCACAGTGCCCCGGCACCGTGGCTGGTGGCGCAGTTCCCCGCGCCCCTGGGGGTGGTTGTTCGCCGTCCCACAGTGCCCCGGCACCGTGGCTGGTGGCGCAGTTCCCCGCGCCCCTGGGTATGTGCGGCTGCTCCGCAGCGCGCAGGCACCCGTACCGGGCAGGGGGGGAACGGACACCCGACAACGGCGAGCAACCCCCAACAGGGGCGCGGGGAACTGCGCGACCAGCCACCCACCGGCCCGCGGACGAGGGCGAGGCGGCCACCCCGCAGGGGCACGCAGGGGCACTCAGGGCGAGGTGTAGGGGGATTTGAGGTGGGTCCAGCGGGCGGATTGGGTGGGGGTGAGGGTGCCTCGGAGGGCTGCCAGTTTGAGGAGAGCCGCCTCGGCGCCGTGCGCGAGGGTCTGGGCCTCGGCCCGGTAGTGGTCGGTGACGGCGGCGTCGAGCTCCGCGGAGTTCATGGTCGCGGTGATCCTCCCGGCGAGCCGGTTCATGTTGCGGTAGGACCCCTGTAGGAGGAACGGCGGCTCGGTGCGGGACGCGTCGTCCCGCCCCGCGGAGTCGATGTACGCCGCGTTGACGGTGAGCAGGACGTCCCGAGCCCGCAGCAAGTGCCGCAGCACCGCGAGGATCTCCGCCCGCTCGGCATCGGAGTAGGGGTGCGCCAGGTCCGCCGCGCGGGCGGTCGGATCGTCGGCGGCGAGCCGTACCAGCAGATCGAGGTCGGCCCGGTCGCGCCCGGCCAGCGGGGCGAGCACCGGGTTCGCGGTGAGCGCGTTCTCCACGTAGCTGAAGGCGAACAGGTCCTCCCGCCCGGTCAGCACATCCCCGAGGTTCCACACGTCGGCGCGGTTGGCGAGCATGTCGGGCACCCGGAAGAGCGCGCCGGACTCGGTGTATGGGTTGCCCGCCATGCACACCGCGAACCGCTTGCCGCGCAGGTCGTACGCACCCGCCGGGCCCTCGATCCGGCGCTGCGCGTCGCACAGCGGGATGAACTTCTGCAGGAACTCCGCCGAGGCGTGCTGGATGTCGTCGAGGTAGAGCAGCACGTTGGAGCCCATCTCCAGGGCGAGCCGCACCTTCTCCAGCTCGCGCCGGGCGGCGGCGTCGGGGGCGCGTTCGGGGTCGAGCGAGGTGGTGCCGCTGCCGAGGGCGGGCCCGGAGACGCCGACCAGTGCCAGGCCGAGGCTGCTCGCCACGTACTCCACCAGCGAGGTCTTGCCGTATCCGGGTGGGGACATGAGCATCAGCAGGCCGCCGGCCGGGCCGAACTGCTTGTCCAGGCTGTCGCCGACCAGCGGCAGGTACACCTCGTCCAGCAGCCGGTTGCGGACGAAGCCGGCCGGGGGGCGGGCCCGGTAGCCGTCGAGCGCGAGCCGGTCCCGCTCGGCGGCGACCACGGCCGTACGGTGCCGCTGGTACGCGCGGTACGCCGGCACCTCCTCGGCGGTGAACCTCCTTACCCGGGTGAGGAGTTCGTCCACCCGCAGGGTCATGGCGCCGTCCACGGCCCTGGGGTGCGCCGCGAGCAGCCCGCGCACCGTCACCTCGACCTCGGCGTCCACTTCGTACCGTACGGCCCCGGCGCCGCAGACCAGTCCGGCCGCGGCCTCCACCAGGTCGCCGACACCTGGGCCTTCGGCTCCGTCCGCACCGTCCGCACTGTCGGCGCCGTCGGCTTCGCCGGCGAACGGGCCGAGCCAGGCCCGGGCGAGCTGCCAGCGCGCGCCCAGACCGGCGTCCGACTCCCCGCCCAGCGCGTCGAGATCGGCGCTGAACTCCTTGTACGGCACCGCGTCCGGGCCGCCCAGCGCTTCGGTCAGCCGGGCCACGATCGTGCGGGCGCCGGGGCCGACCGCGAAACCGGCCTGCTCGGCGGCGAGTTCGGCGACCAGGTACTCCCCCAGCAGCAAGGCGTCGGTCGCCGAGTCCGGGGCCGGGCGGACCGGTTCCGGCAGGCCGGCGGCGAGCAGGAAGTCCCGTGCGGCGGCGCCGAGTTCGGTGGCAAGAGCGTCCAGCGCCCGCCCGGCGCCGGCCCCGCCGAACGTGGTCCGCGCCCGGCTGAGCGAGCGGGCCCGCGCCGTCCACGCGGCGCGTTCGGCGGGCCGGCTGCCGTAGGTCCAGAAGAGCAGGGCGCCCGCCCGGGTGCCGGCGGAGTACCGCAACAGCCCGGCGTGCGCGGCACGTTCGGCGAGCGCCGTGAGGAGCAGCACCGCGTCGTGGTCGTGCACCCCCCGCTCGTACCCTTCCGACGCGCGCTCGGCGACGGCCGCCCGTACCCTCGCGGGCACGTCGCCGGTGGCCGGGGCGCCCGAGGCGAGCTGGTCAAGCAGCAGCCCGCCGGCGAGGAACTCCGCCCGGGACAGCCGCGGGGACTCCGAGACCAGCGGCCGGGACCAGAAGGCGCGGGTGGCCGCGAAGGCGGGGTCGTCCACCGGGGCGAGGTAGTCGGTGCCGGTGAGGGTGAAGGCGAGGCCGTCGGCGTGCGGGACGAGCGCGAGGTCGAGGGGCTGGGTGTTGACCGCGAAGCGGTGCCGGCCCAGCCGGATCGCGGCGCCGCCGTCCTCGTACAGGTCGAGCCGGTCGCGCAGGGCGCCGATGGCGGCCTGGCGGGCGGCGGCCAGCGCGGAGCCGAGTTCCGCGGCCCGCGCGGGGTCGCCGAGCGTGCGCAACTCCTCGGCGATCCTGCGGTGTTCGGCGGCGAGCGGGTCCGAGGCGAAGTAGGTGTGGATCGCGTCGGCGGAGCCGAGGGTGGCCGCGCGGCGCCGGATGCCGTCCAGCAGCCGGGCCGCGCTGGCAGTCAACCGCTGGGCGCGCTGGGCGCGTTCGTCGGCGAGCGCCTGCTTGCGGGCGGCGAAGGTCTCCCGCACCTCCTCGCGGCGGGCGTCGAGCGCCGTGAGCCGTTCCTCGTCGGCGGCGAACCGGGTGGCGAGGTTCTCGATCTGCACCAGCAGGCGGCCGAGTTGCTCCTCGCACGCCTCGGGGGTGCCGGCCGCGTCGAGGGCCGCGCCGATGCTCTGGGCGAGCAGCGCGCTCTGCGCGGCGAACTCCGCGCCGGTCTCGGCGGCGAGCAACTCCCTTCTGCGGGAGGCGAGTACGGCCCTGGCGTGGTTGACCGCACCGAGCACGTCGGCGGCGGTGGCCAGGATGCGGGTGCGGACGGTCGCGTCGGTGATCTCCAGGGTGCCCGCGGTCTCGGTGACGGTGGCCAGGCCCGCCGCCTGCTCGTCGAGGGCCGCGGCCAGCGGCGCGGTGTCGGCGGCGGTGGCGGCCCGCGGGACCCGCGCGGCCACGTCGGCGACCCGCTGCCGGTAGCCGTCGAAGGCGGCCTCGTCGGCGAAGTGCGCGGCGGCGCGGGCCGCGGCCTCGGCCAGTTCCCTGGCCAGCAGCGCGTCCAGGGCGTCCAGCCGGGCCGGGTCGGCCTGCCGCATCTCCCGCAGCGTCGCCAACCGGCCCTGCACGCCGCGTAGTTCGGTGAGGCGGGTGACCCACTCGTCCGCGGACGCGGCGGCCTCGCCGCGTACCCGGCGGCCGAGCGCGGTGATCCGCGCCTCCGCCTCGTCGGCCGCCGCGGCGGCCCGCGCGGCCGACTCCCGGACCCGGGCGTACTCGGCGAGCACCTGGCGGGCGGTGTCGCGCACCTCGGTCAGCGGTCCGGCCAGGTCCTGCGCGGCCGGGTCGGCGAGCCAGTGGTGGCGGTCCAGAACGCGCTCGGCGGCGGCGGTCAGCGCCTCGTAGACGGCCGCGGCGGGCTCGGGCTCCAGGGCGGCGCGGGCCACCGACAGCGCGTCGGAGACCGCCCGGACCAGGTCGGGGTTGCCGATCCGGGCCAGCGGGCTGTCGCCGACCGGGCGGGCGGCGGCGTAGGTGTCGGACAGGAAGGGGGTGTGCCAGCGCTGGAGGGTGTGCACGCGGCCGGGCTCGCCGCCCTCGGCGGGCCGCAGCGTGATCAGGGTGCCGTCCTCGTACAGCGCGCTGCCCTGGACGTGCAGCGGGGCGGCGGCCTCCTTGCGGATGAGGTTGTACGGCAGCAGCAGCCGGTGGCCGTCGGCGGGGGCGTGGAAGACGTACAGCACGTCCTCGCCGTTGGCCGAGCGCACCGCGCGCTCGAACTCCAGCCGGGTGGCGGCCGCTTCACCGGCGGCGGGCGGCGTACCGGGGTCACCGGCTGGTTCGGCCCGGCCGGCGAGGTCGGCCAGGTCGAAGGTGCGGGTGCCGCCGGTGGCCAGGACGTAGCCGCCGGGGAAGACCACGCCCTGGTCGTCGGGCAGCCGCAGGCAGACCTGGCCGAGCGCGTCGATCCGCTCGATCTGCTCGGTGCGGGTGTTGACCGCGAAGTGCCGGTCGGCGGACTCCCGGTAGGGGCGTACCCGCAGCAGCACCAGCGGCCCGGCGCCGGCGAGCGCGACGTCGGCGTCGGCCAGCGACTGGAGGGCGTCGTCGACGGGCTCCTCGTGGACGGCGCCGCCGGTGCGCAGGGTGAGGGCGCCGCCGGTGGTGTCGAGGGTGAGGGTGCCGCCGTCGGGCGCGGTGAGCGCGATGTGCGGGCGGCGGCCGGGGACGTACGCCTCCCGGCCGACCGCGCTCCACCGCACCGTCTCCGGCGGCTCGGCGGGCTCCTCGCGAGCCGTGCCCTCGTAGGCGCAGCGGCCGTCGCGGCCGATCCGCCAGCCCAGCGCCTTCACGTCGTCGGGGCCGGCGCCGGTGCGGAAGACCGCCAGCACCCGGCCCTCCCAGACCCGCACCCGCACCACCCGGGTCTGCCGGTAGTACCGGTACAGCTCGTGGAAGTCGCGGACGAAGCCGGGGTCGTCCAGCAGCCCGGCCGGGCCGGTGTCCGGCGCGGTGGACGCGGCCGTATCGGCGCCGGCCGCACCGGCGCCCGTCCCGTCGCCGTCCAGGTCGTCGGCGCGGCGCACCCGGAACACGTCGGCGACGTCCTCGACGTCGGCCGGGTTCGCGGCGAACAGCAGGTAGGGCCCGACCGGGGCGATGTCGGCGGGCAGCGCCGGGCGGGCGGTGCGCAACCGCTCGGCGCCCGCCAGCCGCAGCTCCGTGGAGCCGAAGACCTCCTGCCGGGCCGCGTTGAGCGCCTCGGCCCGGCGGGCCAACTCCCTTGCCGTGCCGGACAACCGGGTGCGCAGCACCTGGTAGGCGTCGCCGGCCGGCCCGGCCGCTTCCGGTCCGGGGCCGGGGCCGGTGTCCGCCGTGGAGACCTGCTCGCTCACTTCTTCGCCAGTCCGTTCGCCTGCGCGCCGCCGGCCGCGCCCGAGGTGCCGTTCACCGCGGCCCCGGCGGCGACGGGTACCGCGGTGCCGGCGGCGTCGGACCCGGAAGCGCCCGAACCGACGGCGCCCGCGCCCGCGACCCCCGCCAGGGCGGTGTCGGCGATCCCCATCGCCCGTGCCTGGTCCAGCAGTTGCTGCAACCCGCCGGCCTGCGGGCCGCCGCTCGCGATCAGCCGGTTCAGCAGGCCGGCCACGCTCATACCGCCCATCCCCCCGCCGAGCGAGGACAGCACCCGGGTGGCGTCCTGCGTGAACCGCTCCGACCCGTCCAGCCAGGGCGCCGCCACCGCCTGGACCGTCTGGGAGTTGGCGACGAAGGAGTCCACCGAGCGGGCCGCGCTGACCGCGCCGAGCAGCCGGTCGAAGAAGACGTCGTCACCGCCGACGATGCTGATGTCCGCCTTCTCCAGCCCGGTGGCCAGGACGGTCGCCTGCGCCTCGGCGATCTGCCGCTGCGTGTCGAGCCCGGCCAGCCGGACGTCCTTCTCCGCGGCCAGCCGCAGCCGGTACTCCTCGTGCCCGCGCGAGGCGTCGTCGAGCGCCGCCATCGCCGCGGCCTTCTCGGTCAGCCCGGCCGCCTCCGCCTTCAGCCGCTCGCCGATCATCGCGGCGTCCGCGGTCGCCTGCGCGGCCGTACCCTCCGCCTGGGCAAGGGACTTGGCGCGGGCACCCTCCGCCTCGGCCTTGAGCCGGGCGGTGGTCGCCTCGGCCTCGGCCGCGCCGACCTTGGTGATCGCGGCCGCGCTGCGCTCGCGCACCTCGACCTCGGCCAGCCCCTGGGCCGCCGCCTCCGCGCGCAGCCCTTCGGCCAGCCGCACCTTGGCGTCCGCGTCCAGGTCCGCGGCGCGCTTGCGGGCCTCGGCCAGCGTCAGCGACTCGCGGGCCTTGTGCTGGGCGGCCTGCTCGGCGGCCTCGGCGGCCTTGATGTCCTTGACCAGCCGCTCCTGCGCCTGCGCCTCCGCGGTGATGATCAGCGCCTGCCGCTCCCGCTCGGCCTCCTGCACCATCCGGAGCTGCTTGATCGACTCCTCCTGCTCGGCGACCGTACGGTCCACCGCGATCCGCTCGCGCACCACGTCGGCGACGTCCCGGCGCTCGCCCTCGACCTCCTTCTCCTTGGAGATCCTGGCCAGTTCGGTCTCGCGCTCGCGGGCGATGACCTCCAGCACCCGGTCCTTCTCGATCCGCTCGTTCTCCACCGCGATGACCCGCTCGCGGTTCTTCTGCGCGACGGCGACCTCGCGGGCCTGGTTCTCCCGCTGCACCCCGAGTTGCTCCTCGGTGCGCAGGAACGCGCCCTGGGCGCTGAGGCGTTCCTCCTCCTGGACCTTGGCGGTGACCGCCTCCTCCTTGGCCCGCAGCGTGTCGACCTCGCGGCGCTGCTTGATCTCGGCCTCGGACTGGCGGCGTTCCAGCTCCAGGATGGTCTCCCGGGCCTCGACGTTCTGCCGGGTGATCTCCTTCTGCTCGGTGCGCTGGAACTCGTTGGTGCGCACGTGCTCGATCGCGGTCAGCTCGGTGATCTTCCGGATGCCCTGCGCGTCCAGGATGTTGGCCGGGTCGAGCTGGGTGAGCGGGGTCTGCTCCAGGAAGTCGATCGCGCAGTCCTCGAGGTGGTAGCCGTTGAGGTCGGTGCCGATCACCTGGATGATCTGGTCGCGGAAGTGCTCGCGGTGGGTGTAGAGGTCGACGAAGTCGAGTTGCTTGCCGACCGTCTTCAGCGCCTCGGAGAACTTCGCGGCGAAGAGCTTCTGCAACGTGTCCTGGTGGCTGGCGCGTTCGGTGCCGATCGCCTGCGCCACCTTGATCACGTCCTCCTTGGTCTTGTTGACCCGGACGAAGAACGTCAGATGGATGTCGGCGCGGATGTTGTCCTGGCAGATCAGGCCCTCGCGGCCGGTGCGCTGGATCTCGATGGTCTTCACCGAGATGTCCATCAACTCGGCGCTGTGCAGCACCGGGAGCACGACGGTGCCGGTGAAGGTCACGTCCACGTGCTTGGACTTGGAGACGATCAGCGCATGGCCCTGGGAGACCTTCCTGAACAGCTTCGTGACGGTGACGACCACGCCCAGGGCGATGAGCAGGAGGACGGCGACGAGCACGCCGATCCCGATGACGGTGGCATCCATGACGTACCAACCTCGATGCGGTGAAGCGGATATGAGTGGGTGTCAGATGTGCGGCGGGACATGGCGCGCCGCGGTCAGGACAGGACGGGACAGGTCGAGTCAGGTCAGGGACCGGGCACCCGGCGGCGGCGGTCCGGCGGCCGGGTCCTCGTAGGGTGCGGCCCAGAAGAACTCGCCCTGCGGGTCGTAGTCGTAGAGCAGCGCGCTGCTGCCGGCCGCGAGGGGGCCGCCGGTATCCTCTTCCGGCCGCCTGACCTGGACGATCGCGGTGGAGCCGTCGGGCGCGGTCACCTCGGCCTGGCCGAACCGGCTGGTGACGGTGCCGGTGCGGACCACGCAGATCCGGCCCACGAAGTCCGCGCGGGAGGGCGGCAGTTCGTACGGGAACAGGCGGCGCAGCGGCCGTACCAGGACCCAGGTGAGCAGCCAGGCGCCGACCAGCGCGGCGGCGATCAGGGCGACGTCGGCGACGGCGCGGCCGGGCCCGTGCAGCCCGGCGCCGTTCAGTGCCGCCGAGCCGGCCAGGCTCAGGAACCAGCCGAGCGCGATGAGCAGCGAGAACACCACGGTGACGGGTACGCCGTCGAGCCCTGCGGCGGCCAGCAGGCCGGAGTCGGCCGAGTGGTCGCCGTCGTCGTGGGCGCCGTCGTGGGCGCCGCCGTCGTGGCCGTGGCCGGTGTGGCCGTGGCCGGTGTGGCCGTGGCCCGCGAGCCCGTCGCCGGAGGCCGGGGCCGCTCCATGGGACCCCCCGTGTCCCATGGAGTGGCCGCCGTCGGCGCCGTGGTGGCCCGGGCCGTGCGAGTCGGCAGCGCCGACCAGCACCAGGCCCCAGAAGCCGACCACGACCACCAGCGCCCCCCCGAACAGGACGGTCGGAAAGCCGAGGCACACATCGACGAACTCCCCCATGCCGGGTGCGCCTCCCCCCTCTGCCGTTCCGTCCTGCCGGACAGATCGTGGCAGCGCGCGGGCGGGTACGGCATTTCCGCATCCCGGCAGACTTGGCGGCCTTCAGATGTCCTGGTCCACCTGCAACCGAAACGCGACGGCCGTCGTAGGCGCCGGATCAAGCGCCCACAACGGCCGTCGTCAGAAGGTGGAACCTGGGTGGAACGAGGGTGAATCGGGGTGGACCAAGGATGGATCGAGGGTGGATCGAGGCTGGTCCGGCGGCGGGCCCGGTGGTGAAGTAGGCCCGGTTCAGCGGCTGTTGCCCGGAACGATCAGCAACGGCCGGCCGGATCAGGGGTGCCTCAGGCCTCGACCTTCGCGGCCTCGATCTCCAGGGCGATCCGGATCTTGTCGCCGACCGCGGCACCGGCGGCGCCGCCGGTCACCCCGAAGTCGCCACGGCTGATCTCGGTGGCCGCGGAGAAACCGGCGACCGCGTTGCCGTCGAAGCCGGCGCCGAAGCCGTTCAGCTCCAGGGCGAGGGTGACGGGCTTGGTCACACCGCGCAGCGTCAGGTTGCCGTCGACCTCGAAGACCTCGGAGGACTTGGCCCGGATGCCGGTGGTGGTGAACGTCAGCTCGGGGAACTGCTCGACGTGGAGGAAGTCCTCGCCGCGCACGTGGGCGTCGCGGCCCTCGTTGTTGGTGCTCACCGAGTCCGTCCTGATCACGGCCTCGACCGTGGACTCCAGCGGGTTCTCGGCGGTGACGATGGTGCCCTCGAAGGCCGCGAAGTGACCGCGGACCTTCGAGACACCGAGGTGGCGGACGTAGAACGACACGTCCGAGTGCACAGTGTCGATCTTCCAGGTGCCGGCGACGTAGCCGTCGATCACTTCGGTCTGCGTGCTCATGGGGAGGGCTCCTCGAAACGGAACTGGGATGTATGCGAGATCATTGAGCTTTCACCGACCATACTGCTCTGGTGTTGAAAGTTCAACCACACGTATGCTGGATCGTATGGACGACGTGCGCTGGCTGACCGAAGAGGAGCAGGAGGTCTGGCGGGCCTACATGACGTCGAGCGTGGAGTTCTCCGCGTATGTCGATCGTCAGTTGCGCCGGGACTCCGGCATGCCCATGGCCTACTACGAGATTCTGGTCCGGCTCTCGGAGTCGCCGGGGCGGTGCCTTCGGATGAGCGAGCTGGCGGACGCGTCTCTCTCCTCGCGCAGCCGTCTCTCGCATGCTGTCTCCGCGCTGGAGAAGAACGGCTGGGTGCGTCGGCGCCCGGCTGACGGGGACCGCCGCGGGTGGGTCTGCGAGCTGACTCCAGCCGGCTTCGACGCCCTCGCCGCTGCCGCGCCCGGGCATGTCACCGCGGTGCGCGAGCACCTCTTCGACGTCCTCACGCCCGAGCAGCTCGATGCTCTGCGCGGGATCGGGCGCGCGATCAGTGCGGGGTTGCGCACGGAGTGCGATTCCGTGCGGGAGGAGGAGGCCGAGGCGGAAGCGGAAGCGTGCGAAGCCGCTGGCCGCGGCGGGGCTGACCCGGACGGCTGCCCGGGCTGAGCCTGCCCCGGTGGGTGCCTGCCCTTTCCGGTCGTCGTCCACCTTGCGGTGCGTGGGTGGCTGGTCGCCGCTTCGGCTTCCCCCTGCGGGGTGGCTGCCTCGTCCTCGTCCGCGGGCCGGTGGTGGGTTGCTCGCGCAGTTCCCCGCGCCCCTGGGTGGGTGCCCCTTCCGGTCGGTCGTTCACCTTGCGGTGCGTGGGTGGCTTGTCGCGCAGTTCCCCGCGCCCCTGTTGGGGGTTGCTCGCCGTTGTCGGGTGTCCGTTCCCCCCTGCCCGGTACGGGTGCCTGTGCGCTGCGGAGCAGCCGCACATACCCAGGGGCGCGGGGAACTGCGCGACCAGCCACGGTGCCGGGGCACTGTGGGACGGCGGGCAAGCACCCCCAGGGGCGCGAGGAACTGCGCCACCAGCCACAGTGCAGCAACACCCTGGGACGGCGAACAACCACCCCCAGGGGCGCGAGGAACTGCGCCACCAGCCACAGTGCAGCAACACCGTGAGACGGCGAACAACCACCCCCAGGGGCGCGAGGAACTGCGCCACCAGCCACAGTGCAGCAACACCGTGGAACGGCGAACAACCACCCCCAGGGGCGCGGGGAACTGCGCCACCAGCCACAGTGCAGCAACACCGTGGAACGGCGGGCAAGCACCCCCAGGGGCGCGGGGAACTGCGCCACCAGCCACAGTGCAGCGGCACCGTGGGACGGCGGGCGAGCACCCCCCAGGGGCGCGGGGAACTGCGCGACAAGCCAGAGCGGGCCGTCAGAGGAGGACGAGGCAGCTACCCCGCAGGGGGGTGCGACCCACCACCGGCGGGTGGTCCCTGGGCCGACAGGACGGGGGCACCCGGGGGGGTCAGGGGCGGGATCAGAGGGTGCGGGTGGGCCAGTCGAGGAGGCGGGCGCCAAGGGCCGCGGTTTCGAGGGTGTAGCGCTGAAGCGCGTCGTCCGGGTCGAACCCGGTGAGAGAGGCGATGCGTTCGAGCCGGTAGGACAGCGCGCGCACGCTGAGGTCGAGCCGGCGCGCAGCCTCCGCGTTGACGTAACCGGCGGCGGCGTACACGGAGATGGTCTCGACGAGCGGCTGGGCGCCGCCGCGGGCGTGGACGAGCGGACCGAGCACGGTGCGGACCAGGTCGGACATCGCGGCGCGGTCGCGCATGAGGACGGGGAAGACCAGCAGGTCCGCGGAGTTGAGCACGGACGCGGTCAGGCCCAGCCGGTGCGCGAGGTCGAGGGCGCTGAGCGCCTCCTCGTAGGAGCGCACCACTCCGGCGGCGCCGCTGTGCGGGCGGCTGATGGCCACCCGCCCGGCGGCGGCGAGCTTGACGAAGGCGTCGAGGGCGGGCCGCTGCTCGGTGGGGGCCACGCAGACCAGCCGGCCGTCCTTCGACGCGATGAGCAGGTCGTGGTCGCCGAAGCGCCCGGCGAGCTCGCGCTCGACGCGGTGCAGCAGCGGGTGCGTCTCGTGGTACGGCTCGTCGGCGGGCGGCGCGGCGACGGCGACGACATGGCGGTCGGCCAGCCGCAGCCCGAAGCCCTCGGCCTGCTCGGCGATCCGGCCGGGATCGCTACGGCCGTAGAGGAGGTCGTCGATGAACGTCCGGCGGGCCGCCTCGGCACGGCGCACCGCGTGCCGCTGGGCCCGTGCGTGCCCCTCGGCGAGGGCCGCGATCCCCGTCTCCAGCGCGGCCAGTACGGCGCCGCCGACCTGGCGCAGCTCGCCCGCGTCGCGCGCCGCGGCCACGCCCGGCAGGTGCGGCCAGGCCCGCCGGGCCTCGGCGAGGTGGACGGCGGTCAGTTCACGCAGCCCGAACCCGGAGTCGGCGGCGTGTTCGCCGAGTACGCGGCGGCTCTCCCGCTCCGCGCGGGTGAGGGTGCGGCAGCTGCGGGATATCTCGGCCAGCGTCTCGGGGAAGCCGGCCACGAACTCCGGGGGTACGGCGCCGTCGCCCGTCGCGTGCCCGGTCCGACCCGCGCGCCCCGAACCGCCTGGGTGCCCCGGCCCGTCCCCGCTGCCGTGCCCCGTGCTCGTACCCGCCCCCGACGACACAACAGGCCCCCTCGCTTCGCTTCCCGTACCCGGACGTCCTGAACGTACCAAGACTGCCGGGTCCCGGAAGCGGGGGGCCTGTCACGGGCGCGGGGACCTGCCGGAGCGCGCGGGGCGCGTCCGGTGCCGGCGCCGCGCTCCGCCGCCGGCGGTCACGGCCTGGGGTGCGCCCGCACCCCGGGCCGCTACTTCACCGAGCCGGTCGCGGGCTCCTGCGTCTGCGCCTCGTTGGCCGTCACCACGTCGCTGGGGGTGATCGCGTCGGGCGCCGGGGTGGTGGAGGCGTGCGGCGTGGCGCCGGCGGGCGTCGCGTCGTCGCTCTTCATCGCCTTCGCCTCGGACTTCAGGATGCGCATCGACTTGCCGAGACCGCGGGCGGCCTCAGGCAGCTTCTTGGAACCGAACAGCACGATGACGACGATCGCCACCACGATCAGGTGCCACGGCTCCAACCCGTTTCGCAACATGGGATGATCCTCGTTTCGTTATGGCCGACTCACAGCTCTCTAGTGTCGCATTGTCACCCGGCCACCGTTGCCGACGGCTACCCGGGTACTCAAAGCATGCGCAAAAAGCTGGTGAACGGGAAGACCCAGCCCCCCTTGTCCCGCGTGCCGGACACCCTCACCCCACCCCGCCACCCCCGCTCCGACCTGCGCGGAAGCGCTCGTACGCGACCGGACGGCGGGTTTCCGCAACGGCGGCGAGCGGCGCCGCGAATCCGCCCCAATCGGACAGGGCGGGGCCGGGCGAGGCGGCCGTCCGGCGGAGCGGAGGGCCGGGCGAGGCCGGGGCGGCGGCTCGTAGCGCCGGTCCAGGTCAGGCCGTCAGCCGTGTCCCGGGCAGCCGGTCGGCCGGTCCGGGTCAGCCCGTCAGCCGGCCCTGGGGCGGCGGGTCGGCCCGTCCAGGTCAGCCCGTCAGAGCGGTCAGGCGGTCAGGCGGTCAGGCGGTCAGGCGGTCAGGCGGTCAGGCGGTCAGGCGGTCAGGCGGTCAGGCGGTCAGCGGAGCGTCGCGACCGTCAGCAGGACCGCGCTGTCCTCCAGCGCCTCCAGGCCGTGCCGGGCGTGCGGAAGCACCAGCAGGTCCCCGGCCATCGCCTCCCAGACGTCGTCGCCGCAGGTGAGCCGGACCCGGCCGCGCAGCACCTGTAGCGTCGACTCCCCCTGGGTCTCGTGGTCGGCCAGAGAGGTGTGCGCGGTCATCGCGATGAGGGTCTGGCGCAGCGCCTGCTCGTGGCCACCGTAGAGGGTCTCCGCGCTGCGGCCGGTGGAAGCCTCGGCGGCCTGGCGGAGATGTTCGCGTACCTGGGCGTCCAGGGAGAATTTACGCATTCCCCGAGTCTGGCAGCGGCGGGGACCGGCGCCCCGCAACGCCATGCCGACGGCGCGGGGCGAGCGGCCGGCGGGCGGGTTCGGGACGCGGTTCGGGACGCGGTTCGGGACGCGGTTCGGGACGCGGGTGCGGGATGCGGTCCGGGATGTGGGTCCGGCCGCGACACAGGTGCCCCCGTTCGCGGAAGGTGGGCTTCCACGCACACCCGCAGCGGCCGAACCCGACTCCGTCATCATGCGGAAGGGCGCCAACCGACCGCTAACATATGGCTAACGTTTCGTCCCCACAGCGTCGGCCGTCCCCTCGGTTCCGACCCGGTGCCGCGTCGTCGCGCGCCACGGTGGACGTCCGGCGGGCGCACCCGGCGGCCGATCCGGGTACGGCAGCGGGCGGTCTGCCGCCCAGGAGCCACCGCCCCGAGGACGCGCGCGACGGCACGGAACGCGGCGAAGGCACGCGCGAGGTGGCGCGACATCGGCGTCCGGCGCCGCGGGCACGTTCGCGACTGATCCGGCCAGGGAGGCCCACGGATGCGGTTCGGCCTGCTCGGCACCGTCACGGTCGTCGCCGGCGGCGACCCGGGCGGAGGCATGAGCGGGAGCACGGGCGCAGACGCGGGCGGTGACACGGGCCAGGGCCTGCCCCGGCCGGTCGGGTCGGCGAAGGTCCGCGCACTGCTCGCCGCGCTGCTGGCCACCCCCGGCCGCGCCGTGCCGCTGCACCACCTCAAGTCCGCGCTGTGGGGCGACGCCCCGCCCATCACCGCCACCGCGTCGCTCCACAACCACGTGGCCAGGCTGCGCCGGGTGCTGCACGAGGAGGGCCGGGACGTCTCCCGGCTGCGCGCCGCGCCGCCCGGTTACGTCCTGGACATCGCCGACGACGAGGACGAGTTCGACGTCTGGATCTTCCTCGGCCACCACGCGGCCGCCCGCACCGCGCACCGCGCCGGGGACTGGGCGTCGGTGCTCGCCGAGTGCGGGGCCGCGCTGGCGCTGTGGCGCGGCGACCCGCTGTCGGACGTACCGCTGAGCTCCGACGCGCTGCGGGCGCTCGCCGCGCACCTCACCGAGGCCCGGCTGCTCACCATGGAGTGGCGCTTCGACGCGGAGCTGGCACTCGGCCGGCACCAGGGCATGGCCGCGGAGCTGGCCGGGCTGGCCGCCGCGCACCCGCTGCGCGAGACCTTCCACCGGCAGCTCATGCTCACGCTGCACCGCACCCATCGGCAGGCCGAGGCGCTCGCGGTCTACCACGGGCTGCGCCGCACCCTGGTGGACGAGTTGGGCGTGGAGCCGGACTCCGCGGTGCAGGCCACCTACCAGGAGATCCTGGCCGAGCCGGCGCAGACCCGGGCCGCGCCCGCTGCCCCGGCCGGCGAGCCCGCCGAGGCCACCGGTGGCGGTACGGGCGTGGTCGGCGGGGTCGGCGGGGTCGGCGCGGTCGCCGGGGTGACCGTCCCGGGTACGGGCCGGGGCTCCTCCGGCGGCGCGACCACCGAAGCGGCCGACGGCACCGCGGGACCCGGGGGCGTGCCCACGGTGCCCGGCCCGCCCGCGCGCTCACCCGCGCACCCGGCCGGGGCGTCCGGACCGCCCGGCACCGTCGCCGCGACGCCCGGCGGCGCCGTATCCGTGTCCGAACCCACGCGCGCGTCCGCGCCCGTGCTGCCGGTACCCGTGCCCGTGCCCGGATGGGACCGGCCGGCGCCGGAGCAGGCAGGTGCCGGGCGCACGTCCTCGCGGCCCGGGCAGGACCGCGCCACGCACCGTACCGAGGGCTCGGGTGACACCGGTGAAGGGCCCGGGGGCGGCGACGGCGACCGTCCCGGGGCGCACGACCGGCCCGCGGCCCCCGTCCGGGCGGCGGCCTCGGCGGGGCTCCCGCCCGCTGCCCGCCGCCGCCCCGCACCGGCCCAACTTCCCGCCGACACGCCGGACTTCACCGGCCGCGCCGCCGAGCTCGACACGCTGCTGGCCGCGTTGCGGGGCGGTGCGGACCACCGCGGCCCGCGGGTGGCGGTGGTCTCCGGGATGGGCGGGGTCGGCAAGACCGCGCTCGCGGTGCGCGCCGCCCACCTGCTGCGGGCCGAGTTCCCCGACGGCCAGCTCTACGCCGATCTGCGCGGGTTCGGCGCCGGTGGCGCCCGCAGTCCCGCCGACCTGCTGGCCCGCTTCCTCGGCGACCTCGGCGCGGACGGCCAGCCGCTGCCCGAAGACCCGGACGACCGGGCGGTGTTGTGGCGTGACGCGCTGCACGGCCGGCGCGTGCTGCTGATGCTGGACAACGCGGGCGACGCGGCGCAGGTGGTGCCGCTGCTGCCGGGCGGCGGCGACATCGCGGTGGTCGTCACCAGCCGCCGCACCCTCGGCGAACTGCCCGGCGCCGCGCGGCTGGCGTTGGAGCCGCTCTCCGCCCAGGAGCAGCGGGAGTTGCTGGTCGCGCTCTGCGGCAGGCAGCGGGTGGCGGCCGAACCCGAGGCGGCGGCGGGGGTGTTGGCCGCGTGCGGCGGGCTGCCGCTGGCGCTGCGGATCGCCGGCGCCCGGATGGCGGCCCGCCCCAACTGGCCGCTGACCGCGCTCGCCGAACGCCTCGACGGCCCGGGCGGCTCCCGGCTGCACGCCCTTTCCACCGGCGGCCTCGCGGTCCAGGACACCTTCGCGATGAGCTATGTCGCGATGCGGGACGGCCTGCTCGCCGCGGACCGCGCGGCTGCCCGCGCGTTCCGGACGCTGGGGGTCTGGCCCGGGCACGGGCTGGACCCGTCGGCGGCCGCGGCGCTGCTCGGCCGGACGTCCGCCGGCGCCGCCGACGACGTCCTCGAAGCGCTCGTCGACGCGCACCTGCTGGAGGCGCCGCAGCCGGGCCGGTACAGCTTCCACGACCTGGTCGGCGAGTACGCCGCGGTCTGCGCGCTCGCCGAACTCACCGCGGCGGAACGCCGGGCCGCGCTGCGCAGGATCACCGTCTGGTACGCCGCCACCGTCGCCGCCTCGCTGGCCGTACTCGCGCCCGAGGGGCACCCGTTGCCGCCGCTCGACGAGCAACCGGCGCTGCCGGTGGTCGAGTTCACCAGCGACGAGGAGGCGCTGCGCTGGTGCGTGCGCGAACTGCCCGCGATCAAGGAGGTGATCGCCACCGCGATCACCCAGGGCTGGCCGGAGATCGCCTGGCGCACCGCGGCCGGATTGTTCGGCTACGCGCAGGCGTACTGGTGGACCGGCGAGTGGACCGCCTGCCTGGAGGAGGCGATGGCCTGCGTCACCGCGCACGGCGACGTCCTAGGGCAGGCGTGGATGCACAGCAGGCTCGGCGTCGCGCACGGCATGGCCGAGCGGTACGACGTGAGCCTCGGCCATCTGCACGTCGCCCGCGCGCGCTTCGAGGCGGCCGGCGACCAGCGCGGGGTCGCCGCGATCCTCACCAACCTCACCGCCCTGCACCGCGGCACCGGCGAGTACGGCCTCGCGCTGGAGTACGGCCACCGGTCGCTCGAACTGCACCGCTCGCTGGGCGACTTCGACCGGGTGGCCACGGTGCTGGGCAACCTCGGCGACACCCACCTGTACGCGGGCGACCCGGTGGCCGCCGAGGAGTGCTTCCGTGACGCGCTCGCGGCGTGGCGCACCCGCGGCTCGATGGTCAGCATCGCCCGCACCCTGACCAGTCTCGGCGAGGCCCGGCTCGCCCGGGGCCGTCCCGCCGAGGCGGTCGACGCTCTCGAGGAGACGCTCGCCCTGCTCGACCGGCTCGGCGACCGCGCCACCGCGGCGGACGTCCTGGAGGTCCTCGGCCGCGCGCACCTGGCCCGCGGCGACCGCGCCGCGGCCCGCGCGTGCTGGGAGGAGTCGCTGGGCCTCGCCCGGGCGCACCGGCTGCCGGCGGAGGAGGAGGCCGCGCTGCGCGGCCTGGCCGGACTCGACACGGAGTAGGGTCCGGCGGCCGGTCTTACGGGTGGTACCGCTCGGCGACCGTGTCGGCACCGCCGGACGTGCGGTCCAGGGTGACCCGGACGGTCACGCTGCTCATCTTCGCGGCCTTCTCCAGCTGGCTCTCGGTGCACTTCGTGGTGCCGTAGTCGTCGCTGCCGATGGTCACGTTGCCGTCGGGGCCCGAGCAGATCGCGGCCGCGCCGAGGATCGTCGTCGCGTTGGAGACGTAGAACGCCTGATCCGTGCCGCCGCCTTGCGGCTTGACGATCAGCTTGCCGGGCGCGAGGTACTCCAGGGTGCCGACGACGGTGTGCGCGTTGTCCGCGTCGCCGCCACCGCTGCCGCTGCCGGTGGCGGTGGCGGTGGCGGGGGACGGCGATGGGCAACTGCCGGTCTGCTCACCGATGCTGTTGATCTCGGCGTTGGACCGCGGATCGCCCGCGTAGTCGATCCGGTCGGTGCACTTCTCCCCCGAGTTCCCGGCGGTGCTCGTCCCCGACGGCGCGGCCTGGGTGGAGCCCTGGCCGCTCGTGGCGGTGGGCGGGGTGGTGGCCTGCGTGGCACCCGTGGCGACCGGCGACGTGGTGGACGAACCGTCGGCGGAGTTCCCGTTGTCAGGTCCGCACGCGGTCAACGCCAGCCCCGCGGCCACGAGCACGGCAGTGGACAGACCCCAACGAGCGGTCCTGGTACGCATGTTGTTCCTCTTTCCCTCTCGACGCTGTCGTCCGCCGCGGTGGTGACGGGTTCGATCCCGCCCCCGGACGGGGCGACCACCCGCGGACATGACGACCTTGACATGGACAACTTCCCAAGTCAGCGCCTGTTACAGCTCCGTGGCGCAACGCCACACGCGTCACGACAATCATCACAGGAAGATCGCCAACGGCCGCGCCGGGCCGCTCGGACGGAGCACGCAAGGGGGCCCGGGACAGAAAGGAGCCCGGGCGCGGGGAACGGGCCCGCGCCCGGGCCGACGTGCCGGAGCGGAACGGTCAGACCTGCATCTCCGCCGGCACCGCGGCCAGCGCCTCCTGGATCGCGGCGACCAGCGTGCGCGCGGACTCCGCGGTCAGCTCCAACGCCACCCGGGCGGAGGGCCCCTTGGCCGGATCGGCGAAGTCGACGTTCAGGGTGTGCTCGGCCATCGCGTGGACCGGGTGGTCGAAGTAGACGGTCACGTCGGTGACGTGGAACCACGGGCTGCCGGGACCCTTGGCGCTGCCGTCGACGACGTCCTTGACGGTGGTGTAGGTGCACATGGTCGGGTCAGCTCCGCTCGCTGCCGGCGAGGTGCCGGCCGTAGAACTCCTCGATCCGCTCCCAACCGTCGTTCGCCGCCGCGACGTTGTAGTTGGGGCGGTTCACCGCGAAGAAGCCGTGGCCGGCGCCCGGGTAGGTGTGGAACTCGAAGGCCTTGTCCGACTCGGTGAGCAGGCGGCCGAGTTCGGCGACCTCGGCCGGGCCGGGGTGGGTGTCCTCATCGCCGAAGAGGCCGAGCAGCGGAGCCCCCAGGTCGGGGAGCCGGTCCACGAGGCTGGTGACCTTCATCGGGGAGCCCTCGGGCACCGGGCCGATGACGAAGGCGCCGTAGCAGTCCACCACCGCGTCCACGTCCGTGGCGCAGCCGGCGAGCACGGCCTGGCGGCCGCCCGAACAGTGCCCGATGACACCGACCTTGCCGTTGGAGGTGGGCAGCGCCCGCAGATAGGCGGCGGCGCCGGCCACGTCGCCGATCAGCCGCTCGTCGGGCACGCCGCCCTGCGCACGGGCCACGGCCGCCGCGTCGTCGGGGGCCGCGCCGGGGGCCTCCCGCGTGTAGAGGTTGGGGCAGACCGCGTCGTAGCCCGACTCGGCGAAGCGGCGGACCATCTCCTTCGTCTGCCGGTCGTATCCGGGCATGTGGTGGATGACGACGACACCGCCGCGGCGGGCGTCGCCCTCCGGACGGGCTAGGTACGCCTCGATCGCGTCGCCGCCGTGACCGGCGAGGGAGACGGTGGTCGCGGTCAGCGAGCCGGTGGAAGGTCCGGGGAGGGAATCGCTCATGGGCGTCAGCTATACCATAAGGCTGGACTGATCAGTTTATACTGAAGATCATGTCATCAACCGGCGGTCCTCCGACCGCGACCCCAGCACAGGAGCCGCCGCCGGACCCGCCGCCGCACCCGGCATCGGCCCTGACACCGGCTCAGAGTCCGGACCCGGCCCCCGCCGAGGCGCCGCCCGGCGGCCCGGCCCGTATCGCCACGGACCTGCGGGCCGCGCTCGGCCCGCTGACCCGGCGGCTGCGCACCGTCAAGCCGGACGGCGAACTGACCTTGTCCCAGACCTCGGCGCTGGTGCTGCTGGACCGGGACGGCCCGGCCACCGCGTCGGAGCTGGCCGCGCGCGAGGGGATCAGGCCGCAGTCGATGTGCACGATCGTCGGGGTGCTGGCCGAACGCGGTCTGGTCTCCCGCGCGCAGGACCCGCACGACGGCCGCCGGATCGTCGTATCGCTCACCGACAGCGGCCGCGACGGCCTGCACGGCGCCCGCCGCGAACGGGCCCGCCGGCTCACCCTCGCCATCGGCGAGGAACTGAGCCCGCGCGAGCAGGAGCAGTTGGCGGCCGCGATCCCCCTGCTGGAAAGGATCACCCGACGTGTCTGAGCAGCCGCCGTCCGGCAGTTCCCCCGGGGGACCCGGCCGAGGTCCGGGCGACGGTGCGGGAGGGGCCGCGGGAGGCGGAGCCGGCGATGGCGGGAGCGGCGGCGGTCGGAGCAGCGGCGGTCGGGGCAGCGGCGGTCGGGGCAGCGGCGGTCGGGGCAGCGGCGGGGGCGGCCGTCCCCGCGGTCCCGGCGGCAGCACGGCCGCCACCGTCACCGCCGAGCCGTCCGGCCCCATGGGTGAACGCCCCGACCGCTACAAGTGGGTGGCGCTGTCCAACACCAGCCTCGGAATGTTCATGGCGACGGTGGACGCGTCGATCGTCATCATCTCGATGCCCGCGATCTTCCGCGGCATCCACCTCGACCCGTTCGCAGCCGGGAACATCACCTACCTGCTGTGGATGATCATGGGCTACCTGCTGGTCACCGCGGTGCTCGTGGTGAGCCTCGGGCGGCTGGGCGACATCGTCGGCCGGGTGAAGATCTACAACCTCGGCTTCGTCATCTTCACGCTCGCCTCCATCGCGCTCTCCTTCGACCCGGCGCACGGCACGCACGGCGCGCTGTGGCTGATCTGCTGGCGGATCGTCCAGGCGCTGGGCGGCTCGATGCTGATGGCCAACTCCGCGGCGATCCTCACCGACGCCTTCCCGGCCAGCCAGCGCGGCATGGCCCTCGGCATCAACCAGATCTCGGCGCTGTCCGGGCAGTTCATCGGACTGGTGCTCGGCGGGCTGCTGTCCGCGTGGGACTGGCGCGCGGTGTTCTGGGTGAACGTCCCCGTCGGCATCTTCGGCACCATCTGGGCGTACCGCTCGCTGCGGGAGATCTCCGCGCGCAACCCGGCGAAGATCGACTGGTGGGGCAACCTCACCTTCGCGCTGGGCTGCGGGCTGATCCTCGTCTCCATCACCTACGGCATCCAGCCCTACGGCGGACACACCATGGGGTGGACCAGCCCCAAGGTGCTCACCGGGCTGATCGGCGGCGCCGTGCTGCTGGTCGTGTTCGGGCTGATCGAGACCCGGGTGAAGCAGCCGATGTTCACCCTCCGGCTCTTCCGCAACCGGAGTTTCGCCGCCGGGAACGCCGCCGCGCTGCTCGCCTCCATCGCCCGCGGCGGGCTCCAGTTCATGCTGATCATCTGGCTACAGGGCATCTGGCTGCCGCTGCACGGCTACGCCTTCGAGGACGCGCCGCTGTGGGCGGGCATCTTCCTGCTGCCGCTGACCGCCGGGTTCCTGCTGGCCGGCCCGGTCTCCGGGACGCTCTCCGACCGGTTCGGAGTGCGCTGGTTCACCACCGGCGGGCTGCTGCTCTTCGGTGCCAGCTTCGTCGGTCTGCTCCTGCTGCCGATCGACTTCCCCTACTGGGCGTTCGCGCTGCTCATCCTGCTCAACGGGATGGGCTCGGGGATGTTCTCCGCGCCCAACACGTCCGCGATCATGTCGAGCGTGCCGGCCACGCACCGCGGGGCGGCCTCCGGGATGCGGTCCACGTTCCAGAACTCGGGGACGTCGCTGTCGATCGGCGTCTTCTTCTCGCTGCTGATCGTCGGGCTCGCAGACCGCCTGCCGAGCACGCTCCAGGCGGGGCTGCGGGCCCAGGGGGTACCGGCGGGGGTCGCCCACCACGCGGCGACGCTCCCACCGGTGTCCACGGTGTTCTCGGCGTTCCTCGGGGTGAACCCGGTCGAGACGCTGCTGAAGCCCTCCGGGACGCTGGCGAAGCTGCCCGCCCACAACCGCGACGTCCTCACCGGGAAGGAGTTCTTCCCGAACCTCATCTCCTCGCCCTTCCACCACGGCCTGGTCATCGTCTTCGCGACCGCGGCCGGGATGTCCCTGCTCGCGGCCCTCGCCTCCGCGCTCCGCGGCACGCCGAGCAGCGCGGAGTAGCCGAAGCGGCAGGGAGCAGCCGGAGCGGCGGGGAGCAGCCGAAGCGGCGGGGAGCACCCCACTTCACTTCGGCGGGCGGCGCCCGACACCCGCCGCCCGCCGCTTGCCGCTTGCCGCCCGCGCGGCCCTAGTCCGTAGGGAGGTCGAGTGCGGCGAGGCGGTCGGGGTCGGCGAGCACGTGGATGTGGGTGATGCGGGAGTTCCGCACGGTGAAGGCGACGAGCGCCCGGGGGAAGCCGCCGGCCACCGTGAGGGTGCCCGGGGCGCCGTTGACGACGACCGGGCGCGGCGCGGCCCCCGCCCCGCGGAACAGCAGTGCCTGGCGGGCGACATCGGCGGCGCCGTGCACCTCCTGGGAGACGCCGCGCCCTCCCGCCCCGACGTCCGCGCGCAGCACGACCTCGGGGTCGAGCACGGCGACGAGCCCGTCGAAGTCGCCGTCCCGGGCGGCGGCGAGGAAGGCGTTCACCACCGCCCGCTGCCGGCCCGGATCGGGATCGGGCGTGGCCTCGGCGCCCTGGACGCGCCGCCGGGCCCGGCTGGCGAGTTGGCGCGCGGCGGCCGAGGTCCGGCCGACGACGGGCGCGATGTCGTCGAACGGCACGGCGAACATGTCGTGCAGCACGAACGCGAGGCGCTCGGCCGGGGCGAGGGTGTCCAGCACGATGAGCAGCGCCAGGCCGACCGAGTCCGCGAGCAGCGCCTCCTGTTCCGGATCGAGGTCGTCCGCCGCGCTCACCAGCGGGTCGGGCACGTGCGTGTCCAGGGAGTCCTCGCGGCGCGCGGCACGCGAGCGCAGCATGTCGAGGCAGACCCGGGCGGTGACGGTGGTGAGCCAGCCGCCGAGGTTGTCGATGCCGTCGGGGTCGGTACGGTTCAGCCGCAGCCACGTCTCCTGCACCGCGTCGTCGGCCTCGCTGAAGGAGCCGAGCATGCGGTAGCCGACCGACCGCAGATGGGAGCGGTACTCCTCGAAGTGGCGGGCCAGCAGGTTCGCGTCGTCGCTGTCGTCGCTCGTCGTCAAAGGGTTCACACCTCTCTGACGGGACGGGCGGCGCGGATGTGACCGCCCCGCCCGTCCCCGCCGCCGGCGGCCACCGCTTCCCCGTCCATGCCCGGCATTGTGTCCCCTCCCGGCGCCGATCCCGTGGCACGACCGGCCGCCGGGCACGATCCGGGCCCGCCGCCGGGTACGGCCCGCGCCACCGCCGGGCACGGCCCGGGCCACCGCGCTCAGGCCGAGGCCGCCACGGCCGGCCCCCGGTTCCGCCGGCGCACGGCCGCCGCCTGCGTGGCGAGCGTGAGCGTACGGGTCAGCGTCATCGCCACCGCCATCAGCAGCAGCGAGTCCGTGAGCGCGTCCACGGTGACCTGGTGGTGGATCATCCAGTGCCCGAGCTGCGCGGAGAACCAGTGCTCGGAACCGTAGGAGAAGGCCGCGCGGGCACCGATCACGGCGACCCACAGACCCGCGTAGGCGACGCCGGTACGGCTGACCGGCTTTCCGGTGCGGGGGCTGGCATAGACGTGGGTGAGGCCGGCCGCGGCCAGCCCGGCGACGACCCCGGCGACGACGGCGACCAGTTCCATGCCGAGCCCGTCCCCGTGGGTGGCGGGCGACGCGAGGAACAGCGGGACGATCGCGCCCGACGTCAACAGCGGCCGCAGGATGCGGAAGGCGCCGATCTTGCGGTGCGGCCCGAGGTCCGCCTCCAGGACGGCGAAGAGGACGACGGCGTTGATCACCATGGCTTGGGTGAGCGTGGACATGAGCGGAGTCCCTGTCTCGGAGTGCGCGGAGGTGGTTCGGGGTGGCCGGGGACGGTGGACGTGGTTCGGGGTGGTGGCGATGTCGGCCGGCTCGGCCTTGGAGCGCCGGGCGCCGGGCGCCGGGCGCCGGGCGCCGGGGGGTACGACCCGACCCCCACAGCGTCGGCTCCGCGCCGGTACGACCGCGCCGTAGCACGGGGCGATTCCCGGGGTGATCCGCGCCGCCCGCCCGTCACCCGGTCACCCCGTGCCTCACCCCTGGACGTCACCCCTGGACGTCACCCCGCGGCTCACCCCGCGGTGTGACGCCCGCGCCCGGCCGGCTCCGTAACGTCGCTGGTGGCAGGCCGGACCGGGCCGCCGCTGACCGGAGGAGCTTCCCGTGCTCGAGGTACTGGCCGTGATCGCGGTCGTGGTCTACGTCATCGGCCGCCAACTGCTCGGCGAGTCGCTGCGCGGCAAGCGGGTGCTGCTGCTGCCCGCGATCCTGGTGGTGGTCGGGCTGACCCGGCTGGGCGGCGGAAGCCACCATGTGCGCCCGGTGGACGTGGCGTGCCTGGTCGCCAGTGGCGTGATCGCGGCGGCGATCGGCGCCGGGCAGGGCGCGATGATGCGGCTGGAGAACCGCGAAGGCGGCCTGTGGGGGCGGATGCCGCCGCGCAGCCTGCTGCTGTGGGCCGCCCTGGTCGGCTCCCGGGTGGCCATGACGGTCCTGGCGAGCGCGCTCGGCGCCCACGTGGCCGCCTCGACCGCACCGATCGTGCTGATGCTGGGCGTCAACCGGCTCGGCCAGGCCGCGCTCATCACCCGCCGCGCCCTGGCGATGGGCATCCCGTTCGCCCGCGAGAAGGACGGCTCGGTCTTCCTTTCCGACCAGCTCTCCGGCCTGGGCGCCCGCCTCACCGGCCAAGGCGGTCAGGGCGGTCAGGGCGGTCACCCTCACCCCGGCCGCGACGGCGCCGACGACGGCCGGTACGACCCGTACGACGCTTACGGCCGGGACGACCGCTCCCGCCGCCGGGACACCTACGACCATGACCGGTACGACACGTATGACACGTACGACCGGGGCGACGCCGCCCGCCGTGACCGTACCGACCGCCGGGCCTCGCGGCGGTACCGGTGACATCGGCGCCCGCGGTCGCGCGCGGGAGCCGTACGGCGCTCCGCGGGCCGGGGGCCACCGGCCGGACGCACGGCTCGGGCGCCGAGCACGACCAGGGCTATCGTGCCGAGGTGCTGACTTCCGTGTCCTGGCTGATCCGGGCGCTCGCCTATGCCCTGTTCGGGGCCGACCTGTTCAGCCACCACTCGTACGGTCCGGTGGAACGTCCGGCGGTCGCGATCGCGTACGGCCTGTCCGGGGTGCTGCTCGTGCTGTGGGCGCTGCTGAACGTCGGCGACGGCGGCACCTCGGCGCAGCGGACGACCGTGCTGGCGCTGCTCGCGTCGGTCTCCGGCGCGGTGGCGGTGCAGCCGGGCGCGACCACGATCGTGGGCGTGGGCTTCATCGCAACGATCGACGCGGGCACCGGTATCCGGCGGGCCGAGGGCTGGTACGTGTTCGGCGCGGGGGCGCTGGCCGCGGAGGTCGGTCTGCTGTTCAGCAGCGCGGACCCGAAGGCCGCGCAGGGCGTCCCCCTGCTGTTCGCCTTCGCGCTGCTTGCGGGCTTCAACCGCCGCGCCTACCGGGTCCAGGCCGCACAGAGCAAGGCGCTGCTCGACCAGGCGGAGCGGCTGCGTTCCGAGCAGCGCCGGGTCGCCGTGCTCGACGAACGCACCCGGATCGCCCGCGAGATCCACGACGTGCTCGCCCACTCGCTCGGCGCCCTCGGCATCCAGATCCAGGCCGCCCGCGCCCTGCTGACCGACCACCAGGACACCGACCGGGCGATCGACGTGCTCACCACCGCGCAGCGGATGGCCTCGGACGGGCTGTCCGAGACCCGCCGCGCGGTGCACGCCCTGCGCACCGACACCCCGCCGCTCGCCGAGGAACTGGCGCGGATGGCGGCCACCCACGAGCAACGGCACGGGAGTACGGTGACGCTGACCGTGGTCGGCGGCGCGGCGCCGCTGCCCCCGGACCAGGCGCTGGCCCTGGTGCGCACCGCACAGGAGTCGCTGACCAACGCCGCCAAGCACGCGCCGCACCGGCCCGTGACCGTCGATCTGCGCTACGGGGACCACGACGTGACACTGACCCTCACCAACCCGCTCGGCCGCGGCACCCCGCCGCCCGCCGACCCGCCGCCGGACGCGCCGGACGCGCCGAACGCACCGGACGCGCCGGGCGCTTCCCCGGCCGGGCGGGCCGCCGGCTTCTCCACCGTCGACGGCGGCTACGGCCTGACCGGGATGCGCGAGCGGCTGCTGCTGCTCGGCGGCACCCTCGACGCGGGTCCGGCGGAAGGTCGCTGGAAGGTGACCGCGCGCGTGCCGAGGAACGGGCGGGCAGTGGCGTGAACCCCACTCCCCCGGCGACCGGAGAACCCGCCCTGCGGGTGGTGATCGCGGACGACCAGGCCGCCGTGCGCGAAGGGCTGGTGCTGTTGCTGGACCTGCTGCCGGGTATCGACGTGGTCGGCTCGGCGGCCGACGGCAGGCAGGCGCTCGCGGTGGTCGCCGAACAGCAGCCGGACGCGATCCTGTTGGACCTGCACATGCCGGTGATGGACGGCATCGAGGCCACCCGCCGGCTCACCGCCGAGCACCCGGACGTGGCCATCGTGGTGCTCACCACCTACGCGGACGACCGGTCGGTGCTGGAGACGCTCCGGGCGGGCGCGCGCAGCTACCTCACCAAGGACGCGGACCGGCTGCACATCGCGCAGACGCTGCGCAGCGCCACCGCCGGGCTGACGGTGCTGCACCCGCAGGTGCAGGCCACGCTGCTGGCCGCCGCCGAACCCGACCGGGGGACGGACGCCGGCGCCAGGGGGACGTTCGGTGACCCGGCGGGTTCCGGCCCGAACTCCGCTGCCGAGCCAGGCCCTCGCCCCGAACTCCCGGACGGGCTGACCCGGCGTGAGGCCGAGATCCTGGCGCTGATCGCCCGCGGCCGGAACAACGCCGAGATCGCCGGCGAACTCTTCCTCAGCGGCAACACCATCAAGACCCACATCAACCGGATCTTCGCCAAGACCGGCTCCCGCGACCGCGCCGCCGCCACCCGCTACGCCCAGCGGCACGGCCTGGACTGACCGGCTGAAGAGACCGCCCGGCCCGGCCGCCCGCGGCCCGACACACCTGCCCCGACCGCCTACTTGACGGCCTTTCCGGCCGCCGCCTCGCCCTCGACACACACGTGGGCGGCCCCTCCGGTGACGGAGAGGTCGCCCGCGCTTCTCTTCGTGCTCTGGTACTTCCTGGTGTCCGGTGGAGCGTCAGCCCGTCAGCTACGGACCCTCCGCTTCATCAGGCCCAGGCCCATCGTGGCCAGCCCAAGCAGGATGGCAACACCACCGACAATCGCGTTGTTCACGATCGCCTTGTGGATGTCGGCGTGGCCCGACACCGCCCAAGGAGCCGCTATCGTCCATGCGCCGATCGCAATCGCGACCCAGCCGAGTCCGTGGGTCCGCTCCAGGACGGAGCCGAACCCCATGGCCAGCACGGCCAGTGCGATACCCACCACCAGGTTGGTGACCCGCAGGCTGGTGAGGCCGGTGAAGCCCACCACCCAAGGCGAGATGGCCAGGTACAGACCGGTGAGGAGGCACAGACCCTCGATCAGGCCGGCCATCGGCTTGTCCGACACCGCGGCATACCGGTCCCGCAGGGACATGATGTCCGGGTGTTCCTCGATGGTGGAGCGCGTCGACGGAGAAGTCGGCGAATGGCTCGAATCGGTGGCCATGTAAGCCACCTCCCTTTCGCAAGAGCAGTCGCTTCTGACGCCGGATGTCCTTCGGTTCTCCATTCCGAAGCTGCCGCATCCTTACTCAGAGTAAAACTCCTGGCAGCCTTGTGGCCACCCGACGCCTGGACGGTTTGCCCGCATTGGCGGTTCTTTCGTCCCTCTACCCATGCACGGGGGGTCGAACACTCCCCAAATCCGCCCCAATCGCATGTTTTGCGATATTCGCGGCCGCCGCGCCGTCAGCCGCGGCCGGCTCCCTGTCCTGGGCCGATGCCATCGGCGCCGCGTCCACCAGCATGGCGGCGGCCTCGCGGGCGGCGGACGCGGCCGTGGGGTCGTGGTCCATCTTGGAGCTGAAGGTGGCGCCGTCGTAGAGGAGGTGCAACTGGCGGGCGAGGCCCTCCGGGTCGGCGACTCCCACCTCCGCGGCGAGCTCGGCGAACAGCGCGCGCATCCAGGCGCGGTACTCGTCGGACGCCTGCTCGACGGAGCCGCCGCGCGGCGCCTCGGCGCTGGCCGCGGCGAACGCGCACCCGTTGTAGCCCGGCGAGGTGATCAGCTCGCCCTGCGCGTCGAACATGCCGAGCAGCCGCTCGCGCGGGGTGCGGAAGCGGGTCAGCACCCGGGTGATCCGGTCGACGTTCCGCTCGCGCCGGTAGTCCAGGTACGCCCGGACCAGCCCCTCCTTGCTGCCGTAGCAGTTGTAGAGGGACGCCTTGGCCACGCCGGCGTGCTCGATGACGCGATCGATGCCGACCGACTGCACGCCCTCCGCGTAGAACAACTCGTTGGCGGCCAGGAGCAGGCGCTCCCGCGCGGAGGTCTTCGGCGCCTTGGACGCCTTCGCGGGCACCCCGGGCACGGAACTCTGCACCATCCCGATCACCTCTCAGACAACCCTGTCTAGTCTAACGCGGGCACCGTATCGGAGATATGACTCGGAAACGGGGATTCGACTCGGAGCCAGACCCTAGGGCACCCACTAGCTCTCCCGCACCGCCTGGGGAGCGCGGCGGCCGAGCAGCAGCCCGACGAGCGCCACCGCGGACAGCAGGATCACCGCGGCGCCGTACTCCCGCACGGTGTCCAGCAGACCGCCGCCGTGGACGACCAGGACGCCGGCGATCACCGCGGGCACCCCCATGCCGAGGTAGGAGACCACGTACAACAGCGAGAGCACGCCGGCCCGTTCGTGCGGCTGCACCAGCGGGAGCACCAGGCGTATGCCGCCCTGGAAGCCGGCCCCGAAGCCGAACCCGGCCACCGCGCTGCCGACGAAGAAGCCGACCTCGGAACCGGTGCCGCCCGCGCCCGAACCGATGGACAGCACGGTGACGGCGACGCCGACGATCAGAGCGCTCACCCCGCTCACCATCACCGTGCGGGTCGGCGTCTCACGCAGCAGCGGCACCGACAGCGCGGCGGCGCCGGCCAGCACGAACAGGCCCAGCCCGCCGTAGACCACCGAGTCGGAGTGCACCAGACGGCTGGTGATCGCCGGACCGAGCGAGCCGTAGAAGCCGGCCAGCGACCAGACCGCGAAGAGCACCGGCGCGGCGACCGCGATCGAACCGCGGGCGGCGCGGGGCAGCTTGATCTCGGGAACCATGCTGGCCAGCGCGCCCGGCTTGCGGGTCACTGGCTCCTTGAGCGCGGTCACGCCGAGCGCCTGGAGGGCGAAGACGCCGAGCAGCAGGTAGTAGACGAGGTGGGTCGGCGCGGGCAGGAACCGCACCACCAGCCCGGAGGCGAGGGCGCCCACCGCGGTGCCGATCGGCGGCGCGAAGGAGTTGGCGACCGAGCCCTTGATCCGGTCGATGTCGAGCAGGCCGGCGCCTATCGCACCGAGCGCGGCGCCCGTCGCGACCCCCTGGACCACCCGGCCGGCCATCAGCACGTCGACCCCGCCGGCGGTGGCGAACACCACCATCGCGGCCGCCTGCGCGGCGAGCGCGACGAACAGCACGGGCTTGCGGCCTATGTGGTCGGAGATCTTGCCGAAGACCAGCAGCGACACCAGCACCGCCACCGCGTAGACCCCGAAGACGATGGTGGTGGTGATCGGCGAGAAGCCCCACTCGCCCTGGTACACCGCGTAGAGCGGGGTCGGGGCGCTGGAGGCGGCGAGCAGGGAGACGATGATCGAGGCGAGCAGGATCAGCGCGGCGGTGGGGCCGAGACTGCGGCCTCCCGCGGAGGCGGGGGCGGGGCCGGCAGGGCCGACGGCACCGGCGGTGCCGGGGGCGCCCGAAGGCGCGGACCTCGTCGTGCGCCTTCGGCGGGCGACGGCCTCACTGGCCGGGGGGACGGGCATGGCTGCTCCCTCGATGGATGATTGAACAGACCTGTCTACTTCGGATTTCTGATGCTAGACAGACAGGTCTACCCAAGTCAAGCCGAGGTTTGTCCTCCATCCGAGTGGTGACCCGTCGGGGGAGGCTGGGTGGGGACCGGGCGGGGCCGGGGCCGGGGGCGAAGGGCAAGCCGCAGCAGCGAGGAGGGCGCCGTGGCCGCATCGGACACCTCGGGTACTCCGGACACCTCGGAGAGCGCCGGGAACACCGGGAACGGCGGGACCGCCGGGAGCACGGACGACCCGCGGGCGCCCGCACCGGAAGCCCCGGACCGCGGCCGGCCCGGGGCGTCCGGGCGCCGCGCCGCCCGCGGCAAGGACCGCCGGGACCGGCTCGCCGCGTACCACCGCAAGCGCGACTTCGGACGTACCGCCGAACCGCGCGGGACCCACGCCTCGGCGGACGGCGGCCCGGTGTACGTCGTGCAGATCCACGACGCGAGCCGGACGCACTTCGACTTCCGGCTGGAGGTCGACGGCGTGCTCAAGTCGTGGGCGGTGCCCAAGGGCCCCTCGACCGATCCGCGGGACAAGCGGCTCGCGGTGCCGACCGAGGACCACCCCATGGAGTACCGGGACTTCGAGGGCGTGATCGAGGCGGGCGAGTACGGCGGCGGGACCGTGATCGTCTGGGACGCGGGCGGCTACCGCAACGCGAGCACCGACCGGTCCGGCCGCGAGGTCCCCTTCGCAGAGGCGCTGGCGCACGGCCACGCGTCCTTCCGGCTGGTCGGCGGCAAGTTGCGCGGCCGCTGGTCGCTGACCCGTTTCCGCGCGGGCGAACCCGGCACCGAGGACGACAGCGGACACGCCAGGGGCGAGGCGTGGCTGCTGGTCAGGTCCGCGGAAGAGGGCCGCCGCGGCGGTGGCGGACGCGGACGGGCCGCCGCCCGCCGCGGCCGGGCGCGCGGAGCGGCCGCCGCCGGGGCGGGTCCCGGCGCGCACGGCCGGCGCGCGGCCGACCCGGACCCGCACGGCGCGGACCCGGGCGACTCCGCCGAGCAAGCCCGCGGCCGCGGCACCCCCGACCCGCATCTGGCCCGCAGCGCGCGCACCGGCCGCACCCTCGCGCAGGTGGCCGCGGCGGGCGGACCGACCTGGCACTCGAACCGTTGACCGCCTCCCGCGGCCCCTCACCCGGCCCGTCGCCCGCCTCCCCCCGCGGCGCGGCCCCTCGCGGCGCGGCCCCCCGCACCGCCTCGCCCGGCCGCTCCCCCGGCTCCTCCGCCTCCCCCGCCTTGAGCCCCTCCGCCGTACCCGCCCGCCTGCTGCGCCCGGTCCCCGCGCACCGCGCCGGCCTCCCGGTCCTCCCGATGCTCGCCACCCCCACCGACCGCCGCTCGTTCGACGGGAGTTGGCTGTTCGAGCGGAAGCTCGACGGCGTGCGGGTGCTGGCCGTACGCGACGCGGACGGCGTGCGGCTGCTCTCGCGCACCGGACGGGACGTCAGCGCGACCTATCCCGAGGTGGTGGCGGCGCTCGCGGCGCAGGAGTGCGCGGACTTCACGGTCGACGGCGAGGTGGTGGCGCTGCGCGCGGGGCGCACCGACTTCGCGCTGCTCCAGCAGCGGATGGGGCTCACCGATCCGCGGGCGGTGCGGGCCAGCCCGGTGGAGGTCCACTACTACGTGTTCGACGTGCTCGCACTGGCCGGCTGGGACACCTCCCGGGTGCCGCAGCGGACCCGGAAGGCGCTGCTGCGCGACGCGTTGGCGTACGGCGGGCCGCTGCGCTTCACCCCGCACCGCAACTACGCGGGCGACACCCCGGCGTTGCTCGCCGACGCCTGCGCGCGGGGCTGGGAGGGGCTGATCGCCAAGCGCGCGGACGCCGCCTACCAGCCGCGCCGCTCGCACGACTGGCTGAAGCTGAAGTGCGCGGCCGGGCAGGAGTTCGTGGTCGGCGGCTTCACCGAGCCGGCCGGCTCGCGGATCGGCTTCGGCGCGCTGCTGGTCGGCTACCACGACGCGGACGGCGCGCTGCGTTACGCGGGGAAGGTGGGCACCGGGTACCGCGACCGGGTGCTGCGGGAGGTGCGGGCGCGCCTGGACGCGCTGGCCCGGCCGGCGTCGCCGTTCGCCGACCCGGTGCGTGAACGCGCCGCGCACTGGGCGGAGCCGGTGCTCGTGGCGCAGGTCGCCTTCACCGAGTGGACCAGGGACGGGATGCTGCGCCACCCCCGCTTCCTGGGGCTGCGCGACGACAAGGACCCCGCCGACGTGGTCCGCGAGGCGCCGCCCGGCTGACGGCCCGGCGCACCGGCCGGTGACTACAGTGGCTGGGATGGAACTGGCGATGTGGGGCGAAGCGACCGGCCAGGGCTGGTCGCAGATCGGCGAGTTGGGGCTGGCGTTCGTGCTGTCGGCGGCGATCGGGCTGGAGCGCGAGGTACGCCAGAAGAGCGCGGGCATGCGTACCCACACGCTCGTCGGGCTCGGCGCCGCGCTGATCATGCTGGTGTCGAAGTACGGCTTCAGCGACGTGCTCGGCCACGACACGGTGCTGGACCCGTCCCGGGTGGCCGCGCAGATCGTCTCCGGGATCGGCTTCATCGGCGGCGGGTTGATCTTCGTACGCCAGGACGTGGTGCGCGGACTGACCACCGCGGCCGTGGTGTGGATGACGGCCGCGATCGGCATGGCGGCGGGCGCCGGACTGCCGGTGCTGGCCCTGGTGGTGGCCGGGGCGCACTTCCTGATCGTGCTCGGCTTCGCGCCGCTGGCCGCCCGTATCCCCGGCTCGACCCGCTCCCCCGCCTGGCTCCGGCTGGACTACGAGGACGGTCGGGGAGTGCTGCGATCCGCCCTGGAGTCCTGCACGAAGATGGGCTTCAACGTGGTCGACCTGTCGGCGGAGCACGACCACGAACCCGAACACCGCGGCACCGTCACGGTGCATCTGACCGTGCAGGGTCCGCGGCCGGTGGTGGAGCTCGCGTCGGCGCTCGCGGAGATCGACGGCGTGCACCGGGTGAGTACGACCCAGGACGACGCGATCGAGTAGCTTCCGCACGCCCCCGATATCAGTTGCTTGCCTCCAGCAAGTAATATAAGTTGCTGAAGGCAAACAACTGCTTATCGGACAACAGGGGGCGAGGGCGACGGACATCGAGGCCGTACCCGCGACCGACGGCGTCGCGCACGGGACTGACGCGACGCACGGGACGGACGGTACGCGCGTAACGCACCGGCCGGACGCGACGCACCCGGCGGAAGCAGCGCACCGGGCGGACGCAGCGCACCCGGCACACCCGTCGGACACGACGCACGCCACGCACGAGACCGAGGTCGTGCTGGAGAGTGCCACCGTCGGCGACCAGTTGTCGCGGCTGATGCGGCTGGTCGGCGCGTGGAAGCACCGGGTGCGGGACGAGGGGTGGGGCGACCGGCTGCTGCTGGGACGGCTCGCCGAGGGCGGCCCGCGGCGGGCCACCGACCTCGCCGCCGACACCCTGCTCGACCTGTCCACGGTGAGCCGGCAGATCCGCTCGCTCGTCGAACGGGGCCTGGTCGAGCGGCGGCCGGACCCGGAGGACGGCCGCGGCACCCTGCTCTCCCCGACCGAGCAGGGGCTCGCCGCGGTGGAGCGCTACCGCGCGCAGCGCGACCAGAAGCTGGCCGACGCGCTCGCCGCCTGGCCCGGCCCGGACCGCCGGGACCTCGGCCGCCTGCTGGCCCGCTTCAACGACGACTTCGCCGAACGGCACGTGCGGCCGGTGTGCGCTCCCGCGCAAGGACACGGCCACGCCCACGGGCACGCCCACGGCGACCCGCACGGCCACACCCACTCCGGCCCCTCGGGCCACGACCGCGACCCGGCAGCCGGACACGGCGCCGACGCACCGGGCGGCGCGACCGCCCCCCTCCCACTTCCGCACCACCGCCGGGCCCGCACCCCGGGTCAGATCCAGGAGACCACCTAAGTGAGCAGTAGCAGCCGGACCTCACCATCGTCAGGGGCCGCCCCGGAACCCGCGGCCCCCGCGGCCGACCTCGCACCGGGCGGCCTGACCCACCGTCAGATCCTGACCATCCTCAGCGGTCTGATGCTGGGCATGTTCCTGGCCGCGCTCGACCAGACCATCGTCAGCACCGCGATCCGGACCATAGCCGACGACCTGCACGGCCTGAACCAGCAGGCGTGGACCACCACCGCCTACCTGATCACGTCGACCATCGCCACCCCGCTGTACGGCAAGCTCTCCGACATCCACGGGCGCAAGCCGTACTTCATCGCCGCGATCAGCATCTTCATCGTCGGCTCGGTCCTGTGCACCTTCTCCACCTCGATGGTGGAACTGGCGGTCTTCCGCGCCTTCCAGGGCATCGGGGCCGGCGGTCTGATGTCACTGGCGCTGGCGATCATCGGCGACATCGTGCCGCCGCGCGAACGGGCCAGGTACCAGGGGTACATCCTCGCGGTCTTCGCCACCTCCAGCGTGGCCGGTCCGCTGATCGGCGGCTTCCTCGCCGGCCAGTCCACCATCCTGAGCATCGCCGGCTGGCGCTGGGTGTTCCTGGTCAACGTGCCGATCGGCATCATCGGGCTGTTCGTGGTCGCCCGGGTGCTGAACGTGCCGCACATCAAGCGCAACCACCGCATCGACTGGTGGGGCGCGGTGACCATCGTGATCGGCCTGGTGCCGCTGCTGCTCATCGCCGAGCAGGGCGAGGCGTGGGGCTGGCTCTCCGCGCGGGCGGTGCTCTGCTACGCGGTCGGCGTCATCGGGGTGGCCGCCTGGATCTTCGTCGAGCGCGGCATGGGCGACGAGGCGCTGATCCCGATGCGGCTGTTCCGCAACAACGTCTTCAGCCGCACCAGCCTGCTCAGCCTGATCGTCGGCATGGTGATGTTCGGCGGGCTGCTGATGATCCCGCAGTACCTCCAGATCGTGAAGGGCGCGAGCCCGACCAGGTCCGGCCTGGAGATGCTGCCGCTGATGCTCGGCATGATGGTCGCCTCCATCGCCGCCGGCCAGGCCACCTCCAGGACCGGCCGCTACAAGATCTTCCCGGTGGTCGGCACGGCGCTGATGTTCGTCACCATGCTGCTCTTCCACTACCAGGTGCAGTGGGACACCCCGCTGCCCAAGACCATGGCGTTCATGGCGCTGATGGGGGTCGGGCTCGGTCTGACCATGCAGACGCTGGTGATGTCCGTGCAGAACGCGGTGCCGCCGCAGGACATGGGCACCGCCACCGCGTCGGCGACGTTCTTCCGGCAGCTCGGCGGTACCGCCGGCACCGCGATCTTCCTGTCGGTGCTGTTCAGCACGGTCGGCGGCAAGATCACCACGGCGCTGGGCAAGGCGCAGTCGCACCCGGACTTCCAGAAGGCCGTCGCCGCGCATCCGCACGCGCTGTCGCCGCAGAGCGCGAAGTCCGTGGTCACCGACTCGTCGTTCCTCAAGCACCTCGACCCCGCGCTGGCCGCGCCCTTCAAGCAGGGGTTCGCCGACTCGATGCACCTGGTGTTCATCATCGTCGCCGGTGTGGCCCTGCTGGCGTTCCTGCTGATGCTCACCATCAAGGAGGTGCCGCTGCGCAGCCTCTCGGGTGCGCAGGCCCGCGCTCAGGCCGAGGCGGAGTCGGCGGCGAGCACGGAGTTGTAGGCGTTCGGGCGTCCCGTCGTCCTGGTTCCCCGCGCACCCTTTCGGAAGGGGGCGCGGGGAACCGCGCGTTCGCGGGGTGCCGCGGAGTGCCGCACGTTCGCGGGGCGCGCCCTCGGCCATCCGCGCACCCGTAAATCCGAGACGGAAAGTCTCGAAACAAGAGTAGGCTCGGGACCATGCGGGCCATCGAACAGCAGACGATCATGATCACGGGGGCGACGGACGGCCTCGGCCGGGCGCTGGCCCGTGAACTCGCCGCGCGGGGCGCCACGCTGGTGCTGCACGGCAGGAGCGACCGGAAGGGCGAGGACCTCCTCGCGGAGCTGCGCGCGGCCACCGGCAACGACCGGCTGAGCTTCCTGCGCGCGGACTTCGCGAACCTCGCCGACGTCCACGCGCTGGCCGAGCGCGCGGCCGGGCTCGACCGGCTGGACGTACTGGTCAACAACGCCGGGATCGCCTCCCCCGACCGCCAGGTCAGCGCGGACGGCCACGAGTTGACGTTCCAGGTGGACTACCTGGCCGGCTACGTCCTCGCGGTGCGCCTCGCCCCGCTGCTGGCCCGCTCCGCCCCCGCCCGCATCGTGCACGTCAGTTCGGCCGGCCAGGCGCCGATCGACTTCGCCGACCCGATGCTGACCCGCGGCTACGACGTGATGCAGGCGTACTGCCAGGCGAAGTTGGCGCAGATCATGCTCACCGTGGACCTCGCGGAGACGCTGGCGCCCCAGGGCGTGACGGCCAACGCGCTGCACCCCGCGACCTTCATGCCGACCAAGATCCTCATGGGCGTCGCCCCGCACAGCACCCTCGAAGAGGGCATGCGCAACACGCTGCGCCTGATCACCGATCCGGCCCTGGACGGCGTCTCCGGCCAGTACTTCGACGGCGCCCGCCGTACCCGCGCCGCCCATGACGCCTACGACCCCGAAGCGCGGCGCCGGCTGCGCGAGTTGAGCGAACAGCTGACCGGCGCCCCGTTCCCGGCACCGCCGAGGAACTGACCCCCTGGCGAACCGTCCCGCGGCGCCGCGGCGCCGCGGCGCGTCCGGCTCGTCTCCGGTGCGCGGCCACCGCACTAGCGGGTGGGAGCGGAGGCCGGGGCGGGGGTCTCGGTGGAGTGGTGGGGCTGGTCGGTGGGGGCGGTGGAGCGCTGGCGGGCGGCGAGCCACGCGACGAGGCCGGCGATGAGGACGGCGAGGACCAGGCTGACCGGGCCGGTGCCCCAACCGAGGCCGCCGTGGGCGGTGGAGGCGCCCATCCAGTCGGCGAAGGAGGCGCCGAGCGGGCGGGTCAGGACGTAGGCGGCCCAGAAGGTGGCGACCGGGTTGAGCCGGAAGCCGAGCCAGGCGACGGCGGGTACGGCGATCAGCGCCGCGAACATCACGCCGGAGGAGAAGTAGCCGAGGTGCAGACCGCCCGCGGTGAGGTCACCGACGGCGGTGCCCAGCGCGAAGGTGGCCAGCACGGTGCCCCAGTAGAACTTCTCGCGCCGCCGGGTGCGGATGCTGTGGATCGACAGGGTGCCCTCGCTGCGGTACCAGGCGATCAGCACGGCCGTGAGGATCACGGCGAAGGCCACGGTGGAGACCGCGTACGGGATGCCCACCACGACGTGCACGACGTCGGCGGCCATCGTGCCGAAGACGCTCACCATGACGATCGCCGACCAGTACGTCCAGGCCGAGTAGCGTGGCGCGCGGAACTGGAGCATCAGCGAGCCGACCAGCCCGAGCAGCCCGATCGCTCCGGCCCCGACCGGGCTCAGCACCCGGGCGAGGAAATCCGAGGTGGTCTCACCCATACCGGTGGTGAGCACCTTCGTCAGCCAGAACAGCACGGTCACTTCGGGTACCTTGCTCATGGCCGCGCCGGCCGCCCTCGCCGCGCCACCGCCGCCGTGTCGGGACCGCTTCACGAAGCCGCCGCCTTCCTGGCGCCACGCGGGCGCCGCCCTACGATCCATGTCTGACTACAGGACTGTAGACGGAAACGCTGCGGCGTTCGTTCCCGGGGGCCTCCCCGGAGCTCGTCGGGCCCCCTTGCGCCGGTCGGGGGACCGGCCTGGTCGGTGAGCGGCCTGGTCGGTGAGCGGCCTGGTCGGGCCCCGGCCTAGATCCAGTCGAGCCAGAAGAGGAAGACGTTCGCCAGCGCGCCCGGGGCGCCCGCGCCGAAGGCGATCACCAGGGCCTGGCCGATCGCCACGTCGGTCGGGTCGATGCCGGGCTGCCAGCGCAGGCGGGCGTCGAGCCCGGGGATCTCCCGGAAGGGCGAGTACGACCGCAGGGTGCCGTGCGCGGCGGCGATGGGCGTGCCGTCGCGCAGGAGGAGGGCGCGGCGCAGGCCGGTGGGCCGCAGTTCGTAGCCGCGGTCGCCGACCAGGGCGGTGCGGGTACGGCTCGCGCGGCTCATCGACCAGGCCCGGCCGGCGCGTTGGAGGGGTATCGGCCGGCCGTCGAACGTCATGCCGCCGAGGTCGCGGCCGGGCAGCGTCGTCACCGTCGGCACGTTCGGCCCGTCGAGCACCGCGATGACCGACGGCCAGCCGTCGTAGCTGATCCGGAGCTGCCCGAACGGGCTGTCGACGGTGCGGTGCCGGGTGAGGCGGACCTTGCGGCGGCCGCGGAACAGGGACACGTACGCTCAACCCCCCGGTATGAAAAGTGCGGCTCAGTCTGGCACACGGGCCCCTCCCGCCGCAGGGTCCTCGCCGCCCCGCGCCGATCCGCGGTGACACGCCGCGTACGGACCAATGGGCCGGACCCGGGCCGCCCGCACGGGAAGCTCTGGTTCTCCCAGGTACCCGGTGTGCGAGCAAGGCGGTGGCGTGGCGCAGGACAGGCACTCCCTGGGCCGGCTCACGGCCCTGACCGACGGGGTCTTCGCGATCGCCCTGACCGTCCTGGTGCTCCAGATCCCCGTGCCGCGGCTCGCCGACAGCGGCTCCGCCCGGCAGATGCGCACCGCGCTGTCCCGTCTGGAGGGCCAGTTCCTCAGCTACGCGGCCACGTTCGTCATCATCGCGGCCTTCTGGCAGCAGCACCGCCGGCTCTTCCACCTCTCCGCCTGGCACGACGAATGGGTGGGCCGCCTCAACTCCTTCTTCCTGCTGCTGATCGCGTTCCTGCCGTTCCCCTCCGCCCTGGTCGGACGGTACGGCTCCAACGCGGCGGCCGTGGTCTTCTTCAACCTCGCCGTGCTCGCCGTGGCCGCGGTCTTCGTTCTGCTCTGGCTACGGCTGCGCCACGTCGGCCACTTCACCGACTACCTCCCCATCGCCTACGGCCGCTGGGTGCTCGCCCGCACCCTCGCGGTGTCCGCCGCGCTGGCCACGTCTGCCGCCCTCGCACCGTTCGACACCGATGCGGCCACCTACGTGTGGATCGGCATCGTGCCTCTGATGCTGGCGGTGAACCTCCGCTACCGGAAGGCGATCTCCATCGCCAACGCGGCCGAGGACGACGGGGATTCGGAGGGCTGAGCGGGTCAGCGGGCCGGGGGTTCGGCGGGCCGGGGGTTCAGCGGGCCGGGCGGCGGGCTATGGCCGTACGGGCGGCGATGTCGATCACGCTGTGGTGGTAGGGGCGTTCGGTGAGGATGCGGAGGGGGCGGCTGAGGAACGCCACGAGGTTCACCAGCGGGATCAGCCAGCCCACGACCGTGAGGAGGCGCGCCCGCCGGAAGGACTGCTTCCAGGTCGGCCGCTCGTGGCCGTCCCAGAGCCGGACCACGCGCAGACCGGTCAGCAGCAGCCCGGGGGTGCCGCCCCACAGGGCCACGAACACGGCGCCGTAGAAGGTCAGCCAGACGCACCCGAGCAGCCAGAACGCGAGCAGGAAGTACCCCTGGCCGTCCGGGTCCACCGCGTACTGGATTCCGGACGCGAGCGTTCCCGGCGCGGCGAGCGAGATCGCGGCGATCGCCAGGTCGATCACCATGGCGGCGAACCGCCTTCCGGTGGACGCCAGTTCGACGGTCGCGACCTCGCCGCCGCCGACGGGTGCCCGGCCGGCCAGACCCGCGCAGGCGTACGCCGTCCGGGAGCCCTCCGGAGGCTCCGCCGTGAGCGGGTGCCTCATGCGCTGCTCCTCGCGGGCCCGTTCGCGCCGCGCGGCCCGGTCCATCGCGCCCGCGGCGGTGCGGCCGCCCTCCAACGTCTCCATCGTTTCCCGCCCTTGACGTGCACGGCAGTGCGCGCCTCGCACCGCGTTGTCGGCGGGGAGATCCTGACATGATCTTCGCAATGACCACACCATGAGTTCACCAAAGCTGCGCCAACTCGCCATCATCGGGGAACCAAAGAGGCGCCGCTGCCGTCACGGCGACCCGAGGACGCTGAGGCCCTGTTGAGGAAGTCCCACCCCCCTGACCTCGGCGGGGGAGGTCCTGCGATCTGGGGGGCGCCTCCCCCGTCGAAGCCTTTCGGGGAGCACCGGAAGCCGGTCCTTCACCCACGGAGAACCACACGACAGGCCCCAGCCGGGTGCCGCGCGCAGATGTCACACAGCCGTCACGCGTGCGCGCATTGCCAGCGGTCCGCGGGGCGCATAGCTTGGCGGGTGTGCGGCAAAGGACGAGGCTGGTGACCCGCGTGTACGTCGACCTGTTGCGGTCGGCAAGCGCGTTGTGTCGTTAGGCCCGCAGCCCCCTTCGCCCGTTCCGGGCCGTGCTCGCGCCCGCACCGGCAACCGCGCTTCCGAGGTGTTCCCGTCCCCGGCAGCCGCGGTGCCCCCGCTGCGCAACGCACCCGCCCGCGCCCGGGCCGATTCCGGTGCCCCGTAGGGACTTTCCCGGAATCCCGCCGGCTCCGCCGCCGCCCCACACGGAAACGCGCGGAAACGCACGATGACGCAACGAATCGGAGTCCCGCCGTGAGTTCGGAATTCCTCTGGTACATCCCCAACACCGTCGAACCCGGCCACCGGGGCGACGACACCACGACCGGCTGGGGCACGCTCGAATTCTCCACCGAACTCGCCCTCGCCGCCGAGGAGCACGGCTGGGGCGGCGCCCTCATCGGCGCGGGGTGGGGCCGGCCGGACACCTTCACCGTGGCCACCGCGCTGGCCGCCCGCACCACCACGTTCAAGCCGCTGGTGGCGGTGCGCCCCGGCTACTGGCAGCCCGCGCACTTCGCGAGTTCCGCGGCCACCCTGGACCGGCTCAGCGGCGGGCGGCTGCTGGTCAACATCGTCAGCGGCCTGGACAGCGCCGCCGCGTACGGCGACGGCGAGAGCGACCCGGCCCGCCGCTACGACCGCACCCGCGAGTTCCTGCGGCTCGTACGCCGGCTGTGGACCGAGGAGAACGTCACCTTCCGCGGCGAGTTCTTCGGCGTCGAGGACTCCACGGTGAGCCCGCCGCCGTACGGTGCCGAGGACGGCAGGACCCCGCGGCTGTACTTCGGCGGCGCCTCCGCGGCGGCGGAGCGGGTCTCGGCCGCCGAGGCCGACGTCCAGCTCTTCTGGGGCGAGCCGCTCGACGGCCTGGCCGAGCGGATCGACCGGCTCAAGGCACTGAGCACCTCGCTCGAACGGCGGCACGCCCCGCTGGAGTTCGGGCTGCGGATCACCACGCTGATCCGGGACACGACCGAGCAGGCGTGGCACGACGCCGAGGCGAAGGTCGCCGCGATGGCGGACCGGCCCGACACCACGGCCGCCTACTGGCACAGCGCCGTCGGGCAGCGCCGGCTGCGCGAACTCACCGAGCGCGGCGAGGTGTTGGACTCCTGCCTGTACACCGCGCCCGGCCGCGTCGGCGGCGTCGGCGCGGGCAGCAGCTGGCTGGTCGGCTCGCCCGACGACGTGGCCGCGGCGCTGCGCAGGTACGGCGAACTCGGCATCACCCACTTCGTGCTGTCCGACACCCCCTACCGCACGGAAGTGGCCCGGATCGGGGACCAGTTGCTCGGCCGGCTCCGGCAGCCCAGCGCCGTCTGACCCGGCCTGATCCGGTTCGGCGGTTCAGCGGCAGGCCGTCAGGACGGTGAGCGGAACGCCGTCAGGACTGGAGGAACGCCAGGACCGCCAGGACCCGGCGGTGGGTCTCCTCGGCCGGGGGCAGGTCGAGCTTGGCGAGGATGTTGCCGATGTGCTTGCCGACCGCGGCCTCGGAGACCACGAGCCCGCGGGCGATCGCGGCGTTGGAGCGGCCCTCGGCGACCAGCGCGAGGACCTCCCGTTCGCGCGGGGTGAGGCGTTCCAGGGGATCGCGGCGGTGGCGCAGCAGCTGGCGGACCACCTCGGGGTCCACCACGGTGCCGCCGTCGGCGACCTGGTGGAGGGCGGCCACGAACTCCTCGACCCGGCCGACCCGGTCCTTGAGCAGGTAGCCGACGCCGGTGCCGTCGCCGGTCTCCAACAGCTCGGTGACGTAGGAGCGTTGGACGTACTGGCTGAGCACGAGGACCGGGAGCGCGGGCGTCGCGCGGCGCAGGGCGACGGCGGCGCGCAGCCCCTCGTCGGTGAAGCCGGGCGGCATGCGGACGTCGGTCACCACGACGTCCGGGCGGTGCGCGGCGACAGCGGCGCGCAGCGCGTCGCCGTCGCCGACCGCGGCGACCACCCCGTGGCCGAAGCGCGCCAGCAGTCCGGTCAGCCCCTCGCGCAGCAGCACGCTGTCCTCGGCCAGCACTACCCGGAGCGGACGGTCGACGGCGTCATCTCGCACGGCAGCTCCACTCTCAGCAGGGTCGGTCCGCCGGGAGGGCTGGACAGTTCGAGTCTTCCATCCAGCACCGATACCCGGTCGGCGAGGCCGATCAGGCCCGAACCCCGGCCGGCCGAGGCGCCGCCGCGCCCGTTGTCGCCGACCTCGACCGTGAGGCGGCCCGCGGCGTACCTGCCCACCACGCCGGCCCGGGTCGCGCCGCTGTGCCGGGCGATGTTCGTGAGCGCCTCGCACACCACGAAGTACGCGGTGGCCTCGACCGCGTCGGGCAGCCGGCCCGGCAGGTCGAGGGAGACGTCCACCGGCACCGCCGACCGGTCGGCGACATCCGGGATCGCCGCCGGCAGGCCGTAGTCGGCCAGCACCTTGGGGTGGATGCCGCGGATCAACTCCCGCAACGCGAGGAGGACTTCGCCGGCCTCGTCGTGTGCCTTCGCGATCAGGTCCGCGACCGGACCCGGCGGGGCGTCCAGGCGGGCGAGGCCGAGGGTCATGGTCAGTGCCACCAGCCGCTGCTGGGCGCCGTCGTGCAGATCGCGCTCGATCCGGCGCCGCTCCGCCTCGAAGGCGTCCATCAACCGGCCCCGGGAGCTGGCGAGTTCCACGATCCGGCGGCCCAGCGCGTCGTCGCGCGGCGACGTGAGCAGCCGGGTGAGCCCGGCACGTGCGCCGGCCAGCGGGCCGAGCACGTATCCGACGACGCCGAGCAGCACCACCCCCAGCAGCGCCGCGCCGAGCGCCTCGGGATACGACGACACGCTCCACGTCTTGAGCACCCTGTACTGGCGTCCGTGGCCGGCCGTCGCCATCAGGACGGGGGTGGCGATCAGGCCCAGCGCCACGGCCAGCGCGACGCCCGCGGCCAGCAGGTCCAGCGGCCACAGCACGACCGCGAGCAGCAGCGTGTACGCCAGCTCCCGCCAGGTCGCCTGCTCCCGGTACCGGGTGCGCAGCAGCGCGACGACGCCCGGCCGGCCCGGCGGCCGGTGGCCGCTCGGCGCCGGGTCGGCGTCGATCAGCCGCAGCCGCCACCGTTCGACGGCCGCCACCGGGATGCCCACCAGGCCGAGCAGGGCCAGCAGCGGCAGCCCGACCAGCACCAGGGTCAGCCCGCCGGCGACCACCGCGTACCCGGCGATCACCACCAGCGCGGCCAGCCCCACCGGAGCGCTGCTCAGCAGGTAGCCCGCCGCCCGCCAGGGCCACGAGGTCAGCAGGTAGTCGGGCCGGGCCAGGGCCTGCCAGACGTTGCGGGAGCGCATCCGCCCACCGTAGAAGAGCGGTTCGGGGCCAGGCGATCCCGCTGGACCGAACTCCGGGGTAGTGCCTGCCCTACCCCGAACCCGTCCCGCCCGCACGCCGCGTGGCCGCCGTGACCGTCAACTTCCCCTTGTTCAGGGCATGTCCGGCCCCCCAGCCGTACTACCAGCCGTACGGCCGTGTCCGGTGGGTCTGGGCCCACCCCAGGACTCGGTCCTGCCCTCCTGCGCCCCGCCGCGCCCGGCGCTTGGGTGGGAGGCATGGCGAACGAAGCGGTCCAACTGCGCGCGGTGAGCAGGACATACGGGTCGAGGGACGCACGGGTCACCGCGCTCGACGACGTGACACTGGGCTTTCCGGCCGGAACCTTCACCGCGGTGATGGGCCCGTCGGGGTCGGGCAAGTCGACGCTGCTGCAGTGCGCGGCGGGGCTCGACCGGCCGACGTCCGGGGCGGTGCTGCTCGGCGGTACCGACCTGACCGGGCTGAGCGAGACGGAGTTGACGCTGCTGCGCCGCCGGCGGGTCGGCTTCGTCTTCCAGTCGTTCAACCTGCTGCCCGCGCTGACCGCGGAGCAGAACGTCGCGCTGCCGCTGCGGCTTTCCGGGCGGCGCCCGGCGAAGGGCGCCGTGCCGGAGGCGCTGGCCCGGGTCGGCCTCGCCGAGCGGGCCCGGCACCGCCCGGCCGAGCTGTCCGGCGGCCAGCAGCAACGGGTCGCGCTGGCACGGGCGTTGATCACCCGGCCCGAGGTGCTGTTCGGCGACGAGCCGACCGGCGCGCTGGACTCGGCGGCGAGCCGCCAGGTGCTGGCCATGCTGCGGGCCATGGTCGACGACGACGGCCGGACCGTCGTCATGGTCACCCACGACCCGGTCGCGGCCTCCTTCGCGGACCGGGTGCTGTTCCTCACCGACGGCCGGCCGAGCGGCGAACTGGACTCCCCCACCGCCGAGTCGGTCGCCGCCCGCATGGCCCGGCTGGAGGCGGCGGCGTGTTGAGCAGCGCGCTGCGGACCCTGCGGGCCCGCTGGGCCACCTTCGCCGGCAGTTTCGTCGCCCTCGCAATCGGGGTGGGCCTGATCACGACGACGGGCCTGGCGCTCGCGTCCGGTGCGCACGCCCCGCGCCGCGGCCCGGAGCGGTTCGCGTCCCCCTCGGCGCCGGTGGTCGTGCACGGCGCCGACACCCTGCGGGTGCCGACGCCGATCGGGGTGCGGACCGCGGAACTGTCACAGCCCCGGCCGGTGCCGCCCGGCCTGGTCGCCGCGCTGGCGAAGCTCGGCAGGGTCACCGCGGACCGGTCGTTCGCGGTGAGCGCCGCGCGCGGCCGGGCCGGCGCCGACCGCCTCGTCCTCCCCGACGACTCCGGCAGCCCCGACAGCGCGGGCGGCGCTGACGGCGCTGACGGCGCTGACGGCGCTGACGGCCCGACCGAACTGACCGGCCACCCCTGGGCCTCCGCCGGCTTCGCCGGTTACCGGCTCACCGCGGGCCGCGCGCCGGCCGCGCCGGACGAGGTCGTCGTCTCCGGCGCCTGGGCCCGCCCGGGGCAGCGGATCGCGATACGCGCGGCCGGGAGCGTACGGACCAGGACCGTGGTCGGCACGGTCGCCGCTCTTCCCTTCGAGCGGGCGGTGTTCTTCACCGGCGCCGAGGCGGCCCGGCTCTCGCCGCGCGTCCACGACGTGGTGGTGGCGGCGCCCGCCCGCGCGGTGGCCTCCGCGGTCGCCGCGGACCCGGCGGCCGCCGGCGTCCAGGTGCTGACCGGCGACCGGCGGCGGCTGGCCGACCCCGACCGGGACGGCGACCACGAGGCGATGGTCGCCGTCTACGCCCTGCTCGGCACCGCGGGCGGGGTCACCGGCTTCGTGTCGGTGTTCGTGGTGGCGTCGACGTTCGCGTTCTCCGTCGCCCTGCGCAGGCGGGAGTTCGGCCTGCTGCGGACCGCGGGGGCGACCCCGCGGCAGGTCCGGCGGATGGTGTGCGCCGAGGCGTTCGCGGTCGGGGTGCCGGCGTCGGCGGCGGGCTGCGTGCTCGGCGGATACGGCGCTCCGTGGCTGGCCCGGACGCTGGTGACGCAGCGGGTCGCGCCGCGGTGGTTCGCGATCGGCGGGGCCGCCTGGCCGTACGGGGCGGCGTTCGGCACCGGTCTGCTGGTCGTCCTGGCGGGGGTGTGGGCGGCCGGCCGGCGGGCGGGACGGGTCGCGCCCACCGAGGCGCTGCGGGACGCGGCCCTGGACCACCGGGTCATGGCGCCCGGCCGCCTGGTGGCGGGCGGCGCGATGCTGCTGGGCGGCGGCTGGCTCCTGGTGTCGGGCCTGGTGGCCGACCCGGGCGGGGCGCTGCACCGCAAGGCGTACACCGTGCAGCCGATGGTGCTGATCACCGCGGTCGCGCTGCTCGCGCCGGCGGTGGTGCGACCGCTGGTCCGGCTGCTGGCGTGGCTGCCGGCCAGGCTGCCCGGCGCGACCTGGATGCTCGCCGGGGAGAGCGCCGCGGCGGCCGTCCGCCGCAGCGCGGCCCTCGCGGCGCCGGTGCTGATGTCGGTGGCGCTGGCCGGGTCGCTGCTGGGCGCGGCCGCGACCGTCGACGCGGCCAAGGCGGCGGAGGCGCGCGGGCAGAGCGCCGCCGACTTCGTGGTCACCGCCGCCGACGGCGCGGGGTTCGCCCCGGCGACCGTCGCCCGGGTCGCCGCGGTGCCCGGCGCCGACACGGCCGCGTTCGCCCCGTCCACCGTGCACACCCTGGAGGACGGGGTGGCCCTGGTCGCGGACCAGGCCGAGGCGGTCTCCCCGGCGGGGCTGGCGGCGGTGGCGCGTCCGCCCGTCGTCGCGGGCCGGTTGGCGGCGCTCGACGACGACTCGATCGTCGTCAACCAGGAGTGGGCCGACCACACGGTGGGTCACCGCGTGCGGGTGTGGCTGGGCGACGGCACGCGCAGGTCGCTGCGGATCGCGGCGGTGCTGCGGCAGGGCACCGGCGACAACGGCGTGTACGTCACGCCCGCGAACGGTGCGGGCTCCGCCGTGCGGCGGATCGACGTGCGGCTGCGGCCCGGCGCGGACCGCGCCACCGTCGTGACGGCGCTGCGGGACGCGGTGGCGCCGGCCGGCGGGCTGGTACGGACGGCGGACCGGTGGACGTCGGCGCGGTACCCGCGGACCGGCCGGCAGACCCTGACCGGCTTCTGGCTGGTGCTCGGCATCGCCCTGCTCTACACCGGCATCGCGCTGGCGAACACGACGGTGATGGCGACCGCCGACCGCTTCCGCGACCTCGCGGCGCTGCGGCTCGCGGGCGCGACCGTACGGCAGGTGCTGTGGCTTCTGGCCGCGGAGTCGCTGCTGGTGGTCGCCGTCGGCGTGCTGCTGGGCGGCCTGGTGACGGGCCTGGACCTCGCCGGTGTCCGGGTGGCCCTCGCGCTGCTGTCGGTACGGTCCGCCGTGGTGGTGCCGTGGGGCACGGTCGGCGCGGTGGCCGGGGCGTGCGCGGTGCTCGCCGTGGGGTCCGCGCTGGTCCCGGCGGCGGTCCTGCTGCGCCGCGGCCCGGTCGGGGCGGCCGGGACCCGCGAGTGATCCGGCGCGGGTCCGCGGGGCCTCGCGGGGGCCGAAGCGGGTGCGGTGTACCGGGTGCCGGTGCCGGGTACGCCGGATACGCCGGGTACGGCGAAACGGGTGCCGCGCGCGGCGAACCGGGCGCCCCGCGGACGGCGTCCAAGCTATTCCAGGGGAGGCGGAACAGATGGAACTGACCTTGCCGGAAGAGCTGTTGCTCCTCTCCAGGAACGAGCAGTCCGGTCGGCTCGCCGCCGGCGAGGCGGTGTCGTTCGGCGTGGCGGGGGCCGTGCTGATGGAGCTGGCGCTGGACGGGCGGATCGGGGTGCGCGACAACCGGCTGGTCGCGCTCGACGGCGGGTCCGGCGCGCTCGCCGTACGTCAGGCCGGGCCGGCCGCGGAGGAGTTGTGGAAGCGCATCCGCGAGCAGCGGCGCCCGCGGCGGGCCGCACGGTGGGTGGGCTCCGCCAGGAACGACAAGGCGTACCAGAAAGTGCGGACCGGGCTCCGCGACCGCGGCATCGTGCACGCCGAACGCCACCGCGTCCTCGGCCTGTTCCCCGCCACGCGCTGGACCGAGGCGGACCCCGTGCCCGGCGTCGAGATCCGCGACCGCGTCGCCCGGGCGGTGAGCGGCGGCGACGCCGACGAACGCACCGTCGCCCTCGTCCTGCTCGTCGACGCCTCCGAACTGTCCACGCGGGTCTTCCCGCGGATCGACCGGCGCACCCGCAAGGACCGGTTGCGGAAGTTCGCCGCGGGTCCCTGGGCGAGCGAACCGGTCGGGGAGGCCGTCCGGGCGGTCACCAAGGGCGTCACCGGCGCCCTCTCCTCGGCCCGCGCCGCCCAGGCGGCGAACAACTGACGTGCGCCGGCCGCCCGGCTCAGCTCGGTACGGGCTCGGGTTCGGGACGGCCCGAGGGCGTCTCGTCGAGGTCGCTGAGGGCCAGGTCCTTCGATTCGCGCAGCACCAGGGTGGTCGCGATGCCGAGGACGAAGCAGATGCCGGCGATCAGGGTGACCACCCGCAGCCCGTAGTGGTCGAGTGCGATCGGGGTGATGAGCGCGCCCAGGAACGCGCCGATCTTGGCGATGCCCGCGGACAGGCCGTGGCCGGTGGAGCGGACGGCGGTGGGGTAGGTCTCGGCGGCGAGCAGCATGGTGGTGTAGTTCGGGCCGAGCGCGATGCCGAACAGGGAGATCCCGAAGACGAGGGCGAACGGGACGACGGTGTGGGTGAGCCCGCCGATGGCGGAGATCAGCAGCATCGACAGGGCGCTGCATCCGAAACCGATGATCTGGAGCCGGCGCCGGGGTATCCGGTCGAGCAGCGCGAGGCCGACGATCGCGGCGGTGAGGCTGAAGCAGACCACGAGGACCGCGTTGATGGCGATGTTGCGGATGGTGGTGGCCTGCGGCGTGATGCTGGCGATCAGCAGCGGCTGGCTGACCGAGTTGCCGTAGACGGCCACGTTGAAGAAGAACCAGGCGCCGGCGGTGCCGAGCAGGGCGAGCAGGAAGCGCCGGCCGCGCAGTACCGAGGTCAGGGACGGGCGCGGCGTGCCGGAGTTCCGGGTCTCGCGGGCCACGGTGTGCCCGGAGTAGTCGGCGAGGTCGTCGGCGGCCCGCGCCGCGTCGCCGGCCACGTTCAGGGTCCAGCGGGGCGACTCGGGCATGTGCCTGCGGTTCCACAGGACGAAGAGCGAGGGCAGCGCGCCCAGCCCCAGCACGATCCGCCAGGCCATGTGGTCGGGGGTGCCGACCGCGAGGATCAGCAGCGCCACCAGGTAGGCGGCGACCTGGCCGAGCACGTAGAACAGGAAGGTCGTGCCGACCAGCCGGCCCCGGTTGCGGCGGTTGGCGAACTCGGTCATGATCACGCCGCTCGCGGGATAGTCGCCGCCGATGCCCAGGCCGAGGATCAGCCGTCCGGCCAGCAGGATCGCGAAGTTCGGGGCGAACGCCGACACCAGGGCGCCGACGATCATCAGCACCGCTTCGAGCCCGTAGATCCGGCGCCGGCCGAGGAGGTCGCCGAGGCGGCCGAAGACGAGGGCGCCGACCGCGACCGCCAGCAGGGTGGAGCTGGTGACCAGCGAGACCTGGCCGGAGTCGAGCCCGAACTGCGGCTTGACCAGCAACATCACGGTGCCGATCACGTTCAGGTCGTAGGAGTCGGTGAAGAAGCCGGCGCCGGCGACGACGGCGGCCTTCAGGTGGAACGTGCTGAGCGGGGCGTCGTCCAGGGTCTTCTGGACGCCGGCGGGGCGGGCGATGGTCGTGGTGGCGGCGGCGGTCACAGCGTGTCCCCCAGGTCATGAGCGTCCATGAGCGCGGGCAGGGCCGCCACGCTGTCGCGGAGGTGGGTGCGGGTGCGGTCGGGGCAGGCCGATGGGAGCGGAGTTCGCACAGTCGTCCTTCGTGGTGGTGTGCGCGAGGTGGTGGGTTCGCGTGCGGAGGCCGCGGACTGCGGGCGGGGACGGTCACGGGGTGCGCCGGCTCGCGGTTGAGTAGGACTGTCGCAGCGGCCCAGAAGGGCGTCAACGGCTTGTACTTACAAGTCATCGACTGTTCACCTGGAACCAACGCGATGAATCCGGACCAATCGACCCCATCGGCCCCTTGGATCACACCGATCGCACACGACGCCTCGCCCTATGATGACAAGATCGGTTACCCCGGCGATCCGGGGCCACGGATCGGGAGAATTCGCCCGCCTGTAGGGTCAGGCGTGTGAAGGAGTCTCTGCACAGCGCCATGGCAGCCGAGTTGCGTCGGCGCATCCGAAGCGGCGAGATCGGGGTCGGGGAGTCACTGCCCTCGGAGGCCGACCTCTGCGAGGAGTTCTCCGCCTCGCGCACCCCGGTACGGCAGGCGCTGGCGACGCTGCGCGAGGAGGGCCTGATCAGCGGCGGCCAGGGGAAGCGCTCCATGGTCCTGGACGCCGTGCCGTCCCAGCCGTTCGGGTCGTTCCTGTCCTTCACCATGCGCGCCGAGCTGACCGGACACGTCCCGGGCCAGCGCCTCCAGGAGATCGCCCTGCGCCGCCCCGACCCGGCGGTGGCCGCCGCCCTCCAGATCGGCGCCGACGACCTGGTGGTCCAGCTCCTGCGGCTGCGCCTGCTCAACGGCCGCCCGGCCATGCTGGAGCGGATGACCTACACCGAGTCGGTCGGACGGCCGCTGATGAGCGCCGACCTCGACGCGGGCTCGATCTACGCGCTGCTCACCGAACTGGGTACGGATCTCGCCTCGGCCCGGCACACCTTCGACGCGGTGGCCGCCGACGCCACCGACGCCGAACTGCTCGACGTGGCACCGGGGTCGGCGCTGCTGCGGGAGCGGCGTCTGACCACCGACTCCCAGGGCGTGCCGATCGAGTGGTCCGACGACCGCTACCGGCCGGACGTGGCCACCGTGACGGTGACCAACACCCGTAGTACGCGCACCGCGAGGCTCTGACCGCGCGGGTCCCCGGCTTCGGCGCCGGGGCCCCGGTTCACCGGCAAGGCGCGAACCGCCTCAAAGGCGCGGCGCCACGGCCTGCCGCGGCGCCGCGGCGCCGCGGGCGGCCGCGAGCGCGGCGTCCATCCGGTCCAGCCCGTACGTTCCCCCCACCAGGTCGGCGAACGGATAGCCGCGGTGGTGTGCGGCGAGGAACCGTACGGCGGCCGCGAGGTCCACCGGGCGGTAGTTGTGCACGCCGACCACGGTGTGCAGCCCGCGGACCACCCGCTCGGGGTCGAGCGCCACGGTCGCGCCCGGTGACACCGAACCGACCAGCACCGCCGTACCGCCCACCGCGAGGGCGTCCAAACACCGCTGCACCGCGGTCGAATGGCCGGAGAACTCCATCGCGACGTCGGCCTCCCCCGGGGTGGACGAGCCGTCGTGCACCTCGGCCGCGCCGAAGGTGAGGGCCTGGTCGCGCCGGGCCGGATCGGGGTCCACCGCGGCCACCCGCGCGCCCGCCGTGGTGGCCATGGCCACCGCCGTCAGACCGAGCATCCCGGCTCCCGTCACCAGCACCCGCCGGCCCTCCAGCGGACCCGCGGCGGCGATCGCCGCGGCGACGGTCGCGGTCGCGCAGGACGCCGGACTGGCCACCTCGTCCGGCAGGTCGGCGGGCACCGCGACGACCGCCGTGCCCGGCAGCACGACGCAGTGGGTGGCGAACCCGCCGGTCAACGGCGCGCTCTCGACCAGCGGTTCGTGCCCGTATTTCCGCAGACCCAGGCACTTGTGCGGCAGTCCCCGCGCGCAGCGTTCGCAACTGCCGCAGGACGCGGTGACCGACCAGACCACCCGCGTGCCGGGCGTCACCGGCGACCCGTCCACGCAGCGCACGCCGCCCGCGCCCACCCCGAGCACCGTGCCCACCTGCTCGTGGCCGAGCAGCGCGGGCACCGGGGAGGGACGCCGGCCCGACACCGTATGGAGGTCGCTGCCGCAGACCGTGGCCAGGTCGATCCGCACCAGCAGCTCTCCGGACCCCGGAACGACGGAGGTGCGGTCCGAGACCACGGAGAACGGGCTCCCCACCCCGTCCCAGCGGGCATAGCGGACCGGGACGGTATCCATCGAAGACGTCATGGACTGAACTTGTCATGACGGCAGGCAGAAATCAAAGACCTATAGCTACAGCTTGGCTTATTGTTCACCCTGTCAGCACCGGACCGCCTCGATCCCCCGCTCGCCCACCATGCGCCGCCATGCACCGCCGAGCCCCCGCCGCACCGCGCCCTATGGGGGAAAACCGTGCTCAGCAACGGAATTGACGCCGATCGTGGCGGCCATCCGCTCGACAGCCGTTCACCTGCCGGACAGCAAATGTGTCATGACAGGTGAAGGTGTGATGCGCCAAGTTCTGCATAGCCAGATCCCAGCAGCCGCGGGACCCCACCCCGCGCTGCCCGACGAAAGGTCTGTCCATGTCCCCGATCACCCGCAGAACCCTGCTCGGCTCGGCCGCCGCCGTCGGCGCGGGCACCGCGCTGGGCGGGCTGCCCCTCGGCGTCCAGAAGGCCATGGCGGCCTCCACCGGATCGGGTTCGCTCTCCTCGGTCGAGCACGTCGTGATCCTGATGCAGGAGAACCGCTCGTTCGACCACTACTACGGAACCCTCCGAGGCGTACGCGGCTTCGGCGACACCTCGCCGCTGCGCTTCCCGAGCGGCTCGAACGTCTGGAACCAGGACACCAAGGGCTCGGCGGGCGGCGGCGGCATCCTCCAGCCCTGGCACCTCGACACCTCGGTCTGCGACGCCCAGCAGGTCAAGGACCTCGACCACTCCTGGTCCGGCACCCACGCGGCCTGGAACAACGGCCTGAACAACAACTGGGTCCCGAACAAGTCCGGTTACGCCATGGGCTACTACACCCGCGCCGACGTGCCCTTCCACCACGCGCTGGCCGACGCCTTCACCATCTGCGACCAGTACTTCTGCTCGGTCCAGGGCCCCACCCACCCCAACCGGCTCTACCTGTGGACCGGGATGATCGACCCGGCGGGCACGGCCGGCGGCCCGGTCACCGTCAACGTCGAGAGCGGCTGCTCCTGGACCACCTACCCGGAGATGCTCCAGGACGCCGGCGTCTCCTGGCGGGTCTACCAGGAGGCGGACAACTACGACTGCAACCCGCTCGCCTGGTTCACCCAGTTCGTGAACGCCCCCACCACCTCCCCGCTGTACACCCGCGGCATGGCCCGGGTCGCGAGCATCACCTCCGCGATCAGCGCCGACATCGCGGCCGGCACCTTCCCCACCGTCTCCTGGGTGGTCGCCCCCACCGCCAAGTCCGAACACCCCGCCTACCGCCCGGCCGACGGCGCCGACTTCGTCAGCGGCGTGCTCTCCGCCATCGCCGCCGACCAGGCCACCTGGGACTCCACCGTCGTCTTCTACAACTACGACGAGAACGACGGCTTCTTCGACCACGTCGCGCCGCCCGTCCCCGCCCCCGGCACCGCCGCGGAGTTCGTCGGCAGCACCCCGATCGGGATGGGCCCGCGCGTCCCGATGACCGTCATCTCCCCCTGGTCCACCGGCGGCCGGGTCTGCTCCCAGGTGTTCGACCACACCTCCCCCGTGCGGTTCGCCGAACTGGTCACCGGCGTGCGCTGCGTCAACATCTCCGACTGGCGGCGCTCGGTCAGCGGCGACCTCACCAGCGCCTTCACCTTCGGCACCGGTCCCGTCGCGTTCCCGACCGACCTGCCCGACACCGCGGCCCTGGTCGCCGCCGCCGACCGGCAGAAGTCGCTGCCGGCCCCCACGCTGCCCGCCACGGGCGCGCTGCCCGCGCAGGAGTCCGGCGACCGCCCCGCGCAGCCGCTGGGCTACGTCTTCGACACCGCGTCCTGGACCGACACCTCGACGAACCGCGTCTGGTTCGAGACCGACAACGCGGGCACCCTGGCCGGGAGTTTCACGGCCTACACGGTCAACCACCGCACCTTCCAGGCGTGGAACCTGAACTGCCCGGTCGGCGGGAGCCTCACCGACTACTTCTCCGCGAAGACCTACGGCGGCGGCCCCTACGACATCGACCTGCACGGCCCCGACGGCTACCTCCGCGGTTTCCAGGGCAACGTCCTGACCTGGACGGACACCACCAAGGCCCACCCCGAGGCCCGCGTCGTCGACAACCAGGACGGCGCCACGCTGACCCTGACCGTCAGCAACGCCGGTTCGGTCCCCACCGACTTCACCGTCCAGCCCAACGCCGCCTACCTCGCCCCTGCCGGCGCCGCCGCCACCACCCTCACCGTGGCGGCCGGCGGAAGCTCCCGGACCACGCTGAAGGCCACCTCGGCCGGCCGTTACGACTACACCGTCACCGCCTCCACCGGCGACGGCTTCGCCCGCCGGTTCGCCGGCCGCCTCTACGCGACGTCGGGATCACCCGCCCCCGCCGCCACCCATGTGCTGGTCAACCGCAACAGCGGCCTGGCCATCGACGACCCCTCCGCCTCCAAGGCCGCCGGCACCGCGCTCATCCAGTGGCCGGTCGACGGCGGCGCGAACCAGAGCTGGAGGTTCGTCCCGCTGCCCGGCGGCGTCCACAACCTCGTCAACGTGTCCTCCGGCCTCGGCATGAACGTCGCCGGTGGCAGCAGGTCGCCCGGTGCCGCGATCATCCAGTACCCGCTCCAGGGCAGCACCAACGAGCAGTGGACCACCGCCCCCGTGGGCAACGGCTACGTCACCCTCACCAGCGTCAGAAGCGGCCTCGTCCTCGGCGTCACCGGCGCCTCCACCAGCCGGAGCGCCACGCTCCAGCAGCAGAGCAACACCGGGAGCACCTCGCAGCAGTGGCTGCTGTCACCCGTGTAGGCCCCACCTCGGCGGCGCGGAACGCACGCACGCCGTTCCGTTCGCGTTCCCGTCGCCATCGCCGCCCGCCGTGCGGTCGGGCTCCGAGGGCGGCGGGGCGTTCGGGCGGGGGGGGTTCGGGCGGGGCGGTGGCGCGGGGGCGGACGGTCAGTCGTTGGACCAGAGGAGGTCAGCGGAGCTGCCGCAGGCGGTGGTGGTCGCGTACGCGCCGACGGTGGTGTCGTTCTGCAGGCACTGGCCGGCCGAGACGTTCTGGAGGGTGGTGCCGGAGGAGGTCGAGTGGCCGAGCTTCCACCGGTCGGCGTCGGAACTGCCGCAGGAGACCACGTAGCTGAAGTTGTCCCCGCTGCCGGCAAGGCAGTTGCCGCTGCCGGCGTTCCGCAGTTCGAAGGTGCCGCCGGACACCGCGGCGTAGGTCCACTTGAAGGGGCCGCTGGAGCCGCAGCTCGCCAGGTAGGCGGAGGTGCTGTGGTTGACGTCGTAGGCGAGGCAGTGCCCGTCCAGGGCGGACACCAGCCGGTGGGTGCCGCTCGCGGTGATGGTGGAGCCCGAGCCGGACGAGCCGGTGGAACCCGAGGAAGCGCCAGCCGAACCGCCGGAGCTGCCCGAGGTCTTCGAGCCGCCGGACCCGCCCGAGCCCGACGAGGACCCGCCGGTACGGCCGGCCGAACCCGAGCCGGCCCGCGAGCCCGAGGTCCCGGTGCCGGCCGCGCCGGCGTGCGTGCCGCCCGAGGGGGACATCGCGCCCTTGGAGGGCGAAGGCCCCCTCCTGTCAGCGGAGTTGGACGCGGAGGGCGTCGCGGAGCCGGTCGACGTGCCGGTGCTGGGCAGGGCGGCCGCCGTGCCGCCGCCACCGGACGGTGAGTGCGCGTCGTGGTCCTTCGGCGTGAGCAGGTAAGGGGTGAGCGCCACCGCACCGCCGGTCGCGACGACCACCAGGGGAATCACCAGGACGCGCGGCAGCCGCGACCTGCGCCGCTCGGGCTGGGGCGCGGGCACGGGCGCGAGTTCGGGCGCGGGCTCCGGATCAGGCTGGGGTCCGGGCTTCGGGCCCGACGGGCCGGGTCCGGGCTCGGAACCCGGGGGCAGTTCAACGGCGGCCTCCGTCGCCCGCTCCCCCGCCTCCGGTTCGGGTACCCGCTTCGCCGACTCGCGGCGCGTGGCCAGCAGTTCGCGCACGCGCGGCGGCCAGGGCGGCAGGCCGGCGGCGACGTGCGACGCGGCCCGCGCCGCCAACTCTGCTGCGGTGGGCCGGTCTTGAGGCTCGCGCGCGAGGCAGTCGGCGACCACCGCCGCCAGTTCCGCGTCGACCGCACGAAGCGGCGCGAGGTCCGGCTCCTCGTGGATGATGCGGTAGAGCATCTGCACGCCGCCGCCGTCCCCGTACGGCGGCTGCCCGGTCGCCGCGTACCCCAGCAGGCAGCCCAGGGCGAACACGTCCGTGGCACTCGTCAAGTCCCGTTGGCTGGACGCCTGTTCCGGCGACATGTACGCGGGGGTGCCGATCACCATCCCGGACTGGGTCAACCGGCTCTGCTCCAGCGCCATCGCCACCCCGAAGTCGATCAGGGTGAGCCCGTCCGCGCGCAGCATCACGTTCGACGGCTTGAGATCCCGGTGCACGATGCCGACCTCGTTCACCACCGCCAGGCCCGCCGCGGCCTCCCGCAGCAGCAGCCAGACGTCCGCGACGGGCATCGGCCCGCCGTTCACCCGCAGCGCCTCGTCCAGGGTGATACCGGGAATGTGCGCGGTGGCCAGCCAGGGTGGCCGCGACTCCCGGTCGCTGTCCAGGAGTTCGGCGCTGACCCCCGCGGGCAGGCGGGCCAGGTTGTCGAGTTCGTGGCCGAAGCGCCGCCGGAACCCCTCGTCGTCGGTCAGATGCGGGTGCACCTGCTTGACCGCGGCGAACCGCCCGCCGGCCAGGCCCAGGTAGACCCGCCCCATCCCGCCCGACCCGAGCCGGCCCAGCAGCGTGAAGGGGCCGATCCGGCTCGGGTCGTTCTCCGCGAGTGGCTCGGCTCCCATCCCACTCGGACCACTTCCGTCTCCCCCGTACGCAGTCATGCGCAGCAGGCTAGTCAAGCCCGTACGCCGTGTCATGCCGGAGCCGGTGGGGCGCGGCCCCATGTCTCGTACGGCCCGGGCGCGTTCGCCGTGCGCTCGGACCGCTCCGGGACGAACGTGATCGGGACGCCCGGGCTCCCGCGTACGGCGGCGGCTCAGGCGGCCGGTCAGGCGGCGGGTCAGGCGGCCGGTCAGGCGCCCGCGGCGGTACGGCGGGCCGTACCGGCCAGGGCGGCGGCCCCGGTCATGACGGCCAGGAGCGCACCGGTGAACCAGAGCATCGCCGTGGTGACCGGCAGGGAGCGGGTCGCGACGCCGAGGCCGACGACGGGGACGATCAGCCCGAGGTAGGCGATCAGGAAGAGCCCGGCCAGGGCGGAACCGCGCTGCGCGGGAGCGGCCTTGGCGATCACGGTCCCGATCGCGGACTTGAAGAGCACACCCGCGCCCGCGCCGGCCAGCGCGCCGCCGGCCAGGAACGCGGCGAGGTCGGCCCGCTCCATGCCGGCGGCCAGGACGACCAGCCCGGCGGCCTCGCCGAGGAGGCCGACGGCCAGCCGTATGCCCGCCGTCATACGGGTGGTGGCGGACTGGGCGAGCGCCGCGGTGCCGAAGACCATGAAGACGACGACCCCGGCGAGCAGGCGGCTGGGGTGATGCAGCGGGCCGGCGACGAAGGCCGGGGCGAGCGAGGAGAACATGCCGAACACCGCGAAGGCGCTGAACGCGGAGACGACGGCGGCGAGATAGCCGGTCCGGCCGCCGGACGGGACCGAGACGGTCTGCGGCCGCCAGGCCGGCCGCTGCGGCAACTCCTCGACGGTCTCGGGGGCGGCGGCCACGGCGACGATGCCCAGGAGCAGCAGGATCGCGAAGACCAGGTACGGCGTGCGGAGCGGCTCGGTGACGAACTGGGCGAGGAAGCCGGCCACCAGCGGGCCGACCCCGAGACCGCCGATGTTCGCGGCCGTCGAGACCACCTCGAAGCGCCCGCGGCCGGCACCGGGACGGCCGGCCGCGTGCAGTTCGTGCAGGTGGGCGGTGGCCGTGGCGGTGATCATGCCGACGCCCAGTCCGGTGACGAACCGCGCCACGATCAGGCCGGGCAGCGCCGGCCAGGACAGGAACAGCACGGCGGCGACGGCTTCGAGGGCCAGCGCCGGGATCAGCACCCTTTTGCGGCCCACCCAGTCCGAGATGTGCCCGGCCAGCATCAGGCTCGCGACCACACCGACCGCGTAGACCGCGAACACGACGGTGATCGTGAAGGTCGAGAAGCCGTCGCGCCGCTGGTAGAGCGGGTAGAGCGGGGTCGGCACCGTCGAGAAGGCCATCGAGGTCAGGAACACGGCGGCGATGAGCCAGAAGCCGACGGAGTGCCGGCGGGAGCCGCGGCCGGCCGGATCGGCTTCGGGGTACGCCTCCGGTGAGGGGGCGGGCCCGGGCGCCTTGCCGGTCGTACGGGTCTTCGTCTCGGGTGCCGTCTGGGGTGCCGTCTCGGTCGTCATGTCTGTCCTCCGTGGCTCGACGACACCACGGTGCGCCTCGCGGGTCCATCACGTCCAACAATCGTTTCTGCTGGCAATCAGCATGCTGGACGATGGATATGAGAGGATCGCGGCCATGGAGCTCAGGCATCTGGAGTACTTCGTGGCCGTCGCGGAGGAGCTCAGCTTCACCCGGGCCGCCGAGCGCCTGCACGTGGTGCAGTCCGGGGTGTCCGCGACCGTGAAGGCACTGGAGAGGGAACTCGGCGTCCCGCTGCTCGACCGCACCTCGCGGCGGGTGGAGCTGACTGACGCCGGGACCGCGCTCCTGCCCAAGGCCCGGGCCGCGCTCGACGCCGTCGAGGACGCCCGCGACACCGTGGGCGAGGTGACCGGGGGCCTGCGCGGCACCGTGCGGATCGGCACGCTGACATCCGTCGCGCTGATCGACCTGCCCGGCCTGCTCGGGCAGTTCCACCGCCGCCACCCGGACGTGGCACTGCGGCTGACGGCGGCCCCGACCGGCTCGGGCGGTCTGGTCGCCTCGCTCGCCGAAGGAGCCCTCGACCTCGCCTTCGTCTCCCTGCCCGGGCCGCCCCCGGCGGGCGTGCGCCTGCACGAACTGACCTTCGCCCCGCTGGACCTGGTCGTGCCGGCCGGGCACCGGCTCGCCGAGCGGGCGTCGGTGGCGATGGCCGAACTGGCCGACGAGCGGTTCGTGGACTTCCCCCTCGGCTACGGCAACCGCAGCGTCACCGACCGGGCGTTCGCCACCGCCGGGCTGAGCCGGCAGGTGGCCATCGAGATCACCGACATCTCCACCGGCGCGGCCTTCGTCCGGCAGGGCCTGGGCATCGCCCTGCTGCCGCGGTTCGTCATCCCCGCGCGCGACGACATACGGCAGCTGGCGGTCACGGACGCCGACCTGCGCTGGCCGGTGTCGCTGGCCGTCTCCGACACCCGCCGGCTCGGGTCCGCCGCTCGGGCCCTGGCCGCGATGGCGACCGTAGCCGCCGCGGTGGACCCGCCGCCGCGGCGCCCGTCAGCCGGCTGAGCGGGCGGCGGGCGGCTCCGTTCGGACGGCCGCCTCGACGATCGAGAAGACGGTCGAGAGGACGATCGGGGTGGGGGCACCTCAACCCGCCTACGGCACGCGCCCGTTGCCTTCCGCCGGTCCGCCGCGTGAGGCGCCGCCCGGTCGGGGCGACGCCAGCCAGGCCGCGGTGTCCTTGGGGTGGCCGAGGCGAATGACGTCGAGAGGCGCGAAACGGGGATCGCGGGCACGGCGCCCGATCTCGCGCCGCCGGGGCGCGTGTTGGGACCACGCCCACCACGCCGGGTGCTCCCGGCTCAACCAGCCCGCCCACGTCTCCCTGTTGCCGCCGAAGAGCACCTCGCGCGTGACCGTACGCCGCAACGAACGCCACAGGACGCGGGGCATGACGACCCGCCGGGGATAGTCCAGCCACACCACGGTGCCGGCCCGGTCCCACAGCAGATCGCGGACCTCCGGATAGCCGAGCGAGTCGAAGACCCAGCCCGGCTCGGCGACAAGGCTCGACACGTCCTCGGCCAACCTGCCGTTGACCGCCCAGCCGGGTCCGTTGAAGTACAGCGCGTCCATCTCGTGGCAGGGCAGCCCGAGTCGGCCGCCCAGAGCCCGCGCGAGCGTCGTCTTCCCGGCACCGGTGACCCCCACCACCAAGATCCGCCTCACGACGCCACCGTCCCCCTTCTCCCCGAAGGCTTCGCGCCGGTAGCCGCGTTGACCAACCCGTTCCTCAACTCGGCACCCTGAAGCGGCACTCCCGGGTCCCGCGGGTCATCCGGGGACGACGGGCGTGGCGAGTTCCGGGCAGCAGAGGTGGACCGTGCCGGCGGGACGGGCCGGGAAGGAGTGGTCGAGCCGCCATCCCTGCTCCGCCGCCACGCGCAGGACGGCGTGCGCGCCCGCGCCGCGGAAGTGCCAGGGGCGTACCGCGATCCGGCGCAGGACGCGGCCGGACTCGTCGGCCTGGTAGCCCCTGGCGGGGTTCCTCTCGGTCTCGGTGCGGATCTGCTCGGGCAGGTACGCCCGCAGGTGGGCGAGGTAGGCGTCGGCGCTGCCCCGCAGTTCCAGGGCGCGCAGCCGCGGCAGGAAGACGAAGGTGAGCAGCGGCATCGCGAACCGGCGCGGCAGCGGCCCCCACGGCGTTCCCGGGTACGGCGCGGGCCCGTACGGGTCCGGCACACCGGTGTGCTGCGGTGGCGGGATCAGCCGGAAGAAGTGCACCGCCTCGGCCGGCTTCCTGGTGGCGTCCCAGTCCATCGACCAGCCGCGTCGCCGGGCGAGTTGGTCGAGCGCGGCCGAGTCCAGGCCGCGGTAGTGCTCCACCGGCAGTTCGCACTTCGCGCGCCGTACGCCGCTGGGCGGGAGTTCGGAGACGGCCCAGCCGCTGCTCTTCTCCGCCTTCGTGAAGCGCTCCGCGAGGCGGGAGTCGGTGAACGGCGCCCAGCTCTCGGCCCGGCCGCTCCACTCCGCGCGCAGCCGCCGCCAGGAGATCCCGGCCTTCGTGAAACCGAACACCCCTTCCGACAGGCCGACGTTGGCGCTGGAGCCGGTGTCGATCCAGATCACCAGGGCAAGCAGGGCGAGCGCGATCAGCGCCCACACCGGTATGTAGAGGAACTGGAACACGAACTGGGCCACCAGCCCGAACCGCGAGCGGCGCGGCGCGGCGTCGAACTGCCGTATGGCGGGCGGCTCTTGCTTGCGGTACGCCTCGGCGCCGCGCGGCTGCCAGCCACCGCTCCCGGGTGTACGGCCGTCGTCCTGCGGAAGCGCCCCGCCCTGCCCCGGCCCCGGCCCCGGCCCCTGGGGCGGGTATCCGGTGGTAGGCGGCGGCCCGTACCCGCCGGGTTGGGCGCCATACCCGCCCGGTGGGGCACCGTATCCACCGGACTGGGGCCCGTAGCCGCCGGGTTGGGGCCCGTAGCCGCCGGCGACTCGGGGGTCGGCTCCGGCGCCTCCGGGGTTGCCGTAGGGGCCCGGTCCTCCGGGAGGTGTGGTCATGACTCTCCTTCTCGCCTGCCGGGACGATCCTTCGGTGCGCGGCCGCCACGGGCGACGGGCGCACTCACAAGGTGTGGATCGTCAGATGCTTCTTGACCTGGTCGAAGATGCGCTGGCCCTGCGCGGACTGGGTGGCGGCCGCCGGCATCACCACATCCAGCGTGTACAGGTCGCCGTCCCCGCTGACCACGTCCAGTTCGAGTTCGCGCGCGGCCGTGTGCGCGTCGACCGACAGGTCGGTGTAGTGGACGTCGAGCCGGGCCGCGGCCTGGCCCTGCTGCGTCGCCTCGACGACCCGGCCGTCGGCGTCCTGCACCGTGTCGGAGTACTTGATCTGGCCGCCGTCCTTGTACCACTGCAGGTTGGCGTTGGCGACGCCCGCCGCGCTGTCCTTCTCGCCCTGCTTCTTGGACAGCGTCACCGTGAAGACCCCGTGCGGGTCGGTGTACGTCACCTTCTTGTCGGCGATGCTGCGCACGTAGTCGCCCGGCACCGCGACCGTGGCGTCCACGCCCCGCTCCTGGTACGACTTCCAGCCCTTGGGCAGGCCACCGCCGAACGGGGAGACGATCGCGATCACCGCCCCCGCCACCGCGACCGCGACCACCACCGCGGTGACCGCCTGCGCGCGGCGGCTGCGGCGCAGTGCCCGTACCGCCCGGCCGGCGGCGGGCTCGACGGCGCCGCCCCCGCCGGCCGAACCGGCCCCGACCACCGCGCCGGCCCCGCCGATCCCGCCGACCGCGGTGGCCACGGCCGTGCCCCCGGCCTGGGACGGAACGCGCGGCGGGTCGAGGACGGAGCGCAACTCGTCGCCGAACCGCGCCGCGGTCGTACGCGCCGACGACTCCTTGCGCAGCACCCCCAGGATCGGCCCGGCGAGCGGCCCCGCCGCGCGCGGCGGCGGCAACTCCGCGAGCAGGACGGCCTGGAAGGTCGACGGTGTGGCCTGCCGGCGGAACGGCGACACGCCCTCCACCGCCTGGTAGAGCACGACCCCGAGCGACCACAGGTCGGACTCGGGCCCCGGCCGCTGCCCCAGCACCCGCTCGGGGGCGATGTACTCCGGCGACCCGATGAACGCCCCGGTCTCCGTCAGCGGCTCCTCGCCCTCGACATGGGCGATGCCGAAGTCGGTGAGCACCACCCGGCCGTGCCGGCCGAGCAGGATGTTCGCGGGCTTCACGTCGCGGTGCAGCACTCCGGCCTCGTGCGCGGCGACGAGGGCGCCGAGGACCGCCAGCCCGATCCTGGCCGCCTCCCGCGCCGGGACCGTCCCCTCGGCGAGCACCTCCGCCAGCGACCGGCCGCGCACCAACTCCATGACGATCCAGGGCCGGTCGTCCTCGACGACCACGTCGTGCACGGTGACCACGGAGGGATGGTCGATCCGGGCGGCGGCACGCGCCTCGCGCTGCATCCGCAGATACGCGGTCTGCCGCTGGGCGTCGGTCATGTGCTCGGGGACCCGCGGCTCCTTCACGGCCACGTCGCGGTCCACGACCTCGTCGTGCGCCCGCCACACGGTGCCCATGCCGCCGAAGCCGAGCCGCTCGACGAGGCGGTAGCGCTCACCGACCAGCCGCCCGCCGCCCGTACCACCGGCACCGGTCGGAGCGGGGGCGGACGGCGCTCCCACGGGTGGCGTGGCCGCGGCCTCCGACGCCCCCGGCGGGCTGAGTTCGTAGCTCGTCACGGTCCGTGTGGCCTCGTCTTCGGGCTGCCCGCCCGTGCCCCCGTTGGTTGCCATACCCGCATCATCCCAGCCCCGCCACCCCCCGATACGGGTCCTCCCGCGCCCGTGGCAAAGGTGTGACCGACCCGCCGCGCCGCTCCCGTCGCACCACCTCCACCAGGCGGCCCTCCTGCTCCACGCGACACGTGGAGCAGGAGGTGCACGCGACCCCTACAGCACTGACCGGCCTTCGGCCGTTCGCCGGGCTCGCCCCGGGACGATCACCCCGCCGCGCTTCCGGTGATCTTGAACGAGGAGATCGTGTCGTTGGCACCCAGGCCCGTCAGGTCCGCGTTGTCCGCCGTGAACGTCCACGAGGCGCCGGTGAAATCGCCGTCGGCGTAGGCCACCACCGTGAATCCGGCCGGCACCCGGATCGAGGAGATCGCGTCGTTGGTGATGCCCGCGGCCTCCATCTGGGAGATCGTGTAGCTGCCGTCGCCCAACTTCACGCCGGTTCCGCCGTAGTTGGTGTTCGGGTAGAACGTCGGCCCGGCCACGCCGCCGGCGCCGTCCAGCCCGATCTTCACCCCGCCCAGGTGCTTGGCGGTGGTCGCGGCGGTTCCGGTCACCTGGGCGTAGGGCAACGACGTGGTGAGTGCCGAAGGCTGCTCCACCAGGTAGCTCTGGCCGGCGGTGACCGGGACGCTGAGGGTGCCGGCCGTCGTGGCGGCCACCACCACGGCGCCGGTCGACCCGTTGACGACCTCGGCCGACTTCCCGGACCACGGGTTGCGCACCTTCATGGTCTCGGTGGTGCCGGCGTGGATCGCGGCCGTGGCGAGCGTGCCGCCCTCCATCTGGACGTCGACCTTGCCGCCGTCCTGGATGAACACGGTGCCGGCGGCGTCCCAGCCGCTCGGCCAGGCGGGAGCGAACCGGAGCAGGCCGTCGTAGTCCTGCACCAGGGCCTCGTCGACCCCGGCCGCCACCCCGGCCGCCTGCTCGATGTACGACTCGGTGCCGACGGTGCTGCCCAGGTCGGCCATTCCGGAGATGTACACCTGGTGCGACTCGGTGATCCCGACCAGCCGGTTCTGCACCTCGCCGGCCAGGCCGAGTCGGGCCGCCTGGATGGCGTCCAGGCTCCAGTCGTTCCCGCCGGTGACCGGCCGGTACGTGTACGTCCGCTTGGCCAGCGCCAGCATGCTGGAGGTGTCGCTGATCACGTTCCAGGGCCAGACCGGCTCCAGCCCGATGTTCTCCGAGTTCCTGATCGTCGCCGCCGGCTGGTACGAGTCGGCGATCACGTCCGCGCCGGCCGCGTCGTCCGCGGGGGTGAGCAGTTGGGTCCTGGTCGCCTCGTCCGTGCGGGCGTAGGGCGGCAGTTCACCGAGGGCGGTCTGCAGTTGGGACACCAGCGAGGCGTCGGTGCCCAGCTTCTGCGCCGCGCTGATCACCGCCGGGAAGAGCGCCTGGTCCGCGACGATGTCGGTGGTCGGGTCGGTGACCGCCCACTGCGTCTCGTGCGCGTTCGCGGTGGCGTGCAGCAGGCCGTCGGAGCCCTTGGTCTGGTAGCCGAGCAGGAAGATCGCCGACTGCTGCATCAGCGGGTAGTACTTGGTGAGGAACGCGGTGTCACCGGTCGCCTGGTACTGCTGCCACACGTACAGCGAGATCTCCGCCCCGCTGGTGATGTCCAGGGCGTTCCAGTTCGGGCTGCCCGGCTCGCTGCAGGCGGCGTTGGCTCCCGCGGACGGGTCCCCGCCGTTGCCGTTGAAGCGCATGACCTCCGGCACGCAGGCACCGGCGTGCCCGCTCATCTGCGCCTTCGTCCAGGTCTCGATCGCCGCGAGGTTGTTCAGGTAGAGGTCGAAGATCGGGGTGTTGAGGGCGTAGTTGCCCGACGTCATGTTGGCCGATATCTGGGTGCGCAGGTTCCACAACCAGGTCGACGACGGAGTCCAGTTCTGCTGGTCCTGGCCGAAGTTGAACATGTCCGTGACGCCGGCCTGGCTGCCCGGGTAGGTGCCCCGCATCGAGGCCGCCTCGGTGTAGAGGTAGATCGTCCGCAGCGCCTCCATGTACTGGGCGGAGCCGTCCGAGGAGTTCAGCTCGATCAGGCCGCTCTTCGCCCAGAACCCGTTCCACCAAGTGGACTGGCTGCTCAGCAGGGTTGACTCGGCCGCGGTCGCGTCGCCGCCCAGCAGAGCGGCCGCCGTCGTGGCGGCGTTGCCCCCGGTCCAGCTGGGCGCGCCGACCACGATCCGGTACGACCCGTCCGCGTTGGGCTTGAAACTGACCTGCACCGTCGTGGAGTTCACCACCGAGGTGCTGACTCCCTGCCCGCCGGCGGTGATCGCGGCCAGCGAGCCGAAGGTCCGACCCGACGGCTCCTGCTCGGCGTTGTCCACCCAGGTCTCCGCCAGGGTGCCGATCGTGCCGGACGTGGCGGCGGTCGGGTTGCGGCCCGACCACAGGTGCACGTCGGCGGTCTGCGTGGTGTTCGGGTTCGCGCCCGTCACGTCCACGATCAACTCGTCCTTGCCCGAAGGCACCCACGCCTTCAGGGTCTGGCCGCCGCCGGACTCCGTGAGCACCCCGTTGTAGAGGTCCAGCCGGCCGGTGAAGTCGGACGCCGAGGTCATCGTGCTCAACCCCGGGATCTGCACCTGCCCGGGCGACTTGCGGTCCGGCATGGTGTCGGTGCGGTTCAGCTGGGCGGTGAACCCGCCCGCCGCCCAAGCGGCCACCCCCAGCGAACCGTTGCCCAGGCCGAGCGACTGCGCGGCCTGCGTGTTCGGCGTGCCGAGCACGATGTCGGAGCGGCTGACGACCCCGCCGGGGTTCAGGTTGAAGTTGCCGTTCTGCCATGCCGTCGTGGTGGTGGCCGCCGACGCGGTCGGCGGATCGACGAGCACGGACAGGAACAGAGAGATCAGGGAGAGCACCGCGACAAGCGGCGTCCACCTCAGGATGATTGGACGTGACGACACAAGACCTCCTCGGCCGGGCCAACGTGACCCTGATTTCGGGCGGTGCTGTCCTCGTTCAGCGCTCAGCGCTCAGCGCGGGCGCGCCGGCGGCGCGCAGAGCCGGCCGCCGATACGGCGCTCGGCGCGGTCGGGGAAGTGGTCGGCGAAGTCGGCGCCGATCGTGGCGACGGCGCCGACCGCCGTCGCCCCTGGGTGCCGTGAGCCTCTGGGGAACCCGTGCATCGAATGCTCCTGGGACGTGGGGGGTGTGTTCGGCGCTCCGTGGGGGCCGGCATGCGGGTTGACACATACATGACGCGAGCGCGAATCGCACCGACCGTACAGAGCCGGATACCTGATCGCAAGGTTCGACTTTGCACAAGAAAAAACAAAAACACTCACCGCAAGAGAGCGTTCCCAGGTCGGCGGGCTGCGGTGATAGATCCTACGAATCTTCCCTCATTTTCCAGCCGACCAGACTTCTGCGCCACATCTGGACACGGAGACGCCCGCGCGCTAAAAAGACATCCGACCTATCCACCGACGCCCACATACCCCGACGCAAGCCTTGCGTCCGGCAGGCGCCACGCCCCTTCGCGACCCCGTCTTCATGAGCTCTCAACGCCGGCTTCCACCGGGCCCCGTCCCTCCCGGACCTGCTGATCGCCGCCACCGCCGAAGTCAACCGGCGGACCGTCCTCCACTACGACGGCGACTTCGACATGATCGCCTCGCGCACCGGCCAGCCCACCGAATGGGTCGTCCCGCCCGGCAACGCCGATCGGTGAACATGCGGGCAGGACGGCACCGGCGCCACACTGTCGTGGGGGTACGCCGAGGAGAGGGACGAGCCTGAACATGCCCACCGCACCCACCATCTTGAGCAACACCCCCGGCTCCTTCGCCTGGGGTGTCTTCCACGAGCGGCACCCGAAGCTCGTCCGGCAGGTGCTCGACGCCCTGCCGTACGGGCCGGTCGAGCGGGCGGCGGTCGAGGAACTCCTCGTCGAGAGCACCGACGGCGTGCTGGAGCCGCTCGGCACGGGCGCCCACGATCAGCGGCAGTGGCGGGAGTGGGGCGAGGGCCTGTTCGGGCGGCCGTGGGACGAGGCGCCGTTCCTGTGGGCCGAGAGCTACTTCTACCGCAGGCTGCTCGAAGCCACCGGCTACTTCCGGCCCGGGACCTGGCAGGGCATCGACCCGTTCGCGCCGTTCAAGAACGCCGAACTGTCCGGCCCGGCAGTCACCGACGAGCTGGCGGCTCTCGGCCAACTGCCCTCCCTGCCCGCCGAGAAGCGGGCCGAGGTACTGCTCTCCTCAGCGCTCTGGGGCAACCGGGCGGACCTGGGCTTCCAGATCACCGGCTCGGCCGGGGACGCCGGGGACGCCGGGGATGCCGGGGACGCCGGGGATGCCGGGGACGCCCACCCCGCCGCTGCCGCCCTGGTCGCGGACGACAGCCCGCTCCTGTGGTCGACGCTCGCCGCTTCGAGCAACCCGACGGTCTGCGTCCTCGCGGACAACGCCGGCCGGGAGCTGCTGCCCGACCTCGTCCTGATCGACCACCTGCTGACCAGCGGCCTGGCCGCCGAGGTCGTCCTGTACGTCAAGCCCGCCCCGTACTACGTGTCGGACGCGACCACCGCCGACGTCCTCGCGACGCTCGACCGCCTCCGCAACCAGGCGGGCCAGGAGGCGGAACGGATCGGCCGCCGGCTCTGGCAAGCGATGAACAGCGGCACCCTCGCGATCCGCACGCACCCGTTCCTCTGCGCACCGCTGCCCTTCCACGACATGCCGGCCGACCTCGTGGCCGGGTTCTCCGGCGCCACGATGACGATCGTCAAGGGCGACCTCAACTACCGCCGTCTCGTGGGCGACCGGCGCTGGGCCGCCACGTCATCGTTCGCCGAGAGGGTCAGCCACTTCCCGTCCCCCGTGGCGGCCCTGCGCACCTTGAAGTCGGACGTCGTCGTCGGCCTCGACCGACCGGTGGTCGCCAGGCTCGACGCCACGGGCGAGCGATGGCGCACCAGCGGCACGTACGGCCTCGTCCAGGTCCACGCCACGCGGCCGATCCGAAAGACGGCGATCTGAAGGACAACCCCGCGGCGTCCTCGGTTCGGGTCTCGCTCGCGTCGGTGCCGTCGTCCGGCACGAGGTTCGGCACCGCCGTCCGGCACGACCGTTCGGGCGCACGCGCGACGGCCGGCCGGGCAGCGGGTTCACGACGCGGGTGCCGGCAGGGGGCGGTCGAGGAGGAAGGACCGCAGGAGGGCGGTGTAGAGGGCGGGTCGGCTGTGGGAGATGGCGTGGCCGGCGTCCTTGATGTGGACGATGCGGGAGTCCGGAAGGGTCTGCCGGTATTCCTGGGTCACGGCGGGCTTGATGAAGTCGCAGTCCCCTCGCATGATCAGGGCGGGGACGTGGACCGCGCGCAGCCGGGGGCGCGGGTCGGGGAGCCGCTCGAAGTCCTTGACGGTCATCTGGTTGCTGTAGAAGCCCTGGGGGTTGGCGTGCGCCTCGGTGGGCGCCGCGTCCGCGCACGAGGTGGTGTCCTTGCCGAGCAGGGCCATCTCGTGCATCCAGTGGTCGACTTCGCGGTCGCCCACCAGGGCGTGCGCGGCGTTCGGGTTGACCTGGAGCAGGAGGTCGGCGGCGATCAGCCGCGGCTTGCTGTCGAGCCGGTCACGGTCCGAGCGCTGAGCCGCCGTCAGGTGCTGCCAGGGGTCTCCTGCCGCGGAGCCGGGGTATTCGTGGCCCCACAGCGCGCCCGGCGAGGTGAACACGGCCTTGGCGACGTGCGTGCCGTGCGCCAGCAGGTACTGGGCGGCCAGCGAACCGCCCCACGACTGGCCGACGACGATGATCCGGTCCGCGCCGATCGTGCGGCGGATCGCGTCGAGGTCGGCGACCTGGCGGGCCACGGTGTACTGCGTGATGTCGGAGAGCCGGGTGGAGCGTCCGGCGCCCACCTGGTCGTACGAGTAGACGTCGAAGCCGGCCGCGGCCAGTTCCCTGCCGCCCGTGGGGATGCCCTCGGTCGGGGTGCCGGGGCCGCCGTGCAGGAAGACGACCGGGGTCGGCTTCGGGGTGCCGACGGCGGGCGCGTGCACGTAGGCGATCCGTGAGCCGGTCGGCAGGTTCCAGAAGCTGACGCCCGGCGGGGCCGGGGCCGCGGCAGAGGTCGGCATCGGGCGCAGGATCGTACCGGCGGCGAGCGCCGAGACGGCGAGGAGCAGCACGCCCGTGAGCACGCACGTCGCCCGCACGCCGCCCTTGCCGAGCAGGGCGAACGCGCCGCGGCCGAGCAGCGCGGCCGTCCCCGCGGCAACCACCAGGCCGCACAGGGCGAGCAGGGGTATGTTCGCGGTCGCGAACGCCGCCGCGAGGAATCCGGCCGCGGCGGTGACGGGCGTCAGCACCACCGTGCCGACGAGGAGGACGCCGCCGAGTACGCGGCGCGCGAGCGCGGGAAGCGCGGGAAGTCTCAGTGCCATGCCGCTGAGGCTAGGTAGGCCTCGGTCACCGGGTCGTCGTGCGACCGGACGACCGGCCCGCGCCGGAATCCGCTGGTCGGCGGGGTGTCGACCCCCGCCGCACGGCGGGGGTGCCCGGCCGCGGGCCGGGGATTCAGCCGACCCCGGGGCGGATCAGACCCGTCTCGTACGCGGTGATCGTCGCCTGGACCCGGTCGCGGACGCCCAACTTGCCGAGGACCACCGCGACGTGGTCCTTGACGGTGGCCGGGCTGATGCCCAGCGCCGCGGCGATCTCCGCGTTGGCCAGGCCGCGCGCGACGTGCCGCAGCACCTCGGTCTCGCGCGGGGTGAGCCGCGCCAGCCGCGCCGGGTCGGCCGGGACGGGCCCGGCGGCGTACCGCTCGATCAGCCGCCCGGTCACCGCGGGGTCGAGCAGGGCGGCCCCACCGGCGACCACCCGTACGGCGTCGACCACCCGTTCCGGCTCGGCGTCCTTGAGCAGGAAGCCGACGGCCCCGGCGCGCAGCGCCGCGAACACGTACTCGTCGAGGTCGAAGGTGGTGAGGACGATGACGCGGGTGGCGGGGGCCGCCGCGGTGATCCGGGCGGTGGCGGCCAGACCGCCGGTGCCGGGCATCCTGATGTCCATCAGCGCGACGTCCGGGCGCAGTTCCAGGGCGAGCGCCACGGCCGACTCCCCGTCGCCGGCCTGGCCGACGACCGCAAGGCCCGGCTCCGCGTCGATGATCGCCGCGATGCCCGCGCGTACGACCGCCTGGTCGTCGGCGACAGTCACCCTGATGGTGATGGGAACACCTCCGGCAGCCAGACGCGTACCGCGTCGTCGTCGGTCCTGGTGAGCGTACCGCCCACGGCATCGGCCACCGCCCGTACCTGCCGCAGGGCGCCGGGGCTCCCGGGCGGCGGCGCGGTGAGTTCGACTCCCGCGTCCAGGCGCAGCACGGTGAGCGTGATGTCCTCGGCGAGCAGCAGCGCGGCGATCCGGTACGCGGCCACGCCCACGACGACGGTCACCGCCCGGTGCGGCCCGCGGTAGCGGACGGTCGCGCCGTACCGGCCGGCCAGCGCGGCGATCCCGGCCACCGTGGGCGGCGGGGTGCTCGCGCCGTCCGGGCCGCGCAGGTCGCGGAGGAGTTCGCGGAGCGCGCCCAGGGCCGCACGCGCTTCGTCGAGAACGGCGTCGAGCCGTCCCGCGTCGGCCGCGTCCGCCACGTTCGCCGCGTGCTGCCGGGCGGTACGCAGCAGGCCCGCCGCGATCAGCCGGCGCTGGTCGCGTACGGCCGCGTCGGCGTCCCGTTCGAGCAGTTCCCGCCCCCGCGCGGCGGCGGCCGCGCGCCGCTCCCGCCGCCGCGCGGTGACCAGGCCCAGCCACCACAGCGCGAACGACGGCACCGCCAGCAGCCCGGTCAGCGCGGCCCAGGCCGCCGCCCTGTTCCCGGTGATGCCGTCGGCGCTGGCCAGCGCGAGACCCCCGGTCGCGGCCACCGCCACCGGAGCCACCAGGCCGCGCCGCACCGCGAGATACGCGCCCGCGCTGTAGAGGAACGTCAGCTCGACCCACCAGTAGACCAGGAAGATGTCGCTGACCGGCGGCCTCGTCCACCCGGCCCGGTCGCAGCCCCACCACAGCACCAGCGCCGACAGCACCGCCACCAGCCCCGCACCGGGCGCCCGTGACCGCCAGCCCAACGGCACCGCGTGCAGCCCGGACAGCACCACCACCGGCACGCTCGGCAGCACCCCGCGAAACGCGTCGGGCACGTCGTCCGACAGCAGACTCGCGCCGAGCGACAGCGCGACGGCGAGGACCACCAGCGCCCAGTCGAGCGCGGTGGGCCCCCGCCACAGCGGACGGCGACGGGGGCCGGATGTCCCGCCCGGTGTCCTGCCGGGCGGGCCCGGTGGGAAGGGGAGTTCGGCCCGGACGGTCCAGCCGGGGCCGTGCGGACTGTCGGCGCCGTCGGGGCCGTAGCTGAGGACGCCCCCGGCCGCGGCGACGGTCGTACGGAGGCCGAGCAGGCCGTGGCCCGTGCCGAGGTGGGGTTCGAGCGCGGTGCCGCCGCTGTCGCCGACCGTGACGGTGAGCAGGCCGGGCGCGGCCTCGACGGTCACGCGCATCGCCGAACCCCGGGCGTAGCGGGCCGCGTTGGTCAGGGCTTCGCGCACGACGCGGTGGGCGAGGGCGGCGGTCGACGGGGGGACCGCGGTCGCGGTGGAGCGGTAACGGGCACCGGACTCGGCGGCCAGGGCGGCGATGACGTCGAGGTCCGCCTTGTCGTGGTCGGTGAGGACGTCGAGTTCGGTGATGGCCTGGCGGGCGGCGGTCGCCGCGTGGCTCAGCGCGGCGGCCGCGCGCCCGGGGTCGGCGAGGCGTCGCGCCGCCGCGGCGGAGACGACGATCGCTGTCAGGCGGTGGGCGGCCACATCATGCAACTCGACGGCGAGCCGGTCCCGTTCCGCGAGCGCCGCGAACCGCGGGATCTCGGGCGCGCCCGTACGGTACGCGGCCAGCGCGGACCGCTCGGCGCGCCTGCGCCGCCGGGACCGGCCCAGGACCCACGCGACGGCGGCGGCGCCCGCCGCCACCAGTGCGGTGCCCGCGACGTTCCACGGCCGCAGGCCCGCCGCCGCGGCGGTCGCGGCGGCCACCGAGACGGCCAGGGCCGCCCCCGCGGCGGCCAGACCCGCGGTGCGCCGCAGCGCCAGCACGTACAGCCCGATCAGCGCCGCTCCCGACGCGGCGACACCCCCGACCGCACCGAGCGGCACGGCGGTCATCGTCCCGGTCGGTACGTGTACGGGCCCGCCGCCCCGCGGCGCACCTCGTCCCCGGTCCCCCCTCGCATGGCGGCAGGATAGCGAACGGGGGCAGCCGGACCGGGCCCCCCGAACCCGCCCTTGCCGGCTGCCGACCGCACCGCCCCCCGCGGGCTCAGCGGCGGTTGCGCTGCCGCGGAGCCCGGCGCGGCGTGCCCTCGGCGCCACCACCCCTGGCCATGGTGTACACCATGCTGGTGAGCACGCCGCCGACGATGATCACGGCGATCCCGACGGTGGTGTTGATGAGGAAGCCCCCGAGGATGAGCAAGGCGTAGATCGGCGGGGTGGCGTTGCGGACGTTTCGGTTCACGGCAGGGGTCCTTCTTGGGGGGTGGGCTCGGGGGGCGGAGTCGACGGGGGTGGCTAGGCAGTGTGGGGAACCGCGATCGGCTGAACCGTCTCGCGTTGCGGCAGGCGTTGGACATCGAGACGCATGCCGACGTCGTGGAGAGGACGTCCGCTGCCGTGCCAGACCGAGAGCGAGTACGGGCTGAAGGGGTAGCGGGTCCTCGACTCGGGTACCTCGATCCGGCCGTGCACCAGACTCTCGCCGGAAACGGCGGCGGGGGCACCGCCCGGCACGTCGCCGTACGACCTCAGCAGGTCGAACAGCGCTTCCGGCAGGGCGAAGTCGTGTTGCTCCGCCTTCCCGTGGATTCCCGCGCGGAAGACCGCCGCCGCCGCCAGGTCCAGGCCGGTGACCATGTCGAGGTCGCTGCGGTCCGGCAACGGGCGCCCCTGGGAGGTGAGCTCTTCGTACAGGAAGTCCACGGCACTTCGAGCATAGCGGGCGGCGCGGTCCGCATCGCCGACCATGCGCCGCAGGATCGCCTGGTAGTGGAGCTCCTCGTGGATCACGGGACGCCCGATGTTCCGGTACAGCAGGTCGCGGTCGAAGCTCTCGGGCTCCCGCCAGACACGGTCGTAGTCGGCCATCAGGAAGGAGATCAGCGGGTCTTCCACCGCCCCCTCGCGCAGGAAAGTGCCGAGCAGTTCGATCAGGTCCACCGTGCGCGCACCCGAGGTCTCGGCGAGGACGCGGATCGTCGAGCGGAGCAGGCACTTGTGGAAGAGCGTCAGCGGAATCCGGAAGGCCATCCCGCTCAGCCAGTCGTCGAACGTCACCCGGGAGTGCTCGGTGACGACGTCGGCCATCAGGTCCGTGTTGCCGGGGTCGCAGGGCAGGTGCCTGGTGCGCAGGCCGTGATCGTCCCGGAAGCGGTCATGCGTGTAGTCGGTGTTGTTGAGCAGCAGCAGCGGGTAGATGACCGGTGAGCCGCCCGAGGTGATCGCCTCCTCGATCCCGGTCATGTGGGTGGCGCGGGACTCGCCGGGCAGACCCCAGATGAGGTCGGTGTAGGTGGGGATGTTCTGGGCCCGGAACTGGGTCTGCATACGGCGGTAGTTGTCGACGCGGATGTTGCGGCGGTTGGCGATCTGCAGGACATCCGGGTCGAAGGACTGTGCCGACAGGGTGATCGCCCCGGTCAGCCCGGCCCGGTAGAGGATTCCCGCGATCTCCACCACCCGGCCGTTGGTGTTCTTCGCCCAGTTCGTCATCACCAGCAGACGCTTGTTGTGGCGCCGGCACAGCTCCACGATGTGGCGCGCGATGTCGACGTCGCGCGCGACGATGCCGAAGTTGGCGTCGGCGATGAACAGTTGCGTGCCGTTGGCGGCGACCCGGACGATCCGATCCAGCTCGCTCAGGATGCGGTCCATGGGGAACTGGCGGATCTTGGAGTTGGTGGCCCCGCCCCAGTAGCAGAAGGCGCAGGAGTAGGGGCAGCCCCGGTTGGTCTCGTACACCAGCATCCGGGACTGCGCGATGTCCTCGTCGGCCCAGGTGTTCCCGAGCAGCGGCGAGGGCAGCTCGGCGAGGTCCTCGATCCGGGGGGCCGCGGCGGTGGTGACCACCTCGCCGTCGGCGCAGCGGTAGCTGATGCCGGGCAGGGCGCCCAACTCGCTCTCCGCGCTGGCCGGTTCCTCGTGGCGCAGGAAGACGCGCAGCAGGTCGCGGAAGCGCATCTCGCCCTCGCCGTGGACGAGGACGTCCACCCAGGGCGCCTCGTCGAACACCACCGGCTGGTGCGTCACGTCGTTGCCGCCCACCACGATGCGGCAGCGCGGCCAGCGCTCCTTGATCCGGCGGGCCAGTTCGAGCGTGCCGGGCCGGTTCCAGAAGTAGACGGTGAACGCGACCGCCAGGGGATCGTCCAGCGCGTCCAGCACCTTGGCGCAGGCGGTCTCGAAGGCGTCCCCGCCCTGCATGTACACGTGTTTGGCGAAGGAACAGGCTTCGGCGAGGTCCGGGGCCGCCTCGGCGGCGGCCTGCAGGTAGCCCAGTACGGCGCTGTAGCGGACACCGGGCATCACGGTCAGCTCGACCAGGTGCACTTGGCGCCGTGCAGCCGCGGCAGGGGGCGCACCGGGCCCGGCAGACAGGTCGGCTGACGTCATTTCTCGAACCCTTCTCGACGTTCGGTTGCGTTGACCGGCACCGCCGGAATCAGCCGGCCGGACCGACGAGGAACTCGTCCGTCGCGGCCGACTGATTCCGGCAACCACCTTCGGATCAGGTGCAGGTGCAGCAGGGCGAGCAGCAGCAGCAGTAGCTGTCGCCGCCGGCCACGGCCTCAAGGTCGGCCTCGGACAGCTCGCGGTCCTCGATCTGGGGCGAGGTCGGCACCCGCAGCTCGTACACACCGGTCACCTTGCCGGCGCCCCAGAGGTCCACCTGGGCCTCCAGGTCGGGGTCGCCCCCGATGTCCCGGACGATGCGCACGGTGGCGTCCGCCGGCAGCTCCAGGCCCTGCTCGGCAAGCGCCGTACGCGGGTTCGCCTCCAGCCGGTTCACGTAGTCCTCGTCCGACCACGCAACCGTCAGCACCTTGGTGTAGGCGCTGACGAACGCTGACCTTTCTCGCGGTTCCATGGATCTCCTTCTTGATCAACTACCGGGCGTCACAGTCGACGTCCGGGGCGTCCCTGCCGGTGAGGCCGGGACGATCCCTGCCGGGAAGGCCGGGAATTCTGGGGTGCGGGCCGCAAGGGCGGGGAACCTATCCGTCGACCGACAGCAGGTAGTCGCTGAAGCCGAGGAGTTGGACCCCGGGGCCCGGTGTGGAGGCGGGCGGGATGACGCTGAGGTACACCTCGAGCCGGTCGATCACGTACTGCGAGGAGTGCGCGCCCTGGGGGCTGCCCGCCATGGCCGCCTCCGGGCTGCCCGGGTCGAGGGCGACCGTCCCGTAGCCGGAGGAGGAGGTCATGGTGTCCTGCACCTTGACCGCGCTGAACGCCAGTACCCCTCCGTCCCGGGTGCGCAGCATGTAGGACGGGTACTCGTGCGACAGCAGGACGCGGTTCAGCACACCGCCGCGGGACTTCAACTCCTGTGCGTTGGCGTTGAAGGTCCCGGCGAGATCGACGGTGAGCGCCTGACTCGGAGCCAGCGGCACGTCGGCGTCCTTGTGGCCCTGCGCGAAGTCGTTGTATGCCTTGGCCAGTTCGCTGGGCGGTGCCAGCAGGCCGTCGCTGCTGGTGACTTCCGGCGCGCCGTCGGCGCTGTCCTCTTCCAGCGTCGGCGGCCCGGTGGTGGTGTCGGTGGCCAACGGGTAGTAGGCGACCTTGTACTTCGCCGACGGCTGGTCCTGGACGAACAGCGTGTACACCGGCTCCGGGGTGACCCGGTCGGACTGGAGCATCGGGGCGATCGCCAGGAAGTAGTGCGGGTAGCTGGTGACTCGCGGGAAGACGAACCTGGGCGTGACGAAGCTCCGGTCCGTCACCTGGATCTTCTGCGCCTTCGCGACCGTCAGAGCGGCCTTGCTCGCCACGGAAGCCGGCGGCTCCTCGATGGTGGACAGCGTCTTGACGTTCTTGAGGGTGATCGCGTTGCTGGTCGATGAGTACTGCTCCAGCAACTTGGTCGCCAGGGGCACTCCGACCGGCGGGGGGGCCGCGGGAGAAGCGGTTGCCTTGGGCGTGGACGATCCGCTGCCGCATCCGGCGACGAGCACCGCGAGACCTGCCACGGCCGTCCACGTTCTTATCCTGCCGAGTGCGTTCACTTTCTGGCCCGCCCCCACTTGAAGGTCGCCAGGCTCAGCAGGAGCCCGGCCAGGCACCACCCGCCGAGAACCAGGGCCGTACGCCCGTGCTCCCAGCTGCCGGCCGCCTCGGATTGCTGGAAGGAGTCGGACAGGAACGCCGACCGCAGTCCCTGGGCCATCCATTTGAGCGGGAAGCATCCCGCTATCACCTGCATGAAGCCGGGGAGGGAGGTGAACACGAAGAACACGCCCGAGATGAGCTGCAGCCCGAGATAGGGCAGTTGCACCACCGGTGCCGCGGCACGCGCGTTGGGGGCCACCCGGCTGTAGGCGATGCCGAGGAAGGAGCAGGCGACGATACCCAGGACCACCACCCACACGAAGGTGAACCAGCGCGCCCCGGTGTCCGGAAGGTGCAGGCCGAACAGGCCCACGCCGACCGCCAGCAGCACCACGGTCTCGAGCACCCCGATGACGAACGCCTGGACGACCTTGCCCAGGAAGTACGACACCGGCGACATCGGCGTCGCGGCCAGCCGGCGCAGCGTGCCGTCGTCGCGCTCGACCGCGATGGCGACGGCGAGGCTGGAGAAGGTGGTGCTCATGATGCCGGAGGCGATGATCCCGGCGATCAGCACCTGCTTCATGGGGGTGTAGGTACCGGGGGCGTTGCCCGAGTAGATGGCGCCGAAGATCAGCAGCAGCACGAGCGGCAGGGCGAAGGTGAAGACCACCGCTTGCCGGTTGCGGAAGTAGCTCCTCAGCTCGATGCCGGCGCGGGCCGCCGCCACCCTGCCGATCGAAGGCGTCCGCCGCTCGCGCGCGCGGGGCTCGGACCGGTACTCCAGGGCCGTGGTTTCCGTTCCACCGGTCATGCGACGTGCTCCAGTTCGGGTTCGGGCGCCGGGGCCGCGGTGTCGGCCGCGATCATCCGGAGATAGACGTCCTCCAGCGTGGGCCTGGTGACGGTCAGTCCCGGCAGGTCGTCGCTCCCCAGCCGGGCCGCCCAGTCGAGCAGGACCCGCAAGGTGGCGGCCGGTGCGGCCGTGCCGATCCGGACCTGGCCCTCCGCCCGTCCGAGCGGTGCCGCGCCGGCCGGTTGGACGGCCGGCAGTTCGGCTCCGTGCAGGGCGCCCGCCGCGTGGAACTCGATGACGGCCTCGCCGTCGGCGCGCCCGCCGATGTCCGCGGGTGCGCCCTCTTCGGCGACCTTTCCGCGCAGCAGGATGGCGACCCGGTCGCAGAGCACCTCGACCTCGTCGAGGTAGTGGGTGGTGAGCATCAGCGTGGTGCCGTCCGCCGCCAGCGCCCGGATCAGGTCCCAGGTGACGCGCCGGGCCTGCGGGTCCAGGCCCGTGGTGGGTTCGTCGAGGAAGACCAGTTCGGGGCGCCCGACGATGCCGAGCGCGATGTCCAGGCGGCGCTGCTGGCCGCCGGAGAGCCGGCCGGTGCGTTCGTTCGCCTTCTCGCCGAGTCCCGTCCGCTCGATCACGCTGCCGACGGGCAAGGGGTCGGGGTACAGGGAGGCGAAGTGGGAGACGACCTCCTTGACGGTGAGCTGGTCGAACGAGCCCATGTCCTGGGGGACGATGCCGATCCGGGCGCGCCACTGCGGCCCCGCGCCTGCGGGGTCCTGGCCGAGGACGCTGACCGACCCCGCGCTGCGGCTGCTGAAGCCCGTGAGGATCTCCTGCGTGGTGGTCTTCCCCGCGCCGTTCGGGCCGAGCAGACCGAAGATCTCGCCGCGTCCCACGTGGAGGTCGACCCCGTGCAGCACGGGTACGGCTCCGTAGGACTTGCGTAGTCCGGACACCCCGATCACTTCCGGTCCGGGCATGGGTATCACCTCGAGGTTCCGCGGGTCTGCTCTGTCTGGTGCTGTGCGCGATCGAAGACCGAAGGTGGATCGAAGGCCGAAGGTGGATCGAAGCCCGAAGGTGGAGAGCGCCGCGGCTCCACCGGTCGCCGCGACGCCCAACCTGTCAGGTGCAGGTGCAGCAGGGGCAGCAGCAGCAGCAGTAGGTGTTGTCGCCGCCGGAGACCGCTTCCAGGTCCGCCTCAGACAGTTCGCGGTCCTCGATCTGGGGCGAGGCGGGCACCCTCAGCTCGTAGACGCCGGTCGCCTTGCCGGCGCCCCAGAGCGAGACCTGGGCCTCCAGGTCGGGATCGCCGCCGACATCCCGGACCACGTGCACCGTGGCATTCGCGGGCAGTTCCAGACCCTGTTCGGCCAGCGCGGTACGCGGGTCCGCCTGCAGCCGCGACACGTAGTCCTCGTTCGACCAGGCAGCTGTCAGCACCTTGGTGTAGGCACTGACGAATGCCGACCTTTCCCTGGGCTCCATGAGCACCCCTTACTTGTCGATTTCGGTATCAAACCAGCTTCGGGTTGATGCGGAAATCATCCAGAGCTGACCCCCCGCAAGTCAACTGCGCTCTTCTGCATTTCGACCCGATTCTTTTTGCGGCCTTCCCCGCACCCGCAGAACCCGCCACCTCGTACGGTTGCCGCAGCTCAGAGTGGTCTGAAGTAGGGGACCCTTAGGACTAGTAGGGGACCCCCCTACAGATAAGAAGACCCCCCGGCGGGGGGAAGTCGCGAGCACCGAAAAGATAGCCGACGGTCGTCTCGACTTCCTTGCTCTACCCATCCCGGCGGGTATTAAAGTGTCCGATCAAGTCGAATAATTTTTGGAGGTCGCGGTGGATCTGCCCCGCTTCAAGGCACACCTTGTCCCGCAGGCCGTCGGCTCGGACCGGGTCTTTCTCGTTTCGGAGGAAGGCCACTACCTGGTCCAGGGAAAGGCCGTGGCCGAGGTCGTGCCTTTCCTGGACGGAACCCACACGATCGCCGAGATAGCCCAGAAGCTCTCCGACCGATTCACGCTGGGTGAAGTCGTCTTCGCCATCAGCAAGTTCCAGCGGTTCAACCACCTCGCGGAGGGTCCGGTCGGGACCGACCGCGCCGCGGTGGCCGTCTGGGAGTCCCGGGGAGTGGACGCCGCCGAGGCCGCCCGTCGACTGGACGAGGCCCAGGTGGAGATCACCTCGGTGGGCGCGGTGGACGAGGCGGAGGTGGTGTCCGCGCTGCGGACCACCGGCATCAAGGTGCGGCCGGTCACCGCCGCCAAGGCCGGTGCCGCCGCTCCCACCATGGTCGTCGTACTCGCCGACGACTACTGCAACCCCGAACTCGAGGCCGTGGACGCCCGCCTGCGCGAAGCCGGCATCCCCTGGCTGCTGGCCAAGCCCAACGGCGCCGATGTCTGGACCGGCCCGTACATGGTGCCGGAGGCCACCGGATGCTGGCGCTGCCTGGCCCAACGCCTCGACGGCAACCGGCAGGTGGAGGCGTACCTCAAGCGCAAGCGGGGCGACGACGCTCCGCTCCTCACCTCGCTGGCGGCCTCCCCCTGGTCGGTGGGGCTCTCGGCGCAGCTGGTCGCCAGCGCCGTGGCCAACATCATCGGGGCCGAAGCGTCCGACCACCAGGGCGTCCTGGTCTCGGTGCACGTCCCGACCATGCGCACCGAGCGCCACCAGCTGATCCGGCAGCCGCAGTGTCCCGGCTGCGGTGACCCCGCGGTCCTGCACATCGACCCCCGGATCGAACTGACCGAGCAGACCGTGCAGTTCAGCGCGGACGGCGGGCACCGGACGATGCGCCCCGACGACACCTACAAGCGGCTGGAGAAGCACATCAGCCGGCTGACCGGCGCGGTCAGCTCGCTGCGGCTGCTCAACGACGTCGACAACGGCGTCACCTACAGCTACTCGGCCGGCCACAACTTCGCGATGCCCGGCGACAACCTGGCCATGCTGCGCCGCAACCTGCGCGGCCAGAGCGGCGGCAAGGGCCGCAGCGACATCCAGGCGCGCGTCAGCGGAGTGTGCGAGGCCATCGAGCGGTACTCGGGCGTGTGGCGCGGTGACCGCCGCACCCGCCGGGCCAGCTTCGACGCGCTCGGTCCCGACCTGGCGGTGCACGCCAACGACCTGCTGCAGTACTCCGAGGCGCAGTACGCCGGCCGGGAGGTGTGGAACCACACCGGCGCGGGCCGGCTGCACATCGTGCCGGACCCGTTCGACACCAGCCGCGAGATCGAGTGGACGTCGGCCTGGTCGCTGACGCACGACCGGGAGCGCCTGGTGCCGGCGGGATACGCCTGGTTCGGCCACCCCGACCTGGTGGACAACTTCTACTGCTTCAGCGACGGCAACGGCAACGCCGCCGGGAACACCCTGGAGGAGGCGATCCTGCAGGCGTTCTACGAGATCTCCGAGCGCGACGCGGTCGCCCTGTGGTGGTACAACCGGGTGCTGCGACCCGGCTTCGACCTCGACAGCCTGGGCGAGCCGTACATCGACACCCTGCGCGACTTCTACACCGGCATGAACCGCAGCCTTGAGGTGGTGGACATCACCACCGACCTGGGCATTCCCACCTTCGCCGCGGTCTCGCGCCGGACCGACCACCCGGTGGAGGACGTGCTCCTGGGCTTCGGGGCACACCTCGACGTGCGGATCGCCGTCCTGCGGGCCCTGACCGAGGTCAACCAGTTCCTTCCGGCGGTGATCAACCGCAACGCGGACGGTTCCACGGACTACTGGGAGGACGACCCGGACACCCTCGCGTGGCTGAAGGAGGTGACGGTCGCCCAGGACCCGTGGGTCGCTCCGGCCGCGAACCTCACCCCCACGTCGGCCAGTACCTACGCCGGCCTGTTCTCCGGCGACCTGGCCAAGGACATCCGCAACGGTGTCGAGCGGGTCGAGAAGGCCGGCCTCGAAGTGATCGTCCTCGACCAGAGCCTGCCCGACCTGGAGTTGAAGGTCGCCAAGGTCATGGTCCCGGGCATGCGCCACTTCTGGCGCCGGCTGGCTCCGGGCCGACTCTACGACGTGCCGGTGAAGCTGGGCTGGCTGTCCGAGCCGACCGCCGAGGACCAGATGAACCCGCGCAGCGTCTTCTTCTGATCGGCCGGTCCGTCGATCAGCCGGTCCACCGTTCCTTTGATCCGTTGATCCGCTGATCCGCCGGCCTCCCGGTCCGCCGGTCCGCCGCTCTGCCGGCCCGCCGGTCCGTTGATCCGTCTCTCATGCCGTCGTCCCGAGCGGACCCCCGCCGGGGCGGCGGCCTGAACGTCATGGCCTTGCCCAGTGACAGGGCTTTCCCCACCGCAGTCTCCCTGGAGATGACATGACTGGTCCCGACGCTTCCGGCGTCATCAGCAACCACCCACCCGCACCCGGTCCGGTGCGGGTCGGTGAACTCCTGCGGCTCCACCCGGGCGCTCGGGTCGTCCCCGTCCCCAGCGGCGCGACCCAGATCTTCATCGGGCAACGCGGCACCTCGCTGGGTGCCCTGTCACCGGGACTGGCGGCGGCCGTCGAACTGCTCGGCACCAAGCCGGTCGACAACGACGAGCTGCTGGAGGTCGTCCGGAGCCACGAGGGCGAGCTCGGCATGCTCAAGACGCCCAAGCTGCTGCAGCGGCTGCGCGCGGGCGGCTGGCTCGCGGTCACCCTGGAGGCCGCGGGGAAGCCGCTGTTGACGTTCCGGCCGCTCGGCCCTGCCGTTCCGCCCGTTCTCAAGCACGACGGTGACCCGGCCGAGCTGCGGATGTCGCGCTTCGCCGTCCTGCGCGCCGAGGGCACCGGCATGGTGCTGGAGTCGCCGCTGGCGCACGTCGCCGTCGAACTGCACGATCCCGCACTCGCCGGGCTGCTGGCCTCGCTGCCCGCGCGGCAGGACCCGGGGCAGGCTCCCCAGGACGCCGAGAGCGCGCGCACCCACCTGCCGGAGCAGCCGGAAGTGGTCTCCGCGCTGCTGAGCGCCCTGGCCCGGCACGGCTTCCTGGTGCCGCGCAGCGGCGCCGCCGAGGAGGACTTCCGCTTCGCCCAGTGGTCGCCGCACGAGCTGTGGTTCCACAGCCGTACCCGCGTCGGACGCCACGACATGCCGTACGGCGGCACGTACTGGGCCAAGGGCACCGCCGAGCCGCTGCCCGCGGTCCGGCCGTCCTTCGAGGGCGTCTCGGTGGAGCTGCCCCGGGTGGACCTGGAGGCGTTGCGCGCGAGCGACCGGACCCTCACCGAGGTACTGGAGGACCGGCACTCGCTGCGGCTGCACGACAGCTCCTCGCCGCTCACCGCCGCGCAGTTGGGCGAGTTCCTGTACCGGAGCGCACGCAACCGGGCCCAGTACGACGACGGTTCCCAGCAACTCGGCGACCGGCCCTACCCGTCCGGCGGCCGGGCGTACGAGCTGGAGATCTATCCGCTGATCGACCAGGTGGACGGTGTGGCACCGGGCCTGTACCACTACGACCCCGAGGGGCACCGGCTGGAACTCGTCGCCGAGCCCGGGCCGGCGCTGACCCGCCTCACCGAGATGTCCCGCGCGACCGCGCAGATGTCCGCCGCCCCGCAGGTGACGCTGCTGATCACGGCCCGCTTCGGGCGGGTGATGTGGAAGTACTCCACGATGGGTTACGCCCTGGTGCTCAAGCACGTGGGCGTGCTGTACCAGGTGATGTACAGCGTCGCCACCGCGATGGGGCTCGCGGGCTGCGGGCTCGGCGGCGGCGACTCCGACGCGTTCGCCGCTGCTTCCGGGGTGGCCTGGGAGAGCGAGTCGACCGTCGGCGAGTTCCTGCTCGGCAGCCGTGGAGAGGAGGACGGCAGTGGAGTTCCGGCGTAAGGCACTGGAGAACCTGCGCGCACCCGACGACCTGGACAGCCCCCTGCGCCTGGCCCGGCCGCGGGCCTGGGCGGTGCTGGCACTCGTGGCGGTGCTCATCGCGGGCGGCCTGGTGTGGTCCTTCAACGGCTCCCTGGCCCGCAACGTGAACATACCGGGCATCCTCACGCACCCGCTGGGGGTCTCCAAGGTCGAGAGTCCGCAGAGCGGACTGGTCTCCGACGTCTTCGCCCAGACCGGGAACCCCGTGACCAAGGGCGCCCCGGTGCTGTCGCTGGTCGACGCCCACGGTGCCACCCAGATCGTCCGGGCCCCCTTCTCCGGCCGGACCATCGCCCTGCTGGTCGACAACGGGCAGTACGTCAACGCGGGCGCGACGTTCATGACGGTGGAGCGCACCGACAGCAAGAACGACCGGCTGGTGGCCGTCCTGTTCGCCCCCGCGGACAAGGCGGGCCAGCTGCAGATCGGCGACGACGTGGACATGGACGTGTCGTCGGCTCCCGCGCAGGCGTTCGGCCTGATGCGCGGCCATGTCACCGCCGTGGACGCGTTCCCGCAGACCGAGCAGCAGGTGCTGGACTTCCTGGGCGGGAACCAGCTGCTGTCCAACCAGCTCCTGAAAAAGGGCGGCCCGGTCCGCATCACCGTCGACCTGGAAACCGACTCCAAGGTCTCCAGCGGCTACCGCTGGACCTCGGCTTCGGGCCCCCCGTTCCGGATCAACTCGTGGACCCAGGTGACCGGTTACGGCCGGCTGCCCGGTGAGCGTCCCATCGATTGGCTGTTGCCGAAATGACGACTCAATCCACGCCCCCACTGCCCGCACCCGGCCGGAGGGCCGACTCGAAGACGCCGGGCGGACCGTCCCGTGGCCGCGGTCGCCGGCGCGATCGCAGCGAACGCGCCAGGAACCGGATGCGCGTCAAGACCCCCACCGTGATCCAGCTGGAGGCCGTCGAATGCGGCGCGGCCTCGCTGAGCATGGTGCTGGGCTTCTTCGGGCGCTTCGTCCAGCTGGAGGAGCTGCGGACCGCCTGCGGCGTCTCCCGTGACGGCGCCAAGGCCGTCAACCTGCTGCGAGCGGCCCGGAGTTACGGCCTGCTGGCCAGCGGCCGGCAGATGGAGGTGGAGAAGCTCAAGAAGCTGCGGCCGCCGACGATCCTGTTCTGGAACTTCAACCACTTCGTGGTCTACGAGGGCATGGGCACGCGGCTCGGGCGCCCGGTGGTCCACCTCAACGACCCGGCCTCCGGCAAGCGCACGGTCAGCATGGAGGAGTTCGACAAGAGCTTCACCGGCGTCGTCCTCACCTTCGAGCGCGGGCCCGACTTCAGGCGCGGCGGACGCCCCCCGCGCATCTCCACCGACCTGTACTCCCGCTACCGCCGCAACGGCGGGGCGCTGATGCTCGCGCTCCTGGCCAGCATCCTGCTGATCATCCCCGGCGTGGCGGTTCCCGCGTTCACCCGGGCCTTCATCGACCGGGTGCTGAACAACGGCGACCACTCCTTCATCACCCCGCTGATCGGCGCGATGGCCGCGGCCTCGGTGCTGACAGTGGTGCTGACCCTGCTCCAACAGACGCATCTGCTGCGGGTGGAGTCGTCGACGGCGATCCGAAGTTCCGCCCGCGTCGTGCGGCACCTGCTACGACTACCCGTGGTCTTCTTCACCCAGCGCAACCCGGCGGAGATCTCCCAACGGGTCGCCTCCAACGACCGGATCGCCGAGATCCTGTCCCGGGACGTGGCGACCGCGGCGGTCAGCGCGCTGCTCGTGGTCTTCTACGCGATCCTGTTGTGGACCTACGACGTCCAACTGACCCTGATCGGCGTCGGGGTGGCCCTGCTGAACATCGTGGTGCTGCGCCTGGTGGCCCGGCTCCGCAGCGACGCGGTGTCCAAACTCCGGGCGGACCGCGCGCGGTTGACCGCCGCGTCGTTCAACGGCCTGCAACTCATCGAGACGATGAAGGCGTCGGGCTCGGAGAACGACTACTTCGGCCGCTGGGCCGGCTTCCAGGCCAAGGTGGCCTCGGGATCGCAGGTCCTGGGCACTCCCACCGCGCTGCTCGCCGTCGTACCACCGTTCCTGGCGGCGGTGGACAGCGGCTGCATCCTGCTGATCGGCGGGACCAAGGCGATCGACGGGCACATCTCGATCGGTCTGCTGGTCGCCTTCCAGACGCTGGTGACGAACTTCACCCGCCCCGTCTCCCAGTTGAGCAACCTGGGGCCGCGGGTGCAGGACGTGGCCGCCGACATCAACCGGCTCAAGGACATCGAACGGTTCCCGCTGGCCTCCGACTTCACCAACAAGGTGATCGACACCGGCTCGGCCGCCGCGCCGGCCGGCGCGCCCGGCCAGCCGCCGGTGCCGCAGGACCCGCACGGGCAGCCCGGCACGGGCCGGCCCGCCTCCCGCAAGTCCTCCCGTCGGCCCACCAGCGTGGCCAGCGTGAAGATGATCGATGTCACCTTCGGCTACAGCCCGTTGGGCGAACCGCTGCTGCGCGACTTCGACCTGACCGTGCTGCCCGGCCAGCGGGTGGCGCTGGTGGGCGGCTCGGGCAGCGGAAAGTCCACGGTGAGCCGGCTCATCGCCGGCCTGTACGAGCCGCGGTCCGGTCAGATCCTCTTCGACGGCCGGGAACGCCGGACCTACACCCGCGACACCCTCGGCAACTCGGTGGCCTTCGTCGACCAGGACATCTTCCTCTTCGAGGGAACCGTCCGGGAGAACGTCACCTTGTGGGACACCTCCATCCCCGACGAGAGGATCGTCGCGGCGCTGCGCGACGCGGCCGTCTACGACGTCGTGGCCTCCCGGCCGGGCACCCTCAACAGCCTTGTCTCCGAGGGCGGCACCAACTTCTCGGGCGGTCAGCGGCAGCGTCTGGAGATCGCCCGCGCCCTGGTGCGCGGGCCCAGCGTCATGGTGCTCGACGAGGCCACGAGCGCCCTCGACGCGGAGACCGAGAAACGCATCGACGACAACCTCCGCCGGCTCGGCTGCGCTTGCGTGATCATCGCCCACCGGCTGTCGACGATCCGGGACAGCGACGAGATCCTCGTGCTCGATCACGGCCGGGTCGTGCAGCGCGGCACGCACCACGCCCTTGTCAAGGCAGAGGGACTGTACGCCGACCTGATCCGGGAGCAGTGAAGCCGTGAGCACATCCCACTTCTCGATCAACTACGGCCCGGACGCGATGGATCTGTCCGAGCTCGCAACGGTCCTCAGCCCCCGGACCGACGGCGTCTTCGCGCTGGCCGACCCCGGGCGCATCTGGTTCGTCACCGAGGGCATGCTCGACCTCTTCGCCGCCAGCGAGGAGGAGGGCGGACGCTGGACCTTCCTGTGCCGGGTCGGGACCGGCAGCGTACTGTGCGGCGCCCGGCTGGACGGGCCGACCCTGGTCGGCAAACCGCTGCCCGGGGGCGCCGTGCAGTCCTGCACGCTGGGCGAGGCGCTCAACGTCGCGCTCCCGCGGGTCGGATACGGTGCCGGCGCGCCGGCGAGCCGGCTGGCGAAGCTGCTGGCGGACGGACTGGACGCCGGGTTCGTGGCACTGGCCGACGCGGTGCGGACCGAACTGCCGCCGCGGGAGTTCGTCCCGCTGGAGACGGACAACGCCGACGGGTCGCGCCGCGCCCTGCTGCCGCCCGGTGCCATGGCACGCTCGGTCGACGGTGTGGTGTGGATCGAGGTGATCCGCGGTTCCGTCGCACTGGCGCTGACCGACTTCGACGAGTCCGGCGGGTCCTCCCGGCCCGCCCCTGCCCCCGCCCCGGCTCCCGCCCCCGCGCAGCCCCCCGCGCAGCCCGCACCGCCCGCCCATGACCCGTTCGCCACCATGGGCTGGCCCGGCCGGGGCGTCACCAAGCGGTTCCTGGTCACCGAGTCGGACTGGGTGCGCTCCGCGGACGGCGCGACGGTGGGCGTACTGCGCACCCCGGAGGTCATGGCAGACCCGGGCTTCGCCGAGGAGGTGCTGTCCCAGCAGCGCCTTCTCATGCGCCGGTTGACCGATCGGATGCACAGCCGGCGGTCCACGGCCCGCCGGGAGATGAACCAGCGGCGGAGGCTGGACGCCGAGACGCTCCAGCGTTCCTCGCAGGCTCTGGCATCGGTGCTCGACCCGTTCCGCCTGTCGGGGAGCGGCGACTTCGACCCGGCCGACCAGGACACCTATCTGGCGGTGGCCCGCGTCGTCGGGCACGCCTCGGGCGTCGAGGTCACCCGCACCTCCACGTCGGAGGCATCCGACTCCCGGCTGGGCCCCGTGGAGCGGATCGCGGTGTCCTCGCGCTTCCGCACCCGCGAGGTCCGCCTGGACGGCGACTGGTGGAAAACCGACCTGGGGCCGCTCTTCGCCCACCTCGGTTCGGATGCCACCGAAGGGCCGGGCGGCCCCTCGGACATCAACGTCAGCAAGCGCACCCCGGTGGCACTGATCTGGCACCGTGGCCGGTACCAGGTCCGCGAGCCGGGCGGCAGGACCACGAGGGTCGGCCGCTCCTACGCCGCCCGGTTGGAGCCGATCGCGTGGATGTTCTACCCGCCGCTGCCGGACGAACCCCTGGACCGGAACGCGTTGATCCGCTTCGGGCTGCGCGGCAGCGCCCGCGACGCGGCGATGATGATCGGGCTCGGACTGGGCGCGGCGCTGCTGGGCCTGCTGGTCCCGGTGCTCACCGGTAAGGTGCTCGGCGTCCTGGTGCCCCATGCGGACCGGGGGCCCCTGACGCAGGTGTGCGTGGTGCTGTTCGCCGCGGCCCTGCTCTCGGCGGTCCTGTCGGCGGTACAGAACCTGTCGCTGCTCCGGCTGGAGGGGCGCTTCGAGGCGCGGGCCCAAGCCGCGGTGTGGGACCGGCTGTTGCGGCTTCCCACCTCCTTCTTCAACAAGACCTCCACCGGCGAGTTGAGCAACTCCGCGATGGGCATCAGCACCATCCGGGACGTGCTGTCCGGCATCACCACCCAAGTGGTGCTGGGCTGCCTGATGTTCATCACCAACATGAGCCTGCTGTTCTTCTACAGCGTCCCGCTGGCCCTGATGGCGCTGGCCCTGGCACTCGGCGGCGGCCTGATCTGCCTGATCGTGGGGATCAAGCAGACCAAGTGGCAGAAGCTGCTGACCGAGCACGACCACAAGTTGGCCGGCATCCTCTTCCAGATGCTCGGCGGCCTGTCCAAGCTGCGCGTCGCCGTGGCGGAGGACCGGGCGTTCTCCCACTGGGCGCTGGGATTCGCCGGATCGAGGCGGCTGTCCTCCCGTGCCCGCCGCCTGCAGAACGTGGTCACGATCTTCAACTCCGGCTATCTGCTGGTGTGCTCGTTGCTGCTGTTCGCGCTCGTCGGCGGCCCGGCCAGCCACCAGCTGTCCACCAGCGGGTTCCTGACCTTCAACAGCGCCTACGGCATGATGCTGGCGGCCTGCATCCAGATCACCGGAAGCGTCACCATGGCATCGGCCGTGGGACCGCTCTTCGACGGCCTGCAACCGGTGATCTCCGAGGTGCCGGAGGTGTCGGCGGCCAAGGAGTCGCCCGGCGACCTCTACGGCGAGATCGAGGTCAGCAACGTCAGTTTCCGCTACCACGACGACACGCCGCCGGTGCTGCACGATGTCAGCTTCCAGGCCCGGCCCGGGGAGTTCGTCGCCATCGTCGGTCCGACGGGGTGCGGGAAGTCGACGCTGCTGCGGCTGCTGATCGGTTTCGACGAGCCCACCACCGGCGCGGTCCTCTACGACGGCATGGACCTGTCGTCGCTCGACGTGACGGCCGTCCGCCGGCAGTGCGGTGTCGTGCTGCAGAACGGGCAGCTGTTCGCCGGCAGCATCCTGTCCAACATCTGCGGCATGGGCAACTACTCGCTCGACGAAGCCTGGGAGGCCGCCGAGATGGCCGGCCTCGACGAGGACCTCGGACGGATGCCGATGGGCATGCACACCGTCCTGTCCGAAGGGGCGACGACGCTGTCGGCCGGCCAGCGACAGCGGCTCATGATCGCCCGTGCGCTGATCGGCCGGCCCCGCATCCTCTTCTTCGACGAGGCCACCAGCGCGCTGGACAACCGCACGCAGGAGATCGTCACCCAGAGCATGCGGCGGCTGAACGCGAGCCGCATCGTGATCGCCCACCGGCTGTCGACGGTGATGCGGGCCGACCGGGTGCTGGTCCTGGACGCCGGCCGGCTCGTGCAGTCCGGCAGCCCGGACGAACTGCTTCAGGACAAGGACGGCATGTTCTACCGCCTCGTCCAGCGGCAGATGTCCTGACCCGCTGCCACCTGCGGCCTGCCCGGCCCCGCCGGCCCGGCCCGCCGGTGCGACGGGCGCCGGCATGCGGCCTCCGAGCCGTCATGCCGGCGCCCGGCACCGCCCGGTGCCGTGGCCGGTCGTGCCGGGCGCGTGATCCCCGACCTGCCCGTTCCGAAGGAGATTTGTCATGCCCCGCCCCTCCACGTCCGGCGTCATCCCGGCAGCCGGCTCCGACGATCGTCCCCCAGGACCGGCAGAGGACCTGGAGCTGGCCGGCATCCGCGCGGACCCGCTCGCCTTTCTGCAGGACCTGGTCAGCGAGTACGGCGACCTGTGCAGCCATCGCACCCGCGGCCAGAACGTGTGGTTCGCCAACTCGCCCGAACTCGTCCAGCACATTCTCAAGGACAACTACACCAACTACACCAAGGCCGGCACGCCGGACGACTTCATGCTGACCCCCCTGCTCGGAAAGGGGCTGCTCACCAGCAACGGCGCGCAGTGGGAACGCCAGCGGCGGCTGTCCGCGCCGTCCTTCCGCCGCGTGGCGGTCGAGTCGTTCGACGGCCTGATGGTCGAGGCGGCCGTCGATCTGGCCACCGCCTGGGGCGAGGCGGCCGACCGGGGCGAGGCCGTTCGCGTGGACCACGACTTCACGGCGCTGACGCTGCGGGTGGTGGCCTCCGCGCTGCTCGGCTCCGAACTGACCGCGGCCGGGCGCGGGTTCGGGCAGGCCGTCGACGACATCAACCGGTTCATCGGCCACTTCGACGGGACCCCGCCCCAGGACGCGGACTTCCGGGCCCGGCTCCGGGCGTACACGGGCGCGAAGGGCTTCCTGGACCGGGTGGTCGGCACCATGATCGGTGCCCGGCGGCTGACCGGCCCCGACGAGCACCCCGGGGACCTGCTGGACGCGATGCTGGGCGCCCGGGACGAGCACGCCAACGCCTTCTCCGACCAGGAGCTGCACGACCAGGTCCTGACCATGGTGATGGCCGGTCACGAGACGACCGCCAAGGCCCTCAGCTGGACGCTCCACCTCCTCGACCGGCACCCCGAGCACGCGGCGCGGGTCCGGGAGGAGATCGACCGGGTGGTGGGTACGCGGCTGCCGACCGCCGCGGACCTGTCCGGACTGGTCTACACCAGGCAGTGCCTCGACGAGGCCATCCGTCTGTTCCCGCCGGTGTGGCTGATCTCCCGGCTCGCGGTGGAGGAGGACACGCTCGGCGGGCTCCGTATCCCCGCCGGCACGCTGGTGTGCGTCAGCCCCTGGACGCTGCACCGGCATCCGGACCACTGGGAGGCGCCGGAGGAGTACCGGCCGGAGCGGTTCGAGGCCGAGCAGCAGCATGCCCGCGCGGGCCACTCGTACCTGCCGTTCGGCGGGGGTCCCCGGGTCTGCATCGGGCAGGCGTTCGCCACGACCGAGGCGATGCTCGTGCTGACGGTCGTCCTGCAACGGCTCCGGCTGACCCAGGCGCCCGGCACCACGGTGGTGCCCGAAGCGCTGGTGACCCTGCGGCCGCGTGACGGCCTGCTGATGCAGGTGGAGCGGCGCCATGGATGACGCGGCACAGCAGGTGGGACCGGCCGCTCGCAGCTACCGCCCCGAAGAGGAACTGGGCGGCTTCGAGCAGGAGGTCACGCGGCTGGACCACCAGGCCGCGCTGACCTGGGCCCACGAGTGGCGCATCCTGCGGCCCCTGGCGCCTTCCGGCGGTGGGGCGGTGCTGGACGCGGGCTGCGGAAACGGCGCGGTGACCGCCGAGTTGAGTGCCGCGCTGCCGGGGACCCGGGTCGTCGGCCTGGACGCGCACCCCGGACTCCTGGAGCGGGCGGGTGCCCGCGGGGCGGGCGGACCGGAACCGGAGCTGTTCCTGGGCGACGTCGGCGACACCCCGTTCGCGGACGAGACGTTCGACCTGGTGCTCTCCCGGTACGTCTTCCAGCACCTGCCGGAGCCGATCGGCGTCGCACGGGAACTGCGCCGAGTGCTGCGGCCCGGCGGGCACCTTGCCGTGATCGACGTCGATGCCGGACTGTGGGGGACGGCGGAGCCCGATCTGTCCGGCTTCTCGGAAGAGGCGTACCGCGCCCTCGGCGCCGCGCAGTCCGCGGACGGCGGGGACCGGCTGATCGCCAGGCGACTGCCCCGCATCCTCAGGGACGCCGGGTTCACGGACGTGACCGTGCAGCCGTTCGCCTACACCAGCGACGAAGTGGGGCTGGACGCCCTGGCGCCGCAGCTCTCCCCCGAGCGGCTGCTGCCGCTGGTCGAGCGGGGCGCGCTCAGCCTGACCGCGTATCTGCGGGCGATGACCGCCTGGCAGAACTTCGTGGCACGGGACGGCTTCGTCCTGCTGCTGGGGTTCGCCGTGGTGGGACGGCGGTAGACCCGAGAAGGCCGCCGGGCGGCGTCAAGGGGCGCGCAATCTCCCACGATCCAGGGGTCCTTGCGCCCGCCGGCGGTCGGGAAGGGCCCGGCCGGCGGCAGGCGCGAGCCGGTCGGGAGGGCCCCGGCCGGCGGCAGGCGCGAGCCGGTCGGGAGGGCCCCGGCCGGCGGCAGGCGCGAGCCGGTCGGGAGGGCCCGGCCGGCGGCAGGCGCGAGCCGGTCGGGAGGGCCCGGCCGGCGGCGGGCGCGAGCCGGTCGGGCCTACACCGGAAGATGCGGCCGGCCATGCCACGGACCGCGTTCCGTCAGGACTTGACGCGCTTGTTCCCGCTCCCGGCGCAGTTGACGCCGAGGGCGTCGGCCAGGGCGGTCCGTCCCGGTATGGACAACTTGCCGTAGACGCGGGTGAGATGGACCTCGACGGTGCGCGGGGTGATGTGCAGCAGGTCGGCGATGCTCCTGTTGGTCCGCCCCCGGGCGGCGTGCATGGCGACGCGGTGCTCGGTCGGCGTGAGGGCCGGCACTCCGGACGCCGGGGTGCGCCGAAGCCGTCCCCCCGCGGCGAGCAGCGATTTGCGCGCCTCGGTGGTGAGCGAACGCGCCCCCGACTCCTCGGCGAGCAGCATCCCCCGGTGCAGCGCCCGCCTGGCCTGTGCGAGAGAGCCGTTGCGCCCGTGCGCCTGGCCCGCCGCGACGAGCGAGAGCGCCAACTGGAGCCGGGCGTCGGTCTGTTCGAGCAGGGCCACCGACTCGGCGAACGCGCGCTCCGCCGCCGCCCCCGAACTCACCTCCCCCAGCGAGCGCAACGACCGGCCCACCACCGCGAGATCGCCCCAGCGGCGGGCCAGTTCGACCTCCGCCTCCGCGAGCTCGCGAGCCTCCTTGTCGTTGCCGAGCTGTTTCCACGCCCGCGCGGCGAGGCTGCGCCAGTCGCTCAAGGCGGGGTTGACGATCCCCAGCGCCTCCAGCCGGTGCCCGCACTCCATCAGGTCGGCGAGTGCGCCCCGCAGGTCACCCAGGTGCAGGCGGAACATCCCCCGCACGCCCAGGGTGCTCGCGGGCAGGTCGTGGAGTCCTTGCAGGAGGTCGACGGCCCCCTCGTAGTGGCCGATCGCCCCGCGCGCCCTGGCGACCTCGGTCACCGCGACCGCACGGCAGCTCTTCACCTCGTGATGTTCGGTGGTGAGCGCCAGCGCCTGCTCCGCCTCGGCGAGCGCCACCGGAAGGTCGCCCATCCGCACCGCGATCTTGGCGCGCTGGCAAAGGGCGATCACCCGCGGGAAGAGCGCGTCCGTGGCCAGCGCTCCGGTCAGCATGTGATCGGCCCAGCGCTGCGCTTCCCGCAGATGGCCTGCCCACGTCAGTATCGTGATACATCGCAGCAGCAGCACCATCGAAGCGCTTCCGGACGGCCGCTCGCCCGCCAGCGCCCGGTGCACCAGCTCCAACGGGACATCGCAGGGCTCGGATCTGCACGCGAGATCGCCGGCGATGGAGGCGAGTAACTCCCGCTCGCCGGGGGTGACTCCGAGGTTGATGCTCAGGGTGGGACCGCCGAGCGCCTCCAGGGCCGCCGCCCGGCCCTCGGCAGGGACCGTGTGGGTCAGGGACTGCACGCTCAGGCGCAGTTCGGAGTCGCCGAGCTCGGCGAACGCCTTGTGGTCGACGTGGGCGAGCACGGTCCGGGACGGACGCAGAGCCGACTCGGCGCTGCCCGGCCGCAGGACTCGCGCGTGGGCACGTTCCACGATCGCCCCCGCCTGGAGCGCGGGATCGGAGAACAGCCGGACGGCCTCGTCGAGATGGCGGTCGGCGGCCGCGGGCGCGAAGAGCGCCTCAGCGCGGCCCAGCAGCCAGAGCACCTCCGCGCGCTCCTCGTCCGGAATCCTGTCCCGGAGGACCCGCCGCGCGTACTTGGCACACGTCTTGGGGTCGCCGGTCTTCAGGGCGTCGTCCGCGGCTTCCTTCAGCACGCTGCACGCCCACGCGTCGTCGGACATGTCGGCCTGGAGCAGGTGCTCGGCGACCTGCGCCAGCGGGGCCCCCAGATCGTTCAGCCGCCGGGCGGTCCGCATGTGCAGGGAGCGCCGCGCATCGGCGGACATGTCACGGTGGATCAGGCTCCGCAGCTCCGCACTGCTGAAGCGGTACCGGCCGGAGACGCCCGTCTCGCGAAAGATCCCCACCGGGGTGAGCTCCGCTATGAGTCCGCTGATCGCGTCCCCGTAGAGGTTGAGCATGTCCGCGATCACCGCGCAGTCGCCTTCTTCACCGAGCACCGTCGCGACCTCGGCGACCTCCCGGAGGTGGACGGGCTGGCGCAGCAGCCGGTCGGCGGCGGCCTCGGCCTCTATTCGTGCACCACAGCGCCGTATCTGCTCGACCTGCGACGCCCGAGGGGGCACGAAGTCGGCGGTCAGGGACGCCAGCAGCTTGTCCAGGCGGGAGGGGCGCCCGCGGGACGTCTCGGCGCAGACCTGCACGAACTCGTCGTCGCACCCCTGCCCGGAGTAGGCGGCCTCCACCACTTCGCGTACGCTGTGCGACGAGAGCGGGCTGAGGGTGAGGGTGAAACACTGGTCCCGCTTGGATATGTCGTCGGTCAGCTTGCGGTCGACCGCGGTCTCGTCGGTCCGGTAGGCCAGGACCAGCAGGACCGGCAGATTGTTCAAGTGCCGTACCAGATAGGCGAACCAGCGCAGTGAGGTCTCGTCCATCCACTGGATGTGATCGACGACGACGACCAGGGGCTGCCGGCGCGCGCCTCGCGCGAAGACCTCCCGCAGGGCTTCGAAGAGCCGATGGTCGAACGGGCCGGCGCCTTCGAGCACGCCGTGCAGGAACTCCTCGTCCTCGGTGGCCCGGTCCCTGTTGGCGACCTCGAGTGCGGCGGCCACGAGCTGGCGGACAACCCCGAGTTGGCTGTGTGCGTCCGAAGGGGAACAGGACGTGCTCAGCACCACGCTGCCCAAGCGCCGTACCCGTTCGGCCACTTCGGCGAGGAAGGTGGAACATCGCATGCCCGAGACGGACCGGACCAGAACGGTGTTGCCCTTGCCTGCCCTGGCACTGCGCGCACGGGTCAGAAGGTCGGAGAGTTCCGACACACGTTCAGGCTGCACGGAGCCTCCTCACCTCAACCCCTGTTGCTCCGCATGCGATGCGGGGACCGGCCGCGATGTTCTTCACTCCGGCAGTACAGCGGGCCGCGACGGGGAACTCGCGCCATGTCGCCTTCATACGGAGGGTGTTGCCGGTCCACAGGAGAGAGTCGTCGTCAGCGAATGCGAGGTCGCGAACATGGTGCAGGGTCTCGATCTTCCAGTGGTCACGGACGAGTTCGTCGAGCTGAAGCGGGTGGCCTGCACGGCTGTCAGGCCGGCCTCTCACCATAGGTTGTCTTCGTGACGGTCCGGCCACCCCATCGTCATGCACTCCACAACTTCGCAAAATCTCCTTGATTTGATCACGAGATGATCGTTTCTGGCGATGGCGGCGGGGAGCGCCGGCTCCGCCCGCCGCCGGCCCAAAGGGTGGACGATCTCCCAACACGTGAAAGGCCGCCCCCGTGCGGACGGCACGGGGACGGCCTTTCACCGGCTTCGGCGGCGGGTGGCTACTGCTGAGGTGGCGGGTAGCCGTAGCCCTGTTGCGGGTTGGGCGGTGGATACTGGCCGGGTTGACCGGGTTGACCGGATTGGCCTGGCTGCTGGCCCTGGTAGCCGGGCTGCCCCGGCATCGACGGCGCCTGTACGGGCGGCGGATTGCTGCCGTCCTGCGTCCACAGGCCCTGTGCCTGCTGGGCCCGCACGAAGTCCTCGGCGACCATGGCGGAGAGGTTGAAGTACGCCTCTCGGGTCTTGGGCCGCATCATGTCGAGGTCGACCTCGGCGCCGGCGGCGAGGTGTTCGTCGAAGGGGACGACCTGGACTCCGCGGCAGCGGGTCTGGAAGTGCGCCACGATGTCGTCGACCTTGATCATCTTGCCGGTCTCGCGGACGCCGGAGATGACGGTGATGCTGCGGGCGACGAGTTCGGCGTATCCGTGGGCGGACAGCCAGTCGAGGGTGGTGCTGGCGCTGGAGGCGCCGTCGACGGACGGTGTCGAGACGATGATCAGCTGGTCGGCCAGGTCCAACACCCCGCGCATGGCGCTGTAGAGCAGGCCGGTGCCGGAGTCGGTGAGGATCACCGGGTACTGGCGGCCCAGCACGTCGATGGCGCGACGGTAGTCCTCGTCGTTGAAGGCCGTGGAGACCGCCGGGTCCACGTCGTTGGCGATGATCTCCAGACCGGAGGGCGCCTGCGAGGTGAAGCGGCGGATGTCCATGTAACTGTTGATGTAGGGGATCGTCTGCACCAGGTCGCGGATGGTCGCGCCGGTCTCCCGGCGCACCCGGCGGCCCAGCGTGCCCGCGTCCGGGTTGGCGTCGATCGCCAGGATCTTGTCCTGCCGCTCACTGGCGAGGGTGGAGCCGAGCGCGGTGGTGGTCGTGGTCTTGCCGACCCCGCCCTTCAAGCTGATGACCGCGATCCGATAACACGCCAGCACCGGCGTACGGATCAGCTCCAGCTTCCGCTTCCGCTCCGCCTCCTCCTTCTTGCCGCCGAGCTTGAACCGGGACGGCTGCGCGTTGGCACCGGGCTTCTTCGGCCTCGGCTGGTTGCGCAGCAGCCGCTCCGAACTCAGCTCGACGGCCGCGGTGTAGCCGAGAGGCGCGCCGCCCTGCGTGGTGCGCTGGCGCTGGTCGGGCGTCACCGTCGGCCAGCCGCCGGCCCGCGGGTCGACGGGAGGGCCGAATCCCTGCGGCACTCCGGGTTGCTCGGTCCGTGGGTCGCCGGGCGTGACACCCGGCTGCGGGGTACCCGTCGGTGGTTCCGGCGGGCCGGAAGTCGCGGGTGCCGCCGGCACGGCGGGGGTCGCGGGCGTGGGCGCAGCGGGTGCCGCGGGCGCAGCAGGTGCAGCGGGTATCGCGGTCACGGGCGCGGGCGCCACGGGAGCCGCGGGAGCCGCGGGCGGGCCGGACGCCACGGGAGCCGCGGGCAGGCCGGGCGCCGCGGGCTGGTCCGACTGCGGGAACCCGTATCCACTCCGCGCGGGCAGCCGCTGCGGCGCTCCCGCGGTCCCGGGCTGCGGCTGCTGGTTCTGCGGTAAACCGGCACCGCCCTGGAGGACGGGCCGACGCAGAATCTGCGTGCGCGGCTCTTCCTCTTCTTCCTCTTCCTGCGACTGCTGCTCCTGCGGTGCGGCCGCCGGCACCGACGCCGCCGCCCCGGCCGTCCCGGACGTCCCGGCCGCGGCTGCCGGCCCGGGCACCGCGTCCTCGGGCTCCGCGCTGTCCGGCTCGGCGGCGTCCGGCGCGCTCACCATGTACCAGGTGGGCAGCCGCGATCTGATCGTCAACTCACTGGTGCGGTCGGACTCTGACAGGTCGTCGCCAGGACCGGCCCCGCCCGCGCGGTTGTAGTCCCGATCGCTGCTCACGCTGCCTCCTGGTCTGCTGTCCTCAACCGCTCCGCACCCTTCCAAACAGTCCGTCGCCGCCCCCTGCCCCGTTCAGGGAAAGCCTAGGCAACCGATCGTGAACCTCACAGGCCCGCGCATCGCCGTTTGTGTTATAGCGGACGATCATGTGGGAGGGAAGCGCCCTACGGCAGCTGCGAAGTCTTGATCGTTGGGGTGTCTACGCAGGTCGGGTGAGTTGCTGGGGGGATGCGGACGGCGACCGTGATCATGAACGTATCTGACGACGGTCAAGAACAGGGGGCCGTGCAGCCCACGATAGCCGGGTAGAGGTGGACGAGGGCCTTCGGGGCGTTGAACTCCGCGGTCTCCGGGCGCTTTCCGCGACGCGGCCCGCGACCACGATGTACTGGTGGACCCCACTCCGTCCACAATCCGGACCTCGTCACCATGGTCTTTCGCGTGACACCACCAAACGGGGTGTGGTGTTCGACCTGAAGGTACGGCGACCGGCAGACGATCTGGATGTCGAGGTGCAGGGGTTCTGCTGTCGCCGTGCAGCGTCGGATCACAGTGGGCGTGGAGGCGACGCTGGACAGCGGCATGCTCCGCCGGCCCCGGATGCCCCCGTTCCCGGCTTCCCACGACCACGAACACCGGCCTTCCGCGCCCAACCGGCCGCCGTGTGACGGCTCACCCCGACTGCTCGGGCCGCACCCGCGACACTGCCGTCCTCCCGATCCAGCGCCTCGAAGAACCTCGCCGCCAAGCCCTCAAAATCCGCGATCCCCGCAACTCCCTGAGTCCAGGATGTTGCGGGGATCGCCAGGACCCGCCTCAGCGGTGGCGGGGGCTTCCCGCGGTTGCCGGGGGTGTCGCGTCGCTGGACCTGGTCCGGGTACGCGGAGTTGTCCCAGATGGCGGGTGACCGGCCAGGTCTGGGTGACGGCGCGGTGCACATGCCGTCATGGCAGGAAATGTGCCTCGTCGAAGAGACGCGGCGGCTTCCTCAGCACGGAGAGATTTCAGGCTGCCGCGTCGAAGGAGGACTTCCGGGCGGTCGCACGTCGGGCGGCCGCAGCGGGGCGGCGCCGACCGCGGGAGGCCGGGCCGCGCCTGCCACGCTCAGCCGCCGGCGCGGTGATCGTCACGGGAACACCCGAGGGGGCCTGGGCGCCGGTGATCCGGCTCAGGTCCTCCCCGCCGGGGCACACCTGCGTGGTCTGAGGGGCGATGCCGGCGGCTGCCATGAGGCGGGCCATGGCGCGGCGCTGGTTGGGGGTGATCAGCGTGACGACGCTGCCGGACTCGCCGGCCCGCGCGGTGCGGCCGCCGCGGTGGAGGTAGTCCTTGTGGTCGGTGGGCGGGTCGACGTTGACGACGAGGTCGAGGTTGTCGATGTGGATGCCGCGCGCCGCGACGTTCGTCGCGACGAGCACGGTGACGTGCCCGGTTTTGAATTGGGCCAGGGTCCGGGTGCGCTGCGGCTGCGACTTCCCGCCGTGCAGGGCTGCGGCCCTCACCCCGCTGTTCAGCAGATCCCGCGTCAGCCGGTCGACGGCGTGCTTCGTGTCCAGGAACATGAGCACCCGGCCCTCGCGCGCCGCGATCTCGGTCGTCGTCCGGTGCTTGTCCGCGCCGTGGACGTGCAGGACGTGGTGTTCCATCGTCGTGACCGCGCCGGCTGACGGGTCGACGGAGTGGACGACCGGGTCGGTGAGGTAGCGGCGGACCAGGAGGTCGACATTGCGGTCCAGCGTGGCGGAGAACAGCATCCGCTGGCCCTCGGGACGGACCTGGTCCAGGAGTGCGGTGACCTGGGGCATGAAGCCCATGTCAGCCATCTGGTCGGCCTCGTCCAGCACGGTGATCGCGACCTGGTCCAGTCGGCAGTCCCCACGGTCGATGAGGTCCTTGAGGCGGCCCGGCGTCGCGACGACGACTTCCGCGCCACCGCGCAGTGCACTGGCCTGCCGGCCGATGGGCATTCCACCGACGACGGTGGCCAGACGCAGCCTCACCGAGCGGGCGTAGGGGCTGAGAGCGTCCGTCACCTGCTGTGCCAGTTCGCGTGTCGGCACGAGGATCAAGGCCAGTGGCTGGCGGGGCTCGGCGCGCTGCCCGGCGGTACGGCCCAGCAGGGCCAGGCCGAAGGCGAGGGTCTTGCCGGAGCCGGTGCGCCCCCGCCCGAGAACGTCACGGCCCGCGAGGGTGTTCGGCAAGGTCGCACCCTGGATCGGGAAGGGGACGCTCATGCCGTGCACGGTGAGCGCGGCCAACAACGGTGCGGGCATGTCGAGTTCGGCAAAGGTGTCGACGGCAGGCAGCGCCGGAGTGGTCGTCCTCGGCAGGGCGAACTCGCCTGAAGCCGCTGCGGGCCGCCGGCCCTGGCCGCCCGGGCGACTCGGCCTCGCGGATCGGCTCGAAACGGGTGCGCCGAAGCGGCTGCCCCGGCCCGAACCTTCGCCGGAGCCGTAAGCGGACCTGGCGGTACGGCTACGCGAGGCGCGGTAATTCGTACGTGTGGAGTTCAATGGAAACCTTCCTTGATACGGGCCAGGCCACGTATCAAGGAATTCTCGCAGCGGAAGAGAGCGGCGGGGAATCTCAGGAACGGGCCGAACAAAATACGAGAGGAGAGCCGGTGCTGAATCCGACTACGGGTGCAGGCGATTCAACGGGGTCACATCACGGGACGTGAAACAAGACGTCGCCGCATGCGGATTCAAGGTTTTGCGTTCCTCGAAAGACATCCGCGGACACCTGCCCACACCAGCGAATGAAAACCCCGGGAGATGGAGGAATGACGGGGGAAGCCCCGCTGGGGCCCGCGGCCCCTTGGGATGTGGGCCCCGGCTACGACGTACGCGTCGGCTCAGACGGGAACGATGTTCTCGGCCAGCGGGCCCTTCGGGCTCGACGCGATGTCGAAGGTGACCTTCTGCCCTTCGAGCAGCTCGCGGAGGCCGTAGGCGGCGATGTTCGAGAAGTGGGCGAAGACATCGGCTCCGCCATCGTCCTGTTCGATGAAGCCGAACCCCTTGGCCGCGTTGAACCACTTCACAGTGCCAGACGCCACGTCATTATCTCCTCTGGGGCAGTACACCGGTGTCCGCGATCCACGGACACCGGGTCGCCGCGATGATGCCCCACCCGGAAGATGACCGGAAATACAAAATGCTTCGCGCGGCCGAAGAAACCGACCGGGCGTTGAAGCTTCGGGAACCACAACTGCAACTGAGATCGACAGTAGCACACGGAAATGGCGTGCACCCGGATCGTGACAGCACTCTGTTCACACCCGTAGAACACTCCTCGCGCGGCACGTCAAACCCTCATCCAGCGGTTATAGATATTGATCCATCCGAAGCGTCGCCTTTCATAAGTTGCCGGCGAACACCTCCACGATGTCCGGCGGACGGAGAGGATCGCTCCGGGGCCTGCCGCACAGCAGAACGTCCACCCCGAAAACGTGGGGAGAGGAGAACCGCCTCCCCACGGCCGGTCTTCTCCGCTGCGGCCGTTGGGCCGGTGGCCCTCCCGGTCATGTGGCTGCGCGGAGGATGACGGTGTCATGCGAGGCGAAGGCGGCGATGGTGGACGGTGGCCGTCCTAGCGGTGGCCAGCCGGCCGGTGGTGCCCACGGGCGAATCGAGCGCGGTCGTGTGGAGGGCGCCGGGCGTGGCTCCGGGGGTGGTGGAACTCCTGCCCGCGCGCCGGCAGTTGGGCATCTTCACCATGGCCACGTATGACGAATTCGGTGGAAGGGTGCAGCCTTGAGCTTCCGCGGAATGCGGGTCACTTGCCGGTCGGCTCCTGGGACGCGGCCTGGCGGTACGCCTCGTTGAGGCGTTGGGCTTCTTCAAGTTGGTCTTCGAGGATGATGATCCGGCAGGCCGCCTCGATGGGGGTGCCCTGGTCGACGAGTTCCCGTGCGCGGGCGGCGATGCGCAGCTGGTAGCGGGAGTAGCGTCGGTGGCCGCCCTCGGAGCGGAGCGGGGTGATCAGGCGGGCTTCGCCGATGGCGCGCAAGAAGCCGGGAGTGGTGCCGAGGAGTTC
>NZ_JBIUYR010000028.1:0-95733 GCF_044744625.1 Streptomyces sp. NPDC087270
GTGGTCGGTGGGGCGTCGGATGGTGAATGCGTATGGTCCGACGGAGGTGACGGTGTGTGCGGCGATGAGTTTGCCGTTGGATGCGGGTGCGGTGGGTGTGGATTCGGTGGGTGTGGGTGTCGTGGGGAGTGTTCCGATCGGGCGTCCGTTGCGGAATGCGGGGGTGTTTGTGCTGGATGGGTTTTTGCAGCCGGTGCCGGTGGGTGTGGTGGGTGAGTTGTATGTGTCGGGGGTTGGTTTGGCGCGGGGTTATGCGGGGCGTGCGGATTTGACGGCGGAGCGGTTCGTGGCGTGCCCGTTCGGCGACGGCAGCGACGGCAGCGACGGCAGCGACGGCAGCGACGGAGACGGTGGCGGTCGGATGTATCGGACCGGGGATCTGGTCCGCTGGACCGCGGACGGCCAACTCACCTTCGTCGGGCGGGCGGACGAGCAGGTGAAGATCCGCGGCTTCCGTATCGAACTCGGCGAGGTCGAGGCCGCCCTGGCCGCCTATCCCGGCGTGGACCAGGCCGTGGCAATGGTGCGGGAGGGCCGGCTGGTCGGTTACGTCGTCGGGGACGCGGACGCCGAAGACCTCCGTACGTTCGCCGGCACCCGTTTGCCGGACTACATGGTCCCGTCAGCGGTCGTCGTGCTCGATGCCTTCCCGTTGACGGTGAACGGAAAGGTGGATCGTGCCGCCCTTCCTGCCCCTGATCTCGGTGCCGGTGGCTCCCGGGGTCCGGTGACGCCTACGGAAGTGGTCCTGTGCGGGTTGTTCGCGGAGGTGCTGGGCGTGGAGAGCGTGGGTGCGGAGGAGGGCTTCTTCGAGCTGGGTGGTGATTCGCTGCTGGTGATGCGGTTGATCGCGCGTATCCGGTCGGTACTGGAGGTCTCGGTTGGTGTCCGTGAGGTGTTCGCGGAGCCGACCGTGGCGGGAGCGGCGCGGCTGGTCGACGCTGCTGGGGCGTCGACGGTCGTGGCGTTGGCGCGGCGGGAGCGTCCGGAGCGGGTGCCGTTGTCGTTCGCGCAGCAGCGGATGTGGTTCCTCAACCGCATGGAGGGCGAGGACATCGACGGCGCGGGGGCCGCCGCGTACAACATGCCTCTTGCGCTGCGCCTCGTGGGCGGTCTCGACGTCGAGGCGTTCGGGGCGGCGTTGGGTGATGTGGCGGATCGGCACGAGAGTCTGCGGACGGTCTTCCCGGATGTGGAGGGCGTGCCGTACCAGGAGATCCGCGAGGGCGCGGAGGGCCATCCTCCGCTTCAGGTGGTGCAGGCCGGCGATCGCTGGCAAGAGCTGATGCAGGAGGAGGTGGGGCGCGGGTTCGACCTGGCGGTGGAACTGCCGTGGCGCACAACGCTGTTGAAGGTCTCGGAGGAGGAGTGGGTTCTGCTGTTGGTGGCGCATCACATCGCGACGGACGGCTGGTCGATGGGTGTGCTGGCGAAGGATCTCCAGACCGCCTACCGGGCCCGCTTGTCGGGTGCTGCGCCGGGTTGGGAGCCGCTTCCTGTCCAGTACGCGGATTACGCGCTGTGGCAGCGGGAAGTGCTGGGCGAACTGGACGACCCGGAGAGCGCGGGTGCGGGGCAGGTCGAGCATTGGCGTCGCGCATTGGCGGGGGCGCCGCAGGAGACGGTGTTGCCGTTCGATCGTCCGCGGCCGGCGGTGCCGTCCTTCCGCAGTGGTGCGGTGCCGATCGACGTGGATGCGGCGACGCACACGCGGTTGGTGGAGCTGGCCGCGCGGGGCGAGGCGACGATGTTCATGGTGGTCCATGCCGCGCTGGTGGTGCTGTTGGCGCGGATGGGCGCGGGGGAGGACATCTGCGTCGGCACCCCGGTCGCCGGCCGGTCGGACGTGCACCTGGAGGGGCTGGCCGGGTTCTTCGTCAACACCCTTGTCCTGCGGGCGGATGTGACGAGAGACCCGTCGTTCCGTGAGGTGCTGCGGCGGGTGCGCGAGGCCGACCTGGCCGCGTACGCGAACCAGGACGTGCCGTTCGAGCGGCTCGTCGACGAACTCGGCGTGGCGCGCTCCGGGGCCCGCAGCCCCTTGTTCCAGGTGATGCTGGCACTCCAGAGCGTGCCCGAGGCGCAGTGGGACCTCGACGACCTGACGGTCGAGATGATCCCGCCCCCGTCCGCCCCGGCCGCGCGGTTCGACCTGTCGGTGGCCCTGAACGAGTTCCGCACCGCCGACGGCGAACCGGGCGGCCTGGGCGGCGGCATCCTGTTCGCGGCCGATCTGTTCGACGAGGAGACCGTCCGCCGGTTGGCCGAGCGCCTCGCCCGGGTACTGGAACAGGTCGCGGCCGACCCGGAGTTGCTGCTGAGTGCCGTCGAGGTGCTGGACGAGGCCGAGCGGACCGCTGTCGCGGTCGAGCGGAACGCCACCGCACGCGATGCCGATGTCACGACCGTCGTGGAGCGGTTCCGTGAGTGGGCCGCGTTGACGCCGACAGCGGTGGCGCTCGGCTCCGCCGGGCGTTCCTTGACGTACGCGGAAGTGGAGTCCCTTTCCGACGCGCTGGCTCGGGGGTTGGTGGCGCGGGGCGTGGGTCGTGAGTCGCGGGTGGGGCTGTGCCTGCCGCGCGGGGTGGAGATGGTGGTGGCGATCCTGGCGGTGTGGAAGGCCGGTGGGGCGTACGTGCCGCTGGACCCGGAGTACCCGTCCGACCGTCTGGCTTTCGTGGTGGCCGACAGCGGTGCCGGGCTCGTGCTCGTCTCGGACGAGACCGCCGGTCGACTGCCGGAGGGGGTCGCCACTGCCCGTGCCGACGAACTCGACGGCGCTTTGGGTGACTTGCCGGAGGTCGGTGCCGACCAGCTGGCGTACGTCATCTATACGTCGGGTTCGACGGGGCGGCCGAAGGGCGTCGCCGTGGCCCACGCGGCTGTGGCGAACCTGGCCACCGCCATGCGTCCGGTCCTGGGTGTCGAGGCGGGCGTGACGGCGCTGCAGTTCGCGTCGTTCAGCTTTGACGCGTCCGTCCTGGACCTCGCGGTGACGCTGGCAGCCGGGGGTACGTTGGCGATCGCCTCCCCGGAGGAGCGTCTCGACCCGGCGGCCCTGACCGCCATGGTGGAGACCTACGGTGTCGAGGTCGCGAGCGTCGTCCCCTCGCTGCTGGGTGTGTTGGAGCCGGCGGACGTGGCGGGGGTCGGCAACTGGGTGCTGGGCGCCGAGCGGTTGGAGTCCGGCCTTGCCGCCAAGTGGCGGGCGCGAACCCGGGTGTGGAACACCTACGGGCCGACCGAGGCCACCGTCATCTCCACAGCGACGCTGCTGCCCAGGGGCATCACTGCCGAGGATGCGCCGCCGCCGATCGGCCGCTCGCTGGACAACGTCCGCACGCATGTCCTGGACGCGTATCTGCGGCCTGTGCCGGTGGGTGTGGTGGGTGAGCTGTACATCGCCGGAGACGGCCTGGCACGTGGGTACATCGGTCGCCAGGACCTGACGGCGGAGCGCTTCGTGGCCTGCCCGTTCGGCGCGGACGGCGAGCGGATGTACCGCACCGGTGACCTCGTGCGCTGGATGGCCGACGGGCGGCTGGAGTTCGTCGGACGTGCCGACGAGCAGGTGAAGATCCGCGGGTTCCGCGTCGAACTCGGCGAGGTCGAGGCGGCGTTGGCCGCCCACCCGGACGTGAAGACGGCCGTGGCCGTGGTGACCGACCAGCGGCTGATCGGCTACGTGCTGCCCGCGACCGGGCGGGAGCCGCGGACCGACGCGGTGCGGGAGTTCGCCGCCGCCCGGCTGCCGGACTACATGGTGCCGTCCGCCATGGTGCTGCTGGACGCCCTGCCGTTGACGGTGAACGGCAAGATCGACCGTGCCGCTCTGCCCGAGCCGGCGCGTGCCGCGGACGGCGGCCGTGCGCCGTCGACCCCGACCGAGGAGACGCTGGGCACCCTGTTCGCAGAGGTACTGGACCTGGCGGCGGACCAGGTCGGGGCGGAGGAGAGCTTCTTTGAACTGGGCGGTGACTCGCTGAAGGTGATGCGTCTGATCGCGCGCATCCGGTCGGCGTTGGGGGTGTCGGTCGGGGTCCGTGAGGTGTTCGCGGAGCCGACCGTGGCGGGGGTGGCGCGGCTGGTCGAGAGCACTGGGGTGTCGGCGGGCGTGGTGTTGAGGCGTTGGGAGCGTCCGGAGCGGGTGCCGTTGTCGTTCGCGCAGCAGCGCATGTGGTTCCTCAACCGGTTCGAGGACGCCGGGAGCGAGGACACGGAGGCCGCTCCCTACAACCTGCCCTTCGCCCTGCGCCTTGCCGGGCGTCTCGACATCGAGGCGCTCAGGGCGGCGCTGGGCGATATCGCCGACCGTCACGAGAGTCTGCGGACGGTCTTCCCGGATGTGGAGGGTGTGCCGTATCAGGAGATCCGTGCGGGTGCGGGAGGCCGTCCCCCGCTTCAGGTGGTGCAGGCCGGCGATCGTTGGCGCGAGCTCATGCAAAGGGAGGCGCGGTGGGGCTTCGACGTCCGGGTCGACCTGCCGTGGCGGACCACGCTGTTGAGAGTTTCGGAGGAGGAGTGGGTTCTGTCGCTGGTGGCGCATCACATCGCGACGGACGGCTGGTCGATGGGTGTGCTGGCGAAGGATCTCCAGACCGCCTATCGGGCCCGCTTGTCGGGTGCCGAGCCGGGTTGGGAGCCGTTGCCGGTCCAGTACGCGGATTACGCGTTGTGGCAGCGGGAAGTGCTGGGCGAACTGGACGACCCGGAGAGCGCGGGTGCGGGGCAGGTTGCTTTCTGGCGTGGGGTGTTGGCGGGGGCGCCGCAGGAGACGGTGTTGCCGTTCGACCGTCCGCGGCCCGCAGCGCCCTCGTTCCGGAGCGGTTCGGTGCCGATGGACGTGGACGCGGCCACGCATGCGCGATTGGTCGAGCTGGCCGCGCAGAGCGGGACGACGATGTTCATGGTGATGCATGCCGCGTTGGTCGTGCTGCTGGCGCGGATGGGCGCCGGGGAGGACGTCTGTGTCGGGACGCCCGTCGCAGGTCGGACGGATGCGCTGGTGGAGGAGTTGGCGGGGTTCTTCGTCAACACGCTCGTCCTGCGGTCCGATGCATCCGGTGATCCGTCGTTCGGTGATCTGCTGGCGCGTGTTCGTGAGTCGGACCTGGCGGCGTACGCGAACCAGGACGTGCCGTTCGAGCGGCTGGTGGATGAGCTGAACCCGGCCCGTTCGGCCGCCCGTAATCCGTTGTTCCAGGTGATGCTGGCGCTCCAGAACGTGCCCGAGGCGCGCTGGGACCTCGAAGGGCTGTCCGTCGAGGAGGTCCCGCCGGCGGATGACCCGGCGGCCCGGTTCGATCTCTCGCTCGCGCTGGTCGAGCGCCGTTCCGGCAGCGGTGCCCCGGCCGGTTTGGGCGGCGGCATCCTCTACGCCGTGGACCTGTTCGACGAGGAGACCATGCGTCGGCTGGTGGAGCGGCTGGTGCGGGTGCTGGAGCAGGTGGCGGCTGATCCGCGGGTGCGGCTGAGCGACCTCGACCTGCTGGAGGAGCCCGAGCGGTTCGCGGTCGTGGAGGAGTGGAATGCCACGGCGCGGCCGCTTGAGTCCGGCATGGTGCTGGACCGTTTCCGGGGGTGGGTGACCGAGACTCCGGACGCGGTGGCGTTGTGGTCGGGGGGTCGGGCGCTGTCGTATGCGGAGGTGGATGCGCGCTCCGATGCTCTGGCGCGGGGGTTGGTGGCGCGGGGTGTGGGTCGTGAGTCGCGGGTGGGGCTGTGTCTTCCGCGCGGGGCCGAGATGGTGGTGGCGATCCTGGGGGTGTGGAAGGCGGGTGGGGCGTATGTGCCGCTGGACCCGGAGTACCCGTCGGAGCGGCTGGTGTTCATGGTGGCCGACAGCGACGCCGAGTTGGTGCTGGTGACGCCTGAGACCGCTGGTCGGTTGTCGGCGGATGTCGAGACGGTCCTGCTCGATGAGGTGGGGAGTAACGAGGGCGATCTGCCTGCGGTTGTCTCTGACCAGTTGGCGTATGTGATCTATACGTCGGGGTCGACGGGGCGGCCGAAGGGTGTGGCAGTGGCTCACGCCTCCGTGGCGAACCTGGCCACCGCCATGCGTCCGGTCCTGGGTGTCGAGGCGGGCGTGACGGCGTTGCAGTTCGCGTCGTTCAGCTTTGACGCTGCGGTGCTGGATGTGGCCGTCACCCTGGCCGGGGGTGGGGCCTTGGCGGTGGCGTCGTCCGAAGAGCGGCTGGACGGTACGCAGTTGGCGCGGATGGTCGGGGCGTCGGGTGTCGAAGTGGCGAGCGTCGTGCCGTCGTTGTTGGGTGTGCTGGAGCCGGAGGCGGTTCCCGGGGTGGCCAACTGGGTGTTGGGTGCGGAGCGCTTGGAGGCCGGCCTGGCGGCGAAGTGGCGTGAGAACGCGCGGGTGTGGAACACCTACGGTCCGACCGAGGCCACCGTCATCACCACGGCCGTCCTGTTGGAGGAGGGCATCACCGGTCAGGACCCGGCACCCGCGATCGGCCGTCCGCTGCCCAACGTCCGTACCTACGTCCTCGACGCGTACCTGCGTCCCGTCCCCGTAGGCGTCACAGGTGAGTTGTACATCGCGGGCGAAGGGCTTGCCCGCGGCTACATCAACCGGGCCGACCTGACGGCGGAACGGTTCGTCGCATGCCCGTTCGGTGGCGACGGTGGCGACGGCGGTCGGATGTACCGCACCGGGGACCTGGTCCGTTGGCTGCCAGGCGGAGACGGCCGACTGGCGTTCGTCGGGCGCGCGGACGAGCAGGTGAAGATCCGCGGCTTCCGCGTCGAACTCGGCGAGGTGGAAGCGGTCCTCGCCGCCCACCCGGGTATCAGGACGGCCGTCGCGACGGTCCGCGAGGACCGCCCGGGCAACCCGCGCATCGTCGGCTACGTCCTTCCGGCCGGCCCCGAGGACGGAGGAGCCGCCGAGGACGGGGGCACCGAGGACGAAACCGCCGAGGGTAGGGGCCCCGGAACCGGGATTCCCGAGGCCGCGAGTGTGCGCGAGTTCGCCGCGACCCGTCTGCCGGACTACATGGTCCCCTCCGCCGTCGTGGTTCTCGACGCCCTGCCCCTCACCGTCAACGGCAAGATCGACCGGGCCGCCCTCCCCGCCCCCGACCCCGAGAGCGACGGGTCCGGCCTTCTTCCGCGGACCGGGACCGAGGCACTGCTGTGCACCCTGTTCGCCACGGTGCTGGGCGTCGACCGGGTGGCCGCCGACGGCAACTTCTTCGACCTGGGCGGCAATTCGGCGCTCGCCATGCACCTCGCGGGCCGGGTCCGCACGGAGACCGGCGCCGAGCTGAACCTGAAGCAGTTCTTCGGAGATCCGACGCCGATCGGCGCGGCGCGCGTCCTGGGCACGAAGTCGCGCCCCTCGCTGGTCCCGGTCGAGCGCGAGAACGGCGAGGCGCCGGCGACCGCCGGACAGCGACTCGTCTGGCGGCGTGCCGCGGCCAACCCGCGCACCCGGGCCCTCCAGTCGTCCGTGGCCCTCCGCCTGCGCGGGGAGCTCCACCGGGACGCTCTGCGGGCGGCCCTTGCGGACGTTGCCGCACGGCACGACATCCTGCGGACGGTCTTCGCCGAGACCCAGGACGGCGGGCTGACCCAGCGGATTCTGGCCGCCGACGACCCCGCCGTCCTCCCGGCGCTCCCGGTCGTCGCGGCGACCGAGGAGGAACTTCCCGCCGCCCTGGCCGCCCGCGCCGCCCGCCGCTTCGACCTCGGAAGCGAAACACCCTGGGCGTCCTGCCTGTTCACGCTCTCCGACACCGATCACGTCCTGCTCCTCGCCCTGCACCGGATCGGTGGCGACGACGCGTCCCGGGACGCTCTCGTGCGCGACCTCTCCGTGGCGTACGGCGCGCGCCGGGAGGGCCGTGCCACGGAGCGCGCCCCCCTGACGCTCCAGTTCGCCGACTACGCGGTGTGGGAGAGCAGGCTGCTCGCGGGCGCGGAGACGAAGGAGAGCGTGGCCGGCGACCAGATCGCCTACTGGAAGGACGCGCTGGCGGACGCTCCGCCCGCCACCGCGCTCCCCGCGGATCGGCCGCGTCCCGAGCGGCCGAGCCACCGGGCCGGCGCGGTGCCGCTGCGTGTCCCGGCCGCGGTGCACGCCCGCCTGATGGAGACGGCCCGACCGCTCGGCGTGACCGCGGGTGCCGTCGTGCACGCCGGGCTCGCGATGCTGCTCGCCCGGATGGGGGCCGGCACCGATCTGACGCTCGGCGCCGTGCGGCCCAGGCCGACGGGCGAGGGCGAACTCGACGCCGCCATGGGCCCGTTCGCCGGGTTGCTCCCGTTGCGCACCGACGTCTCGGGCGACCCGACGTTCCAGGCCGTGCTCGTCCGCGTCCGGGAGGCCACCGAGGAGGCGGAGCGGTCCGGGGACGTTCCGTTCGCGCGTATCGCCGCGGCCCTGGGGCTCGCCGGCGAGGCACCCGGCGACCCGCATCCGCTGGTCCAGGTCGTCCTGGACATCCGGGACGACAGCGCGGCGAAGTGGGACGTCCCGGCGGTCCCGGGGCTGGACGCCTCGCTGGTCGACCTCGGCGCTCCGGCGTCGGCGTACGACCTGACGGTCCGGCTGACCGACCGGCACCGGGACGACGGCGGGCCGGACGGCCTCGACGGCAGCCTGGAGTACGCCGAGGAACTGTTCGACCGGGCCACCGCCGTCGACCTCGCGCGGCGGCTGCTGCGCCTCCTGGGGCAAGTGGCGGCACACCCGGGACTGAAACTGAGCCAGATCGACATCCTGCTCGGCGAGTCGGAGCTGCGGCGGCTGACCGAGGACTGGAACCGCGGCGCGGCCCGTGTCCCGGACAGCACCGTGCTCCCCGCGCTCACCGAATGGGCGACCCGCGACCCGCGTGCCGTGGCCGTCCAGGACCGGCACGGCCTGCTCAGCCGCGACTCCCTGGACCGTACGACGGCGTGGCTCGCCGCGCGGCTGAACCGGCGCGGGGCGGGCGCGGGCGACGTCGTGGTGGTGGCGGTGCGGCCCGGCACCGGCTGGGCGGTCGCCGTGCTCGGTGTGCTCCGGTCCGGTGCCGCGTGCCTGATCGCCGACCCGGACGGCCCCGAGGGCCCGCTGGCGGCGGCCGCCGCGCTGGGCTGCGCCCGCCCGGCCGCGCTCGTCGTGTCGGGCGGCGCCGCGGCCGGTGCGCCGGGGAGGACCCCCGGGGCGGAGGCGGTGACGGTGCTGCGGGTGGAGGACGCGATCCGGGCCGGGGGCAGGCGCCTGCGCCGTGCCGTCGCCGTCCCGGACCCGCTGCCGTCCCACCCGGCCGTGGTGCTGCCCGCGCGGGCGCCGGACGGCACGCTCGTGGGCGAGCTGGTGGACCACCGGTCCCTGCTCGGCCGGGTGATCGACCGTCAGGCGGCTTCCCCGCCGCCGGAGTCGGCCGGAGACGCGGTGCGCCTGGACACGCGTGCGACCGTCACCGAACTGCTCGTCGGGCTGCTGGCCGCGCTGCGCGGAGGCCGCACCGTCGCGGTGGAGCCTGCCACCGAGGCCGCCACCGAGCCTGCCGCCGAGCGCGCCACCGAGCCTGCCGTCGAGCCCGCGGGCGGGCAGCCGGGGGCCGAGCCCGCGCGGTCCGTCATCCCCCTGCCCCGCACCGCCCGTGCCTACGTCCTCGACGAGTGGCTTCGCCCGGTCCCGGTCGGCGTGGCGGGCGACCTGTATGTGGCGGGACCGTCCTTGGCCCGCGCCTATGCCGGCGCGCCGGGCCGCACCGCGGGCAGCCTCGTCGCCGACCCCTTCGGGTCCGGTGGCGGCCTGATGCTGCGCACCGGGCGGCGTGCCGCGTGGAGCGCGGACGGGCTGGTGCGACCGCGCGCCGCGGCGGACGGCGTTGCCGGTCCGACGGCGCCGCGGCGCGCCGGCCGGCGGGGCGACGGCCTCGACGCGCTGCTGCCGCTGCGCAGCGGTGGCTCCCGCCCGCCGCTGTTCTGCCTGCACCACAGCACGGGCCTGGCCTGGTGCTACGCCGCGCTCCTCGGCCATCTGCCCGAGGACCTGCCGGTCTACGGCCTCCAGTCGCCCGGGTTCGCCGACCGCAGGGCGATGGCGGACAGCGTGGACGCGATGGTGGCCGACTACGTCGACCGAATCCGGTCGGTGCAGCCCGAGGGGCCGTACCAGCTCCTCGGCTGGTCCTTCGGCGCGGTGCTGGCCCAGGCCATCGCCGTGGAACTGGAGCGGCAGGGCCAACAGGTCGCGCTGCTGGCCCTGCTCGACGGCTTCCCCGGCGGACACCACCGGGACAGCGTGGGCGGTCCGGAGGAGGCCGGCGAGGGGGAGGCCGGCACGCGGGTTCGCGGCGACGGCCGCGCGGACCAGGAGGGGCGGGCCCTGCTCGACGGTTCGGGAGTGGTGAACGCTCCGGCCGATGCGTTCTCGCTGAACATGGAGGAGACGAGGCAGTACCTGTTCCGGCTGGCGCAGGCGTACACCCCCCGTCGGTTCGGCGGTGGCGCGCTGCTGTTCCTGGCCACCGAGGGTGATCCGGCCGGCATGTCGCTCGCGACGGCGCGCACGGCCTGGGAGCGGTACATCGCCGGCCGTATCGAGGGGTTGGAGATCGCCGCCGACCACGCCGGGATGCTTCGGGGCGCGCACGCCGCGGCCGTCGGCCGGGCGGTCGCGGACCGGCTCGTGACGGGTTCGCCCGAACCCGGGGCCGACGACACATCCGTGTCAGAAAGGTAGGACTCGCATGACGCAGTCGTTCGACATCCCGATCGACAAGCGCCGGAACATGCTGGACCCGGTGCCGGAACTCCTGGAGATCAGCGCGCGCAAGCCGCTGTTCGGGCGCCCGGGAGGGATGCCTCAGTGGTTCGTGACCGACCGCGAGCTGGTACGGCAGATCCTCGCCGACGCCGAGCGGTTCTCCAGCATGCCGCCCCCGGAACAGGACGGCCACAGGCCCGATCCGCACCCGGGGAGCCTGCTGCAGACCGACGGGGAGCAGCACGCCCGGTTGCGGCGACTGGTGGCGCCGATGTTCACGGTGCGCCGGATGAAGACGCTGGAACCGATGATGACGCGGATCGTGGCGCGGCGCCTGGACGTGCTGGAGCGGGCGGGCAGGCCCGCCGACCTGATGCGGCACTTCGCCCGGCCGGTCTCCGGTCTGGTCCTCGCCGAGCTGCTCGGCCTGCCGCGGGACGACCTGCCCGAGCTGTCCCGTCTCGCCGATCACCGTGTTTCCCGGTACAGCCCCCGCCGTGACTCGGCGACATCGGAGTACATCGGGCACTTCCGGAAGCTGGTCGCGGCGCAGCGTCGTGATCCGGGCGAGGGCCTGGCCGGGGCACTGATCCGGGAGCACGGGGACGCGGTGTCGGACGAGGAGCTGATCGGGATCTGCGAGAGCGTCGCCAACGGCTCGCTGGAGAACACGTCGGAGACGATCGCCCTGGGGACCCTGGCGCTGCTGTGCCATCCCGAGCAGTTGGCCCTGCTGCGGGAGCGGCCCGAGCTGATGGACCGGGCGGTGGAGGAACTGATGCGGTACACGTCGGTGGTGGCGGCCGTCTCGCCGCGCACGGCGCTGGTGGACGTGGAGATCGGCGGTGAGGTGATCAAGGCCGGCGAGGTGGTGTCGTGCTCGGTGTTCGCCGCGAACCGCTGCCCGTACGGCGGTGACGGCGCTGGTGACGGCGGCAGCGGCGACGGCGGCAGCGGCGGTGACGGCGGTGCCGCGGACGGCCTGGACATCACCCGGGAACCCGGCAGCCACCTGGCACTGGGCTACGGCGTCCACTTCTGCCTGGGCGCGGCGCTGGCACGGCTCCAGTTGCGCGTCGCGTTCACCGGGCTGCTGGAGCGGTTCCCCGGCCTGCGGCTCGGCGCCGGGGCGGAGGAGCTGCGCTTCCGGCTGCTGGCGCCGCAGTTCGGCGTCGAGACGCTGCCGGTCCTCTGGTGAGGCCGGTGGAAGACGCGGCGCGGGTCGGGATTCGGGTGGACCGCGGCAGCTGCGTGGGCTCGGGTGCCTGCGCGCTCTTCGAACCGGAGTTCTTCGAGCAGTCGGAGGAGGACGGTCTGGTGCTGCCGCGCGTGCGTGAGGCGGGGCCGGAGGCGCTGCCGGCGCTGCGCGCGGCCGCGTCCCGCTGCCCCGTCTCCGCGATCGAGTTGGTGCCGTCCGACGGGCCGGGAAGCGCCGGGCGGGACCGGGCCGACTGAACCGGTGAACGGGGCCCCGGTTGCAACCCTGGTGTGACCGGGCGCCCCGTAGAACTGGCTGCATGCCGAATTACCATCGAAAGCGCGTGGCCGGACCACTCCTGCTGACACTGTCCGCGGTGACCGCCGGAATATTCGTCGTAGGGTGCTCTTCGGATTCGGGCTCGTCCGCGTCCGGCGACATTCCCGGCTCCGACCACACTTCGTCGAGCAGCACGAGCAACACGAACAATGCCGGCGTCGCCTACGCGAAGTGCATGCGCGAGCACGGCGTCTCGAACTTCCCCGACCCGGACCAGGCCAGCTCGGGCGGCATGAAGGTGGTCGTCCCCAAGAGCGTCGACCAGACCTCGACGACCTTCAAATCGGCCCAGGCGGCCTGCCAGAACCTGCTGTACCAGGGCAACGCCGGAAATGCCGCCGGCACCCGGCCCTTCGACGCGACGAAGGTCGCGGCCTGGGCGAAGTGCCTCCGCCAGAACGGCCTGCCCAACTTCCCGGACCCCCAGGTGAACGGTGACGCGATCATCATCGACGCCAACGCGGCCGGCGTGACCGGGCGGGACGATCCCAAGTTCGCCAAGGCCGCGGCGGCCTGCTACAGCATCCGGCCCGGGGGGATGCTCGCCTTCTCGATGGGGCCGCAGCAGTGACCAGCCAGGACGAGGGGATCGTCGCGCGGAGGTCTGCCGAGGACCCGGCGGGCGCAGAGTTGGAGCCCCTGGGCGGAGACCTCACCTCCTTCGACGGGGGCGGGAGCGGGGACGTCGTGGAGCCACGATCGCCCGCGGGCGGCCACCGGCGGCGCCGCCGCGCGCGCATCACGCTGATCGTCGCGTGTGCGGCGGTGGCCGCCGCGGCCGCGGGTGGCGCCGCCGCCGGCGTGTTCGGCGGTGGGAGCGACAATGCCGCCACGTCGGCGCCGTCCGGGCCGCCCGCCACCGCGAAGGTGCAGCGCACGACGCTGACCAGCTCCCAGACCATGGACGGGCAGCTCGGGTACGGCGACACCTCGGCCGTGCAGGCCCCGCCGTCGTCCGGGTCCTCGTCCGGGTCGTCGTCCGGCTCGGCGCGGTCCGGCGGCCCCACGCAGGGCGGCGGCTCCACGCAGTCCGGCGGCAGCACGTCCGCCGGGATCGTCACATGGATGCCCTCCGACGGCGACACCATCACCCGCGGGGAGCCGGTCTACAAGGTGGACCAGGAAACCGTGCCGCTGCTGTACGGCTCGGTGCCGCTGTACCGGACGTTGAAGTCGGGCAGCAGCGGGAGCGACGTCAAGATGCTGGAGCAGAACCTCCACGCGCTCGGCTACCGGGGCTTCACGGTCGACGACAGCTACGACGCGAACACGGCCGCCGCCGTCGAGACGTGGCAGGGGAAGCTGGGGCGTCCGAAGACCGGCGAGGTGCAGGTCGGCGACGCGGTGGTGACCTCCGGTGCGCGGCGGGTCGCCAAGGCCGGGCTCTCCATCGGCGACACCCTCTCCGGGCAGGTGCTCACCTGGACGGGCACCGATCGGGTCATCTCCGTGGACCTGCCCGTGCAGTACGCGGACCTGGCGAGGAAGGGCGGACAGAGCACGGTCACGCTGCCGGACAACACCACGGTGACCGCCGTGGTGACGGACATCGGCACGCCGACGTCGGCGAACAACTCCGGGGGCTCGGACTCGGGTTCCTCGTCCGCCGGCGGTTCGTCCGGCTCCGCGGACTCGGACTCGGGCTCCTCGAACGCGACCATCCCGGTGGAGCTGCGGGTCACCGACACCAAGAAGCTCGGCACCTACCAGGCCGCCTCCGTCAGTGTGGACTTCGCCTCCGAGACGCGCCAGAACGTCCTGGCGGTGCCGATCAGCGCCCTGTTCGCGCTGCCGCACGGCGGCTACGCGGTCGAGGTCGTGACCGGGACGAAGACCGAGTACCGCACGGTCAGACTCGGGGTGTTCGGCAACGGCATGGTCGAGGTCTCCGGCGCCGGCATCACCGCGGGCACGGTCGTGGGGGTGCCGAAGTGACCGTCACCGCCCACCCGGTGATCGAGCTGGCCGGAGTCAGCAAGTCGTACCAGGACGTGGCCGCCCTGACAGCAGCGGACCTGGTGGTCCACCGCGGCGAGATGCTCGCGGTCGTCGGGCCCTCGGGCTCGGGCAAGTCCACCATGCTCAACATCATGGGCACGCTGGACCTCCCCTCGTCGGGAACCGTGTCGATCGTCGGCCACGCCGTGGAGGACCTCAACGACCGCGAGCTGTCCGCGCTGCGGGCCGGCACCATCGGCTTCGTCTTCCAGCAGTTCCATCTCGCCTCCGGCGTGCCCGCCCTTGACAGCGTGGCGGACGGTCTGCTGTACAGCGGGCGGCCGCGGCGCGAGCGCCGCCGGGCCGCCGAGGAGGTGCTGCGCAGGGTGGGCCTGGGGCACCGGCTCTTCCACGAGCCGCAGCAGCTGTCCGGCGGTGAGAAGCAGCGGGTGGCGATCGCCCGCGCGGTGGTCGGCAACCCGCCGCTGCTGCTGGCCGACGAGCCGACCGGTGCGCTGGACTCCCGCTCCGGGACGGTGGTGATGGAACTGCTCCACGAGCTGCACGAGGCCGGGACGACGGTGGTCGTCATCACCCACGACCGCGACATCGCGGCGTCCCTGCCGCGCGAGGTCAGGCTGCGGGACGGCCGTATCGAGCACGACCCGGGGACGGCGGCCGCGGCCGGGGCACTACAGCCCACGGGGGTGGAGCGATGAGCACGACGGATCTGACGCAACCGGCCGAACCGGGCCGTCCCTGGGCGCAGTTGCCGCCGCCGCCACGGCCCCGGCCGGCCCGGATGGGCCTGGCCGATGTGGCCCGGGTGGGCGGCTGGGGCCTGCGCTCGCGGCCCATGCGGGTCTTCCTGTCCGCCCTGGGCATCGCGATCGGGATCGCGGCGATGATCGGCGTGGTGGGCATCTCCACCTCCTCGACGAACGACCTGAACAAGAAACTGGCCGCGCTCGGCACCAATCTGCTCACCGTCGCCCCGGGCACCACCATGACCGGCGCGTCCGCGCACCTGTCCAAGGACTCCGTCGCGATGATCGCGAACCGGCCGGAGGTGGTCTCGGTCTCCGCGACGGGCACCACGAGCGCGAAGCTCTACCGCAACGACCACATTCCGGCGGTGGAGTCCGGCGGCCTGTCGGTCAGCGCGGCGCGTACCGACCTGCTGCGCTCCATCGGCGGGAAGATCGTGGACGGCCGCTGGCTCAACGCCGCCAACAGCAACTACCCGGCCGTGGTGCTGGGTTCGGAGACGGCGCAGAGCCTCGGGATTCACCGGGCCGGGCCGGACGTGCAGGTGTGGCTCGGCAACCACTGGTTCACCGTGGTGGGACTGCTGGCGGACAACCAACTGCTGCCCGCCCTTGACACGCAGGCGTTCGTGGGCTGGTCGGTGGCGGAGAAGGAGCTGTCCTTCGACGGCTATCCGACGACGGTCTACACGCGGGCGAAGGACGCGGACGTCCAGAAGATCCACGCCGTGCTGGGCCCGACGGTCTCCCCGCAGGACCCCAACGAGGTCAATGTCTCCCGTCCCTCCGACGCGCTGGCCGCCAAGAACGCGACGGACAGCGCGCTGAGCGGGCTGCTGGTGGGCCTGGGCGGGGTCGCGCTGCTGGTCGGCGGTGTCGGGGTGGCCAACACGATGGTCATCTCGGTGCTGGAGCGGCGCTCGGAGATCGGGCTGCGCCGCTCGCTCGGCGCCACCCGCGGCCAGATCAGGGTGCAGTTCCTCGCCGAGGCGCTGCTGCTGTCCGGGCTCGGCGGCCTGGGCGGGGTGCTGCTGGGCATCGGGGTGACCGGCGGCTACGCCAGCTACAAGGGATGGGCGGTGCTGGTGCCGCTGTGGGCCATGGTCGGCGGCATGGCCGCCACCCTCGTCATCGGGGGCCTGGCCGGCTTCTACCCCGCGGTCCGCGCGGCCCGGCTGCCCCCGACGGAGGCCCTCGCGACCAACTAGCCAGGCCGGCCCGAGGGGTTGACAAGACTGCGGCGCCCCCTGACCGACCCCCGCGGATGGGGGCGTCGCGCCGCCCGGGTGTCCAAGCGCTCGGGATCGCCGGTTGGACACGCTGTCGCGCCGGCGGCCCGGCATGTGAGACTGGTCGCGATTCCGTCCGCCCGATGGAATAACAATATCAATATGCGTGGATTGCCTCCGGATATGGGAAACCTTGTTCCGGCCTGAATCGGTCGGCTAGGGTCTCGTTATCCACCAAGGGAATTCGATCCACGGGAGCAGTCATGGCCAACCCGTTCGATGACGAAAACGGGACCTTTCTGGTGCTCGTCAACAAGGAAAACCAGCATTCGCTGTGGCCGTCATTCGCTGAAATTCCGAATGGCTGGCGGCTTGTTTTCGGGGAAGCCTCGCGCAATGAGTGCCTCGCCTATGTGGAGGAGAACTGGACGGATCTCCGTCCGCAGAGCCTCATCGACGCGATGAGGGAGACCGAGGCGGCCCGCTAGTGGCCCGCCCGACCGCAGCGACGCGACCCAGGGAGTACCTGTGGCCATGATGGGCGGACCCGGCCCGGTCATGATCAGATCTGACGGGCCGGATTCCTCGAACAACAGCCAGCGGGCGAAGCCCGGAACGACGAAGAGAATCATCCCGTACACCCGCGGACACCGCCGCTCCATAGGCTTTCTCGTGGTCTGCACCACGCTGAACGCCGCCTGCGCGGTCGCTCCGCCCCTGCTGCTCAAGTACCTGATCGACAACGGCATCATGGCCCGCGACACCGGGACCGTGATCTGGCTCGCGGCCGCCGTCGCCGCGGTCGCCCTGCTGGCCGTCATGGTGGGCTTCGGCGAGACCTGGTTCTCCGCCAAGATCAGCGAGGGCCTGGTCTACGACCTCCGCGTGAAGGTCTTCGACCATGTGCAGCGCCAGTCGCTGGCCTTCTTCACCCGCGCGCAGACCGGCGCCCTGGTGAGCCGGCTCAACACCGACGTGATCGGTGCCCAGCAGGCGGTCACCCAGATGCTCTCCACCGTGGTGTCCTCCGGACTGACCGTCGTCTTCGTGCTGGCCACGATGTTCTACCTGTCGTGGACGGTCACCTTGATCTCGCTGGTGCTGGTGCCGTTCTTCATCCTCCCCGGCCGCCTCATCGGCCGCCGCCTGCAGGGCCTGGCCCGCCGGCACATGCAGGTCAACGCCGAGATGGGCTCGCTCATGCACGAGCGGTTCAACGTCGCCGGCGCGCTGCTCGCCAAGCTCTACAGCCGTCCGGACCGGGAGACCGTCCGCTACGCGCGGCTGGCCGGCCGCGGCCGCGACATCGGCATCCGCAACACCGTCGCGATGAAGCTGCTCTTCCTGTCGTCCATGTTCATCGGCGCGATCGCCACCGCCGTGGTCTACGGTGTCGGCGGGGTGCTGGCGGTGCACGGCACCTTCGAGATCGGCACCCTGGTGGCGCTGACCACGCTGCTCACCCGGCTGATGAGCCCGGTGGGCCAGCTGTCCAACGCCCAGGCCGACGCGATGACCGCGCTCGTCAGCTTCGACCGGCTCTTCGAGGTGCTCGACCTCCAGCCGCTGGTCACCGAGAAGCCCGACGCGGTGGCGCTGCCGCCGGCCGCGACCCGCGGCGCGGCCCCCGGCGTCGAGTTGCGCGGGGTGTCGTTCCGCCACCCCAGGCCCGCCGACGTCTCGCTGGCCTCCCTCGAGGAGTTCGCCACGCCGATACGCGAACACGACGGCGACAGCTGGGCGTTGCGTGACCTCAGCTTCACCGTGCCGGCCGGCAAGCTCACCGCGCTGGTCGGCCCGTCCGGGGCCGGCAAGACCACCATCACCCACCTGGTGCCGCGGCTGTACGACCCGGAGGAGGGCACCGTCCTCATCGACGGCCACGACGTGCGCGACCTGACGCTGGAGTCGCTCAACGACACGATCGGGATGGTCACCCAGGACGGGCACCTGCTGCACACCACCATCCGGGAGAACCTGCTCTACGCCCGCCCGGACGCCACTGAGGAGGAATTGGTCGCCGCCTGCCGGGCCGCGCAGATCTGGCGGCTGGTCGCCTCGCTGCCCGACGGCCTCGACACCATGGTCGGCGACCGCGGCTACCGGCTCTCCGGTGGCGAGAAGCAGCGCATCGCCATGGCCCGGCTGCTGCTCAAGGCACCGCCGGTGGTCGTGCTCGACGAGGCGACCGCGCATCTCGACTCCGAGTCCGAGGCCGCCCTGCAACAGGCCCTCAAGACCGCGCTCGCGGGCCGGACCTCGCTGGTGATCGCGCACCGCCTGTCCACCATCCGGGACGCCGACCAGATCATCGTCCTGGACCAGGGGCGGATCGTGGAGCGCGGCACCCACGACGAACTGCTCGCGCTCGGCGGTCTGTACGCAGAACTCCACCGCACCCAGTTCGCCGGACGCGCCCTCGCCGACGGCCCCGACGCCGACTCCGACACCGCGTACGAGGGCGACTACGAGGTCGAGGACCTGCCGGAGCGGCGGGTGCCGGAACCGGTGGGCGGCCCCGGCCCCGCGCCGGTCTTCTTCGGACCTGGCGGGGGGCCCGGTCCCGGCGGTCCCGGCCCTGGCGGCGGCGGCCCCGGCCCGGTCGTCTTCGGTCCCGGTGGCCCTGGTGGTCCCGGCGGTCCCGGCGGTTCGGGTCCGGGTGGTCCGGGAGGACCGGGAGGACCGGGCGGACCGGGCGGACCACGGTTCCGCTGAGCCCGCCCCCTGAGCGGTGTCCGTGACGCGCCCGACGGCGTCGCGGGCACCGCTTCGTCGTACCCGGCCAACCTCTTCACTGAGCCGTCACCCCACTGGTAACAGGGGGTTTCTAACGATCTGACGGGCTGTTACGTTCGGACTCATCCACGACGGGGGATGTTTGTGGTGTTGGATGCCGAATCGGGGGAGAGGGCGGCGTTCGACCCTGAGCAGCAATGATCCCGCGGACGGATGGTTCAGCTGAAGAAGTTCCTCTCTCGCTGACGAAAGAGCTGCCCGTCGCCACGGCAGGGGGCAGGTGAGGAGTCGGGGTGGAGTCCGGGGGATTCATCGATCAACAGGCTGTGACAGAAGTAGAAGTCGACGCATTACGGCTGGCCGGCTCGCCCCGGCTGGCGGGCGAGAGACAGGAGCACGTCGAGATACTCGCGGCCGCGTCGAACCCGCTGCCGCCGATCATCGTCCACCGTCCCACGATGCGCGTCATCGACGGTTTCCATCGGCTGCGCGCGGCCCGGCTGCGCGGGGACACCACCATCGCCGCCCGCTTCTTCGAGGGCGACGAGTCGGCCGCCTTCGTCCTCGCGGTCCAACTGAACGTCACGCACGGCTTACCGCTCGCCCTGGCCGACCGCCAGCGCGCCGCGGAACGGATCATCGACTCCCACCCCCACTGGTCCGACCGCAGAGTGGCCACCGTCACCGGCATCGCGCCCGGCACCGTCAGCGAGATCCGGCGACGCCTGGCACCGGGTACCGCCGACCCGGACGAGCGGCGGCTCGGCCAGGACGGCCGCATGCGCCCGCTCAACGGCAGCGCCGGCCGCCTGCGGGCCGGCGAACTGCTCACCGAGCAACCGGAACTGTCCCTGCGTCAGGTCGCCCGCGCCGCCGGAATCTCCCCGGAGACCGCGCGCGACGTGCGCAACCGGCTGAGGAACGGGGAGCCGCTGCTGCCCCGCTCGTACCGCCGTGACCAGGACGCCGAGCCCGACCCGCACGAGGACTCCGAGCTGGTGCCCACGATCCCTGTCCAGGTCAAGGTCCACGTGCAGTCCGAGTCCGAGTCCGACTCCGCGTCGCGGCCCGCCCGGACCCCGCACACGGAACCCGCCACCCTGCGGCTGGCCCGCGCCGTGCGCCGGGCCCGTGCGGACGCGGCGCCCGACCGCGTCGTCCTGGTGAAGCGGCTGACCGCCGACCCGGCGCTGCGCTTCTCCGAGACCGGCCGCACCCTGCTGCGGCTGCTGGCGATCCACGCGGTCCGGGAGGAGGAGTGGGAGGCGATCATCGGCAACGTCCCGCCGCACTGCAGCGGCATCGTCGCCGACCTCGCCGTCGAGGTCGCCGAGATGTGGGAGGACTTCGCGACACGTGTGAGGCGGGACATCGCCGCCTCGGCGGGCTGATCCCCGCACCACGGCGAGGCCGATCCCGGCAGCACGCAGGAAACGGACGGACCTGTCCCGGCAGCGGGGCGGGTCCGTCCGTGCGACCACCGGAAAGGACCGACGCCGGCGGACGCCGGGGAATTGAAGGGCGCCGCGCAGCCGATCTTCCGGCACCGCTCGCACGATTCTGCGGCGCGGTGGTGAAAATGGTCGAGAAAAGCCGAGTCTATCGGTCTCCCGCGTTCTTCGACGTGCCTCGTCCAACCGGCAATTCCGGCCCCTTGGACATGTTGTTACCGCGATGGGAACCGTGTGATGCTGGCGCTGAAATCGGCGCGAAAGACGTAGGTATTTCCGGGTCTTCAGGCGCCATGGATTCCCACCGGGGGTGAACCGTGTCCGTGCCCGAGTCCGCAACAGCGTCGACAGTTCCTACGGCCGCTCCGCGCGGTCTTCCGCTGCGCCGGGCGGAGTTGCACGCCTGCGTCAGCGATCCCGTCCTGGACACCATGACGTTCCTGAACGAGATCACGCACCGCTACCCGGACGCCATCTCCTTCGCGCCCGGCCGCCCCTACGACGGCTTCTTCGACGTCGAGCAGATCTTCGACCACCTCCGCGGCTACCTCGACCACCTCGCCGCCCAGGGCCGTACCCCCGCCGAGGTCCGTACCGCGCTCTACCAGTACGGCCCCACCGCCGGCCAGATCCGCGGCATCATCGCCGACTCGCTCCGCGCCGACGAGGACATCGACGTGCCGCCCGAGTCGATCGTCGTCACGGTCGGCGCGCAGGAGGCCATGCTGCTGGTGGTGCGTGCCCTCATCGCCCGCCCCGAGGACGTCCTGCTGGCGACCAGCCCCTGCTACTCGGGCATCACCGGCGCGTCGCGGCTGCTGGGCGCGACCGTCGTCCCGGTCGACGAGGGGGAGGACGGCTTCTCCTGCGCCGAACTGGAGGCCGTCATCGCCCGCGAGCGGGCCGCCGGCCGGCGGCCCCGCGCGCTGTACGCCATCCCGGACCACTCCAACCCCTCCGGGCACACCATGGACCTGGACACGCGCACCCGGCTCCTCGACGCCGCCGAACGGCACGGCATCCTGATCATCGAGGACAGCCCCTACCGGCGGGTGAGCCCCGGGGCCCAACTGCCCACCCTCAAGGCCCTCGACCGGGCCCGGAGCGTGGTCCACCTCGGCTCGTACTCCAAGACGGTCTTCCCCGGTGCCCGCGTCGGCTTCGCCGTCGCCGACCAGGAGGTGCGCGACGACGAGGGCGGCGGCGGCCTGCTCGCCGACGAACTCACCCGCATCAAGAGCATGGTGACGGTCAACACCCCCTCGCTCAGCCAGGCCGTCGTGGCCGGCGCCCTGCTCGCCGCGGACGGCCGGATCTCCTCGCTCAACGCCGAACCCGCCGCCTACTACGGCGACGCCATGCGCACCACGCTGCGCTGTCTCGACGCCCGCCTCACGGCACCGCGCCGCGAGGCACTGGGCGTCCACTGGAACGAGCCCAGCGGCGGCTTCTTCCTCAGCGTCCGGGTCCCTTTCCGGGCCGACAACACGGCACTTGCCCGCTCCGCCGAGAAATTCGGCGTGCTGTGGACACCCATGAGCTACTTCTATCCGAACGGCGGCGGCGAGCGCGCCCTCCGCCTGTCCACCAGTTATCTGACGACAGCGGAAATCGAGGAGGGCACGGCGCGGCTCGGCGATTTCATCGAGGCGCAGAGCGCGGCGGACGAAGACCTCCCCGACGTCACCAGAATCCCCTAGCACAGCATTTTCCCGACCGTCCCGAAAGGGTGAGAACCGTGAGAGAACTCGGCACGACGCCGATATCACGCCAACGTCCGTGCGCCAAGCGCCGGATGTGGGGGTGGACCTTCCGATGACCATCACGCTGGAGGCCGGCGAAGGCGTCGTCACCGCCGCGTACCGGCCGCGCATCATCGGTGTGGGCACCGCGGTGTCCCCGACCTCCTACTCCCAGCAGGAGGTCCTCGACGCCTTCGCGATCACCGACCCCAGGATCGGCTCCGTCTTCCGCAACAGCGCCATCGACCGGCGTTACCTGACCCTCCCCGACCCCGGCCCCGACGGCGTCCGCAGCCCCGAGACGCAGGGCGACCTGCTGGACAAGCACAGGAGATCGGCGATCGAGATGGGCGCCGAGGCGCTGCGCGCCTGCCTCAAGCGGGCCGGCGCCGAACTCTCCGACCTGCGCCACCTGTGCTGCGTGACCTCCACCGGCTTCCTCACCCCGGGCATCAGCGCGCTGCTCATCCGCGAACTCGGCATCGACCGGCACTGCTCCCGCAGCGACATCGTCGGCATGGGCTGCAACGCCGGCCTCAACGCCCTGAACGTGGTGGCCGGCTGGTCGGCCGCCCACCCCGGCGAACTCGCCGTGGTGCTCTGCACCGAGGCGTGCTCCGCCGCGTACGCCATGGACTCCACCATGCGTACCGCGGTCGTCAACAGCCTGTTCGGCGACGGCGCGGGCGCGGTCGCGCTGCGTTCCGGCCCCGCCGAGGACGGCGTCGCCGGCGGCGAGGGCCCCACCCTCCTGAAGTTCGCGAGCTGCATCATCCCCGAGGCCGTGGGCGCGATGCGCTACGACTGGGACCGCGACCTGGAGCGGTTCAGCTTCTACCTCGACCCGCAAGTGCCCTACGTGGTGGGCGCGCACGCCGAGATCGTCATCGACCGGCTGCTCGCGGGCACCGGACTGCGCCGCGCCGACATCCGGCACTGGCTGGTGCACTCCGGCGGCAAGAAGGTCATCGACTCGGTCGTCGTCAACATCGGCCTCACCCGCTACGACCTGCGGCACACCGTCGGCGTGCTGCGGGACTACGGCAACGTGTCGAGCGGGTCGTTCCTCTTCTCCTACGAGCGGCTGCTCGACGAGAAGGCCGCCGAACCCGGCGACTACGGAGTGCTGATGACCATGGGTCCGGGATCGACCCTCGAAACGGTGCTGGTGAAGTGGTGACGGGAGACAAGACCGTGGACGAAGCGCCGGCCCTGACCCTGGCCGTGGACGGCCGACGGCCGCCGACGCCGGTGGCCGTCAAGGAACTCGCCGATCTCTGCGACCGGGTGGAGGACACCGGGCCCGGCGCGGTCGCCGTGCTGCGGGTCGCCGGCATGCCCGACCCCGACTGGGTGACCGGCCTGGACACCGCCGTCGTCACCAAGTGGGAGCGCACCGTGCGCCGCTTCGAGCGGCTTCCCGCCGTGACCGTGGCCGTCGCCGCGGGCGACACCGGCGGCTGCGCCCTCGACGCGCTCCTCGCCGCCGACCTGCGCGTCGTGGCAGCCGGCACGCGGCTGACGCTGCCCGCCGACGGCGAGGCCACCTGGCCCGGTATGGCCGCCTTCCGGCTGGTCCGCCTCCTCGGCGCCGGCCGCGCCCGCCGGGCCGTCCTGTTCGGCGACCCCGTCGGCGCCGAGGAGGCCCTTGCCCTGGGCCTGGCCGACGAGGTGTCGGACGACCCGGACCGCGCCCTGGCCGACCTGGTCCTGCGCTACGGCGACGGCGGCGGCAGCGAACTCGCCGTCCGCCGCCAGCTCCTCCTCGACGACGCGACGACCTCCTTCGAAGACGCGCTCGGCTCCCACCTGGCCGCCTGCGACCGTGCCCTGCGCCGCGCCGCGCGGGAGCCGGCGTGACCGGCGTCCCCCCGGGCCGCTCGCCGGAGCCCACCCGGGTACCGGACCTTCCCGGCGTGCGCCCCGCCACCCAGGCCGCCGCCGAGACCGTCACCGCGGCCGCCGCCGAGGCCACTGCCGTGACCGTCACCGTGAGCGCCGCCGAGGCCGCCGCGGTGACCGTCACCGCGGCCGCCGCCGAGGCCGACCGCGTGCTCGCCGGGCTGCCGAGCCCGGCCGGCCGCGGCCCCACCGCTCGCGAGGCCGCCGACGCGGCGAAGGACACCGCCCGCGCCGCGCGCTCGCGCTTCCTCGACGCGCACGTGGACGCCGTCTACGCGCACCTCACCGACGGCCTCACCCGCGCCCTGCGCCTGGACGAACTGGTCGAGGCGGCCGCGGCCGCCTTCCCCGGCCTCGTCCCGACCCCCGAGCGGATGGCCGAGGAGCGCGCCCGGCCCCAGGCCGACAAGGAAGGCCACGAGATCGACCAGGGCATCCTGCTGCGCGCGGTGCTCCGCTCGCCCGTCGCCGGCCCGCACCTGCTCGACGCGATGCTCCGCCCCACCGCCCGCGCGACCCTGCTGCTCCCCGAGTTCCGGCGCACCGGGGTGCTCCGGACGGAGTCCGTCCACCTCGAACGCCGCGACGGCGTCGCCCGGCTGACGCTCTGCCGGGACGACCGGCTCAACGCCGAGGACGGCCGGCAGGTCGACGACATGGAGACCGCCGTCGACCTCGCCCTGCTCGACCCGGCCATCCGGGTCGGCCTGGTGCGCGGCGGCGAGATGGCCCACCCCCGCTACCGCGGCCGGCGGATCTTCTGCGCCGGCATCAACCTCAAGAGCCTCAGCTCCGGCGGCATCTCGCTGGTCGACTTCCTGCTCCGCCGCGAGCTCGGCTACCTGCGCAAGCTCGCCCACGGCATCCAGGCCGGTGACCTCGGCGGCACCGGGACGTGGCACACCCGGCACGCGGCCAAACCCTGGCTGGCCGCGGTCGACGGCTTCGCGATCGGCGGCGGCATGCAGATGCTGCTGGTCTTCGACCATGTCATCGCCGCCTCGGACGCGTACTTCAGCCTGCCCGCCGCCAAGGAAGGCATCGTCCCCGGCGCCGCCAACTTCCGCCTCACCCGGTTCGCCGGCCCGCGCCTGGCCCGGCAGGTCATCCTCGGCGGCCGCCGCGTCCGGGCGGCGGAGCCGGCGGCCCGGCTGCTGGTCGACGAGGTCGTCGAGCCCGAGGAGATGGACGCCGCGATCGAACGCGGCCTGGACCGCCTCGATGGCGAGGCCGTCCTCGCCAACCGCCGGATGCTCCACCTCGCCGAGGAACCGGAGGACGGATTTCGCGCCTACATGGCCGAGTTCGCCCTCCAGCAGGCGCTGCGGATCTACGGCGAGGACGTCATCGGCAAGGTCGGCCGGTTCGCGGCCGGGAGCGGGTGAGAGGGTGCCGACCGCGCGGATCAACGGCAGGAGCCTCGCGTACGAGGAGTTCGGCGCGCCCGCGGCACCGCCCGTGGTGCTGGTGGCCGGCACCGGCGCGCCGGGCCGGGTGTGGCGCGCCCACCAGGTGCCGGCGCTGACCGGGGCCGGCCACCGGGTGATCACGCTCGACAACCGGGGCCTCGGCCCGGAGCCGGCCGCCCCCGGCTCGTTCACCCTCGCCGACATGGTCGCCGACGTCGCGGGGCTGATCGAGCACCTCGGCGCCGGGCCGTGCCGGCTGGTCGGGCACTCGCTGGGCGCGATCATCGTCCAGGAACTCGTCGTCGCCCGGCCCGAACTCGTCGACCGGGCCGTCCTGATGGCCGGCAGCGGGCGGACGGACGCGCTGATCGCCGCCGGGACCGCGGCCGACCTCGCACTCGCCGACAGCGGTGTGCGGCTTCCGCCCGAGGTCGCGGCCCACCGCCACGCCCTCCAGAACCTCTCGCCCCGAACCCTGGAGGACGCCGGCCGGCTCACGGACTGGCTGAGCCTGTTCGAGCTCGCCCTTCCCGACACCGTCGCCGCCCGCGCGCAGCTCGACCTCGCCCTGATCCCCGACCGGCTCGCCGCCTACCGCCGCGTCAGCCGCCCCTGCCTCGTCGTCGCCTTCGCCGACGACCTCGTGGTCCGCCCCCGCCTCACCCGCGAACTCGCCGCGGCCCTGCCCGGCTCCCGCTACGTCGAGATCCCCGACTGCGGCCACATCGGCTACCTCGAACGCCCCGACGCGGTCAACGCGGAACTGCTCGGCTACCTCCCCGCGCATCCCGCGTAACCGTGCCACGTCATGCCCTGCGAGCCGACGATGTCGACGCCCGGCGCGGTGCCCGCCGGCGAACCCGGGCCGAGGAGGCCGGCACCCGCCCCGCGAGCGCGCGTTCGACCGGTTGTGCTCACTTTGTGCGGAAGGCTCCGGACGTTTGCGCCACCTTTCCCCCAAAGAATCTTTGAAAGGTCCACCGTGGCCAGTCCATCGTCTTGACTTATGTCTAGAGCCAGCTGAACATGTGTGCTGCGCCACTGGGGACGCCGCCTTTTGCCACAACACTGCGCAGAAACCGGCGATCCCCGACCGCGCCCGACGATGAGCGCGGCCGAGATCCGGCTCAACGCCACGGGCGGAATGGCACCATCACATTTCCGGAGGCATTTGTGCTGGTCTTACTCACACTCCGACGCCGGACGCGGCTGCTGATCGCGTTCCTGCTCGCGGTGGCGATCGCGGTGCCGGTCCTCGGCACGGCGACCCGCGCCGAGGCGGCTTCATCGGGGCCCTGCGACATCTACGCGTCCGGTGGCACGCCGTGTGAGGCGGCGTACAGCACCACCCGGGCGATGTTCTCCTCGTACGACGGCCCGCTGTACCAGATCCAGCGCGCCTCGGACAGCAGCACCCTGAACATCGGACTCGCGTCGGCCGGCGGTCTGGTCGCCTCGGCGCCGCAGGTCTCCTTCTGCGCCGGCACGACGTGCATCATCACCCAGCTGTACGACCAGACGCCCAACGCCAACAACCTGCCCATCTCGCCGGGCAGTTCCTGCTCCGGCTGCTCGGGCGGGCTTTCCGGCCCCGGCCCGAACGGCTCGGACATCGGCGCGGACGCGATGGCGCTGCCGATCACCATCGGCGGCCAGGGCGCCTACGGCGTGCTGGTCAACAACATCGGTACCGGATACCGCAACAACGCCGCCAAGAACGTGCCCACCGGCTCGCAGCCGGAGGGCCTGTACATGCTCACGTCGTCGAACCTCACCAGCAGCAGCTGCTGCTTCGACTTCGGCTCGGCCGAGACCGACGACTCCGACGACGGCAACGCGACCATGAACGCGATCTACTACGGCTCCGCCTGCTGGACCGGCGGCTGCACCGGCTCCGGCCCCTGGGTCGGCGGCGACCTCGAGAACGGCATGTACTTCAGCGCGGCCGGCCCCAACCCGTCGAACATCCCCAGCGAGACCGGCTCGTTCGTGACCGCCTGGGAGAAGAACAACGGCACGACGAACTTCACGCTGAAATACGGAAACGGGCAATCCGGCGGGCTGTCACAGGCGTATTCCGGCGCCCTACCCAACGGCTACAACCCGATGAAGGTGCAGCCCTCCATCGAGTTGGGCACCGGCGGCGACAACAGCCCCGAAGGCACCGGTGAGTTCTTCGAGGGCGCCGTCACCAAGGGCTTCCCGACCGATGCCACCGAGAACGCCGTGCAGGCCAACGTCACCGCGGCCGGCTACACGAACAACACCACCACGTTCCCGCCGCCCACCCAGTCCGTGATCAGTCTCAAGGCCCACGCCAACGGCAAGTACGTCGACGCGGCGAACAGCACCACCTCGCTCATCGCCGACGCCACCTCGATCGGCACCAACGAGACCTTCGACCTGATCGCGAACAACAACAACACCGTGAACCTGAGGGCGCACTCCGACAACCAGTGGGTCACCGCCGAGAACAAGGGCAGCTCGCCGCTGATCGCCAACCGCGGTGCGGTCGGCCCGTGGGAGACGTTCTACCTCCTGCACAACTCCGACGGCAGCGTCAGCTTCCGCGCCTACAACAACCAGCAGATCGTCACGGCCGAGGACGCCGGCGCCTCGGCGCTGATCGCCAACCGCACGGCGATCGGCCCCTGGGAGGAGTTCGACCTCATCAACGACTGACACGGTCACCGCGAGGGACACGGCACCCGTCCCCGCCCCTGTCCCCGCCCCGGCAACCGGGCGGGGACAGGGGCAAGTACCGTGGACCACGCATCCGGGGAAAGCTCTGGGCCGCGGGCCCGTGACGACGAGGGGGCCGCGCGACCGTGACGGACGCGTCGACGAAACCGCGGGCCGGCGCCACCGCGCCGGGGACCGGCAGGGCCGCGCGCGAACTCGCCTGGGGGCCCAGCCTGCTCATGGCCGCAGCGCTGGTGGCGCTGCTGTCGCTGACGTGGCTGCTGTCCGGGGACCTGGTCGCCCACGCCGATCCGTTCGCCGTCGCCGCCGGCCGCGCGGGCACCAGCTGCGTCGGGCTGTCGCTGCTCGCCGCCGCCCGCCGGACCACCAGACGCCCCGCGCTGGAGGTGGTGCGCAGCCGCCCGCGCGCCGTCGCCGCCCTGGGCGCCCTGGGGGTCTTCGGCTACTCGATGGCCTCGGTCTGGGCCATCGGGCTGATCGGCGCCGCGACCACCAACGTCGTCCTCGCGCTCCTGCCCTGCGTGACGTTCGTGCTCGGCCTGTGGCTGTTCCGCGAACGCCCCGGCGTGACCGCACTGGTGGGCACCTGCGTGGCTGCCGCGGCGGCGGTCGCCTACGGCCTTCTCGACCGGGGGAGCGGGTTCGGCGTCCGGGGCGGCGTCACCCCCACCCGCGCGCTGGTCGGAGTGCTGGCCGCCGTGGCCGCCATGGTCTCGATGGCGCTGTACGCGCACTTCTACGGCAAGCTCGCCCCCGACGTCTCCTCGGTGGTGGCCCTGCCGTCCGTGTTCGCGGCCGGGGCGCTGATGCTGCTGCTGCCCGCGCTGGCCCGCAACTCCTTCGGCCACCTCACCCTCGTGCAGTGGGGGCAGATCCTGCTGCTCGGTTGCGGGGTGTACGTGCCGGCCTACGTGATCCAGCACGAGCTGTTCCTGCGCCGGGGCGCGCTGTTCACCACCAGCGTCTCCCTGGCCGTCCCCTTCACCGTCCGGTTCTGCACGTGGGGCCTGGGGAAGGCGGCACGACCCAGCCTGCTCGCCACCGCGCTCCTCCTGACGTGCTGCGTCGGCGTCTTCCTCACCATGGCCAGGTCCGGCACCCGCGCTCCCCGGTCCTGAGCCACCCGGACCTGACGCACCCGGCCCGGGCGCCGGCGGGTGGTCGACGCACCGGTGGCCCGCTCTCCGGCCGGAGAGCGGGCCACCGGTGCCACTACGCCACGGTCAGCGCGTTCGGCCTCCCTCGGCGGGTGAGGGGTTCCCCACCCGGATCGTGAAGGTCTGGCGCGCGTCCGGGGTGCCGGGCGCGCCCTTGCCGGTGAGGGTGAACCTGGCGGGGGTGCCGGTGAGCGGGACGCCGGTGATGCCGCCGGTGTCGGGGTTGAGGTGCAGGCCGGCGGGCAGGGTGCCCGCGGTGACGGTGTAGCGGATGATCGAGGGCACGTTCGCGGCCGGCCGTGCCTCGTAGAGCTTGCCGGGCGTCATGCCCGGCAGGCTGGTGCTGGTGAAGCCCGGGGTGGGGACGGAGACCGTCCGGGGCGCGCCGACGGCGTTGCCGGCGGCGTCGAGCTGCTGGAGCGACCAGGAGCTGCCGGGCGTGATGACGCTCAGGTGCCAGTGCGTGGACTGGTCGCGGAACTGGGCGCGTTCGTCGTCGGTGAAGGCTCCGAGGTTGCGGGCCGTCTCCCACTGCTTGACCTCGTCGAGCAGGGCCGCGGTGTTCTGCCCGCCGTTGGTCAGGCTGGACACGGAGGTCTCGAATCCGGCGCCGGCGTTCAGGCCCGCGCCCCGTGCGAGGGTGTCCTCGACCGTGTGGAGGGCGGCGCCTCCCGGCAGCGAGATCCAGCCGAGCATCCCGGGCAGGTGGTTGGCCTGGTAGTAGGCGTTGTTGATGAACACCTGGTTCATGCTGGTGGAGCCGACCTCGCCCCAGCTGGCCCGGGACAGCGCGTCCCAGACGTTCGAACCCTCGCGGCTGGTCTCGGAGATGAAGCCGTCCTTGGCCTTCAGCTGCGCGAAGGCCCCGTTGACCATGCGGGCCATGCCGTACTGGCCCCAGCCGGCCTCCGAGGCGGACTCCAGCCCGTCGAACGAGGTCGCGCTGATGCCGGTGGTGTTCCAGATGGTCGCGAACCGGGTGGCGGTGGCGTCGATGAGCTTCAGGTCGCCCAGGGCGCCGTCGTACGAGTTGTGCGGCACCCGGGCGGCGGTGGCGCCGGCGGCGTGGTCGGCGGCGGCCGAGGACCACTGGGCCCGGGTCAGCCCGGTCACCTGGCACTCGTCACCGACGGTGGTGAACCCCGTGTAGTTCACGAACTCGTGGTCGATCAGCAGGGACTTGCCCGCCAGACCGTCGGCCAGCGGCGCGCAGCTCGCCATGTACAGGGAGGTGTCGGTGGCGGCCAGCGGCCGGGTCAGCTCGGCGCTCTGGCCGAGTTGGAGATCGGGGCTGGGCACGGGCTGGACGTAGGGGTCGTTGGTGTCGATGAAGTTCGACAGGGTGTGCGCGCCGACGGCGACGCCGTCGGACGTGGAGGCGTGCACCAGCGCGGTCGCGCCGGCGTCGCTGCCGCCGAAGCTGGAGTTGAACTGGAAGTGCCCGGCGGACTGCCAGGGGCCGTCGGCCCCGGGCAGCGAGTAGACCGTGTCGATGCCGGCGGCCTTGGCGAACCGGTCGGCGTCCGCGACGTTGCCGGTGTTGAGGTCGGACAGCACCAGGATGGACTTGGAGGTCGCCTGCGCCGCCTTCTGCCACTGCCCGTCGATCGTCGGGTACGGCAGGTTCTGGCCCTTGGCGATCGTCGACAGGACGGTCGGCGCGAGATCCGGGGTGGTGCCGTAGAGCGCGATCCGCGAGCCGACGATGCTGCCCTGGGCACCGGGCAGCGGCCCGACCGGAATCCCGTAGCCGGAGTCGTTCGTCCGCAGCCGCTGCTTGGTGTAGTCGAAGGTGAAGGCGCGCAGGAGGTTGCCCCAGGGGGTCCGGCCGCCGACGCTCCACTGCTCCAGCGGTGCCACCTGAAGGTCGGACGGGTTGTCCGACACCTCGTTCTCCCAGCCCATGCCGGTGTCCTCACGGGGCCAGCCGCCCTCGGTGCGGTCGTTGAGCACCTTCATCCCGGCCGTGAACCCGCTGTTGCTCGCCAGGCCCGCCGACTCGCCGAGCGAGCCGGTCAGCGTGGTCGCCAACGGGCCCCACAGCAGGGTCTGCACGTCGGCGCCGCGGGGCGCCTTGACCTTCGTGACGGTGAACGTGGAGTACGACGTCCGGTCGCTGACCGCGACGTCGACCTCGGTGCCGGCCGCGGAGTTGCCGAACACCAGCGTGCCGCCGGAGCGCCGCAGGGAGGTCGGCGTCACCTGCCGCCCACCGATGACCAGGCTGACCAGGGGAGCGGTGCCGTGCCCCGCCACCAGGTAGTTCCGGCCGTCGCGGGAGTCGACCAGGCTGGTGACCGTGCCGGTGGCGTCCATCCCCACCCGCAGGTAGCCGGCGTCCACCAGGACATCGCCGGAGTGGTGCGATCCGGTCGCCGCCGACACGGTCTGGATGCCGGCCGCCGCCGGCAGGGCGGTCAGCAGGCCCGCCACCGCGATCGCGGCGGTCAGGCGAGGGGTGAGTTTTCGTCTCAGGTCCATACGCGAGGGGTCCTTCCTCGGACGAGAATGCGTTCTTCACGGGTGTACGGGTGTACGGGTGTACGGGTGTGGTGCGGGGGTGGTACGTCAGGGGGCCGCTACGGTCAGAGCTCGACGACCGTCCCGGCGTGCCGGGCCCGCTCGGCGGCGAAGACCACGCGGTGGCTGGCCAGGCTGGCCTCGATCCCGGAGACGATCAGCTCGGGCCGGCCGCCGTGCAGGGCGTCGATGTAGGCGTTGAACATGGCCGCGTCGCCTCCGGCGTGTCCTTCGGCCGCGGAGGAGCCGTCGAGGGAGGTGTCGATGACGGTGGTGCGCTCGGTGCGGAAGTCGTACACCTCGATGTGGCGGCCGTCCCCGGTGAGCTGGCCGCGGGTGCCGAAGATCTTCGTCTGCCGGTTCTCCATCGGGGTGAACGCGGTCAGGACGAAGGACGCGGTCACGGCGTTGTCGAACTCCAGGTTCACCACCTGGTGGTCCGGCACGTCGTTGTCGCTGTGGTAGACGCAGCGGCCGTACGGCCCGTCGGTCAGCGCCGCGGTGACGGCCTCCTCGGTCAGCTCCCCGGCGGTCGCGATGCGGGTGAAGTACTGCTTGGTGCCTCCCCGGCGCAGCCCGTCCCGGTAGAGCCGGGGCGCCGAGAAGGCGCACGAGGACTCCAGCGGGCAGGTGACACAGCGATCCGTGGCGCCTTCGGGGGCGGACTCGGGACGGAAGTGGGTGAGCGACCCGAACGACGACACCCGCCGGACCGGCCGGCCGACGACGTCGCACAGCCAGTCGATGTCGTGGCAGGACTTGGCCAGCAGCAGTGGCGCCGACTGGTCCTCGCGGCGCCAGTTGCCGCGGACGAACGAGTGCGCGAAGTGGTAGTAGCCGACCGGCTCCAGGTGCTGCAGGGAGACGATGTCGCCGATCGCGCCGTCCCGCAGCAGCTTCTTCAGCGCCACGGAGTAGAGCGTGTACCGCATGACGTGGGCCAGGGCCAGCGCGGTGCCGTTGCGCTGTACGGCCTCGGCGATGGCGTCGCAGTCCTCCTGCGTGGTGGCCATCGGCTTCTCCAGCAGCAACTGGTAGCCGAGGTCGGCCAGGGCGACGGCCGCCTCGACGTGGTCGGCGTCCTGGATCGCGACGATCGCGACGTCGGCCAGCCGGGGCCGTTCCAGCACCTCGCGCCAGTCGGTGAAGCAGAACTCGTCGCTGACCGCGTGCCGGGCGGCGAACGCCCGGCGGACGCCGTCGCGGGCTTCGGCGACGGCCACCACCCGGGCCCGCTCCGGGCTCTTTGCCGCCAGGTCGGCGTAGGCCTCGCCGCGGGCTCCCGCGCCGAGGACGACCAGCGACAGCGGACGCCCGATCGGCGCGGACAGGTCCCCCGTGACGAACGGTGTGGAGGCGGGTGCACCGCCGGCGGGCGGGGCGGCAAGGTTCACAAGTACTCCTGTTGAGCGATCAGGTAGCGAGGCGGCGGGGGTCGGGGGAAGCGGAGTCACCCCTTGGTCGCGCCGCCTGTCAGGCCCTTGACGAAGTGGCGCTGGAACGCCAGGTAGAAGACGAGGATCGGGATGGTGGCGAGGAACATCAGCGCGAAGACCGCGCCGAAGTCCGACTGGTGCTCCCCGATGGCCCGGTAGATGCCCACGGTGACGGTGGTGCCGTTCGCCGGGCCCATGATGATCAGCGGGTTGAGGAAGTCGTTCCAGATCCAGACGCCGAGGAAGATCAGGACGGACGCCGAGGCCGGGCGCAGCAGCGGGAACACGATCTTCCAGAACACGCGGAACGGCCCGGCGCCGTCGAGGGCCGCGGCCTCCTCCAGCTCGATCGGGATGGTCTTGACGAAACCCGTGAAGACGAACACGCCGAACGGCACGTAGTACCCGACGTTGACCAGCACCAGCCCCGGGATCGTGGTCATCAGGCCGAGCCGGCGCAGCACCTCGGTGACCGGTTCGAGGATCACCGCGGGCGGGATCATCAGTCCGCACAGCAGGGTCGCCAGCACCCCCTTGGCCCAGGCTCCCTTGGCCCGGGCCAGGTAGTGCCCGAGCATGGCGGAGACGATCGTCAGGGCGGTGACGGAGATGGCGGTGACCTCGACGCTGTTGATGAGGCCGTACCAGAACAGGTGGTCCGGGCGGGACAGCACCTGGTGGATCGAGGAGAGCGTCGGCGGGATCGGCAGGCTCACCGGGTGCGCGGTGATGTCCGGGCCGTGCTTGAACACGTTGACCAGGACCACGTAGAGCGGGAGGAAGAACACCGCGGTGACGAAGAGCGCCGCTATCGGCCGGAGCCACAAGGACCGCTGGGAGTTCACAGCGTGACCTCCCGCCGCTGGAGCACGCGCAGCGCGAGGACCGAGATCACCGCGATGATGGCGAGCATGACGGTGGCCATCGCCGCGCCGTACCCGATGTGGTTTCCGGTGAACGTGGTCTGCACGACCTCGAAGGCGACGGTGGAGGTGGTGCCGTTGCCCGGGCCGCCGTTGGTGATCACCTGGATCTGGTCGTACGCCTTGAACCCGCTGATCAGCAGCATGACCGTGTTGATGGTCAGCGCGGGCGCCAGCATCGGCCAGGTGACGTTCCTGAAGCGTGTCCAGATGCCGGCGCCGTCGATGGAGGCGGCCTCGTGCAGTTCGGCCGGCACACCGGCCAGGCCGGCCAGGTAGACGACGACGCAGAAGCCGAGCATCTGCCAGGTGATGATGAACGCGACCGAGTACAGCGCGAGATCGGGGTCGGACAGCCAGCCGGGCGGGTGGTGCACCCCGAGCTTCTTCAGCATCGAGTTGAGCAGCCCGTCGTCGGTGAGGATCGCCTGCCAGATCACCGAGACCACGACCGAGGACAGCACGACCGGCGTGAAGAACACCGAGCGCAGGGCGTTGTAGAGCCAGCCGCGCCGGTCGAGCAACAGGGCGACGAGCAGCCCGAGGAGGTTGGCCAGGACCGTGATGATGACGGTGACGACGACGGTGTTCTTCAACGCGCCGGTGAAGTCGGGGTCGGAGAACAGCCGGGTGTAGTTCCGCAGACCGACCCACCGGGTCGGCGGATTGGCCGGGTTGCGGTTGGTGAGGCTGGTGCCGATCGTCATGGCGATCGGCACCAGGACGAAGGCGAGGTAGACGACGAGTCCGGGGGCGCCGAAGGTCAGGAAGTGCCACACCTTGGAGCACCGGGCGGACCATCGCCGGGCCGGACCGGCACCCGGCGCGTCCCGGGTGTGCGCGCCCGGGGGCGCGAGTGTCGCGGTCATGTCTGTCTTCTCCTCGTTCCTGGGTCGTCGTGCGGGAGGGCGCGGGCTACTCGTCGGCCTTGGCCCATTCGGAGTCGAGGAACGCCCCGAACTCCCGCGCGGTCTTCTTGCCGTTGATCAGGTCGGCGACGCCGGCGGCGGCTTTGTCCGCGACACCGGCGGGCAGCGAGTCGTCGCCGGACTCGACCGAGAAGGCGTCGACGATCGCGTGCTGCTTCACCGCCTGCTGGTAGAGGTCGAGCGTGGCGGTGTAGACCGGGCCCATGCCGGCGGGCGGGGTGTAGTCCTTCAGCGCGATGATCGACCCGTCGGTCTTCACCGAGGCGTCCAGCGAGGTCTTGTCGAGCATGAACGCCAGCGCCCACTTCTGGGCGAGCGCGACGTCGGGGGCCTTGGAGGACACGGACATGCCGCCACCGGTGTAGGACGGCATGACCAGCGAGCCGTCATCGGAGGGCCAGGCGAACACGCCCACGTCGAAGGGGGGCTTCTTCGCGTCCGCGGAGGCGGCGAACCACGAGCCCATCGGGTACATCGCGCCCTTGTTGGCGCGGAACGCCTGCTCGTCGTCGGCGTAGGAGCGGGACAGGCCCGCGCGATCGATGTAGCCCTTCTTCGCCAGGTCCGAGACCTTCTGCGCGGCTTTGGTGAAGGCCGGATCGGTGAACTTGGCCTTGCCCTTGGCCTTTTGCGCCAGCCAGTCGGGCTCGGGCCGGTAGGTGTCGGTGGCCACCGCGCCGATCAGCGGGTACATGTCGGCCCAGGTGTCCTTGCCGCCACCGCCCACCACCAGCGGGTTGATCCCCTTGGTCTTCAACTTCGCGCAGTCGTCCAGCAGGTCCTGGTACGTCTTCGGCGGGGCGGCGATCCCGGCGGCGGTGAAGTCGGACTTGTTGTAGTACACCAGCGGCGTCGGCTGGGTGTCGTACGGCAGCTGGTAGATCTTGCCGCCGATGGGGTTGGAGTGCGGCGACACGAAGTCGCTGAGCTGCCCGTCGCTCCACGAGGCGAGCTGGCCGGCCTGCGCGAACCCGTTCGGCGACACCCCGATCATGATGTCCGGCAACTGGCCGGAGGCCGCGAGCTGCTTGGCGTAGCCGACGCGGTCCACCGACGGGGCCACCAGCTTCTTGATGGTGACGCCTGGCACCTTCGCCGAGGCCCGGGCGATCGCGTCGTCCCAGTACTTGGCCGTCAGGTTCGGCGTCTCGAAGGTCAGGAAGGTCAGCGTGACCTTCCCCTTCCCGCCTCCACCTCCCGACGCCTTGCCGGAGCCGCCGGCCGCACAGCCGGACAGGAGTATCGCCGCCACCAGGCCCGAAGCGGCCAGCGGCATCAGCTTGCGTCTCACGGAAGTCCCCATCCGTCGTGGTGATAGATAACAAGACTTGTTTAACAATTGAGTCGAGAAGATACTGGTCTCCTGCGCCTGCTTGTCAAGGGGTCGCGGCCAGGATGATCACGTATGAATCGAGGCAGGGGCCAGATGCGAATCACGGGCGGGGACCCTTCGGCACTGCGCAGGCGGAACCTGGCGGCGATGCTGAGCAGGATGTACGAGCACGGCGCGCAGACCGTCACCGAACTCGCCCGGTCCACCCGCCTGTCCCGGCCGACCTGCGAGGAAGGCGTGGCCGAACTGCTCGCCCAGGGCTGGGTCACCGAGGGCGCGGCGCCGGACCCGGCGGCCGCCCGCCAGCCGGGACGGCCGGCCAGGCGCTACGAGTTCCACGCCGACGCGGGCCGGGTGCTGGGCGTGGACGTCGGCGCGCACAAGATCCTCGCGATGGTGGCCGATCTGCGCGGGGCCGTGACCGTGGCCCGGCGGATCGACGTCGATCCCGACCTGCCCGCCCGGGGGCGGCTGGCGGCGATGGGCGACGCGGTCACCGCCTGCCTGGCCCGCGAACCCGTGGCCGATCGCAGCCCGCTGCTGGCAGCCGTGATCGCCTCCCCGGGGGTCGTGGACGCCCGGGGGCGGGTGGTCCTGTCCAACGCGATGCCGGAGTTGACGGGGCTGAACCTCGCGGACGAACTCGCCCGGACGCTGGGTACCGGCAGCGTGGACGGGCCGATCCACGCCGAGAACGACATGCGTATGGCCGCCCTGGCCGAGCAGTGGCGGGGCGTTGCCGACGGGGTGCCCGACCTCGTGTACATCCACGCGGGCCACCGCCTGGGCGCGGCCGTGCTCATCGACGGCAGGCCCTACCGCGGTCATCGGGGCGCCGCCGGGGAGATCGGCACCCTCGGCCTGCTGGACTGGGCGAACAGCTACCGCCGCCTTCTGGCCTACGCCCCCGGCGGCACGACGGGCGACGCGACGCTGCGGGTCTTCACGGATCTGCGCGAGGGCAACGCCCAGGCCCGGGAGCTGGTCGACCGCTTCGCCCGCGACCTGGCCACCGGAGTCGCCGTCATGTCGATGACCATCGACCCGACGCTGGTCGTCGTCGGCGGCGGCATCTCCCAGGCCGGCGACGACATCATCGAGCCGGTCAGCCGGCACCTGGCCGACCTGTGCCTGTTCCCGCCGGAGGTCCAGGCATCGAGTCTGGGCGACGAGTCGGTCGCACTCGGCGCCCTGCGCTACGGCCTCCAGGACGTGGAGGGGCGGCTGTTCGGGGCGGACGGGGCGGAGTGGGCCTCCTCGTGACGTCCGGGTGCACGGAACACGCGCGCTGCTGAGCGAAGTTGATCGGTCTGCCGCCGTTCCGATCAAGCCAGCGCGCCGCGTTGCGTGTGCGAAACCTTGACGCCATGCGACCGGCTCCTTACTCTCAGGGCCGTCTGAGCGAATCTGATGGGTTTCGTTGGGTCCGGCGGGTGTACCGATCGGTCTCGCACACCATCGCACCTGACCAGCAGTCATCCACCGATGAGGACGCCGTCCTCCCAGGAGACATGCCATGCACACGCACACCGAGCGACGGAGATCGGGCGGTGGGGACCGCTTCGTGGCCGTCGCCGCCGTCCTGGCCCTGATCATGGCCGCCGCGGCGGTCCTGCTGGCCCCGGCCGGAGCCGGCGCGGCCGCGTTGCCGGACACCTCGATAGCGGTCAACGGCCAGGACACCGGACGTACCTTCGACGGGCTCGGCGCGATCAGCGGCGGCGGTGGCAACACCCGGCTGCTCACCGACTACCCGGCCGCGCAGCGCAACGCGATCCTGGACTACCTCTTCAAGCCCGGCTACGGCGCCGACCTGCAGCTCCTGAAGGTCGAGACCAGCGGGGACGGGAACACCACCTCCGGCGCCGAGCAGACCGTCGAGGAGACCCGGGGAGTGATCAACTGCCAGGCGGGCTACGAGTTCTGGCTCGCCCAGCAGGCGGTGAAGCGCAACCCGCAGATCAAGCTCTACGGGCTGACCTGGGCGGCACCGGGCTGGGTCGGCTCCAGCATGTACACGCAGAACGGCATCCAGTACATCACCGACTGGCTGGGCTGCGCCAAGCAACGCGGCCTCACCTTCGCCTACATGGGCGGCTGGAACGAGAAGGGCGGCTGGACCGCGGCCTGGTGGAAGGACCTCCGGGCGGCGCTGGACGCGCACGGCTTCGCCAAGGTCAAGCTGGTGGCCGCCGACCAGGTCAGCTCGTTCTCCGACGTCAGCGGCGCCATGGCGCAGGACCCGGACTTCGCCGAGGCGGTCTCGGTCATCGGCGAGCACTACCCCTGCGGGTGGAACGGCCCCACGCCGATCTCGGACTACCCCAACGTGGAGACGTCCTGCCCCTCCTCGCCGGCCGCCCAGGCACTGAACACGCCGCTGTGGGCCGCTGAACAGGGCTCGATGAGCTACAACGCCGGCGGCCTGCCGATGGCCCGCGCCGACAACATCGACTACGTCGACGGCCGGATGACCGCGAGCATCAACTGGCCCGTCGTCGCCTCGGCCTACTCGGACGTCGGCTTCGCCGACCAGGGACTGGTCAGGGCCGACGAGCCGTGGACCGGCGCCTACGATGTCGGCCTGTCGACCTGGGTGACCGCGCACACCACGCAGTTCGCGCAGCCGGGCTGGCAGTACCTGGACGGCGCCAGCGGCTACCTGGGCGGCCGGAGCTCCGACGAAGTCGGCAGCTACGTGACGTTGAAGTCGCCCGGCGGCAAGGACTGGAGTTCCGTCGTGGAGACGACCCGGGCCACCGGCCCCCAGACGGTCGAGCTGGCCGTCAGCGGCGGCCTGTCCACCCGGCCCGTGCACGTCTGGAGCACCAACCTGGTCTCCAATGACCGTTCGCAGTGGTTCGCGCAGGACCGCACGCTCGTGCCCGACGCGCACGGCACGGTCACGATGACCCTCCAGCCCGACCACCTCTACTCGTTCACCACCACGACCGGGCAGCACAAGGGAAGCGCCGCGGTGCCGGCGAGCAAGCCCCTCGCACTGCCCTACTCCGACTCGTTCACCACCGGGACCCAGGGCCAGCAGGCCCGCTACCTGGCCACCATGGAGGGCGCGTTCACCGTCGAGCCGTGCGCCGGCCGCGGCGGCAACTGCGTGCAGATGAACACCCCGGCCAAGCCGCTCGAATGGCAGTCCAACATCCGGACCCCCTACCCGTACACGGTGGGCGGCGACGAAGCCTGGAGCAACTACCAGGTGTCCGCCGACGTGCGCAACGCCCAGCCGGGTTCGGTCGGGATTCTGGGCCGCCAGAGCAACCTCGGCGGCACGGAGGAAGACCCGTCGAAGGTGCACTACTACTCGCTCACGCTCGGCGACACCGGCGCCTGGTCGATCAACCTCGCGGACGGCTCGGGCAGCGCGGCACGGTCGCTGGCCGGCGGAACGCTGTCCTCGGCGGCCGGGCTGAACACCTGGCACAACCTGGCGCTCACCTTCGACGGCTCGCTGATCTACGCCTCCGTCGACGGCACCACCGTCGGCTCGGCCACGGACACCACCCTCGCCGCCGGGAAGGTCGGCCTGGTCGCCAGCGGGTATCTGGCAGGCGAGCAGTACGACAACCTCAAGGTCAGCACGCTGACAGACCTCGCGGTCCCGGTCGCGCTGCCGGCCGGCACGCACACCCCGGAAGCGGTGACGAACGTCGGCTACGACGCCACCGGCGGCGCGGTGAACCAGTGGCAGTACAGCGGCTCGTGGCAGTCCGGCGGCGGAAACACCTGGGACGACACCGCCGGTGACAAGGCGACGCTGACCTTCCAGGGGGACAGCGTCACCCTTCAGTCCATGGCCAACGCCAGCAACGGCGTCGTCGACGTGTCGGTGGACGGCGGCTCGCCCACCGCGGTCGACCTCTACAGCGGCAGCGGCGCTCTGGCCTCGGTGTTCACCCGCACCGGCCTCGACCCCGCCCAGCGGCACACGTTGACCGTGACCGTCACCGGCAGCAAGAACCCCGCGTCCGGCGGCAGTTTCGCCTCCGTGGCCGGCGCCCTGGTGAGCGTGCCCGGCAAGCCGGCCGCCGCGCCGGTGCTCGCGAGGCCGGCCGACGCGTCCTCGGTCCACGCGGGCCGGATACGGATCGAGGGCGCCGCCACCCCGGGCGAACTGGTCACCGTCTCGGTGTCGGGCAAGCCCGCCTGCGTGGACCAACCCGCCGACCGGCACGGGAACTGGCGCTGCGACACGCGCCTCCAGCGCGGGTCCGCGGTACTCACCGCGGTCGGCGTCGACCCCGTGACGGGCCTGATGTCGGCGCCCACCGCCCCGGTCCACGTGCGCGCCACGTAGACCGGAGCGGCGCCAGGGCGCTCCCGCCGCGCCATTGACGTCGCAATTTCACCGGGCCTACCGTAGATGTCTAGACCACTGTGAGCCCGCCGGACGGTCACGGCCCACGGTCCGGCACCCGCGGCACCTCCACGCCGAGCGCGCCCGCCACGCGCACGGCGACGTACTCCTCGATCACGGAACTCCTCGATCACCGCACCCTCGCTCGACGGTCGCACCAGGCCCGCCCCGCCGGCTGACCCTGCCGGCGGGCGCGGCCCGCGAAGGCACAGCGCACTCAGGAGCAAGCCGGACAGCAGACCAAGGAGGATGACTCGTGCAGCACTCCCACGGATCGACCCGCGCCAGACGCACAGTGGTCGTGGCCGCCGCCGCCCTCGCGCTCGCGGCCACCGGCGCGTTGCCCGGAGTCCGGGGGACGGCGCATGCCGCCGCCGCCCCGAGCGCACCGCGGATCTTCCCCACCCCCCGCTCCGTCACCCCGCACACCGGCCACGTCACCATCACCCCTGCCGTGACCCTGGTCGCCGGGCCGTCCGCGGACACCTCGGCGATCAGCGCGACCGAGCAGGCCCTGCGCGCCGGGGGCGCCCGCACCTTCGCCCGCGCCGACCACCCCGCGCGGCACGGCGGCCTCACCGTGTACGTCGGCGGCCCGACCGAGACCCCCGGGTCCGCGGCGGCGCTGGCCGCGCTCCGGCTGCCCGGAACCGCCGGGCTGCCGGCCGAAGGCTACGAACTGGGCGTCGGGAACAGGTCGATCGTGCTGGCCGGAGCCGATCCCACCGGCACCTTCTACGCCGCGCAGACCCTCCGCCAGCTCGTGCGGCCCGACGGGCGCGCTCCCCGCCGCACGCTGGACGGGCTCGCCGTGCGGGACTGGCCGTCCACCCCCTTGCGGGGCGTCATCGAGGGCTTCTACGGCACGCCCTGGTCGGACCCGGCCCGCCTGGACCAGCTCGACTACCTCGCCGCGCACAAGATGAACATCTACGTGTACTCGCCCAAGGACGACCCCTACCTGCGGGCGCAGTGGCGCGACCCGTACCCGGCCGACAAGCTCGCGGTGATCAAGAGCCTGTCCGACCGCGCCACCGCCGACCACGTGGCGTTCACCTACGCGCTCTCACCCGGCCTGTCCGTCTGCTACAGCTCCGACGCGGACGAGAAGGCGCTGGTGGCCAAGTTCCAGACGCTGTGGGACGTGGGTGTGCGCTCCTTCGCCGTCCCGCTGGACGACATCAGCTACACCAACTGGAACTGCGACGCCGACAAGACCAGGTTCGGCACCGGCGGCGGCGCGGCGGGCGCGGCGCAGTCGTACCTGCTCAACCGGGTGCAGCAGGACTTCATCGCCACCCACCCCGGCGCCGCGCCGCTGCAGATGGTGCCCACGGAGTACTACGACACCTCGCCCAGCCCCTACAAGAGCGCCATCGCCCAGCAGTTGGACCCCGCCGTGCTGGTGGAGTGGACCGGCGAAGGCGTCGTCGCGCCCACCATCACGACCGCCCAGGCCGAGGAAGCCCGGCAGGTCTTCGGCCACAAGATCCTGGTCTGGGACAACTATCCGGTCAACGACTATGTCACCAACCGGCTGCTCCTCGCCCCCTACACCGGGCGCGAGCCGGGTGTGGCCGGCGCGGTGGCGGGGCTCACCTCGAACCCGATGATCCAGCCGTACGCGTCGAGGATCGCGCTGTTCACGATGGCGGACTACCTGTGGAACGCGGGGGCCTACAACCCGCAGACCTCGTGGAACGCGTCCCTCAGCGAGCTCGCCGGGGGAGACCCGAGGACCACCGCCGCCCTGCGGGCCTTCGCCGACCTCAACTACACCTCGGCGCTGACCGGCGGTCAGGCACCCGAACTGAGCGCCGCGATCAAGAAGTTCTGGACCGCCTGGCCGGCCGACCCGGCCAAGGCCGCCCGCGCCCTGAGCCCCCGTCTGGCCGCCGTCGCCGCCGCTCCCGCGTACCTGCGGGCCCATCTGCCCCACAGCGAACAGGGCTTCCTCACCGACGCCGCGCCGTGGCTCGACTCCACGGCCGACTGGGGAACGGCCACGCTCACCGCCCTGGACATGCTGCGACGGCAGCAGGCGGGCGACGCGGCCCACGCGTGGGCCGACCGGCAGGCGCTGCCCGCGCTGGTCGCGGCGGCCTCCGCACACGGCGTCCTGGTCGGGGACACCGTGGTGGACACCTTCGTCACCGACGCCGAGAACCGGTACGACGCCGCGCTCGGCGTCGTGCACACCCGTGCCACGGCGACCACCTCCCTGGGCACCTACAACGGCAACAGCCCCGCGAACTACACCGACGGCGACCCCGACACCTTCTTCTGGTCGGACGCGGCCCCGTCGGTCGGTGACTACGTCGGTGTCGACCTGGGCTCGGCGCGGCCGATCAGCACCGTCGACATCCTCATGGGCAAGGCGTCGAGCGCCGACGACTACATCCACCAGGGGACCCTGGAGTACTCCTCCGACGGCACCACCTGGAAGTCGCTGGGCGACTTCAGTGACACCGCCGAGGTGAAGGCCGAAGCCCCCGCCGGGACCACCGCCCGCTACGTGCGGCTGCGCAACACCTCGGCGCAGGACAACTGGGTGGTGGTACGGGAGTTCACGGTCGGCTCACCGCTGACGGCGGTCACCGCGTCCGGGACCCCGGCCCCGGCGGCGGACTCGTCGCTGGCCGCCGCGGTGGACGGCGACCTGACCACCGCCTACCACGCCGGCGCCGCCCCCGCCTCCGGCGACGCGCTCGTCGTGACGCTGCCGGCGGCGAAGGCACTGGACTCGGTGCTGGTGCTGCAGCCCGGCACCGGCCGCGCCCGGGCCCTGGTGCAGGTCCACGACGGCACGACGTGGCGGACGATCGGCGCGCTGGCCGGGCCCTACACCCGCCTGCCCGCGCACGGCGTCGCGACCGACGCCGTCCGCCTGCTGTGGACGGCCGGCAGCCCGGCCCCGGTGGTCTCCGAGGTCGTGGCGAGCGCCGCCGGCTGATCATCGGCCCGCGGATGAGAGGGCGGACGGGCCCGCTCACGAGCACGGTGAGCGGGCCCGTCCTCGCCGTCCGGGTGCGTTCGTGGCCGGTACGGAGCCCCGTCGGTCGCCCACCACCCGAGCGGCCCATCCCCGCGCGCGAATGAGGGGCGCCGTGGTGGGTACTGGGGAGGAGGGGGATCACAGGAGCGAGAGGGGTTGCCGTGCACGACCAGATGGTGCAGCTGGCTCTGACCACGAACGCCCGGGAGGACATCACCTGGTACGCGATCATCGCGGTGATCTTCATCATCGGCGTGATCTTCGCGATCCGGAGCAACTGATCTGATCCTTCCCGCGCCGCGAGCCGTCCCGGCGGGGCGTGCGCGCGGACCGGCCCGCCCTCGCTCTGCGGGGGCGGGCCGTTCCGTTCCGGGCGGGGAGGTCCTCAGCCGCCTGTCGGGTGGCCGGCGGGCCGGGCCGCGACCGTCAGCGTGACGGGCAGCGGCGCGATCGCGTGCAGCGCGTCGCTCTCGAATCCGAGCGACCCGGCCACGGTCCCGGGGCGGTCACCGCTCAGCCGTACGGTCACGGTGACCGAGCGCCCGGCCGGGACGGTGACGGTGCCGCGGCTCAGCGAGAGCCACGGCAGGTGGACGGGTCCGGCCTGGTCGTAGCCGGTGAGCCGGTAGGCGCCGGTCAGGGAATCGTCCGCGGTGACCCCGCCGACCGAGTAGAGCCCGGTCGCCCCGGCACCGTAGTACTGCGGCCCCGGCAGGTCCGGCAGCTGGGCCCACCAGTCGGCGGCCGGGTCGTAGGCGAAGGTCCGGGCACTGGCGGCCTGGCCGTCCTCGACGATGCCGCCCGCGACGACCAGTTCGCCGTTCGCCGTGGCGGCCGTCGCGCACTGCGCGTCGACGGGCAGCGCGGCGATACGGTGCCAGCGGTTCGCGGCGGGGTCGTACCCGAAGGCGTCCGTGGTGGCGCCACCCGCGGTGACGCCGCCCGCGCAGTACAGCTGCCCGCCGGTCGCGCCGCACTGCGTGTTCATGATGTTCTCGGGGTAGTCGGCCGCCTTGCTCCACGTGTCGGTCGCGGGGTCGTAGACCGCGACGACGGCGGTGGCGTCGGCGCCGGTGGTGAGCCCGCCCACCTCGTAGATCCTTCCGTCGAGCACGGCGGTGGCACCGGCGATCGTGTACGGGTCGGGCGCGGCCTCGGTCCAGCTGTCGGTGGCCGGGTCGTAGACCTGGGTCGCCGGCTGCACCGTGAGCAGGGGCCCGACACCCCCGGTGACGTAGAGCTTCCCGCCGACGAATCCGGACCCGGCCGCGGCGACGGCGTGGGGTGCGTCGGCCTTCCGCTGCCACGCGCCGCTGCTCGGGTCGTAGGCGTAGAAGGTGTTGGTGACGTCCTCGGTCCCGGCGCCCAGGCCGGCGTAGACGACGCCCTGGTCGGTACCGGCGACGCCCTGCACGGACGGGGTCGGCAGATCGGGCAGGCCGGTCCAGGCCGGCGCCGGGGCACCGGTCCGCGCGGCGGCCGGGGCCGTGGAGGTCCCGTGCGGGGCGGCGGTCCTCGTGCTGCCGATGCCGTGCCCGGCCCGGGCGGCCGCGGCCAGAACCGAGGCCAGCGGCCGGGCGGTGCCCTGCTTCAGCGGCGCCGCCTGCTTGGTGGCGGGGGCCCCGGACGGCGCGGACGGCGTGCCGGCCGATGCGGCGCCGTCCGATGCGAACTGGTCGATGCGGACGGTCGCGGGGCCGTCCCCGGAGTTGGTGAGGGTCAGCTTCCTGGTCGCCGAGCCGTGCGGGCGCACGGTCGCGCTCAGGTCGCCGCTGACGGTGATCTCCCCGTTGGCCAGGGCGAGATCGACTCGGGTGACGTGGTCGGCGGCCAGCTTCACCGAGGCGCGCGCCTGGTCGTAGTAGACGAGCGAGCCGGTGACGGTGCGGTGACCGGTGGCAGGGGAGAACAGCCAGTAGAAGGCGTCGGAGCCGCCGCCGGGTCCCGACCCCGCGGCCGAGGTCGCGCCCGCGGTGGTGCCCGCCACGGCGACGGACACGCCGTCGAGCGGCCGGCCGGTCCGCGCGCTGGTCACGTCGCCGGCCACGAGGGTGCCCTTGTCGAGGTGCAGCCACGCCTGCGCGAGGGAGACGTCGGCGATGTCCCACCAGCCCACGGCGGAGGTGGTGTAGTGGAAGCGCAGCCGGACGGACCGGTCGTTCCCGGCGGCCGGAACCACGGCGTGCTGCGCGCCGGACTCCCTTCCGTCGCCGGTCCAGACGGTCTGCCAGGTCGCCCCGCCGTCCGCGGTGGAGTCGATGCTCGCCAGACCGCCGGCCTGCACGGTGCGGAAGGCCAGCAGCAGGGACTTGCCCGCCGGCAGCGCCGTCGCGGGGGTCAGCAGGGTGGAGTCGGTGTCGCCGCCGGACATCGCGGACGCGAAGCCGAGCGTGGGGTCGGCCGTCCAACTGGACGGGTCGGGGGCGTGGAAGGTCCAGGGATCGCCCTTCGCGCTGGTGGTGCTCCAGCCCGCCGGGAGAGTGCCGGTGGCGAACTTCTCGGTGGCGGACGTGGCCGTCTTCTGGGTGTAGCCGGGGGCCGAGCCGTCGGACGCGAGCAGTTGCGCGTCGAGCCCGATGTCGTGGGCGACGTTCCCGGAGCCGACCTTCACCTGCACGTCGCGGTGGGTGTAGCCGGGGATCGCGGAGGTCACGTGCAGGGTGTAGCTGCCGTTGGCCGGGACGTCCACGGAGTAGGCGCCGGTGTAGAAGTCGCTGCTGAAGGGCGCCGTCTCGGAGCCGTCGTCCAGGGCGAGGGTCGCGCCCAGCGGCCAGCCGTGGCCCGAGGCGTCGGTGACCTTGCCGCTGAGCGTGACCATCGCCCGGCGGGCCAGCACGAAGTCGCCGGCCGTGGTCGTGCCGGTGGTGACGGTGGCGGCGTGCGCGACGGAGGTCCAGCCGAACTCGGCCGCGGTGACGGTGTAGTCGCCGACCGGCAGCGGGAGGCTGTACGTGCCGTCGCCGCGGGTCGTGGTGCGGCCGGACCCCGCCCCCGTCGCGGTCACCCGCACTCCGCCGACGGGCGCGCCCGCCTCGTCGGTGACCTTGCCGGCGACCGTACCGAAGTCGGTCGCCGCGAAGGCGGTGGTGCCGTCGGGGGTGCCGAGCCCGGTCGGGCCGTCGTAACCCGGGCCCGCCGTGCACAGGTAGGCCGTGGTGCAGGTGCCGTTGGAGCCGGAGGTGACGTCGTTGAGCGCACCGGGCCGCGCGTACGGGAAGGTGTTCGGGTGGCCGTGGTCGGCTATCGGACCGGCCAGCGCGTAGACGGATGCGATGACGGGGGCCGCGACGCTCGTGCCGCCGTACTGCGCCCAGCCGTCGCCGCTGCTGCCGTAGGTGTCGTAGACGGCCACGCCGGTGTGCGGGTCGGCGACGGCGGAGACGTCCGCGACGGACCGGTTGCCGCAGCCGGTGTCGGTCTGGAAGGACGGCTTGGGCACGTAGGCGGAGCAGCCGGAGCCCGCGCCCGACCACGCCGTCTCGGTCCAGCCCCTCGCGGTGCCGGCGTCCCTGGTCAGCGCGGTGCCGCCGACGGCGGTGACCTCAGGGGCCGCCGCCGGGAACTGGACGCCGTATCCGTCGTCACCGGAGCTGGCGACGACGGCCACGCCCGGGTGGTCGTAGTGGGCGTCGGCGAACGCGGCCTCGGTCCCGTCCTCCGAGCCGCCGTAGCTGTTGGAGATGTACGTGGCGCCGAGCGCTGCCGCCTCGTCCACGGCCGCGGCGAGGTCTGCGAGGGAGGCCGAGTCGGCCTCGACCAGGAGGATGTCCGCCTCCGGGGCGACGGCCGACACCATGTCCAGGTCGAGCGAGGTCTCGGTCGCCCAGCCCGCGTCGGGGGTCGGGTAGCCGTTCTGCGAGCCGCGCTGGTCGACCTTGGTGAACTGGCCGGGCTGGAGCGCGGGCAGGCCGAACTGCGTGCGGTAGACGGCCAGGTCGGCCGCCGCGGTCGGGGCGTCGTAGGCGTCCACGATGGCGATGGTCGCGCCCCGGCCGCCGTCCGCCGGGAGGTGGTACGCGCTGAGCAGGTCGCCGGGGCCGTAGCCGGAGGGCGCGACCGCCGCGGCCTTGACGCCGGTGCCCGCGGCGGTGCCGTCGACCCGCTTGGCGAAGCAGCGGGCCACGCCCTTCGCCTTGGGGGCCGCGCAGGACGACGTGACGGCGCCGGTGCGCTTGGGGGCGCGCGAGCCGGGGGCGGTGGACGTGTGGACGGTCGTGCCGGAGGGCTTGCCCGCGGGCTTGCCGGCCGGGGCTTTCGCCGCAGCGGCCGTTGCAGCCGGGGCCGTTGCCGGGGCTGTCGCCGGCGCCGCGGATTGCGGCGCGGGTCGCGGCGCGGCGGCCTCGGCCGTACCGAGAGGGCCCGCGGCGCCCACCGCGAGGGCGGCGGCGAGGAGGACGCCGAGGGCGCCCGCGGCTCGTCGCCTCCGGGTTCGTCCGGGCGGGGGGCCGCCCGCGCCGTGGGGGAGGGAGGGAATTCGCACCTTGCCACCAAAGTGGTCGGGGCGGCCGGGTACGCCGCCGGGTCGATTCGTGTGGGGTGGGAAACCGGGCAGTCGGGGTCAGGTCGCGGCAGCGATGCTTCTCGCCGGAGATCACGCAGGTCAAGAGCGCTCTACGCCAGTGTCGTAAAGTGCTATGTCGGCGGCGGGAATTGCTGTCACACTCGGCGGATGCTCAACGTCCTCGGTCTGACCGCCGCCGAACAGGCCCTCTACGAGCTGCTGTTGACCCGGCCCTCGGTCACCGAGGCCGAACTCGGGCCACCGCCGGAAGCCGCAGGAGCCGAGGGCGGAGCCGGAGCCGAGGCCGGAACCGGGGCCAGCGCCGGAGCAGGAACCGAGGCCGGAACCGCGGCCGGAGCCGAGGCAGCCGCCGGTGCCGCGCCGGGCACCGCGGTACGCGCCAGACTGCGCCGGCTGGAGCAACTCGGCCTGGTCGCCCGGCTTCCCGAGGACCCGCCGCGCTACGTCGTCGCCCCACCGGGCGACGCCCTGGACGAGGTGCTCTTCGCGCGGGACCGCGAACTGGCCGCCGCCCGGAGCCGGGTGGCCGAACTCACCGCGCGCGCCGCCCGTCCGCCGACCGTCACCGACCCCCTCGACCTGGTCGAGATCGCCCACGGCCCCGAGGCGGTGACGCGGTGGCACGAGCGGCTCCAGCGCGGCGCCCGCAAGGAGATCAGGGCCTTCGACTCGCCGCCGTACATCAACGACCACCACGCCAACCCGCTGGAGTTGGAGCAACTGCGGCGCGGCATCCGCTACCGCGCGATCTACGACCGGCGCGCCCTCGGCCTTCCCGGCGGGGTCGCGTTCCTCGACGACTTCACCTCGGCGGGGGAGATCGCCCGGGTCGTCACCGACGTGCCCATCAAGCTCGTGCTGAGCGACGAGCCGCTGGCGATGCTGCCGCTGCGCGAGGCGGCCGCCCGCGGGGACTGGCTGATCGTGCACGGCTCCGTGCTCTACGACGGGCTGTCCGCGCTGTTCGAGACCTACTGGGAGCGTGCCCTCCCGCTCCGGTTCGCCACCGGCCCGGGCGACGGGCCGCAGGACGGCCCCTCCCCGCTCGACCGGGCCCTGCTGACCCTGCTCACGGCGGGCCACACCGAGGACGTCATCGCCGAACACCTCGGCTGGCACAAGCAGACCGTCCGCCGCCACCTGGCCGACCTGATGCGCCGCCTCGACGCCACCTCGCGCTTCCAGGCCGGCTACCAGGCGGTGCGCCGGGGCTGGCTGCGCCCGGACCACGAAGCCCCCGGGGGCGCCGCCGATGCCGGACACTGACGACCGCCGCGGGCTCGCCGCCCCCGAACGGGAGGGCGCCGCCGGGCAGTTGCGCGCCCTCGGCGTCGGGGCGGCCGAGGAAGCGGCGTACGAACTGCTGCTCGTCCACCCCGCCGCCGAACTGGCCGCCTTCTGGGACCGCCCCGAGGATCTGGGCGCGACGCTGGCGGCGCTCGAACGTCAGGGCCTGGCCGCGCGCGAACCGGGGCCCGTCCCGCGCTACCGGCCCGCGCCCCCGGCGATCGCGCTGGGCAGGCTCGTCGCGGAACGCGAGCAGCGGCTGCGCGAGGCCCGCGAGCACCTGGCCGAGTTGACCGACCGTTACCACCGGCGCCAGATCGCGGCGCCTGACCCGGAGGTGGTCGTCGAGGTCGTCACCGGCCGCGACGCCGTGCTCCAGCGCACCGCCCAGGTCCAGTGGCGGGCCCGCGAGCAGATCCGCTGCCTGGACGACGCGCCCCGGGCCCGCGGCGCCCTCGCCGACGATCTGCGGCTGCTCGGGCTCGGCATCGACCTCCGGGCGATCTACGGCAGTTCGGCGATGGAACGGGCCGACGCGCTGAGCGAGGTCGAGCGACTGGCCGCCGCCGGGCAGCGCGTCCGGGTGCTGCCCGCCGTGCCGATGCGGCTGTACCTGGTGGACCGGGAGGTGGCCGTGGTGCCGCTGCACGGTGCCGCCCGCGCGGCCGGGCACCGCGACGACGCGGGCGCCGGGCTCGACGCCGTGGTCATCGTGCACCCCTCGATGCTGCTGGACGCCCTGTCCGGCCTCTTCGAGAGCCTGTGGGACCGAGCCCTGCCCCTGCCGCTCACCTTCGGCGAACCGGCGCAGGCGGCGCGGATGGCGCAGGCGGCGCAGACGTCGGGAGCCGCGGAGACAGCGGCGGCGGGGGCGGCGGGGGCGGCGACCACGGCGGCGGCCCCGGACACGGCGGCCTCCGAGGACGGCAGACTGCTCTCGCTGCTGCTGGCCGGCCTCACCGACAAGGCGAGCGCCCGCCAACTCGGCGTGAGCCAGCGCACCGTCCAGCGCCGGGTCGCCGCCCTCCTCGACTCCCTCGGCGCCCGCACCCGCTTCCAGGCCGGCGCCCGGTTCGCCCTCCACGGCCTCGACCCGGGCACGCCCCCTCCCTCGGCACCGCCGGGAACCGCACCCGGGCCCTGACGCGGCGGGGCGTCACCTGGCCGGGTGGGCCTCGGCGTTCCGGCTCAGCCGCGCAGGGCGGCGCCGGTGTCGTCGGGTGCGGCGTCGACCGCGTCGTAGTCGCTCTTGGAGGTGTTCGCGAGCGGTACGTCGAAGCGGGTGGTGGCGGCCATCCACTTGGCGAAGACGGTGTCACCGCGGGCGGTGAGCGCCTCGTACAGGCGCAGGCTCAGGTCGCGGCGCACCTGGTCGTAGGCCGGTACCTCGTGCACGTTGGTCAGCTCGTGCGGGTCCCCGCGCAGGTCGTAGAGCTCGTTGACGGACTCGGGGTTGACCACCAGCTTGAAATCCGGGGTGCGCAGCATGCGCTGCTGGTAGTGGAAGTGGTGGCCGTGGAACTCCGCCACCAGGTCGGTGCGCCAGTCCGCGGCCTCCTGACCGTGCACCAGCGGCAGCAGGCTGCTGCCGTCGACGGCGGCCGAGGGATCGAGGCCGGCCAGGTCGAGGATCGTGGCGGTGCAGTCGGTCAGGGTGGTGAAGTGGTCGTCGACCCGGCCGGCGGGGGCGCCGGGGACGCGGAGCAGTCCGGGGATGCGGTAGATGTCGTCGTACATCGCCGGGCCCTTGTCGTTGAGGCGGTGGGCGCCGGTGAACTCGCCGTGGTCGGCGGTGAAGAAGACGGCCGTGCGGTCGGTCTGGCCCAGCTCGTCGAGGACGTCCAGCACCCGGCCGATCTCGGCGTCGATCATCGAGACGTAACCCCAGTAGACCGCGATCAGTTTGCGCCACTCGTCGGGGGAGAAGCTGTCCGCCGACCAGTAGGTGCTGTACTGCTGCTGGACCGGCGGCTTGCCCTGGAAGTTCTCCGCGAACGAGTCCGGCAGCTCGACCACGGCGGGGTCGATCAGGTCGTAGTACTCGTCGGGGATGAGGTACGGCAGGTGGGGGCCGTAGAAGTGCAGGGAGAGGTGGAACGGGCGGCCGGTGGCGGCGTAGCCGCGCAGCATCTCGATGGCGCGGTCGGCGAGGAAGTGTTCGAAGGTCGCCTCCACCGGCTGGTCGAGACGGGCGGCGAGGAGGTGGCCGGGGCGGTCGCCCGGCAGGGTGCCGCGTATGCGGTCGCGGATGCTGACCGGGGGCAGGCCGCGTGCGGCGAGCCAGTCCTGGTACTCGCTGTTCAGCACCGGGTTGATGGCACCGGGCAGGTACGGCCCGTCGAACCCGAAGTCGGCGGGCCGGCGCGTCTCCCCGACGTGCCACTTGCCGACCTGCCCGACCTGGTAGCCCGCGCCGCGCAGGGCCTGCGAGAAGGTGAACTCGTCCTCGGCGAGGTCGGTGCGGTAGCCGATGTTCCACTCGTCGTTCGCCAGCAGGCGGTGCCGGAACGGCGACTTGCCGGTCAGCAGGCTGGCGCGGGCCGGGGTGCAGATGGCGGTGGGGGTGAAGGCGTGGGTGAAGCGGGTGCCGCCGGCGGCGAGACGGTCCAGGTTCGGGGTGCGCGCGTGGGGGTTCCCGTACGCGCCGATGGTGTCGATGCGGTGCTGATCCGTCATCAGGAAGAGGATGTTGCGGGCCTGTCGGGGCGTGTCCATCAGTGCTCCTGGGGTGGAATGCGGCCCCCGGCGTCGTCGCGGGGCGCGGTGCGGTAGGGGTGGTAGCCCTCGAGGATCGGCGAGTTGTGGTAGACGAGGGCGAGGGCGCCGGTGACGGCGGCGGTGTCGCCGGCACGGGCGCGGCCCACCTGCACGCTCTCGCGCATGGCCGGCAGCAGGTGGGCGTCGAGGGCCGCGGTGAAGGCCCGCTCCGCCTCCGGCGGGGCGTACGCCAGCATCCCGCCGAGGACGACGCGGGAGATGTCCATGGTCGTCACGGCGGCGCCGACGGCACGGCCGCAGAGTTCGGCGGCCCGGGTCAGCTCCTCGGCGAGCGCGGGGTCCGCGGCCAGTTCGGAGAAGGGCCGTCCGGCCCGCTTGACGCGGGCGCGGCGCAGCAGCACCGGCAGCGCGGTGTACGTCTCCAGGCAGCCCCGGGCGCCGCAGCGGCAGGCGGGCCCCTCCGGGTCGATCCGCACGTGGCCTACTTCGCCGGCCGCGCCGGTCGCGCCGCGGTAGAGGCGGCCGCCGATCACGATGCCCGCCCCGACGCCCTCGCCGAGGTGGAAGTAGAGCAGGGAGCCGGTGACGAGGTCGGTGCCCCAGCCGGTCTCGGCGAGCGCGGCCAGGCGCAGGTTGTTGTCGACGTGCACCGGCGCGTTGAACTCCGCGGTGAGGCGGTCGGCCGCCACCCGCCAGGCGGCGTCGGGGGCGGACTGCCCCACCGGTCCCGCGACACCCATGCCGATGCCGGTGAGGTGGGTCGGTTCGATGCCGTGCTCCTGGTAGAGGCGCCGCACCTCCTCGATGGCGATCCGCGCCCGGTCGAGCCAGTTGAGGGCCGCCCGGTGGCTGCGGACCGCGGTGCCGACGATCTGCTGCTGCGCGTCGGCGACGGCGACCGCGGTGGACGCGATCTGGAAGGCCACGCCGATGGAGCGGACGCTGCCCTGGGACAGGACGACGAGCCGGGTGGGGCGGCCGGGCCCGGCCCGGCGCTCCTCGGCCGCGGGCCGGTCCACGACCACCCCGTCGGCGAGGAGTTCGGCGACGATGCTGGAGACGGTGGCGCGCGACAGACCCGTGCGCGCGATGATCGCGGCCCGGCTGATCGGCCCGGAACGCAGCAGGGCGAGGACCTGCTCAGTGTTCAGGCGCCGCACAGATCCCTTCATATTTTGTCAATCTCCTCGACACAATCCAGGGGGACGGAGCGGGTCTCACCGTACACAGATGCCTGGTGATCGCAAGTTCGCGACTCACCGTGAAATTAATTATGTCCAAGTTGTAGACAGAAAAAAACGGGTCCCGCACGCTGTTCCGCACGGCGAACACCGAGCGCAGGGACAGGGGACAGGTCATGGTCATGGGCCGAATGGACACCGGGTCCGGGAGAGGCGCCGGGTCCGGCAACGGCAGAGGCGGAGGCAGCGGCAGCGGCACCGGCACCGGCCGCGGCACCGGCACCGGCCGCGGCACCGGGTCCGGGGGAGACACCACCCTTTCGGCGCCTCCGGCGCGGTCGGCGGTCCTCGCGGTCGGGCTGGCCGGCAGCGCCGTCGGGCTCATCTACGGATACGACACCGGCGCGCTCGCTGGAGCCCTGCTCTCCCTGAAGCGCGACTTCGGTCTGAGCACCCACATGCAGGAGACGGTCACGTCCGCGGTCGGGGCCGGCTCCGTCATCGGCGCGGTCCTGGCGAAGTCGGCCTGCGACCGGCTGGGCCGGCGCCGCACCATGTACGCGGTCTGCATCGGGTACGTGGTCTTCTCCGCACTGTCCGGCCTCGCCCCCGACCTGGCCACCCTGCTCGTGGCCCGACTGCTGCTCGGCGTCGCCATCGGCGGTTCCGTGGTCGCGGCGCCCGTGTTCGTCGGCGAGTCCTCCCCCCTGCACCTGCGCGGCCGATTGCTGGTCTGCTACCAACTCGCCACCACCGTGGGCATCGCCGCGTCGTACTTCGCCGACCTCGGGCTGGCGAACGGCGGCCGGAACGACTGGCGGTGGATGCTGGGCATCTCGGCGCTGCCCGCCGCCGTCGTCACCATCCTGGTGGCCCGCCTGCCGGAGACCGGCCACTGGTACCTGATGCACGGCCGCGCCGAGGAGGCCGCGGTGTCCCTCGCGCGGACCCGCGGCGCCGAGGAGGTACCGGCTGAGTTGGAGCGGATACGCGCCTCGCTGGCGGCCGGCAAGCCCGGCACCGTACGCGAGTTGCTGCGCCCGCCCTACCGGCGCGCGGGCCTGTTCGTGGTCGGGCTCGGCTTCTTCGTCCAGGTCACCGGGATCGCCGCGATCGTCGCCTACAGCCCCCTCATCTACAAGAAGGTCGGCTTCACCAGCGACCACGCCGCGATCATGGTCACCGCGATGGTGCAACTCGCGGCGATGCTCGGCGAAGTGCTGGCACTGGTCCTGGTGGAGCGGGCCGGCCGCCGCCCCACCCTGCTGACCGGCATCACCTTGATGGCCGTGGCCAACGCGGTGCTGATCGCCGCCTTCGCCTGGGGGGTCGGCCGTGGCGCGACCGAGGTGATCGCGGTGACCGGCGTGGTCCTGTTCCGGATCGGCTACTCGGCCGGGTTCGGCGCCATGGTCTGGGTCTACGCCTCCGAGGCGCTGCCCGCGCGGCTGCGCTCCACCGGCGCCTCCCTGCTGCTCACCGTCGACCTGCTCACCAACCTCATCATCACGCTCACCTTCCTGTCCCTGCTCACCTCGCTCGGCGGCGTCACGGCCTTCGGGCTCTTCCTCGCGCTGTGCCTGGCAGCCGCCGTCTTCGCGCTGCGGTTCGCCCCCGAGACCCGAGGCCGGACCCTCGACGAGGTGGAGGGCTTCTGGAAGCGGGGCGGCCGCTGGCAGGCCGACTGAGGCGCGGTCCGCTGAAACGCCGTCCGTGCCGCCGCCACCTCGACGGGCACCCCACCCCACCCCGTCCCACCGTTCCGGAACCGAGGAGACCTCGCATGCACCGTCCGCAGCCGAGCCGCCGCAGTGTCGTCGGCATGTCCGCAGCCCTCGCCGCGAGCAGCACGCTCGCCGGGCAACTTCTCAACGCGTCCGCGGCGTCGGCGAGTTCGCCCGGGCCGGGGGATTCGGCAGGTCCGGGGGGCTCGGCAGGTCCGGCCGCGGCGGGCTGCCGGGTCGGGCGCGGCGGGCGCGCGCAGGGGCACGTCGTGTGGTGGGCGGCGTCCGGCACCTCCCAGGCGGGTCCCCCGGCGTCTTCCCCGGTGGCCTTCGCGGCGGCCGAACTCGCGCGCTACCTCGGCCGCGTCATCGGGGGGAGCGTCCCGGTGGTCCGGCTCGCGAACCCCTCCGGCACGGCGCCGTACGGCCTCGCCTTCGTCCGCGGGCAGGTGCCCACCGCGGACGTCCTGGCGGCCGCCTCCCGTGACGCCGAGGCCCTGAGTTCCCAGCCCGAGGACAGCTGGACCGTCACCACCGGCACGGACTTCTCGGTGCTCACCGGAGCCGGCGAGCGGGCCTGCCTGTTCGCCGCGTACGGGCTGCTGCGCCAGGCCGGTGTCGAGTTCTTCGCCCCGACCTTCACCTTCTACCAGGGCGCGGCCGAGTCGGTGCCCCGCTCGCCCGACCTCGTCCTCGGCTCCGGCACCACGCACCGGTTGCCGCAGTGGGCGCTGCGGCGCAAGTACGTGGAGGAGGGCTGGAGCATCAACACCGGCGCCCTCGTCGCGCTGGTCGACTGGATGGCGAAGCAGGGCCTGAACACCCTGGTCTTCCCCTACGACTACGGCGGTTTCGGCTCGACCCGCTACGACGACTTCCGCACCGCCCTCGCCCCCGAGATCGCCCGCCGGGGCCTGGAGCTGGAGGTGGGCGGGCACGGCTACCAGTCGTTCCTGCCGCAGTCGACGTACCCGCAGTACTACACGTCCGGCACCAACGTCTTCGACGTGCAGAACGGCGCGGCCGTCGACCAGTACGTGCACAACGTGCTCGACTACCTCACCACTCGCCCGGAGATCGGCATCTTCGACTGCTGGCCGCCGGACAGTGCCGTCTGGCCGAAGGCCGCGCTCACCGCGTACGGCACCGCCGGCAACGCCGAGACCGTGGTCGTCAACGCGGTCGTCGCCGCACTGCGCGACGCGGCCCCCGGTGTGCGGGTGGAGCGGATCGCCTACGGCGCCGCCATCGACCCGCCCACCGGCGGCCACTCCTTCGACCCGGACGTCATCGTCGACTTCGCCCCCTACGGCCGCACCTACTCCGCAGCCCTCGACGACCCCTCCTCCACCACCAACGCGGGCTACCTCGCCCTGCTGCGGCAGTGGCGCGACGCCCACGAGGGGCCGCTCGCGGTGTACGACTACTCGCGCCGCTACCGCTGGCGGCAGCTGCCGGCCAACGTCCTGCCGGTGCTGGCCCGGGACGCCGCCGTGTACCGCTCGCTCGGCCTGAGCGGAATCGGCTGCTACGCCGAGCCCGCCGACTGGCTGTCCGCCGAGGCCGTCCACCTCTTCGCGGCACACAGCGCCTGGGACCCGGCGCTGGACGACGGGCAGTTCCTCGGCGCCTACCTCCCGGCCCGGTTCGGCGCGTCGGCCGCCGCCATGGCGGACTACTTCGCCCGGACGACCGCCGACCCCGATCAGCTCGGCTCCGCGGCACCGTCCTTCCGGGACAGCTACACCGCCGCGCGGGCCGACCTGGACAGCGCGCGCAGGGCCGTACCCGCGGGCAGCCCGCGGCGGCTCGTGCTGGACCGCCTGGACCAGGCCGCGGAGATCTCGCTGGCCGATGTCGCGATCTCCCTCGCCGCTTCCGGGACCGCCGCCGAGCGCACCGAGGCAGCCGACCGCTACGAGCAGCTGACCCTGCGGCACCGCTTCGACGGCGTCCAGTTGGACTGCTCCTACGTGGCGAGCCGGTACGGCGAGGACCGCGACCGGGTCGCGATCGCCCACGAGTACCGCGCGCCGGCCTGGGGCTACGCCGACCCGTCCCGGCTGGCCCTGCCCGCGGGCGGCACCGCCGTACTCACCGTCCACGCGCAGGACGTGGACTACCGCGGGCACCGGGTCCAGTGGCGGCTGACCCTGCCGGAGGGCGTCACCGCCGACCGCACCTCGGGCGTGCTGGAGGCGCACGGCGAGCGACAGGGCGCCGTGGCGGTCAGGCTCGACGCCGGGCCGGTGCCGGCGACCGGGGACCGCTCGATCGTGGTGGCGTTCAGCAGCTCGGGCACCGAACTGACGAGTGTCACCTGCACGTTGACGACGTGACGACCTGACAGCGTACCGACGTGACGACCATGCGGCGCGGGGCCGGCGGAGTCCGGCCCGCGCCGCGGCCCACCAGGCCGCGCCCGACGGGGCGGCCCGCACCACAGGACCCCATGTGATTGACGCCGAGACACCCGCGTCCGCTCACGGCACCGGACCGGCCGGCGGTTCCGGGCAGGCCGCGGGCCCCCGACCCTGCTGCGCACCGCGGCGCACCGGCCCGCCGCCGGGACCGACGACCACGCTCGGACCGCCGACTCCGCTCGGACCGCCCGCGCGGCCTGAACCGCTCGCGCGGCCTGAACCGTCTGAACCGCCCGCGCCGGCGGAGCGGACCGCCGGCCCGCGGGCGGGCCTCCAGTCGCCGGTGCCGCTGCCCGGCGGCGAGTTCGCCATGGGGGACGCCTTCGACGAAGGGTACGCCGCCGACGGCGAGACCCCGGTGCACCGGGTGCGCCTGCGCCCCTTCGCCCTCGACCCGACCGCGGTCACCAACGCCGAGTTCGCCGCCTTCGTGGCCGCCACCGGCCACGTGACGGACGCCGAACGCTACGGGCAGTCCGCGGTGTTCCACCTGGCCCTCGCGGCGCCGGCCAAAGCGGTGCTCGGCCGCGTGCAGGCGGCCCCGTGGTGGGTGAGCGTGCGCGGCGCGGACTGGGCGCATCCCGGCGGACCGGACTCGGGTATCGAGGACCTGCTGGACCACCCCGTCGTCCACGTCTCCCACCGCGACGCCCTCGCCTACTGCCGCTGGGCGGGCAAGCGGCTGCCGACCGAGGCCGAATGGGAGTACGCGGCACGCGGCGGTCTCGCGGGCCGCCGGTTCGCGTGGGGCGACGAACTCACCCCGGGCGGCGAGCACCGGTGCAACATCTGGAACGGCGACTTCCCCACCGTCAACACCCGCGCCGACGGCTATCTGACCACCGCACCCGCCGCCGCCTTCCCGCGCAACGGCTTCGGGCTGCGGAACATGTCCGGCAACACCTGGGAGTGGTGCGCGGACTGGTTCTCGCCGTACTACTACCGCCGCTCGCCCGACGAGGACCCCCGGGGCCCGCGCTTCGGCCAGGGCCGCGTGATGCGAGGCGGCTCCTACCTGTGCCACGACTCGTACTGCCACCGCTACCGTGTCGCCGCCCGCTCCGCCAACACCCCCGACTCCACCGCGGCCAACCTCGGCTTCCGCTGCGCCGCGGATCTCGGCGCGGACCAGGGGCCACGGGAGGTCCAGGCCAACCCGTAGCCCCGGTTCCGCCACGGCGGGAGCGGTGCGGGGGGTTTCGGGAGGCGCGGACCAGCGGGGTCGGCTCGCCGCAGGGCTCCTATCGCACGCTCTCGTCCCGCCCGACGCGGAAGGCCCCCGCGGCGGCCGCCAGCACCGCTGCCAGCGCGGCGCGTTCCGGGAGTCGCGGGTCGGGGTCGGCGCGCAGGAGGACCAGCTGGTGGTAGAGGGGCGCCGTCGCGGCGATCAACAGGCTGCGCGCGTCAATGTGTTGTGCGGGGAGTTCGCCGCGCGCGAGGGCGCGCTCGACCAGGATCTCGCACTGGTCGTACCGGTCCTTCCACAGCTGCGTCTGGGCCCGCGCGGCCTGTTCGGAGTGGAACGAGGCGGCCATCAGGGCGACGGCGAACGACGGCCGTACGAGCAGGGATTCCTGGATCTCCTGGTTGAGGGCCGTCAGGTCGCCGCGCAGCGAACCGGTGTCCGGCGGCTGCCAGTCGATCTCGCCGGCGGCGGCGATGACGTCGACGAGCAGGCCGCCGACGTCGCGCCAGCGCCGGTAGACCGTGGCGCGGTGCACGCCGGCCCGCGCCGCGACCCCCTCCATCGTGAGTCCTTCGTGACCGCGTTCGGCGAGTTCGGCGCGCACCGCGTCGAGCACCTGGGCGCGGACGCGGGCGGTGCGACCGCCAGGACGGCGGTCCGACGTCGGGTCGAGTGGGTCTGTCATCGGCGACCAGTATCCGGTTGATCGGGGTGGCGGGGCTGTGCCAGCATCTTAACGCGACAGTTGTCGCTCTAAGCCCGCCCGAGAGGAACCGCCGCCACGATGCCGCCCGTGCCCGCCGACCCCACCGTGCTCCACCCGATGCCCGGGCACCCGCGGGTGGTCCTGCTCAAGCCACTGGTGACGTCGCCGCTGATCGAGGTCGGCGACTTCTCCTACTACGACGATCCGGACGACCCGACCGCGTTCGAGACGCGCAACGTCCTCTACCACTACGGCCCCGAGCGGCTGGTCATCGGCAGGTACTGCGCGCTGGGGACGGGCACCCGGTTCCTGATGAACGGCGCCAACCACCGGATGGACGGTCCTTCCACCTTCCCGTTCCCCACCATGGGGGGCTCCTGGGCGGAGCACTTCGACCTGATCACCGACCTGCCCGGCCGGGGTGACACGGTCGTCGGCAACGACGTGTGGTTCGGCCACGGCGCCACGGTCATGCCCGGGGTGCGCATCGGCCACGGCGCGATCATCGCCGCGGGCGCCGTGGTCACCGCCGACGTCCCCGACTACGGCATCGCCGGCGGCAACCCCGCCCGGCTCATCCGCACCCGCTACGACGCCGCGGACATCGCCCGGCTCCTCGCGGTGGCGTGGTGGGACTGGCCCGTGCGGCACATCACCCGGCACGTGCGGACGATCATGTCGGGGACCGTCGCCGAGTTGGAGGAGGCCGCCGCGCAGCTCGACCAACCCTGACACCGCGTCCTCGGCGAACCCCCGTCGTCGCCGCGCCGCCCGCGTCGCCCGCAACCCTCCCGCGCCAGAATCGAGTGATCGCCCATGTCCCGTCGCCGCGCCCACATCGCGATGGTCGGCGTCCCCCTCGTCAGCCACGTCCTGCCCAGCCTCGCGCTCATCCGTGAGCTGGTGGCCCGCGGGCACCGGGTCAGCTACGCCAACGACCCGCTCGTGGCCGACCGGATCGAGTCCGCGGGCGCGGAACGGGTGCCCTGCACCTCCACGTTGCCCGTCGTGGACAACGACTGGCCGGCCGATCCCATCGCCGCGGCGAGCCTCTTCCTCGACGACGCCGTCCAGGCACTCCCGCAACTGCGCGCCGCCTACGACGCCGATCCGGCCGACCTCTACCTCTACGACATCGGCGCCTACGCCGCGCGCGCCCTCGCCGAAGCGCAGGACCGCCCCCTCGTGCAGCTGTCCCCGACGTTCGTCGGCTGGGACGGCTACCAGGAGGACGTCGGCGCGCAGTTGCGGAAGCTGCCGGGCGCCGACGCGTACCAGGACAGGTTCGCCCGGTGGCTCGCCGGCTGCGGTGCGACCACCACGGACGTGGACACGTTCTGCGGTCCGCCCGCCCGGGCCCTCGCCCTGATCCCGCGAGCGATGCAGCCGCACGCCGATCGGGTCGACACCGACACGGTGACCTTCGTCGGCCCCTGCTTCGACACCCGAGCGGACCCGGACGGCTGGACCCGCCCGGCCGGCGCGGACCACGTGCTGCTGATCTCGCTCGGCTCGGCGTACACCCGCCGGCCCGCGTTCTACCGGCAGTGCGTCGCGGCCTTCGGCGACCTGCCCGGCTGGCACGTCGTCCTCCAGATCGGCAAGTACACCGACCCCGGGGAACTCGGCACCCTCCCGCCCAACATCGACGTGCACTCCTGGGTCCCGCAGCGGGCGGTGCTGGAACAGGCCGACGCGTTCCTCACCCACGCCGGCATGGGCGGCTGCGGCGAAGGGCTCCTCGCCGGCGTTCCCATGATCGCCGTGCCGCAGGGAGCCGAGCAGTTCATGAACGCCGACCGGCTCGTGGAACTCGGCGTCGCCCGCCGCGTGGACACCGACGACGCGACCCCCGAGACCCTTCGCGCGGCGCTGAACGACCTGGTCACGGATACGGAACGTGCCGACCGGTCCCGGCAGTTGCGGGCCGCCGCCCAGGGAGAGGGCGGCACCCCGCGCGCCGCCGACCTCATCGAGGACATGCTGCCCGCCGCCGTGGTCCCCGCGACGGGCCGCGGGCCGCGGTAGCCGGCCACGGGCACCCTTACGGTTGATGCCCTTCGGCTGTCGAGTGAAAGCCGCCTGTCGCGGCGAAAGGGGCCGAGGTGTCGACCGAAGAGCGGCGCGAGGCGATTCTGCGGATGGTCGAACGCCGGGGGTCGGTCACGGTGACGGACCTCTGATCGAGGAGATGGCGGTCTCGACCCTCACCGTGCGCCAGGACGTACGGGAGCCTCGCCGGAAAGGGGCAGATCACCCGGGTACACGGCGGCGCCATGTCGCCGGCCGCGGCCCGGGCGCCCGCACCGAAGACTCCTGCGGCCCGCGCCCCGCCGGCGCACCCGGGCAAGAGCGTCGGACTGGTGGTCCCGCCGGGCGGCTACCACTACGCGGCCATCGCCCAGCTGCGTGCCGAGGGCCACGACATCCGCGTCGAAGATGGCGCCCGGCTCTCCCCGCTCAAGCGCCGGAACCTGAGCCTGCTCGGACGCTACAGCCTCACCGCGAGCGTCCCGGTCGACGGCACCCTGCGGCCGCTGCGTGATGCGGACGTCCCGGACCCGGACGAGGACGACGACGGGCAGGAGCAGCACGCCGCGCGCTCTTCGGTTCAGGTCGCGCGCGGGACGCCGTGGCGCAGGCCGTCGAGGAGGAGGTTGGTGATCTGGCGGGCTTCGTCGAGCCACCCGTCGCTCACGCGCATGGCGCAGATACCGCCCAGGGCTCGTAGCAGGGTGGGGCCGGTGACGTCGCCGCGGACGGTGCCGGCCGTGGCGCCGGCGTCAAGGAGGCGGGTGAGGGCGTCGCCCATATGGGTACGGGCGACGCCGAAGACCGGTGAGTCGCTCGCCATGATGCTCTCCAGCGCGACGGACATGCCTTTGCCCACGGCCGCGTGGTCGACCAGCAGGAGCAGGAAACGGCGCAGGGCCTCCGCCGGGGCGTGGTGCTCCAGCAGCTGCTCGGGTGCGGCGCACAGGTCGTCGACTTCCTTGCGGTAGACCTCCTCGATCAGTGCCTCGCGGGTCTCGAAGTGCCGGTAGAGCGTTCCGACGGCGACTCCGGCGCTGCGGGCGATCTCTTCCACGTGCGCGTCGGTGTCGCCGGCGAGGAACGCTTCGCGGGCGGCCGACAGCAGGGCTTCGCGGTTGCGGCGCGCGTCGGCGCGCAGCGGGCGTGGTGACGGCAAGGGACCTCCGTAAGGTGAGTCCGGTTCCGTTTATGTGTATCGTTTCCGGAGTCAGGTTCATCTTACGGAAGGGCCATCCGATGCCGATCACCGATGAGGGGCTGGAGGGCCTACGGGTCCTGGTCACCGGCGGCAGCCGGGGCCTGGGTGCGGCGACCGTGCGCCGGTTCGTCGCCGCGGGCGCGACAGTGCTGACGGCCTCCCGCAGCCGGCCCGGAGAGAACAGCGGCGCCACCTTCATGCCGGCGGACCTCTCCACTCCGGAGGGGGTGGCCGACCTCGGCCGCCGCGTCATCGACCACGTGGGCGGCGTGGACGTCCTCGTGAACAACGCCGGCGCGGCGAGCCCCCCGGCACCGACTCTGAGCCGGTCGGACGAATCCTGGCACGCGGACCTGGGGATGAACCTCCTGAGCGCCGTGCGCCTGGACCGGGCCCTGGTGCCGGGCATGGTCGAGCGAGGCTCCGGCGTCGTCGTGCACATCTCCTCGATCGCCAGCCGGCTGCCCCAACGCACGGAAGCCTCCTACGCCGCAGCGAAGGCCGCACTGAACGCCTACAGCCGAGAACTGGCCACCGAGGTCGGCGAACACGGAGTGCGCGTGGTCTGCGTTCTTCCCGGCTTCGTCGTCACCGACGGCGCCACCGCCCACCTGCGGCACATGGCCGAGCAGCAGGGCGTGACCGCGGACGAGATCACCCGCCGGATCGTGGACCACCTGAAAATCCCCATGGACCGCCCCGGAGACCCCGAGGACGTCGCCGAGATGATCGCCTTCCTCGCCTCCAGCCGCGCGAAATGGCTCACCGGAGCGCAGTTCCGCGTCGACGGTGGCATCCTCCCCACCGTCTGAACACGAGCCGGCACCAAGAACAGGACCACCATCATGTCCCTCACCCTGACCTCTGTGATCATCGACGCGGCCGACATCGGGACGGAGGGTGCCTTCTGGCACCGCCTGCTCGGCGGATCGACCACCACCACGCCCACCCACCACTTCATCCAGGCACCCGGCCTGCCCGTGATCGTCGTCCAGTCCGCCCCCGGACACACCGCCCCGGGATGGCCGGACGGCGCCCCCCAGCAGATGCACCTCGACTTCGGCGTTGAAGACCTCGCGACCGCAGACCGCGCCGCCGTCGACGCCGGTGCCACGCGCCTGCGCCCCACAGAGGAGTCCAGCTCAGACGCCGGCACCGGCAGCCGTGTGTACGCCAGCCCCGCCGGACATCCCTTCTGCCTCCGCGCGGCCTGAGACTGCCATCGCTCATCGTGGACGCCTGTCGTCAGACGATCGAATGACGACAAGCGCGGCGGGCATCCAATGAACCCGGTGATTCCGGGGCCTGACGGCGGCTCCGATCCGATGGGATCGATCCTATGAGGGCTGACGACAGGGTTGGATGACATCCGAGGTCCGATGCGGCAGCAGGAGCGGGAAACAGCGTGGCCCATCTCGTCTACAAGCGGGTGTCGACCGACCAGCAGTCCACCGCCCGCCAGGATCTCGTCCTGGCCGAGGCCGGTATCGAGGACCCGATCGCCTTCGAAGAGGACTCGGGTACCTCCGGCCGCCTCTACCCGCTCCAGCGCCCGAAGTTCGGCTACGCGTAGCCGGGCGACACCGTGTCCAGCGAGACCTCCAGCGCGAGCTGACGTACGACGGACTGCGGGCCGCCGAGGCCAAGGGCAGAGCAAGGGCGGACGCCGCCCCGCCGTCGCGGTCGACGAGATCGGCACGGTCCGCACCCCGTACGTGGAGGGCCGCTCGATCGCTGCCCTCGCCCGCGACCACGGCGTAAGCCGCGGCGCGATCCGCACGGCCGTCGCCGACCTCTGAGCGGGCCGCGCTCGACCAGGGCGTGACCGTACGGCGGGGGCCAGGGCTACACCCTGCGCGTCAGAGCCGTCCCCTCCACGCACCGACAGTTCCTCGCCCGCTGCCGGCCGCTCGACAGCGGTCACGGACTCCCCGCGATCCCGGCCCAGCGCAAGGCACCCCCCGAGTACGAGAACCGGGTCACACGCTCACACCCGGGCCGGGATCGCGCACGGGCCTCCAGCGGGCCCACGGTTAGCGACCGGTAGGCAGGAGCGGCAGGGCTGGGACTGGGGCTGGGGCACTGCAACTCCCGCGCGCTTTCGTTTCGTTCGCAACGCGTCGTTCATTCGAAGAGTGAAAGCAATACTCCTTGACGACGTTTCGTATGAAGCGAATGATGACGGATGCGAAAGCGCTTACCTAGGAGGAGCCCGCATGACCGAACCGTTCTCCACCACCCGCCGCCGCCTCTTGCAGTTCGGTGGCGCCGCCGGGCTGGCCGCCGCCGCCAACTCGCTCGCCGCTCCGGGCGCGGCCGCGGCGACCGCTTCGTCGCGCGGCCCGCGCACGACCGTGACCGACCTGGGCCCGGCAGTCGTCCAGTACTCCCTCATGAGCGGACTGCTCGTCGGCGACACCGTCTACATCGGATCGCGCAACCTCGCCCCTGCCCGGGTGATCGGGTTCCACCTGCCGACCCGGAAGGTGGTCTCGGTCACCGATCTCGACGCGGCACCCGATCCCACCGTCCAGGCGCTCGCGGCGGACCCGACCGGCCGGTACCTCTACATCGGCGTGCTGCTCAAGGGCGACCAGGGCAAGCCGAACCTCTTCCGGTGGGACCTGACGACGCCGGACAAGCCTGCGGTGGGCATCGGCAGGACGGGCGGGGACCGCGACATCCGCGCGCTGGCGGTCGCCCCCGACGGAACGGTGTACGCGGTGGGCGGCGTGACGGGAACGCCGCCCGCGCTGTGGGAGTACGACCCGGCCACCGGTGCGACCACCAGCCTGGGTGTCGCCAATCCGCTTGCCACCGAGGCCGAGGCCGTCGCGGCCACCGACACCGCCGTCTTCGTCGGCTCGGGCAGCGTCCTGGTCGGCGGGGGCGACGCGAGCAAGGCGGCGCTGTTCGCGTTCGACCGGACCAAGCGCACGTTCACCTCGGTGGTGCCCAAGGAGATGGAGCAGGACCCCAGCCTGCGGTGCCTCGGCGTCGTCGGCGGGAACCTGGTGGTCGGCACCTCGGGCGGGGTCGATCCGGCGAAGCTCGCGGTGATGGACCTGGCGGACCTCTCCTCTTACACGGTGGTGAGCGTCAACGGCACGACCGCCAAGTGCTTCACCGCCGACACGGACCGGATCTACTTCGCCACCGACACGGGAGTGTATTCCTACTCGTTGGCGGACAAGGCGGTCTCCGCGGTGGAGTTCGACGGACCGGATCTCGGAGAGATCTGGGGCGTGGACCACACCGACGGGAAGCTGGAGGTCGTCTCGGCCTACGGGTTCGTCGCCGAGATCGATCTGGCCGCCGGCACCTCGGTGATCACCGACCTGGGCACGGCAGGCGCTCCCGCGGACGCGGAGGCGGGCATGGGGATCGCGGCCGGCGGCGGATACGTCTACGTCGGCGGCACCGGCACCCTCGCCCGGCACGACCTGCGGAGCGGAGCCGTCGTCAATCTGCGGGCGCCCGGCGAGGTCAAGGACGCCGAGGTGATCGGCGGCCGGCTGTACACCGGCCAGTACGACGCCCTGGGCATCTGGGAGTACGACCCCCGCGCAGGCGGGCAACCGCACCAGATCGCGCAGTTCCCCAGCGTGCAGAACCGGCCGATGGACACCTCCTGGGACCCGGCCAACAAGTTGCTCCTGCTCGGCGTGCAGTCCGACACCGAGGGCGGCGGCGCCTTGTGGACGTACGCGCCGAGGACGGGGAAGTCGACCTCGTACGTCAACCCGATCGACAGCGTCCAGCTCGTCGCGGCGGTGGCGAACCGGGACGGCGTCGCCTACCTGGGCGGTGACAACGAGGCCGCCACGGGAGCGCGCGGCACCGTGGTGGCCGTCGATCCGGTCACCGGCCGCGAGCTGTGGCGCCTGGAGACGGGGCAGCAGAAGGGGGTGACGGCCCTCGCGGTGCAGGGCCGCCACCTCTACGGGCTGACCAGGGACGGCGTGCTGTTCGTCATCGACCTGCACACCCGGCAGTTGCTGCACACCGCGGACGTGAGCAGCGTCAGCCGCGGCTACGCGGCCCTGGTCACCAATCGCGGCACCGTCTACGGCGTCTCGATCACCACGCTCTTCCGCTTCCACCCGAAGACGTTCGCCGTCAGCACCGTCGTCCCCGGCATCAACGGCATCTGGTACAGCGAACCGCACGTCAACGCCCACGACGGCAAGCTCTACACGCTGCGTGGCCACAACCTCGTCGAGGTGGACGACCGCCCGCCGCGATGACCGGTGGGGACGCTCAGGGGAGCGGCCGCGCCGCCAGGCCCGACGCGATCCGGCGCAACTGCCGGGCCGCGCCGGGCAGGGCGGTGACGGCGGTACCGGCCGTCACCGCCGAGCGGGCGAACGCCGCCAAGATGTTCGGCCCCGAGCGCGTGGTGGTCGCGTTCACCCCGGAGATGAACCTGCCGGAACTCGCGGCCCGCGTGGAGCGGGTCTTCCGCCGGCAGTACGAGCTTCCGGGCGGGCCCGATCCTGCGTGCACCCGCGTGCCGCGCAGCCGTATCGGGAACAGCAGGTCCGGCCGTCGCCGTTGCACCGATCGACGGCCCGGCGCCGTACGCGCGGGGGGATACGGTGATCACAAGGTCGTCCGCCCTCGCGCGGAACCGGGCTCCGAGGTGGCGGTACGCCTGCCGCGCACCGGGACCACGACACATTTCTGCAGAAGGACTGTTTGATGGCTGACCGGCCCCTGACGCTCATGGCAGTGCACGCCCACCCCGACGACGAGGCCACCGGAACCGGGGGAGTCCTCGCGCGGTACGCGGCGGAAGGCATCCGCACGGTCCTGGTGACCTGTACCGACGGCGGTTGCGGTGACGGACCGGGAGGTGTCAAGCCGGGCGATCCCGGCCACGATCCGGCGGCGGTCGCCTCGATGCGCCGCAAGGAACTCGAGGCGAGCTGCGACGTCCTGAAGGTCGGCGATCTGGAGATGCTCGACTACGCCGACTCCGGAATGATGGGCTGGTCGAGCAACGACGCCCCCGGGTCCTTCTGGCAGACCCCCGTGCAGGAAGGCGCGGCCCGGCTCGCGGACCTCATGCGGGAGTACCGCCCCGATGTGGTCGTCACCTATGACGAGAACGGCTTCTACGGCCACCCCGACCACATCCAGGCCCACCGCATCACCATGGCGGCGCTGGAGATGACCGACCTGACCCCGAAGGTGTACTGGACCACCATGCCCCGCACGATGTTCCAGCGGTTCGGCGAGGTCATGCGCGAGCTGGACGAGGACATGCCGGAGCCGGACCCCGCCGAGGCCGCCGCGATGGCCGAGATCGGGCTCCCCGACGATCAGATCACCACATGGGTGGACACCACGGCGTTCAGCGGTCAGAAGTTCGACGCGCTGGCCGCGCACGCCAGCCAGGGCGAGAACATCTTCTTCCTCAAGATGGGCAAGGAGAGGTTCGGCGAGTTGATGGGCATGGAGACCTTCGTCCGGGTCCAGGACACCACCGGCGCGGCCACACCCGAGAACGACCTCTTCGCCGGCCTGCGCTGATCCGCCGGCCTGCGCTGATCCGCCGGCCCGCGCTGATCCGCCGGCCCGCGCTGATCCGCCCCCGCCCGGCCGCCGCCACGGCCCTGCCTGCCCCCGGGGCTCAGACCAGCACACCGTCCTCGGCCACGACCCTGCCCTGGCGGATGACGACACGGTCCTGCGGCCGGTCCATCACCGCGCTGGTCACCGTCTCCCCGGAGAGCAGGACGAGGTCGGCGGCGTCGCCCTGGGCCAAGCCGCGGGGTTCCGGGGCGGCGGCCGTCCAGGCGGCGCCGACCCCGCCGCCCGCCAGGACCGCCCGGCCGCCCACGGTGGCCAGCGCGACGCAGCGCTCGATGTGCTCGTCGCGCCGCAGCTGGTTGGTGAACGCGAGCTGCCAGGTGCGGCCGAGGATGTCGCCGTCGCCGAACGGCGACCAGTAGTCCCGAATGCCGTCCTGGCCCAGGCCCACCCGCACGCGGTGCTCGGCCAGCAGTTCCAGGGGCAGCGTGCGCCGGCCGCTCGGGGCGATCGTGGTGAGGGCGATGTCGAGTTCGGCGAGCTGGGTGACCAGTTCCTCGACCCGGGGGGCCTGCGACGTGGCGAGCGCGAAGGCGTGCGAGATCGTCACCTTGCCCCGCATGGACAGGGCGCGGACCCGGTCGAAGACGAGGCCGAGCGTGAAGGCCCCGAGCTCGCCCTCCTCGTGGAGATGCAGGTCCAGGCCGGTCTGGTGGCGTTCGGCCAGGCCGAAGACGATGTCCAGGTGCTCGACCGGATCGCGATCGAGGCCGCAGGGGTCGATGCCGCCCACCAGATCCGCGCCGCTGGAGAGCGCGTCGGCCAGCAGGTCGGCGGTGCCGCGGTCGCGGACGATCCCGGCCTGCGGGAAGGCGACGACCTGGACCGTCGCCCGGTCCTGGTGCGCTTCGCGCGCGGCGAGCACGCCATGGAGGCGGTCGAGGCCGGATTCCGTGTCGACCTGGGCGTGGCTGCGTACGGCGGTGGCGCCCGAGGCGATGGTCCTGCCGAGGGTGTGGGTCGCCCGCTCGCTGACGCTCGCCTCCGCGGAACGCCAGTTGGCCCGGTCGTTCTCGATCAGGCCCTCAAGACCCGGCCCCGCGGTGTGCGGGCGGAACGGCAGGCCGAGCCGGGTGGAGTCGAGGTGGGCGTGCGCGTCGGTGAAGGAGGGCAGCGCGATCCGCCCGCGCCCGTCGATGACGCCCGGCTCGTCCCGCGCCGTCCCGCCGCCGGCCGGCAGCACCTGCGTGATCCGGCCGTCCTCGACGAGGAGGTCGCTCGGCTCGCCCGCCCAGGGGCGTACGTCGATGATCTTCTTCGGACTCGTCATGGCTCTCCGTAGGTTGTCAGCGGGGCAGGCAGGGCAGGCGGGGCAGGCGGGCCGGGCGGGGCGGGGTCACTGCAACGCGCACTGCTGCTCCTGCCCAGCGATGATCGACAGGACGATCTCGGAGGCGCGCGCCGCGTCCCCCGCCCTGATCGCGTCGAACAGGGCCTCGTGGTCGTCGCCGCCCTCGCCGACGGCGTGTTCGAGCGACCGGACCGTGTCCAGCGACTCCCGCATGGCCAGCGAGAGCCCCTCGTAGAGGTCCAGGAGCAGGGAGTTGCCGGCGGCCTTCGCGACGGCCAGGTGGAAGGAGACGTCGGCGTCGACGAAGGTCGACTGGTCGCCCGTGGAGGCCGCCTCGCGCCGGCGCCGCAGGATGTCGGCCATCGCCTCCAGGTCGTCCTCGGTACGCCGTGCGGCGGCCAGTTGGACCGCGGCCGTGTCCAGCCCGCGCCGCACTTCGAGGACGTCCCGGGTCTTGCTGTCGGTGAGCTTGCGGTTGAGCGCCACGGTCGCCTCGTCGACCGCGATCACATACGTGCCGTCGCCCTGCCGTACGGAGAGCAGGCCGGCGTAGGTGAGGGCGCGGATGGCCTCGCGCAGCGGCGCTCGGCTCAGGCCCATGGTCTGGGTGAGTTCCGCCTCGGACGGCAGCCGGTCACCCAGCGCCCAGTTCCCCTCGCGGATCTGGTCGCGGATCTCCTCGATGGCGACCTGTACTGCGGAAACGCGGTTGAAGCGTGGCACTTAACCCCCCACCTTCCTGGTGGTCAGCCGGGCCCTCGCCGGTGGAGCGGCGACCGAGGCGATGCCATGTCGTGCGGCTCGGAGGATCTGCCGAAAGTCCATCGAGGTCCCTATCCAGAAACATCAGACGTCTGGTAATCAGATTACATGACGACCACGTCCCCGCGTATCGCCTTCGATCAAACCGAGTCCCGAACCCTCCCTGACCGAGCCTCAGATCCGCGCACGACCAAGCGTCTTGGAGCCATGTGCGGCCCGGTCCAGGGCATCGGCGCGGGCGACTGGCCGACGGCCCTCGACCTGGCCGGCCAACTGGGCCTGGGCGGCGTGCTCTTCGCCGACCCTCGCGCGGTCAGTCCTTCGCTGGACCGGGCCGAACTGCAGGCGGCCCGGCAGGCCGCCGACGAGCGCGGCCTCTTCATCGAAGCCGGGGTGGGCTGCCTCGGCCCGCACGGCGACCACGCCGAACGCGTCGCCGAACTCACCGCGATGATCGGTGCCGCCGTGGCCCTGGGCTGCGACCGGTTCTTCGCCTACACCAGGACCGAGCGGCAGCGCGCCTCACCCTCGCACGCCGAGCAACTGGCGGAGATCCAGCGGACGTTGGCCGCCCTGCGGCCGGTGCTGCTGGAACACGGCTGCCGGCTCAACGTGAAGACCCACGAGGACCTCTCCTCGGACGAGGTGATCCGGCTGGTCGAGACCGCCGGCACCGACGTGTTCGGGGTGAGCCTCGACGTGGCGAACCTCGTCGTACGCGCCGAGGACCCGGTCGAGGTGACCCGGCGGCTCGCGCCCTACGTCCACCAGACCCATCTGGAGGACGTCGCGCTGTACTTCACCCCCGCCGGTCTGCGCCGCGAACTGCGGCCCTGCGGCGACGGAGTGCTCGACTGGACCGCGATCCTGGACACCCTCGTCCGGGACGCTCCGGCCCGGCACCTCGTCTTCGAGCAGCATCGTGGGCAGTTCGACACGGAGATGTTCCGGGACGACTGGTTCGACGCGGAACCCCACATCAGGCCACGGGAGCTGGCCCGCCTGGTGCGCGCCGCGGTGCGCTGTGAGCGCTCGGCGGCGGAGCAAGGCGGCCGGCAGCCGGTCGACGCCGCATCGCGCACCGACAGCGCCGGGTACCGCGCCGAACTGCGCCGAAGCATCACCCACGTGCGTTCCGTACTGGTCACGATCTCTGGAGAGCAGCCGTGACAACCATCGCCTCGACCCGGCTGCGCGCCGTGCGCCGCCGGGTCTCAAGAAACGACAAGGTCCTGGTGGTCGCCCTGAGCGCGCTGGGAGTCCTCGCCCTGGTCGTGGTCTTCGGCCCGCTCGTGTGGCCGGACAACTCCAACACCGTCGATCTGGCCCAGCAGTTCACCCCGCCCTCGGCCCACCACCCGCTGGGCACCGACAACCTCGGCCGGGACATGCTCGCCCGGGTACTGGTCGGCGCGCGGGCCTCGCTCGGCGCCGGCCTGGTCGTCGCCCTGGCCGGGGCGGTCCTCGGCTGTGTCACCGGCCTGCTCGCCGGGGCGCTGGGGGGCTACGTCGACACCGTCCTGACCTGGCTGACCAACTCGATCCTCTGCTTCCCCTCGATCATGCTCGCGATGGCGGTCGTGATGGCCCTCAAACCCGGTATACCCGCGGTCGTGATCGGCCTGTCGATCCACTCGTTCCCCTGGTACATGCGCACCCTGCGCAGCGAGGTCATGCGGATCTCCGCCAAGGACTTCGTCAAGTCCACCCGGGCGATCGGGGCGACCCAGCGCCGAACCCTGTTCGTGCACATCTTCCCGCACCTGATCTCCACCATCGTGCTGCAGATGGCGGCCGTCTTCGGCGCGGCGGTCCTCTCGCTCGCGGCACTGGGCTTCCTCGGCATGGGCGCCCAGCCGCCGACCGCCGAACTCGGCTCGATGATCACCGACGGCCAGCAGTTCTTCCTGACCGGCCAGTGGTGGGTCGCGGCCTTCCCCGGCCTCGTGCTGCTCATCGCCGTGACCCTGACCACCGTCGTCGCCGACCGGACGCGCGAGATCCTCGACCCCCGCGGCGAGTACATCGTGGCCGACTGACGAGAGGGACCCTGATGCTCGCCACCGTCTCCAAGCGCCTCGCCGTCGGGATCACCACCATCCTCGGCGCGCTGGTGTTCTCCTTCCTCATGCTGCGCAAGCTGCCCGGCGACCCGGCCCGGCTCGTCGGCGGTGACCTCGCCAACCCGACGACGATCGCCAACATCCGCGCCTCGATGGGGCTCGACAAGTCGCTGCCGGCGCAGTTCTGGGACTACCTCACCGCGCTCGCGCACGGCAACCTCGGGTTCTCCTTCAGCACCGGCCAACCGGTGGCCGGCCTGCTGCGCTCCCGGCTGCCGGCCACGATCGAACTCGGCCTGACCGGCGTGTTCATCGCCGTGGCGTCGGCACTCGTCTTCGGCGCCGTCGCGGTCTTCCGCCGCAAGAAGGGCGCCGACGTCTCGCTGCGGACCACCTCGTCGCTGGCGATGGGCTCCCCGCCCTTCTGGCTCGCCCTCGTGGCCATCCTGCTGCTCTCGGTCAAGCTCGGGATCTTTCCCGGCCCCGAGGGACGGCTGTCGCCGGGCAGGGCCGCCCCGCACGACGTCACCGGCCTCTACACCGTCGACGCCCTGCTCGCCGGCCAGTTCGCCACCTTCCTCAACGCCGTTTGGCACCTGATTCTGCCCGGCTGCACCATCGCGGTCGGACCGTTCGCCTTCCTCAGCCGGCTGTTCCGGTCGCAGCTGCGGAACACGATCCGGGAGCCGTTCGTACTGGTCGCGCGGAGCCGGGGCATCACCCGCCGGGCCGCCTTCCTGCGCCATGTCGTGCCCAACTCGCTGCTTCCCCTGGTGGCCGCCACCGCGATGCTCCTCGCCGAGCTGATGACCGGCAGCGTCCTGGTGGAGAAGGTGTTCGGCTGGCCCGGCGTCGGCTCGCTGACGGTCGACGCGATCCTCCAGAAGGACTTCTCGGTCGTCCAGGGAGTCATCGTGCTGAGCGCCTTCCTCTACGTGGCGGTCAGCTTCCTGGCCGACGTCACCTACTCCACCATCGACCCCCGCATTCGAGTCGGCGCCAAGTGAGATGACAAACCGGACAGGAGCCGAGCTGATGGCTCAGACACCAGCAACCGCCGCCACCACACCCCCTACCGACGCCCTGCTCCAGGTCAGGGGCCTGCGCACCGAGTTCGCCACCCCCAGGGGAAAGGTGGCCGCCGTACGGGACGTCAGCTTCACCGTCCACCGCCGCGAGCGCCTGGCGATCGTGGGGGAGTCGGGCTCGGGCAAGTCGGCCATGGCCATGTCCATCGTCGGCCTCCTCCAGCCACCCGGCCGGGTGACCGAGGGGGAGGTGCTGCTCGACGGACAGGATCTGCGCGGGCTCACGGACTCCGAGATGTCCCAGGTCCGCGGCCGCCGGATCTCCCTGGTCTTCCAGGACCCCATGAGCGCGCTGGACCCGATCCGCAGCATCGGCTCCCAGATGGTGGAGGGCATCCGCGCCCACCAGGACATCACCCGCAAGGCCGCCCGGAAGCTGGCCGCCGACCTGCTCGGCGAGGTCGGCGTGGTCAACGCCGCCCACCGGTTGGCGGACTACCCGCACCAGTACTCCGGCGGCATGCGGCAGCGCGTGCTGATCGCGATGGCGCTCGCCAACTCGCCCGAGCTGGTGATCGCCGACGAACCGACCACCGCGCTCGACGTGACCACCCAGGCCCAGGTACTGGAACTGCTCGACCGCCTGGTGACCGACCGCGGCGCCGCCCTGATGCTGATCACGCACAACCTCGGCATCGTCGCCGGCTACTGCGACTCGGTGAAGGTCATGTACGCCGGCCAGCTGGTCGAGGAGAGCCGCAGCCGGGACCTGTTCTCCGCGGCGGCACACCCCTACTCCCGCGAGCTGATCAAGTGCGTGCTGAGGACCGACCAGGTCCCGCAGGGGCGGCTGTCCACGATCCCCGGCGCGCTCCCCGACCCCACCCTGCCCATCACGGGCTGCTCCTTCGAGCCGCGCTGCCCGGCCGGCCGCGGCAAGCCCGACTGCCGCAGCCGGGAACCGGTGCTCGTCAGCCTCGGCGCGCCGGGCGCCGAGCGCGCCACCAAGTGCCACTTCCCCGGCACCGAAGAGCTGGAGGACACCGAATGACTTCCCCGCCAGTCCAGCAGGCCGCCGAACCCGACGTGCTGCTGCGCGTCACCGACCTCACCAAGTCCTTCGGCGGCAGGCGCGCCGGCGTCGGCACCCGCAGGACCGGGCAGGTGCACGCGCTGCGGCAGGTCTCCTTCGAGGTGCGCCGGGGCGAAACCCTCGGACTCGTCGGCGAGTCCGGCTCCGGCAAGTCCACCGCCGCCTCGTGCGCGCTGCGGATGACCGACCCCGATTCCGGCTCGGTCGTCTTCGACGGAGACGACGTCGGGAAGATGTCGCACGCCGCGCTGCGGAAGATGCGCTCGCGGGTGCAGATGGTCTTCCAGGACCCCTACGGCTCGCTGGACCCGCGCTTCTCGGTACGCCGGCTCGTCGAGGAACCACTCCTGGTGCACGGCGAGCGCGACCCCGCCGTCCGGCGGGCCCGAGCCCTGGAGATGCTCGAACGGGTGGGCCTGTCGGCGGAACTGGCCGAACGCAACGCCCACGCCTTCTCCGGCGGCCAGCGCCAGCGCATCGCCATCGCCCGCGCGCTCGTCCTCCACCCCGAACTCCTCGTCCTCGACGAGCCGGTGACGGCCCTGGACGTGTCGGTGCAGGCCCAGGTCCTCAACCTGCTGGCGGACCTCCAGTCCGGACTGGGCCTGACCTGCCTGTTCATCGTGCACGACCTCGCCGTGGCCCGGTACGTCTGCCACCGCATCGCGGTGATGTACCTCGGCGAGATCGTGGAGGTCGCCGACTCCGACGAACTGTTCGCCAACCCGCTGCACCCCTACACCGTGACGCTGCTGCTCGCCGCGCCCGTCCCCGACCCCGACGTCATGGAGCGCAGCCGGCGGGCCCTGGACACGGCCAAGCCGGCCGCCGGTCCGGCGCCGGCCGAGGGCTGCCCCCTGCTGCCCCGCTGCCCGGTCGGCGCCGGCCGCCCGGACTGCGCGCAGCGCCGCCCCCGGCTGCGCGAGGTCGTCCCCGGACACCAGGTCGCCTGCCACTTCCCGGGCGAGATGCAGGAGCAACTCGCCCGGCGGGCCGGCGCCCAGAGCCGTACCCCCACGCTCGGAGAGGAGGACAAGTGACAAGAACCGATCGGATACCGGCCCGTCCCCACCGCCGCACCCTGCTCGCGGTCGGCCTCGCCGCCACCGCGGCCATGACCGCGGCCTGCGGCGGCTCGGACGTCAACGGCGCGGGGGCCGGCTCCGACCGCCCGTTCACGGTGAACTGGGCGACGAGCATCTCCAGCCTCGACCCCGCGTTCTCGTGTCCCGGCGACGACAACTCCCTGGCCGGCAGCTTCTACGGACGGCTGGTCAAGCAGTCGGTCACCGCCGACAAGGACGGGTTCACCACCGCAGACCCCGACCCGTCGAAGGTGGAGCCCGACCTCGCCACGAGCTGGAAGGTCTCCGACCAGGGGAAGACGTACACCTTCACGCTGCCCGCCGGAAAGACGTTCGCCAACGGCGACCCGCTCGACTCCAACGCGGTGAAGTACTCCCTGGAGCGCACCGTGAAGATGGGTGCCTGCGGCGCGCTCTCGCTCCAACTCGGCATCACCGACCCACCGTTGATCACCGGTGTGGACGCGCCCGACGCGACCACCGTGGTGCTGCACCTGCGGAAGGCGTATCCCGAGATCCTCTACAGCCTGTCCCAGAGCCGCGGCTCGATCTACGACCCCAAGCCGATCGAGGCCCACGGCGGCGTCAAGGCGGGCAGCCCGAACCAGTGGCTGCAAAGCCACACCGCGAGCAGCAGCGGACCGTACGTCCTACAGACCTACGTCCCCAACAACCACGCCGTCCTGGTACGCAATCCGCACTACTACGGCACCCCGGCCATCGAACCGAAGGTCCAGGTCAACTTCATCCCGTCGATCCCGACCCTGCTGCTCCAGGCCGAGAACAGCCAGGCAGACGTCACGCTCGGGCTGCCACCGCAGAGCGTGCACAGCGTCAGCGGCAAGTCCTGCTGCAAGGTCGTCAGCGCGGGCAGCGCCACACCGGTCACGGTCTCGCTGAACAACCAGGGCCCCGTCACGGGCAACGCGAAGTTCCGCGAGGCCCTCACCTACGCCATCCCCTACCAGCAGATCATCTCCAAGCTCGTCTACGGCTACGGCGACTCCTACTACGGCCCCGTGGTGCCGGGCATGGCCGGCTACAACGCCTCCCTCGAACCGCCGCGGGCCTATGACCCCGCCAAGGCCAAGCGGTTGCTGGCCGCATCGGGCCTGAAGTCACCCCACCTCGACCTGATGATCAACCCGCAGTCGCCCGGCGTGTCCGACCTCGCGGCGCTGCTCCAGTCCGTCTGGCGCGCCATCGGCGTCAAGGTGAACCTCGTGGCCAAGCCGCCGGCCGACTTCAGCACGCTGTTCAACAACGGCACCTACCAGTCGGCGCTGCTCTTCGAGTCCAGCACACCACTGGGCAGTTACGAACTGCGCAAGAAGACCACCTGCGGCAGCAGCTTCAACAACCAGCACATCTGCCTGCCCGGCAGCAAGCCGCTGCTCGCCCAGCTCAACAGCGTCACCGACCCGGCGCAACAGCAGCAGCTCATCGACCGGATCAGCACGCTCTGGGTGGACAACTCGCCGACGATCATCCTCTACCGGGCCCGGTTCACCGCCGTCCTCGGCAGGAACGTCAAGCACTTCGCGTACGCCGGGAACCTGCCCCTCGCGCAGTGGGGCCGATAGCCGGCCCGCACCCGGCGCCCCGCGCCGTACGCCTCACGTATTGCGCGTGACGCCTTACGCCCTACGCCTCGCGCCTCGCCGTGAGGACCCAGCACCCAGTACCCAAGCGGCCGGCACCCCGCGGCCGCACGCGACCCGGCCCAGCGGCCGAGCCAGAAGTCACAAGGAGAACCCCGCCATGAAGATCGGTGTCGACGGCCGGAAGATCCCCGGCGCTGCGGACCGTACCCCCCTGGAGATCCTCGGATACGCCCGTGACCTGGGCATGGAGGGCGTGTACTTCCGCACCGTGCTCGACATCTCGCCGACGCTCGACCTCGGCGTGCTCCGGGAGGTCCGCCGCGAGGCGGACACGCTGGGCCTCTACCTCCAGATGGGGCTCGGCAAGGTCAACCCGTACGCCGCGGCCGAGGCCCCGGAGATCCGCAGGCTGGGCGAGGGCGACTACACCCGCGGCATGCTGCGCATGCTCCAGGCGTGCCGCGAGGGCGCCGACTGCGGTGAGTTGTGGGTCGCCTGCTGCAACTACAAGGCCGACCTGCCCGGTTACTACGCCATCGACCGGTTCCGTACCGACGCCCCCTGGGCGGACCAACTCGTCGCGATCGAGAAGTTCCTGGGTCTGCTCGCGCCGGCCGCCCGCGACCTGGACTGCCACCTCAACATGGAGACCCACGAGGAGATCACCACGACCGAGGTGGTCCGGCTGGTCGAGTCGATCGGGCCGGACGTCATGGGGATCACCTTCGACACCGCGAACGTCATGGTGCGCGGCGAGGAGCCGGTGGCCGCCGCGCGCCGGGTCGCCCCGTACGTCCGGGCCACGCATCTGCGCGACTCGATCCTCCAGCGCACCGGCGTCGGCCTCACCCGGACCTTCTCGCCCTGCGGCCTGGGGGTCATCGACTGGGCCGGCCTGCTCGGCGCGCTGCTGGAGCACACACCCGACCTGGACGCCTCCATCGAGCCCGCGGGACCGACGCTGGCGATCCCGATCGGGATCGCGGACGAGAGCTGGCGTGCACTGCACCCCGATCTCGTGGAGGACGAGGTGACCGAACTGGTCCGCCTCGCGGACGACTACGCGCGACGCTCGGCCGACGGTGCGGTGCCGTCGGTGGAGGACTTCCGCGCGACCCCGTTCGACGGTGAGGACTTCGTCCTGCGCAGCGCCGAGCATCTGCGCGAGACGCTCGCGACCCTCCAGGCACCCGGCGCGACGGCCGGCGCGACGGCCGGCGAGAACCGCTGACGTGACCGTGCCCGCCGGCCAGAAACGCCACCGTCCCCAGCGAGGTTCGACGTGACCAGTCAGCACAGCCCTGCCGGCGCGAGCCCGGTGCCGAGTCCGGTTCCGAGCCCGGCGCTGAACCCCGCGACGAACCCCGCGCCGGGCCAGGACGCGAGCCCGGCGCCGGACCCGAACCCGAACCCGGACCCGATCCGGGTCCTGGTCCTCAACTGCAATGTGACCGAGTCGATGACCGAGGTCATCGGGGAGTCGGCCCGGGCCGCCGCGGGCCCGGGGACGGTCGTCACCGCCGTCTCACCGGAGTGGGGAGTGGTTTCGGCCGAGGGCTATCTGGACAGTTTCATCGCCGCGACGGCCATGCTCGACCGGCTCGCCACCTGGCCCGGCGGCATGGACGCGGTCGTGCTGGCCGGCTTCGGCGAGCACGGGCGGGAGGCCGCCCGCGAACTGCTGGACGTACCGGTGGTGGACATCACCGACGCGGCCGCGCACGTGGCGCTGATGCTGGCGCCCCGCTACGGCGTGGTGACCACCCTGGCCCGCTCCGTCGTACAGATCCAGGACAGCCTGCGGACGGCCGGGGTGGCGGACCACTGCGTCGGCGTGCTCGCCGCGGGCGTCCCGGTCCTGTCGGCCCACGCCGACGAAGCCCGTAGCCGCGAGGCCGTGCTGGCGTGCGGCCGCCGGCTGATCGACTCAGGCGCCGAGGCGCTGGTGCTCGGCTGCGCGGGCTTCGCCGGCCGCGCGGCCTCCTTCGAGGAGGAGCTGGGCATTCCGGTGATCGACCCGGTCGCCGCCGGGCTGCTCTTCGCCGAAGGGCTGGCCCGGCTCGGCCTGCGGACGAGCAAGGTGTCGACCTTCGCCCGGCCGCTGCCCAAGTCCCGTCCGGGCTGGGGCTCCGAACCGCACCGGACAGCCGCCGTCCAGGACACCCACCCCGTCTGACATTTCGCGGGCCCGCGGCAGACGCAAGCGAACGGCGGACCCGTCCGGGTCCGGAAAGGAGACACATGACCACCACGGTGCACGCGCGCTACGTGCTCGGCTACCGCGAGGGCGACCATGTGCTGATCGAGGACGCCTCCGTCGTGTACGACGGTGCGCGCATCGTGTACGCGGGACCGCGCCGGGACAGCACGGCGGGGGAGACGATCGACCTGGGCGAGGCCCTGGTGACACCGGGCCTCATCGACCTCGACGCGGTGTCGGACATCGACCACGCGCTGCTCGACTCCTGGTCCGCACCGGAAGCCGCCGCGAGCCTCCAGTGGTCGGCTGAGTACTTCACCCACCGCCGTCACGACGTCTTCGACCAGGAGGAACGGAACTTCATCCGGCAGTACGGCCTCGCCCAGCTCCTGCTGCACGGCATCACGACCTGCATGCCGATCGCCTCGGAGACCCACAGCTCCTGGGCCGAGACCTACCAGGACGCGGTCGGCATCGCCGAGGCGGCCCGCGCCCTGGGCATCCGCGCCTACGTGGGTCCCAGCTACCGCGCGGGGGTCAACGTGGTGCGCGGCGAGGGCGGGCGGGAGGTCCGGTGGGAGGAGCAGCGCGGGCTCGCCGGCCTGCGGGACGCCGAGCGCTTCCTGGAGTACGCCCGGTCGTCCGCGGGCGACGGCCTGGTCCGGGGCGCCCTGCTGCCGTGCCGGATCGAGACCATGACCCCGGAACTGCTCGCGGCCACCGCCGAACTGGCCCGCCGCCACGACGTGCCGGTCCGGCTGCACTGCATGCAGGGCACCGTCGAACTCGACCTGCTGCGCCGCGAGCACGCCGCGACACCGCTGGAGATCATCGAACGTGCGGGCCTGCTCGGCTGCCGGCTGCTCCTGCCGCACGCGACCTACGGCGCGGGCGGCGGGACGCGGGGGGCGGCGCCCTCGGACAGCGAACTGGAGACCCTCGCCCGCGCCGGGGCGTCGATCGTCCACTGCCCGTCGACGTCCCTGCGCTACGGCATGGTGCTGGACAGCTTCGACCGGTTCGGCAGGGCCGGGGTGAACATCACGCTCGGCAGCGACAGTTTCCCGCCCGACCTGTTCCGCGCGATGGATGTGGGGTCCAGCCTCACCAAGGTGCTCGAAGGCCGGCTCGACGCAGGCGACCCGGCCGCGTACTTCCGCGCGGCGACGCTCAACGCCGCGCGGGCCCTGGGCCGCGACGACCTCGGGCGGCTCGCGCCCGGTGCGCAGGCCGACCTGGTCGCGGTCCGGCTCACCGACTTCCGGCTCGGTGTCCTCGACGACCCGCTGCGCACCTTCCTGATGTCCGGCTCGCCGCGCGACATCGCCCTGACGGTGGTGGCCGGACGCACCGTGGTCCGGGACGGCGAACTGCCGGGGCGCGACGTGACCGCCATGCAGAGCCGGGCGCAGCGGCTCTTCGGCCGGATGCGGGCGGGCTACGGCGAGCGGAACGCGCACCGCCGTGCCGCCGCCGACCTCTTCCCTCCCGTCTTCCCACGGCTCCCCGCAGGGTCCGCCGCAAGCGAGGCGCCGTGACGGACGAACTCCCGTGACGTGCACGGCCTCGGCGGTGGTGGTACGTCACGCGTGGCGGCCGCTGCCGCATTCGCCCCGCGGACGGGCCCGCCGACCACGGCGTCAGACCCGGGGTCGCGTGCGCGGGGCGGCCGGGACCTTGTCGTCGGCTGCGCGACAGCCGAACGTCTGGCCCGCCGTCGCAACGCGCCCCACCGGCCGCTCGATGTCGTCCTGGACGGCCCGCGCGCCCGACCGGAGCAGCCGGCGGGCCAGGCACCGGGAGATCACCGGCCGTGATCCGGGCGGGGCGCATCGCGTCCTACCCGCGCGTTCAAGCCGACAGGCGAGGGCGACTGGCGCAACAAGCCGCGCGAGCAGGCCCCATGCCTCCGGGTTCAGCGCACGGGAGCCGTTCCGCCGATCGGTGGCCTCGCGGGCGTCGCGACGACCGTGTCCCGAGGGAGTTCGGGACGAGCCCACTCCACCGTTCGCGGTGGGGCGAGGCACGCCCGGCGCGGCCCGGCACGGAGACAGGGTCGGCCGGGGAGCCCGTCTCACCGCGAGAAGCGGTCGGGGCGGCAACCCGAGAGAGCCGGCTCGACGGTTCCGCCGACCAACTCCCGCGCGACCAGGCGGCCCACGGCCGGGGCGAGCGTGACGGCCGAGTGCATCGCCGCCACGTAGAGGCCGGGGACCCCGGCGACCGGGCCGATGATCGGCTCACCGTCGACCGGCATGGGGCGTACTCCGATTCGGGTGCTGAGCAGTTCGACGCTCCCGGCGCCGTGGAAGGTGGACCGGACGGCGGCGAGGGCCCGTTCGGGGGAGTCCGCGGCGGCGATCAGCCGGTCCGCGGCGACCTGCCGGAGATCGAAGTCCTCGGTGTTGACCACGGTGCGGACCAGGTCGGCGGGGGCGCGGAAGCGGAGCAGCGGGCACGGCGACGGCTCGACCGGGACGTGCACGCCGAGCGGCGCGCCCAGCGCGGCCGTGGCAACTCCGGCCGCCAGCACCACCGTCGTACCGGCGAGGGGTCCTGCCGCCGTGTCGACCCCGGCGATCCGGCCCGCCGTATCCCGGCGGACCGCGGTCACCGGCGTGTCCGGATGCACCCGGGCTCCATGGGCGCGAGCGCCGGCGACCAGCCGCTCGGTCACGCCCACCGCGTCGACAGCGCCGTCACCCGGCGCCCAGACCGCCCACTCCGGCGGCTGCCGGAGGGCGGGTTCGAGCGTCGCCACGGTGGCCGCGTCCACGATCGTCTGCCCGGGCCCGGCGTCCGGCGCGCTGCCCTGCCCGGTCCAGCTCAGCGAGCCGGACCAGGTCACCGGGAGTCCCGGCAACTCGGCCCCGAGCCGGTGGTACTCCGCCGTCGTGGTGGCCCGCAGCTCCGCGGCCGGACCTGTGCGCACGCCGGACGACCCGATCCAGGCGAACGAGTCCGCCGTCACTCCCGCGCCCGGCCGCCCTGCGTCGACCAACGTCACCGTCGCGCCCGCCCGGGCGGCGTGGTACGCCACCGACGCGCCGACGATACCGGCACCGACGACGATCACGTCCCGACTCACCTGTGGGCTCAACACGTTCACGACCCTAGCGTCCGCCCGCGCGCCCTGACGGGCCGACGCCTGCCGCCCGACGACCGGAGTCCGCCCGCGTTGCGCACCAGGGGCGATCAGGACCAGGACGATCAGGACCAGGACCAGGACCAGGACCGCGACCCGGCGGAACCCGGGCGGACAACGCGCGGCTCCCCGGCGACGACCCGGACGAGCCACCCCCGTACGGTCTCACCGGAGAACCGTGCACGGAACATTTGGAGACCTGACACCATGACCACAGAACGGCCCGCCGCCCTGGTGGGCGCGTACGCGGCGCTGCCCTCCCTGCCAGCCGACCAGGAGCGCTTCTACGACGGGCTCGCCGGTCGGGGGATCGCCGACGGGCTGGAGATCCCGTTCCGTGATGGTCTCGGTGTGGACATCCGCTGGCTGGCCGCACAGATGCGGGGCCGCTTCACCCGTTCGGTGATCACCCTGATTCCCGGCACGATGGTGCGGGTGGGGGCCACGGGTGTCTTCGGGCTCGCCTCGAAGGACGAGGCCGGACGGAGTGCGGCGCTCGACTTCCTCCGCGAGGCCCGTGTTGTCGCCGAGGAGCTGAACCAGCTCACCGGCGAGCAGTCGGTCTCCGCCCTCCATATCCACACCGCGCCCTCGAAGACCGCTGCCCGGGAGATGTTCGCCCGTTCCCTCGACGAGATCGCGGCGGGCGCACCCGCCGAGGGCGCCTGGTCCACCCGGCTCGTCCTGGAGCACTGCGACGCGTACGCGCCGGACGTACCGGGCGAGAAGCGGTTCCTGCCGCTGGAGGACGAGATCCCCGTCGCACGGGAGGCGGGGATCGGTGTCACCGTCAACTGGGGCCGTTCGGCGATCGAGGCCCAGGACCCGGGCCGGCCGCTCGCCCAGGTCGAACGGCTCGCCGCCGAGGGCCTGTTGGAGGGCGTCATGTTCTCCGGCGCCGGGCCGGCCGGCAACGGGTACGGGGGAGCGTGGGCGGACGCGCACCTGCCCCTCACCGAGGACGAGCCCACCTCCCTGATGGACGCTGACGAGGTACGCCGCTGTCTGCGCGCGGCCGAAGGGGCGTACTCCTACGCGGGGGCGAAGATCCAGGTCCCCGGTGGCGCCACCGTCGACGAGAGGCTCGCGATGGTGGGCCGCGTCATGCGGCTCCTGGCCCAGCAGATCTCATAGCGATGGTGTCCCGTTCACCCCGTGACCGGTGTCCCGTGACCCGTGATCCGTGACCCGTGTCCCGGTGAGCGGTCCCGCCCCCTCCTGCCCGCGCCATGCGGGCAGGAGGGGGCGGCGCGGCTGCGTGTCGGGGTGCGTCACGCGCCGGGGAAGATCTGGAACTCCGAGAGCTGGGCCGCGCTCCACCCGGTGTTCGCGGTGAAGCTGAGGCGGACGTAGCGGGCGCTGCTGCCGGACGGCAGGCTGATCTTCGCGGTGTTGCCGGTCGACGGGTCGAAGGTGTGGCCGGCCGAATTCACCAGCGTGGTGTACGTGTTGTTGTCGGTGCTGCCGAGAACGGACAGCGTCTCGGTGCGCGTGTTCCACGCGGTGGCCGGCGGGAGGTCCAGCGTGACCGAGCCGATCGACTGGGCGGAGCCGAGGTCGACGGTGAGGGTCTGCGGGTATCCCGCGCCGTCGGAACTCTCCCAGTAGCTGCTGGTGTTGCCGTCGGTCGCGTTCGCCGCCACGTAGGTCTGCTCCGAACTGCTGGCGGTGGTCGGCTGGTTGAGCGCCAGGTTGGTGCCGGCCGTCACGCCGGTGCCCGCCAGCGCGATCGTCAGCGGGCTGCCGGGGGCGTTGCTGGTCACCGAGAGCGTGCCGGTGAGCGGGCCGCCGCTGGTCGGCGCGAAGGTCACGCCGACCGTGCAGGACCCGCCCGCGGCGAGGGAGGTGCCGCAGGTGTTGGTCTCGGTGAACGGTCCGGTGGCGGCGATCGAGGAGATCGCCGCGGCCGAGGTGCCCGGGTTCTTGATGGTCACGCTCTGCACCGCGCTCTTGCTGCCCGAGGCGACGTCGCCGAAGGAGAGGCTGGTGCTCGACGCGTTGAGCGAGCCGGCCTGCACCGGGTCCGGGAAGGTGGTGAGCACCGGGGTGGTGCTCCAGCCGGAGTTCCCGCTGCCCAGGTTGAAGGTGTACGCGCCCGAGACCTTGCCCGGGTAGCTGTAGTTGTACGCGCCGGACACGCCGATGCCGCTCGCCGTCAGACCACTGACGCTCGCCGCGCCGCCGGTCTCGGCCTGGAAGACCGTGGTCCCGGTGTTGGTCACCTTCACGTTGCTGATGTTCAGCCCGTTGGCGACATGGCCGGTGCCGTCGCCCCCGACGATCTCGAACGCCTCGTACGGGCTGTCCAGGATCGCGCCTCCCGAGTAGTTGACGGTCACCCCGGTGAAGTCCGAGTCGTAGGGGTCGAACTGGACCGCGCCCATCGGGTGGCTCCAGTTCGGGTTCATCTCCCCGGACCGGATCACGTAGTTGCCCGAGACGGTGATCGTGCCGGACAGCGGCGAGAAGGGCTGTAGGAACGCCTCGTTGGAGATGTCGATGCCGGAGCCGAGCGGTTCGGTGTCCGCCACCACGTTGTTGGAGATGGTGTTGTTCGAACCGCCGTAGTCGGCGATGCCGTTGGCCAGCGTCGGCTGCACGATCGTGTTGTTGCTGAAGGTGATGCCGGAGTCGGCGGTCGGGTAGGACCAGATCGCCAGGGCGTCGTCGCCGGAGTTGCGGATGAAGTTGTTCTTCACCGTGCAGTTGGTGGCGTTGCCGTTGAAGTTCAGGCCGTCGGCGTCGGTGGACTCGATGACGGTGTTCTCCACCGTGCAGCCGCTGTTGCCGTACTGCAGCCAGAATCCGACGTTGGTGTCCTGGACCCACAGGCCGTCGACGGTCCAGTTGCTGCCGAGCGAGCCGTCGATCGCGTTGGACGTCGAGTCGTCGTGCCGGCCGACGGTGGAGCCGAGGATGGCGAAGTTGCTCAGGTTGATCGGGCCCGCGACCGACGAGGTGTTGTCGATCAGCTCATTGGTCTTGAGCTGGGTGTACCAGTTGCCGGCGCCCTCGATCGTGCCCTTGGAGATGTTCAGGTGCGAGCTGACCAGGTACGTGCCGGAGGGGACCCAGACCGGCTCGCCCGCGCTGTTGGCCGCGGTGATCGCGTTGTTGAACGCGCTGGAGGAGTCCTTCGCGCCGGTCGGATCGGCGCCGTAGCCCGCGACCGAGACCGAGCCGGATGGCTGGGTGATCGCGGCCGGGACGTTGTAGAAGTCCGCGACGTCGATGGTGTACGGCGTGGCCGTGTTCCCGGAGTCGACCTGCAACTTGACCGTGGTGCCGGCCGGGTAGGACTGTCCGAACGCCAACCGGGCGTCGTCGTAGAACTTGTGCGTCTTGCTGCCGGTGATGCCGCCGGTGGAGATGTAGCTGTAGGCCGAGGTCAGTGAGAGCTGCTGGCTGAGCTTGGTGCCGTTGACGTAGACGTCGAGCGTGCCCGACGTGCCCTGCGGCACGGCGTAGTGCAGGTCGACGGCGTTGGCCGCGCCGGTCAGCGTGAACTGCACGTACTGGCCGGCCGAGGACAGCTGCACCGCCTCGCGTCCGGACGCCTCGGTGGCCAGGTCGCCCTGGGTGAAGTCGGGGCCGATGACGGTGCCGGTGTGCGCGGCGGCCTCGGCCTCGTACTCGGTGAACGGCAGGCTGGCGCCGACCCCGCTCGGCACGTTGAACGGGGACTGGGCCCAGTAGGGCGGGGTGCCGGTGGCGGCCTGGGCGGTCGCGGCGCCGAGCAGCACGGGGATCGTGGCGAGCGCGGTGGCGGCGGCCACTCCCCACGTGGTCAGCCGCCTGCGGCGGCCTGTGGGGGGAGGGCTGCCGGGTAACGCGGGGAGTTGGGACATCGGTGTCCTGTCCTTTCGGCGAAACGGTGGGTGCGGTGCCGGTGGGTCGGATACGCGCGGGGAGCGCGTCGCGTGCCGCGGGGAGCGGCAAGGGGGGCGCGGTGCTCGCGCTGCTGGTGGCGGTCAGCTTGCCGGCGCGGGCCGGGCCGGTGGTCGTTCCGATGCCGCTGCCGGGGCCTCGTCAGCCGGCTCGCCCGCGGAGTACCTCGGGCCGATCGCGGAGCCGCCGCCGGCCATGGCGAGCGCGCGTTGCAGTGCTCTGGAACTCCTGAACACCTTTGACTCCTTGAGGCGCGAGAGCGAGGGCGGAGTCCGCCGTCGCCGTCTGTTGACAGTGGGGGTGGGGCAACAGCACGGATACGGGTGCGCGGTGGGGAGATGAAGTTGTCGGGGCCCTTGGTCCATCGCGCGTGCCGCGCCGACGTGAGGGGGGAGCGGCGCGCTGTCGGGCCACGGGACCGTGCGGGCTCGGGCTCGGACTCGGAGGTGGACTCGGTCCGGTAGTGCACGGTGGACCGTAACAGAGCTGATATGGCCGTGCAATAACTCGACAAGGCTTTGTTAGTTATTGACTTACCGCCAGTGGGGTCGCTCGCCCGCCGGCAAGATCCCTGTCCCGCCGGCGGGCGCGGGGGCGGTGCGGTGACCGGGCGGGAGCCGTCGCGGTGGGCCCCTTACAGGGAACCGGCCAGTTCCCCGGCGAGATTCAGTGTCCTGGCCTTCTCCGCGCTGTTGCCGACGAGGCTGACCAGCACGTCGGTGGCACCGGCATCGGCGTAGGCGTGGATCGCGGCGGCTATGGTGTCCTCGTCTCCGGCGATGATCGTCTCCGCGACGTTGCTCTGGCCTTGGCGGTCGAGCAGTGCGCGGTAGCTGGGAAGGTCCGAGGCGAAGCCGAGCGCGCCGGCGACCTCCTGGCGCACGGTGTCCGGCCTGTCGGTCACGCTCAGCATGACCGCCGCCACGACCCGCGGGTCCTTCGCCACGGCGTCGATCCTCGGCCGAATGTGGTCGGCGACCGTTGCCGCGGTCGTCCACACCGTGACCGTGCCGTCGGCCAGTTCGCCCGCGATGCGCAGCATCACCGGGCCGAGCGCGGACAGCAGGACCCGTGGGGGCTGTGCCCCCGGCACCTGGACGTGGCCGGTGCCCGACAGTTCGGCCCGCAGCGCGGTCAGGTACGCGCGCGTGTGGCGTGCGGGCTGGTCGTAGGACAGCCCGTACACACCCTCGATGATCTGCTTGTGGCTCGGCCCGATGCCGAGGGTGAGCCGGTTGCCGGTGGCGGCTGCCACCGTGAGCGCCTGGCCGGCAAGTGAGATCGGATGCCGGGGGTAGGTCTGCACGACGGCGGTGCCCACTTCGATCCCCGGCACCGCCGCCCCGACGAGTGCGGCGACGGTCAGCGGGTCCCACGCGAGGACCTGGCTGAAGAACGCGCTGGTCAGCCCGTGTTCGGCTGCCGCGCGCGCCTGCTCGATCTGGGACTGGAGATCGCTCTGGTCTCCGACGTACAGGCCGATCCGCATGAGCTCTCCAAGGTGAACTCGGTATTCAGGTTCCGCGAAGGTAGCATAAGGTGAATCGGCGGTTCAGATTGGTGGGAGGCAGGGGTGCGGGCGGACGCGCGGCGGAACCGGTCGGCGATCATCGATGCCGCCCTCCGGGCGGCCGGCGAGCGTGGCGACGCCGTGTCGATGGAGGACATCGCGCGCGAGGCGGGCGTGGCCGTCGGCACGCTGTACCGGCACTTCCCGGACCGGCGCGCCCTGTTGGAGGACATCGCGGTCGACGCGCTGCGGGAACTGCTGGAGGCCACGCGGGCCGAACTCGGCCGGGCTCCCGCGTGGGAGGCGCTGTTGCGGCTCGTGGACCGCTGCGTGGCCCTGCCGCTGTCGTTGACCAAGTCCCTGATCACCGGTGAACCACGGCGCCCCGAACTGCCCGCGTTGGAGACCGAGATCAACGCGCTGATCGCCGAGATCGCCGCGGACGCCCAACGCCAGGGCGACCTGCGCGCCGACGTGCCGCCGGCGGAGGTGGTGCGAGTGCTCAACGTGGCGGTCTGCCGCTGCGGTGCCCGATCCGACGACCACCTGACCCGCGTGCTCCTCGACGGGCTCAGCACGCCCTCTGGCCGCACGACCGCAACGTGATCCAGGGCGTGCTCGGTGACGCCGCGGGCACCAGTGACGTCCTGGCCGACCCCCGGTTCGCCGACCGCGACGCGGGCGACTACCGCCCACTGCCCACCAGCCCCGCCATCGACAACGGCGGGCCGGCGGCTGGGACGACCGACTTCTACGGTGCCCCCGCGCTCGTAGGACCCGCGTCCGACAGCGGCGCCATCGAGAGCCAGGATGCGAGGACCGGCTCCCGCCGCTGACCGCCCCGCGCGGGTGCGGGGCGGCCTGCGGCCCGGAGGCCGGCCGTCGTCACTTGTGGGCGCGGAGGAAAGCCGGGATGTCCGCACGGGTCGGGTAGTTCGGCAGCGGAGCGGGCCGGTCCTGGAGGAAGTCGCTGATGACCGTGGCGGCCCGCTGGTCGTTGTCGTCCAGGCCGTTCCACATGTGGTGTCCGACGCCGGGCATGTACTGGGTGCGCTGGATGGCCGGGTCGTCGGCGAGGACCGTGGTCTCCCACGCGCGGACCTGGGAGGAGCACTCGGCGAGCATGAGCATCGCGGGCGTGTTCGACCGCTTCAACCGGGGCGCGATGGACGGTGAGTCCTTGATCGTCTGCTGGACGCGCAGGCTCGCCGCGGCGCTGAAGGAGAAGTTGTCCGGCGTGTCCTCGACGGGGATGCGGTGCGCGTCCTTGGCGCAGTAGCCGGACGCGGTGTCGCTGCCGAGGTCGGCCGCGGTGAACGCGTTGTCGCCCTCGGCCTGGCCGACGAGTCCGGTGTCGGGCCGGAGCAGTCCGAGCCGCATCAGGCCGAACGCGACGGCGTACCGCGGGCGGTGGGTGGAGCGCGGCCCGGTCATGGCCGGTGCGATGCCGCGCGCCGACGGCCGGCCCTTGTTGCCGGACAGGTGCGCGGTGGGTCCGTCCACCGGGCCGGGTTCGGCGATCACCGCCCGGTGGAAGTGCGCGGAGACGGCCGGGTCGGCCAGGGCGCGGGTGAGCACGACGGCGCCCGAGGAGAAGCCCACGACGTCGACCCGGCCCTTCCCGAGCCGTTCGACGAAGGCGCCGAGGTCCGCCACGGACCGGGTGATCGAGTACTGGTCCATGGGCAGCAGATCGCTGCGGCCGCCGCCGGCCTGCTCGTAGGCGTAGACGTCGTAGCCCTGCCGGGCCAGGAGTTGCAGGAAGCGGTGGTCGAGCACCGAGATGCCGCGCACCGGGCCGCCGTTGAGGTAGACCAGCGGCACGGGGTGCCGGCTGCCGCCGGGGGCGGGCGGGTAGTGGTAGACCGCGACGCGGCTGCCCGTGGCCAGGCTCCAGTGCTGCGTGGCCACGAAGGGCAGGGCCGGCGGATAGTGCCGCGCCGTGGCCACCGTCGGCACGCACACCGTGGCGGTCAGCGCCGCGGCGAGGACCACCGGCACGAACGGCACGATCCGCCGTCGCCACGTCCGGCGCCTGCCGCGCCACAGTGCGGCGGCGGCCGCGACGGCGAGAGTCGTCCCCCACGCGACGACGCCCGAGCCCGCTCCGTCGGTGGCGACGATCAGCGCCAGGAAGACGGCGATCAGCCCCACGACGGCCGCGAGTGCGGCCAGCAGGCGGCCGGTGATCCGGCCGACGGTGCGGATGGCGGTGCGGCTGCCTGTGCGACTGGCTCTGCGACTGGTGGCGGAGCCGGTCCTGCGGGCGGCACGTATGGCGGAAAGTGGCACGAAAAGCCCCCGGTTTGTTTTGAAACGACGTTCTAAAACGATGTTACCAAACCAGGTAGACTGCTCGACGTGGGAAGGCCGAGAACGAACGACGACGCCGTCGGAGAACGGCTGGTGTCGTGCGCGACGGAGATGTTCGCCACGCACCGCCCGGAAGGGGTGACCGTCCGGGCCCTGGCCGCCGCCGCGGAGACGTCGACGGGGGCGGTGTACACCCTGTTCGGTGGCAAGGACGGGCTGGTCGCCGAGGTGCGCGGCCGGGCGGTGGCCGGCTTGTTCCAGGACCTGTCGACGGTCGCGGTGTCCGGCGACCCGCTCGCCGACCTGCGCGCGCTGGCCGCCGCGTACCGGGGGTGGGCCGTCGCCCACCGCCACCTCTACGCCGTGCTGTTCGGCGGTGCGCAGCGCTTCGACCCCTCGGGCGATGTGGGCTCCGGTGACCCCGTCAGGCCGCTGCTCGCGGCGATCGACCGGGCCGTGGCGGGTGCGGTGCTCGCGGGCGAACCGACGCTGATCGCCCTCTCGTTGTGGGTGACCCTGCACGGGCTGGTGTCGCTCGAACTGGCCGGCGCGCTCGACTCCGCGACGCTGGATCGGGCGTTCGGATCGACGATCGACGCGACGCTGCGCGGGTGGGCGCCCGCACCGGCCGGCGGCCCTCCGCTCCCGTAGGGGCCCTCGGCTCACGCGCCGGGCTGCCGGCCCGAAGCACGCCGTACGCCGACACCTGGTGCGCGGAACTCCCCCGGGAAGCGGCGGATTTGCTCCCAGCGGGGAACGCGGCGCCGAGGCGGGGTCGTCCGGGTTCCTGCGTCCGAGGGCCGCACCGTCGTGGATCGGGCCCGATAGGTTGGTCGGATGGGAGCCTCTGCGCGGTATGACCGCCCTGGTCGCGTGATCTTTCTCAACGGCACGTCAAGTGCCGGCAAGACCACCTTGGCCCGCGCGATCCAGGAGGAAAGCGACGAGCCGTACCTGTACTGGGGCATCGATACGCTGTTCGCGATGGTGCCGGAGAAGTGGGCCGGCGCCCGCGGCGGGCCCTTGAGCTTCGAAGGGTTCCGCTACGACCGGTCGGAGCGTGACGAGGACGGCCGTCAGCTGATCACCGTCCGGTACGGCGACGTCGGCCGCCGGATGCTTGCCGCCGCCTGTGCGTCGGTCGCCGAGCTGGCCCTCAAGGGCTGCAACGTCGTGGTCGACGAGATGCTGCTGGACCCCGATCTGCTGGCGGACTGGCTCCAGGCGCTCTCCGGCGTGGAGGTCTGTCTCGTCGGGGTGTACTGCCCCCTCGACGTGCTGGAGGAGCGGGAGGCGGCACGGGGCAATCCGGCGGGCCTGGCGAGGGGACACCTGCGGACGGTTCATGCCCATGAGGCCAGGTACGACCTCAAGGTCGATACCAGCAGGGCTCCCGCGCAGGAGCTGGCGCGCACGGTTCTTCGGGCTCACTCGCCGGCGGTGGCAGCGGGGCGCGACGGTGGCGGGCCGGGAAGCCAGAGGTGAGGGCCCTCGTCGACGGCGCGATCGCCGGTGACCTGGACTACCTGTCGGCGTAGGCGAAGCGGCACTGGGAGAGCGGTGGCCGGCCGCACGGGAACCGAGGCCGGCCACCGCCTTGTGCGTCCCCGCTCAGCGGCGCGCCGTGTAGGGCGGGAAGGCGGTGGGATCGGTGAGGTCCACGTCGGCGTCGGGCCAGCGCCGGCGCAGCAGGTCGGCGGTGTGACGGGCCCAGCCGGTGAGGTGGGGGAAGGCGCGATGGGCCTCGGCGGTACGGGCCGAGGCTTCCAACGTCTCGACGAGCTGGGGTCTGCTGTGGTCTCCGGGCGCGCGGGTGTCGAGGAGGGCGAACCGTTGCAGGCGGACGATCGCCCAGGAGACGCACGCCGCTGCCAGGCCGAAGCCGAACCGCAGGTCGTCTTCCGCTTGGGGAATGCCGTGGGCCAGAGCGCCGCGGTAGTGGTCGCCAAGGCGGGCGCTCAGGGGGCCACCCACAGTCATCCATGCCGGGCCGGGCACATGAAGGCAAACGGCGTCGAGGAGGGCGTGGGTGTAGCACGCTGACTCGAAGTCGATGAGGCGGGCGTCGGCGGGGCCTGACTCGTGGAGCAGGATGTTGTTCGCCTCCGCATCGCCGTTGCTGAATGCCAGGAACGGGCCGGGCTCGCTCAACTCAGCGAGAGCGGAACTGAGTTCGGTCTCGGCTCGCCCGGTGACGGGGGCGCCGGGGAGCGCGGTGGGCCCGTCTCCGTGTGCCTCGTCCAGGAGCCGGGCGAACCGGTCCACGTGACCGGCCTCCGGGTTGCTCGGCCCGCTGGACGACCGTCGCGCGCGGTAGGTGTCGGCGTACCCGGCCGTGGCGGCGTTGAGTTCGCCGCGGGCGCGGGCGAAGGTGACCAGTCGATCGGAATGGGCCGCGGCTCCGTCACGGCGGAGCAGCTCGTCCAGGGCGGTGCGGGGTGCCAGATCCTCCAGAACCACGATTCCCTCGGAAAGGTCGGCGGCGACAACCCGCGGCGCGAGAGCCAGACCGAGGTCCTCGGAGAGGAACCGCAGTGCCGCCAACTCGGTGTGGAGTCGCATGGGTTCGGTGCGAGTGTCGCTCGGGTGGCTCCGCACCCATTTGACGACCACGGTCCTGGGGACCGCCGCGCCGCGGAGCGTTGCACGGGCGACGGACCAGGGCGCCAGGTGCTCCCAGGTCTCGACCCCGACGGGTGACCCGTAACGATCCGTCAGGAGAGCTTCGACGGCGGAGTATCGAGGGCGCGCACTCCCGGCAGGCATCTGGGCACCCTATTCCGGCGGATGGAAGGGATGTCCAGGGGATGTCCGCCAGGAGCGGCTGGAACGCCTGGCTGCCGTGCACCTTCGCGCCGGAGACCTCGGGGGGCGGCGGGATGCTCTTACCTCCTTGCGCGAGGGTTCGCTTCGCGCGGCAGGCACGCCTCCGATCGCCCAGATCGTAAGGATAGCTGACGAACAAGTCAATGAAACTGACTATGGCATCGCCGAGCTGAAGGCCGCCGGAGCCCACCGGCTCCGGCGGCTCTGGGGCGAAGGGGAAGCGAGGGCGGGCGGCCCGGTGGGGCCGGCCTACCGCGCGTAGGGATCGGTGATCTCGCGGAGCTGATCAAGGATCTGGTGCAGCAGCGCGAAGTTGCGCGTGCCCAGGTACGCCTTCCACTCCGCGAGGATCTCGTCGAGCGTCGCCGAGGCCACCTCGACCGCCCGCCTGCCGCGCTCCTCGATCACGATCAACCGGGCGCGACCGTCCGTGGGGTCGGGGACCCGGCGGACATAGCCCAGGCGCTCCAGTTGGTCGACCAGCACGCCGGCGCTCTGCTTGCTCATTTGTGCCTGGTCAGCGAGGTCCGTGAGGCGTGATCCGTCAGGGGCGACGCGTTGGAACACCCGGCACTGGGCGAGGGTCCAGTCGTCGAACCCGGCATCCTGCAAGGCCCGGAACATCCGGTCCTCGGTGTACCGGTACGGGATGAACAGCGCCACCCCTAGATTCACCTGCTGCTCGTCGTCCATACCGCTCTCGGCTCCGTCGCCCACCTGATCCCACGAGGTTCACACCTTACGTCAATGCCGCCGGGCCGGATCGCGGCCGGCGCCGGACGCGGCGGCGCGTGCCCGGCTGCGCGCTCGCCGCGTTCCACCGCGCGCCGTCCGTCCCTCGGCGACGCCCCGCCGACTGCTGTTGGCGTCGGCGCCGCCACACGAGTACGGTAGTCAATGTTCCTGACGAAGTCGCATGGCGGCTCGATGAAGGAACGGGCGGTACGCCCGAGGACTGTGCACGTCCGGAGACCGCATCGGAGACAGAGAGAACGCAGGTATCGCGATGACATCGACATCAAACCTGACCGGCAAGCGGGCCCTGGTCACCGGAGGCAGCAGTGGAATCGGCGCCGCGATCGTGCGGCGGCTCGCCGCCCAGGGGGCCGCGGTCGCGGTCAACTATCGATCCGACAAGGACGCCGCCGAGGCGCTCGTCGCCGAACTCCGCAACGACGGGCGTGAGGCGTCGGCCTTCGCGGCCGACATCAGCGACAGGGCGCAGTGCCACGAGCTGGTCGGCGCGGTGGCGTCCGAGTTCGGCGGCCTGGACCTGCTGGTCAGCAACGCCGGGGTCGAGCACTTCGGGGCGCTGGAGACCATCACCCAGGCCGACTTCGACCGCCTCTTCCAGACCAACGTGGCCGGACAGCTGTTCGTCACGCAGGCGGCGGCCGCCGCGATGGCCGACGGCGGCCGGATCGTGCTCAGCTCCTCCGTCAGCGCACGCCTGGAGGTCCATCGACACGCCCTGTACGCGGCAAGCAAGGCCGCCATCCCGGCCATGGTGCGCAATCTCGCTCCCGAACTGGCCGAACGGAACATCGCCATCAACGCGATCGCCCCCGGCGCCACCGCCACCCGCATGGCCGGCTACGCACCCCACTACATCCACCCCGCGCTCACCGATGTTCCCTTTCCCGCACTCGTCCGCTCGATGAGCGCGCTCGGCCGGATGGCCCAGCCTGACGAGATCGCCGCCGTGGTCGCGTTCCTCCTCTCGCCGGACGCGTCGTACATCACCGGCGCCACCATCGAAGCCGACGGCGGCTGGAACTGATCCGCCGGGCCGTCGAACCCGGCCGTGGCATCGGCACTTCGAGCGTCGAGCCCGGTGGTACCGGCCGCTGGTACGGCGGGCGGGGTGTCCACGGCCGTCGGCAGGACGGCCACTCCTCGCGGGGGCGCCGGCGATCTTCGCTCCCACAGTCGTTCACCCACACCGCACACCTATCGAAGGAAAACACCATGTCCACTGTCATCACCGGAGCATCGGGTCACCTCGGCCGGCTCGTCGTCGATCAGCTCCTCGCCGGCGGCACACCGCCGGCGCAGATCGTGGCCACCGGCCGGGACGTCGACAAGCTCGCCGACCTCGCACACGGCGGGGTGACGGTGCGGCGCGCGGACTTCGCCGACCCGTTCACCCTCGACGACGCGTTCGCGGGCGCCGACACGCTGCTGCTGGTCTCCACGACGACGGTGGGGGAGCGGTTCGACAACGCCCGCAACGCCATCGACGCGGCGGCCCGCGCCGGGGTGTCCCGGATCGTGTACACCAGCATCGTCAACGCCTCGACCGCGCGCATGACACTCGCCGACGAGCATCGCCGCACCGAGGAGTACCTGCGTGCCAGCGGTTCGGAGTTCGTCATCCTGCGCAACGGATGGTACTTGGAGAACTACACCGACCAGCTTCCGATGATCACCCAGTACCGCGCGCTGCTCGGCCCCGCCCCCCACCGTCTCGTCAGCGCCGCCCGCCCCCGCCCCCAAACCGCCCCCCCCCCCCCCGGGGTGACGCCGGCCGGGCCCCACCGGGCGAC
>NZ_JBIUYR010000028.1:95743-112933 GCF_044744625.1 Streptomyces sp. NPDC087270
TCCCCCTCCCCCACACCCACACCCACCCACCCCCCTCCCCCCCCCCCCCCCCCCGCCCCCCCCCCCCCCCCCCCCCACGACGGTCTCGTCAGCGCGGCCGGCCGCCGCGACTACGCGGCCGCCGCCGCCGCGGTGCTGACGCAGGACGGGCACCTCGGAGCGACCTACGAGCTGGGCGGACCGGCGTTCACCCTGACCGAACTCGCCGCCACGATCAGCGAAGTCCTCGGCACTCCCATCGCCTACCAGGACATGCCGGTCGCCGATTACACCGCCGCCCTGACCGCCGCGGGGCTGCCCCCGGAGATGGCTGCCGCCGTCGCCGACGCCGACGCCGGCCTGGCCCGCGGAGAGTTGTTCACCGCCCGCGAGGACCTGGTGAAGCTCATCGGCCGGCCGGCGACCACGGTGCGCGAAGCCGTCCAGAACGCCGCGACCGCCGAGGAGACACGGTGAGCACTTCTTCCGCACCCGGCGTCGACACCCACGAGATGGTGCTGATCCACCGCGTCATCCGGCGCGAGTTCGGTCAGCTCCCGCGACTGCTGCGCTCCGCGGCCCATGACCCTGCGCGATCCAAGGTCGTCGGCGCGCACGCCCGGGAGATGCTGGACTTCCTCCACACGCACCACACCGGCGAGGACGAACTGCTCTTTCCCGTGCTGCGCGAGCGCGCCGCGCTCGACCCGGAGCTGATGGACCGGATGGACGCGCAGCACGCGCAGGTCGACGACGCCGTCACGGCCGTCGGCGCGGAACTGCCGGCGTGGACCGCGAGCGCTGACGCCGCCGCCGGCGAGCGGATGGCGGCCCTCATCGACGCCATGATGCCGACACTGATCGACCACCTGGCCGAGGAGGAGGAGAAGATACTGCCGATCGTCTCGGTCACGCTGACGCAACGCGAATGGGACGCGCTCGGCAAGCACGGCATGAGCGCGATTCCGCTCACACGGCGGCTGGTCATCCTCGGCCACATCACCGAGGAGACCGACGACGCGGAACGGGAGAGGTTCTTGAAGGTCGTGCCGGCCCCGGCCCGCTTGGCCTACAAGCTGATCGGGCACCGCCGGTTCACCCGCGAAACCACCACGATCCGCGGCTGAACCGCTGCGCGAACCGGGGCAGTTGGGCACGGCAGTGCCGGCGGAGAAGTGGCTCGTGCCCGGCCAGGCCGGGCGAGCGCGGCGCCCGCGCACTGGTTGCCGGACGCGATGAGGAGCGTGCAGGCGCGGTCGTGGACGCCATCCGCGCCGCTGACGGCAAGGCCCGCTCCGTGGCAGCCGGCCTCACGGATGCCGGGGGCTGCCCGCGAACGGCATGTCGGCCAGGGGTGACCAGGCGCCGGTGGCCGGGTCGTAGGAGCGGGTGTGGACCGGTGCTGTCGCCGCCGCCGGCGCAGTAGAGCGCCTTGCCGATCGCGCCGCAGCCGAGCCAGGCGGTCGCCCCGGGCTGGTCGGCGACCCCGGCTGAACCGACCCGGCCGGCGGCCACCACTGCCGCCGGCCGCCTCCGACGGCTTGTCCGTCTCCCTGTGCCCGTCGGCCCGCCCACCGGGCCGACGGGTGCGCCGAGACGGAACGCTCTGACTTCACCCATGCACGCACAGCCCGGGCCTCGCCAGACCGCACCGGCGCTTCCCCGCGACAACGACAGGCCGCTCGACCACGTTCGCCACGACGGCGCGTACGCCACGCGCGAGCGGGCCGAACGGGCCGCCCGCACAGTCCTCACGGCCTTGGGCAGCCACGTCGGTGACGACTTGTGCGGCGAACTCGCCACCCACCACAACACGGCCTAAGCGTGCCGCCGTCCTGCGGGCGGTCGCCACCTGGCCGGACGCACGATCCGCAGCGTGGGCCCGGCCTCTTCGGGGCTACCGAACAGCCCGCGGGTGCCGGTGAGTTCCAGTATCCGTGCGACCGTCGGTGCCAGCGCCGAGACGGTCAGCGTGACCTCGCGGTCGATGGCCCGCGACCTGAGCCGCAGCAACATGTTCAGACCTGCGCAGTCGAAGAACCGGACGTCGCCGAGGTCGAGGTCCAGGCCGCCCGGTGAGCGTTCCAGGCAGTGCGCCAGCACGCTGCCGACGCCCGCCGCGGTGGCGAAATCGATCTCGCCGCATACGGCGGCCCGGCAGCGGCCGTTCCGCTCGACGGTCCGGATGGTGAGGCCCGAGCCGATGTCCCTGAAGGTGGCGGTCCTCGACTGCGCCGGGTCGTCTCCGTGAGCGAGCATGTGGTTGCCGGCGGCTGACACGGGTTCTGTGACGGACATGGGACCTACCCCCCTCTGTGGTTGTACCTGGCCATGAGCGTTCCCTTCCGCTCCGCACACGTCAAGGAATACACGAAATATTGTTCATGAATTGAGCGCCAGGAACAACTCGCCGTAGGGTGGGCGGGTGCCCGAACCAGCCGACGCCCGCCCGACCTGGACCTTCCTGACCAACCACGCGCGGGTACTGGCCGCCATCGCCCGTGACCCCGGGGTCCGCGTGCGCGACATCGCGGCACGATGCCTGCTGACCGAGCGTGCGGTGCAGAGGATCATCGCCGACCTGGAAGGCGACGGTTACCTCAGGCACACGCGGGTCGGACGCGCCAACCACTACGAGATCCCCCCGGGCACCAGGCTCCGGCACCCCGCCGACGCCGGGCCCACCGTCGCCGACCTGCTCGCCCTTCTCGCCCTGGAATCCGGCGACCAGGCGGGCTGACCGCCAGCACGCCGCCGCGCGGCTCGGGCGTGACGGGTCGGGCGTGACGGGTCGCGGGCGTTCATCGGCCCTCCTGTCGCCCCGCCCCTGTCGCCCCGTCCCCTCGTCGGGGGCATCCGCTCGATCGTCGTCCGCCTCGCGTATGCCGCGCTCATCCGACCGGGGCCGCGTGAGAGGGGAGGCAGCCCTGGCCGGGGCCTCAGGCGGGCTGTTCCGGGTCGGGCGCTATCAGGTCCACGAGGCCGTCCATGCCGCCCCGCGCGAACGCGGCCCGCTGCCGTGCGGCCCCCGTTCCGTTGCGGATGAGGCGCTGCGCGCCGGCATTCACGCGGCCGGCGTCGCCGAACTCCTTGAGCGCGGGGGCGATGCGTTCCAGCAGCGAACCGACCACTTCGGCCGCGGACGAGGGGGTGGCGGTGCGCGGATCGACCAGGTCGGCGCTCAGGCCGCGGCGGGCGGCATGCCACCCGGCGGCTTGCAGCACGCTGGCCGGTGGGTCCAGCGGGCGGGCTCCTCGGCGGCCCTCGCGCAACGCCGTCGCCACCAGCCCCCGTGCCATACCCGCGATCGTGACCGCACTCTCGACGTCGAGCTGGACATCGGGAGCCCGAACCTCGAGCGTCGGGTATTCGTCGGACAGCCGCGCGTGCCAGTAGAGCTGGTGCCGGTCGGCGACCACGCCGGTGGCCAGCAGGGCCGCCACCCGCTCCTCGTAGTGGGCGGCGCCGGAGAAGAAGGGCGGCGGCCCGCTGACCGGCCAGCGCCCGAACACCACGGTGCGCCAGCTGGCGAACCCGGTGTCCCGCCCCTCCCAGAAGGGGGAGTTGGCGCCCAGCGCCACCAGCACCGGCAGCCAGGGGCGCAGCCGGCCGAGCGCGGCGGCTCCGGCTTCGCGGTCGGGTACGGCTACGTGGATGTGCATGCCGCAGATCAACTGCTCGTCGACCAGTCGCGCCACGTCCGCCCGTATCTCCCGGTAACGCCGCGTGGCTGTCACGGGTACCGCCGGTCCGTCCGCCACGGGCGCGGCCCCGGTGGAGGCGAGCCGGCAGCCGGCATGGCGTGCCGCGGCTGCGACGGTCCGCCGGTACCGGACGAGATGCGAGGCGGCCTCGTCGAGTTCGGAGCACACCGGGGTGGCGATCTCGACCTGCGCCTGCAGCAGCTCGCTGTCGACCTCTTCGCGCCGCAGGCCGGGCTCCCGCTCGGCCGCCGCCTGCACCTCGCCCACGCGCGGGGTCGGCAGTCCGGTCTCCCGGTCGAGCAGCAGGAACTCTTCTTCCACGCCGAGGGTCGGGCCTGTCGTCATGTGGAGCGCCTACCCCTGATCGGTGCCGGCACGACGGGACCGGGGGACTTCGGCGCTCGGACCGCAACCCCGGCCGCGCGCCTCCGGCCTGGTCGGCGGTCCCGCGGGGAACAGGAGCAGGAACAGGAGCAGGATCAGGATCAGGAGGATCGGCGGAAGGATCGGGGACCAGGCCGCCCGTGACCGCGACGCCACCACGACCGGCGGGAAGGTCCCCCAGACCGTCGCGGCGGCCGACGCCTTACCTCGTCACCGCCACCTCGCCGGCGTTCACCGGCTCCGCCTCGGCCGCCACACGGACAGGGGCGCGGCTCGGTACAGCGGGTCGCTTCCGAACGGTTCCGAGCACCGGCTGCTCGGGCTGTGCCCGGGGGCGCGTCCTCGGCGGTGTGGGAACCGGAGATCACGGCCACTCCCGTCGAGGGCGTGGCGCCTACCGCGGATCTTGCGGGGCGGATGCGAAGAGGTTGAGGCCCAGCGCGCCGGACAGGTAGTGGGTCGCCCGTTGGCCTCGGACGCTGTTGCCGGCCGGGTCCAGACCGGGGGAGAACACGGCCAGCCCGCCCTTGCCGGGAGCGATGGTCAGGATGCCGCCGGATACCCCGCTCTTGCCCGGCATGCCGATCTCGTAGAGCCAGTCGCCGCTGCGCTCGTACAGGCCGGAGGCGGCCAGCGCGGCCAGAGTGTCGCGGCATACCGCGGCGTCGACGACCTGATCCCCGGTGAGGGGATTGACCCCGCCGGCGGCGAGGGTGGCTCCCATGACGGCCAGGTCGCGGGTGGTCACCGAGAGGGAGCACTGCATGGTGTAGACGTCCGTGGTCTCGATCGGATTCCAGCCGAGGCGGTGGTAGCTGTCGAGCAGCCGGGCGATCGACTCGTTGCGCTGGTTGGAGGCAGCCTCCGACTCGTACACCCGCGTGTCCAGGTCGAGTTCACGGCCGGCGAAGCGGGACAGTCCGTGGTGGACGAAGTCCCAGCGCTCGGCGGCGTCCGCGCCGGGGACCAGGCTCGTGGTGGCCAGTGCGCCGGCGTTGACCATCGGATTCATCGGGCTGCCGTGATTGAGCTCGATGGCCAGGACGGAGTTGAACGGCAGGCCGGTGTTGTTGACCCCCACCCGCCGCCGGACCGGCTCGCGCCCGAGGGCCTGGTCCACCAGGGCGAACACGAACGCCTTCGAGATGGACTGGAGGGAGAACGGATGGCCGGCGTCACCGGCGTGGCGAACGCTTCCGTGCCCGTCGGCGACGCTGAGTCCGAACAGGCTCGGATCGGCCTCGGCCAATGCGGGAATGTAGTCCGCCACGCGTCCCGAGGCGTCGTCCCGAAACCGTGCGTAGGCCGCGGACAGCGCGTCATCCACGGCTTCCGCACTGGGCAGGGTGCCGGTGGAGACAGCCGCCGCCGCACGGCCCGGCCCGGCCGAGTCGCCAGGATCGTGGATCACGCCGCCCATGGACCATGGCCTCCTCTCACGATTCACCCGCAAGCCTGCCGGGCAACTCCTCAGTCGTTCCGGGCCCTGGCTACGTACGAGCGCGGGCGTATCCGTTCAGCGGGGTGCGTCGAGCACGTTGCGGATGCGGGTGGCGACGTGCAGGTTGAGGCGGGTCTCGACGTCACTGAGGTCGTGCCCGGTGATCTCGCGGATGCGCTGGAGGCGGTAGCGGACCGTGCTGCGGTGGATGAGCAGCGTCTCCGAGGTCGTGTCGTAGCTGCCGCCGCTCTCCAGATAGCGCGAGAGCGTCGTCACCAGCTCGGTGTGGTGGTGGGAGTCGTAGTCCAGCAGCTGTCCCAGCCATTCGCGGACGAAGCGGTCGGCCTCCCGTTCGCCTTCGCCGGTGCCCATCATGCGGCACAGGCCCAGGTCCTCGAAGCTGGTGCTTCCGTTCGGGTCCTGGGAACGGCGGCGGACGGTGAGGGCACGGACGGCCTCGTCGTAGGAGTGCGGCAGTTCGGTGAAGGCGTCGCAGCGGCCGCCGACCCCGATCGAGCCGGCTCCGGCGCCGAGTTCGTCCGCGACGGCCCGGTACAACTCACCTTCCGGATCACGCCGGTCCTCGCCGGCCACGAGGACGACCGTGGTCGGGCCACGGGAGCCGACGAGTACGTCCAGGCGCAGCCGCCCGGCCGCCCGCGCCACCGCATCGCCGAGCGCGGCCCTCTCGGCCGTCCCGGGCCACTCCAGTACCGCGACCCTGTACGGCCGGTGCAGGTCGTGGCCGAGGACGGCCGCCTGGGCGAAGTCGTCGTCGGTCGTCTCTCCCGCGATCAGCCGGTCGACCAGGTCGTGGCCGAGGCGGGGCTTCAGCTCGACCAGTCTGCGTTCGTGGGAGAGCAGGGGGGCCAGCACCAGGGCGGCCTGTTCGAGCGCTGAGGTGTCCGTTTCCGTGGCCCGCTGGTCCGGATCGACGAGTGCTGCCACGCCGAGCAGATCTCCGGCCATCTCGATGGGGACGATCAGCCGGTCCCGGTCGCGGACGGCGCCGGGGTGGTGGCGCGCGTCACGGATCAGGGCGTCCCGGTCCCGGTGTCCCGAGCGGGGGCGCGGTCCGCTCGTGCCCTCTCGGCAGGGTTCCCCGCCGGGCCCCGCCCAGGCCCGCGGGTTGCCGAAGCGGTCCTCGGTGAGGGCCGCGAATCCCGTGTGAGCGTGCAGTTCCCGCAGGATTCCGGTCTCGCCGCACCCGGAGGCGGCGGCGCGGGAGAGCGCTTCCTGGACGGCGAGCCGCGCGGCCAGGACGGAGACGGTCGCGTCGAGTCCTGGGGTGGGTGAGCCGCCCTCGGTCCCCGGTGGGTTCTCGGTGTCCGGCAGGTCCCCGATCCCCGGCACCCCCTCCGACCCGACGCGGGCCGGATCTGCCCGGTGCCCGGTGAGGCGCGCGAGGGCGATCCCGGTCTGCTGTGCGAGCAGGTCGGTCAGGGCGGTCTCCTCGGCCGAGGGCGTGGTCAGGGATCGGACGACGAGATAGCCGAGGCAGTCGTCCCGGTATCGCAGAGCGATGGCTCGTGCCCACGGCCCGCCCGGCTCGTGCAGGTGCCGGCTGCGGCCGTCCAGAGCGTCGATCCGCCGGTCGAGCCGGTCGGCGGCCACCACGTCGGCGACAGTCGCCTCAGCCGGGGCCCCGCCGGCGGGGCCCACCGCCGGTTTCCGCGCCGCCGCACCCCCCGGCCGGGCGGCGCCGGGAGGAGCGAGCCGGCGCGGTGGGCAGCGCCGCGCCAGACCGTCGTGCACGGTGTAGGCCGCTTCGGCGGTGAAGGGGCCGGTGGCGGCGATCGCCGCCATGGCCCCCCACAGCACCTCGCGCTCGTCCTCGCCGTCGAGCATGACCGTTACCAGCCGTAGCAGTGCGTGCCGGGCGGTTCCCGGCTGCGGGCTGGGGTGGCGGGGTTCGGCGGTCGGAAAGGGAACAGCGTCCATCGCAGGTCCATTCGCGGCTCGACAGCGACTTCCCACCTGCCACGCTACGCCGCTCGACACGGGGTCTCACCTGCGGACCGTGCCGCGTCCCCGTCCTCGCGGACCGGAACGTCAGCCCGGATTGGTCCTGCCGGGGCGAGGAAGAGCGCCGCGTACCGCGCGAGGCTGCGACGTGGTGCGGTGTGCCCCGGCTCCGTCCGCCTGGCAGCCCGCCGACCGGTCCGCGTCGCGACGGAGGAGATTCTTATGGCGAAGGCAGTAGGCATCGATCTCGGCACCACCAACTCGGTCATCGCGGTCTGGGAGGGCGGTGAGCCCGCTGTCGTCCCGAACGCGGAGGGGGCCAGGACGACCCCGTCGGTGGTCGCCTTCTCCGATGACGGCCAGCGGTTGGTCGGACAGCTCGCGCGCCGGCAGTCGATCCTCAACCCCAAGGGCACCATCACCTCCGCGAAGCGGTTCATCGGACGTCGCTACGACGAGATCTCCGACGAGGCCAAGGCGGTCTCCTTCGACGTGGTCGAGGGGCCCGGCGGGGTGGCCCGCTTCGAGGTGGGCGGAAAGCTGTACGCGCCGGAGGAGATCAGCGCGCAGGTGCTGCGCAAGCTCGCCGACGACGCCGGGAAGTCGCTCGGCGAGAAGGTGACCGAGGCGGTCATCACCGTACCGGCGTACTTCAACGACGCCCAGCGCCAGGCCACCAAGGACGCCGGGAAGATCGCCGGCCTCGAAGTCCTGCGGATCATCAACGAACCGACAGCCGCGGCGCTGGCCTACGGGCTGGACAAGAAGGGCCATGAGACGGTCATGGTCTTCGACCTCGGCGGCGGCACGTTCGACGTCAGCCTGCTGGACGTCGGCGACGGCGTGGTGGAGGTCCGCGCCACGGCGGGCGACTCCCACCTGGGCGGCGACGACTTCGACCGCCGGCTGGTGGACCACCTGGCGGACGGCTTCCAGAAGGCCGAGGGCATCGACCTGCGCAAGGACCCGCAGGCGCTGCAGCGCCTCTTCGAGGCGGCCGAGAAGGCGAAGACCGAGCTGAGTTCGGTCAGCCAGACCCAGGTGAGCCTCCCGTTCATCACGGCGGACGCCTCCGGGCCCAAGCACCTCACCGAGACGGTCCGCCGCTCCACCTTCGAGCAGATCACCTCGGACCTGGTGGAGCGCTGCCTGGAACCGGTCAGGACGGCGATGAGCGACGCCAAGGTCACCGACAACGACATCGACGAGGTCATTCTCGTCGGCGGCTCGACCCGTATTCCGGCCGTGCAGAACCTGGTCCGCCGGATGACCGGCGGCAAGGACCCGAACATGAGCGTCAACCCCGACGAGGTGGTGGCGCTGGGCGCCGCCATCCAGGCCGGCGTGCTCAAGGGCGAGGTCAAGGACGTCCTGCTGCTGGACGTCACCCCGCTGTCGCTGGGCGTCGAGACGGCCGGCGGCGTGATGACCAAGATCATCGAGCGGAACACCACCGTCCCTGCCCGCCGGTCGGAGACCTTCTCCACGGCTGAGGACAACCAGCCGGCCGTGGACATCGTGGTGCTCCAGGGCGAGCGCGAACTGGCCGCTGACAACAGGGTGCTGGGCCGCTTCCGGCTGGAGAACCTGCGGCCGGCTCCGCGCGGGGAGACCCAGATCGAGGTCACCTTCGACATCGACGCCAACGGCATCCTCAGGGTCAGCGCCAAGGACCGGGACACCGGCGCCGAGCAGTCGATCACCATCAGCGAAGGCTCCAACCTCGACCCGTCCGAGGTCGAGCGGATGATCAACGAGGCCGAGACCAACCGCAGCTCCGACCTGGCCCTGCGCGAGGCCATCGACGCCCGCAACGAGCTCGACGCCGCCGCGTACCAGGTGGAGCGCCGGCTGGACGACCTCGGCGACGCCGCACCGGAGCACGAGCGCGCCCGCGCCCGACTGCTCGTCGACGAGGCACGCACCGCCGTCAAGGAGGAGGCGCCGGCGGAACGGTCCCGGAGCCTGACCTCCGAACTCCAGCAGATCCACGCGGCGCTGGCCGCCCACGCCGCTGGACCGGGCGGGGCCGGGGGTGACGCCCAACCCGGCGCAGAGCCCGACCAGGGTCCCGAAGGCGGCTCCTCGTCGAGAGGCGACGACGAGGTCATCGACGCCGATTTCGACAAGAGCTGAGGCGGCGACATGTCGGATCAGGAACAGACGCGCCCCGCCGAGGACCGCTCCCCGCCCGAGTCCGAGCGGACGCCGGCCGAGTCCGAGCAGACGCCGGCCGACGGGTCCGGCGAGCCCGGCGGCGACCCGCGCGCACCCGCACCGCAGACGCCCCCGCGGGTCCCCGAAGCCGGGGAGCAGGAGGCGGCACCCGCACACCGCGGCCCCGAGGTGGAGGAACTGGAGGACCGGTGGCGGCGAGCCCTCGCCGACCTCGACAACCTCCGCAAGCGCCACGCCCGTGAGCTTCCCCGGGAACGGGAGGCCGAGCGGGCCAAGGTGGCCTCGGCGTTCCTCCCGGTCGTCGACAATCTCGAACTGGCCCTCGCCCACGCGGGCGACGGCGACCCCGGCGCGATCGTCAGCGGAGTCCGGGCGGTACGCGACCAGGCCGTCGAGGTGCTGCGAAGCCTCGGCTACCCCCGCCACGAGGAGACCGGCGTCCCCTTCCACCCCGAGCAGCACGAGGTGGTGTCCGTGGTGGACACCCCTGACGCACCTGCGGGCACCGTCATCCAGGTGCTGCGGCCCGGCTACGGCGAAGCCGGTCACCAGCTGCGGCCGGCCGCGGTGGTTGTCAGCCGCAAGCAGGAGTGAGGCCGCCATGGCAGAGGACTACTACGAGGTGCTGGGCGTTCCCCGCACCGCCGACGGCGCCGAGATCCAGCAGGCGTTCCGTACCCTGGCCCGCCGCTACCACCCGGACGTCAACCGCGATCCGGCCGCGGAGGAGCGCTTCAAGCAGATCAACGAGGCGTACGGCGTGCTGTCCGACCCCGACACCCGGTCCCGCTACGACCGCTTCGGCCCCGACTTCCGGCAGATTCCGGAGGACTACGACGAGCGTGTCGCGGCCGGCCAGGGCTTCGGCGGCGGAGCCGGCGCGTACCGCGGCAGTCCCTTCGGCGGCACCCGAGGCGCCGACCGGGCAGGCGGCCGGACCTGGACGGAGACCGGTTTCGACGCCTCCGGCGTGGACTTCGAAGATCTCTTCGGAGGCATGTTCGGCGGCCGGGCGGGCGCCGGGCGGGGCAGCCCGATGCCCGGCGCTGACCAGGAGGCCGAACTCACGCTCAGCGTGGAGGAGGCGTACCGCGGCGGCCGGCGGAAGATCACCCTCGGCGGGCCCGGCGGGGAGCGCAGCTACGACGTCACCATTCCGGCCGGCGTCGTCGACGGGCAGCGCATCCGGCTCGCGGGAGAGGGTGGCCGGGGCCGCGGTCCGGGTTCCGCCGGGGACCTCTACCTGGTGGTCCGCATCGCCCCCCATCCGCGCTACCGGCTTGTTGGGCGCGACATCCATGTCGATCTGCCGGTCACCGCCTGGGAGGCCGCGCTGGGGGCCACGGTGCCGCTCTCCGCTCCGGGCGGGACGGTCAAGGTGCATGTGCCGCCCGGTACCTCCACCGGCCGCCGGCTGCGGCTGCGCGGCGAGGGGATGCCGCACCCCAAGGGTTCCCCCGGGCACCTCTACGCCGAGATCCAGGTGATGGTGCCGCCCTCGCCCAGCCCGCGCGAGCGTGAGCTGTTCGAGGAACTGGCCGCCGTCTCCTCCTTCGACCCGAGGAAGCAGACATGAGAGCCGAACACCGTTCTCCCGCCCAAGGAGCCGGACAGCCCGTCACCAGGGCTGCTTATCCGTTGGTGCGCGTCTACCGGACCAGTCCGAGCCCCTACCAGCTCCCCATGGCCGGAGTGGTCAGCAGGAGTGGACTGCCGCCCGAACTCGTCAGCCGTTTCGTCGCCCTCGGACTGGTGGACGCCGAGCGTGACGCACGGGGCCGGCTGTGGTTCCGGCCGAGCGCGCCGTCGGCCATCGCCCGGGTGCTGCGGCTGAGGGACGGACTGTGCCTCAACTACGCGGCCATCGGCGTGGTCCTGGACCTGCTCGACCGTATCGAACGCCTGGAAACCGCACTGCGGCACAGCGAGCGAGCCGCCAAGGAGCCCACGACATGGACATGAACCGCCTCACCCAGAAGTCCCAGGAAGCGCTTCAGGAAGCGCAGAGCGTCGCGGTGCGGATGGGCCAGACCGAGGTCGACGGGGAGCACCTGCTGCTGGCCCTGCTCGATCAGCAGGATGGCCTGACCACCCGTCTGCTGGCCGACGCCGGCGCCGATCCGGCCGCCCTGCGGGCCGCAGTCGAGGCCGATCTCGCCAAGCGCCCGCGCACGACCGGTCCGGGTGCCGCCCCCGGGCAGGTGGTGGTGACCCAGCGGTTGGCCCGGCTGCTGGACAGCGCGGAGCAGGAGGCCAAGCGGCTCAAGGACGAGTACGTCTCCACCGAGCACCTGGTGCTGGCGCTGGTGGACGAGGGTTCGACCACCGCGGCCGGCCGGCGGCTCGGCGAACAGGGCGTCACCAAGGACTCCTTCCTCGCCGCCCTCACCACGGTGCGCGGGAATCAGCGGGTCACCTCCGCCAATCCTGAGGAAGCCTACGAGGCCCTGGAGAAGTACGGGCGCGACCTCGTCGTCGAGGCCCGCACCGGCCGCCTCGACCCGGTGATCGGCCGGGACGCCGAGATCCGCCGGGTGATCCAGATCCTCAGCCGCAAGAGCAAGAACAACCCGGTCCTGATCGGCGAACCGGGCGTCGGCAAGACCGCCATCGTCGAGGGCCTGGCCCAGCGGATCGTGCGCGGCGACGTGCCCGAAGGGCTGCGGGACAAGACGGTGTTCTCGCTCGACATGGGGTCGCTGGTGGCCGGGGCGAAGTACCGCGGCGAGTTCGAGGAGCGCCTCAAGGCCGTTCTGTCGGAGGTCAAGGGCGCCGAGGGCCGAATCCTGCTGTTCGTGGACGAGTTGCACACCGTCGTCGGGGCCGGCGCCGCCGAGGGCGCGATGGACGCGGGCAACATGCTCAAGCCGATGCTGGCCCGCGGCGAGCTGCACATGATCGGGGCCACCACGCTGGACGAGTACCGCAAGCACATCGAGTCCGACGCCGCCCTGGAGCGCCGCTTCCAGACCGTCCAGGTGGACGAGCCGACCGTCGAGGACGCCATCTCCATCCTGCGCGGCATCCGGGAGCGACTGGAGATCTTCCACGGCGTCAAGATCCAGGACAACGCCCTGGTCGCCGCGGCCACCCTCAGCCACCGCTACATCAGCGACCGCTTCCTCCCGGACAAGGCCATCGACCTGGTCGACGAGGCCTGCGCGCGGCTGCGGACCGAGATCGACTCCATGCCCGCCGAACTCGACGAACTCACCCGCCGGGCAACCCGCCTGGAGATCGAGGAGGCCGCGCTGGACCAGGAGACCGACCCCGCAAGCCGCGCCCGCCTGGAGGACCTGCGGCGTGAACTGGCGGACCTGCGCGGTGAGGTGGACGCCAAGCATGCCCAGTGGGAGGCCGAGCGCCAGGCCATCCGCAAGGTCCAGGAACTGCGCCAGGACCTGGAACGCGCCCGGCAGGAGGCCGAGCACGCCGAACGCGCCTACGACCTCAACCGTGCCGCCCAACTTCGCTACGGAACGGTCGCCGAACTCGAGCGGCGCCTGGCGTCCGAGGAGGAGCACCTCGCCGACAAGCAGGGCGAGAGCCGGCTGCTGCGCGAGGTGGTGACCGCCGAGGAGATCGCCGAGATCGTCTCCGCGTGGACCGGCATCCCCGTCACCCGCCTTCAGGAGGGCGAACGGCAGAAGCTGCTCAAGCTGGACGAGATCCTGCGCGAGCGGGTCGTGGGCCAGGACGAGGCCGTCCAGCTCGTCGCCGACGCGGTGATCCGGGCCCGCTCCGGGGTACGCGACCCGCGCCGGCCGATCGGCTCGTTCATCTTCCTCGGCCCGACCGGCGTCGGGAAGACCGAACTGGCCAAGACGCTGGCCGCAGCGCTGTTCGACAGCGAGAGCAACATGATCCCCCTCGACATGAGCGAGTACCAGGAACGCCACACCGTCAGCCGACTGGTCGGCGCGCCCCCCGGATACGTGGGCTACGAGGAGGGCGGCCAGCTCACCGAGGCGGTACGCCGCAAGCCGTACTCCGTCATCCTGTTCGACGAGATCGAGAAGGCGCACGCCGACGTCTTCAACACGCTGCTGCAAGTGCTGGACGACGGCCGGATCACCGATGCCCAGGGCCGGACCGTCGACTTCCGCAACACCGTGATCATCATGACCTCCAACCTCGGGTCGCAGTACCTGCTCCAGGACGCCACTCAGGCGGGCGAGATCAAGCCCGAGGCGCGGGCGCTGGTGATGACCGAACTCAACGGCCATTTCCGCCCCGAGTTCCTCAACCGCGTCGACGACATCGTCCTCTTCCACCCGCTCGGCATCGCGCAGATCGAGCGCATCGTCGATCTGCTCCTCGACGAGCTGCGCGACCGCCTCTCCGAGCAGCGCATCACGCTCCTCCTCACCGAGCCGGCCCGCCACCTGATCGCCGCCGAGGGCTACGACCCGGTCTACGGAGCCAGGCCGCTGCGCCGCTTCATCTCGCACGAGGTCGAGACCAGGATCGGCCGCGCGCTGCTCAGCGGCGAGGCACGCGAAGGCGTGACCGTCCTGGTCGACGCCGCGGGCGGCGAACTGACCGTCACCCTCCAGGACGAGCCGCAGGAGCCGTGATGAGTACTTCTCCGGAAGGCCGAGCCGACCGCAGCGGCCGTACCGACGGTGCCGGGAGTTCGGCGCGGATGGTCGCCTGCGCCAACTGCGGCCGGACCAACCGCGTACCCGCCGCGGCGGAGGGCAGCCCGCGCTGCGGAAACTGCCGGGCCCCGCTTCCGTGGATCGCCGAAGCGGGCGACGCCGACTTCGGGGAGGTCGCCGAGCAGGCGAGCCTGCCGGTGCTGGTCGACCTCTGGGCCACCTGGTGCGGCCCCTGCCGCATGGTGAGCCCGGCCCTCGAACGGGTCGCCACGGACCTGGCCGGGCGGATCAAACTCGTCAAGGTCGACATCGACAAGTCCCCAGCTTTGGCGCGGCGGTTCGAGGTCCAAGCCGTACCCACCCTGCTGATCCTCGACAGGGGCAGGCAAGTCGCCCGCCAGACCGGCGCCGCGCCCGCGAACGCGCTGCGCCAGTGGGTGGACGAGGCGCTGTCGACGTCCCATGGACCAGCCGATCCCGCCTCCCGGAGGCCGTGATGACCAACTCTCCCGACCCGCACCTGTCCATGGTCCGGCCCGTCGCGCCCAGAACCCCGCAGGGCTGCGAGGACTGCCTGCGCACGGGGACGCAGTGGGTGCACCTGCGCCTCTGCCTGACCTGTGGCCACGTCGGCTGCTGCGACTCCTCGCCGATGCGGCACGCCCGCGCTCACGCGGCGGCCGACGGGCACCCGATCGTCCAGTCGTTCGAACCCGGCGAGGACTGGCGGTGGTGTTTCGTGCACGAAGCGATGGTCTGAGGGGAGCGAACCGTGCCGACCCCGACCCCGACCCCGACCCCGACCCCGACGGCCGACGTCCATGGTGCCTACCCGCGGCTGACGGACGACCAGATCGCGACCCTGAGTTCCTGCGGACAGAAACGGCAGGTCCGCGAGGGGGAACAGCTCTTCCGGGCCGGCGAACGCGGTGACGAGTTCTTCGTCGTCCTCAGCGGCACGGTGGCCGTGGTCGAAGGCCGCGACGACCAGGAGCACGTCGTCCAGTTGCACGGTCCGCGCAGCTTCCTCGGCGAACTGGGCGTACTGGAGGGCCAGACCGCCTTCGTCAGCGCGGTGGTGAACAGGCCCGGAGAGGTACTGGCTGTGGGTTCGGCCGCCCTGCGCGACCTGCTCAGCCGCGAACCCGCGCTCGGCGACGTCATCCTGCGGGCCTACCTTCTGCGCCGTAGGATGCTGGCCGGCGCGGGCACGGGCTTCCGCATCATCGGCTCCGCCTTTTCCGCCGACACCCGGCGGCTGCTGGAGTTCGCCGCCCGCAACCGCCTCCCGCACCGCTGGGCCGATCTGGAGAAGGACACCGAGGCCGAGGCGCTGCTCACCCGTCTCGGGATCGCTCCCGAGGAGACCCCGATCGTCGTCTGGAACGACTACCGGGTGCTGCGCAATCCCTCCAACGTCGAACTCGCCCAGGTCATCGGGCTGCGGACCGAGACCGCCGCGAAGGCCGTCTGCGACCTGGTGGTGGTCGGCGCGGGACCCGGGGGCCTTGCCGCCGCGGTGTACGGCGCCTCCGAGGGACTCTCCACTGTCGTCCTGGACGGTGTGGCGACCGGCGGCCAGGCCGGGACCTCCTCCCGGATCGAGAACTACCTCGGTTTCCCCGCCGGGATCTCCGGCATGGAACTCGCCGAACGCGCCGTCGTACAGGCCAAGCGGTTCGGCGCCCGGATCGACGTCCCCGCCGAGGCCACCGGCCTCGAACAGCGCGACGGGACCAACGTGGTGCGACTCGCCGACGGCGGCACGGCCACCGCCACCAACGTCGTGGTGGCCACCGGCGCCCGCTACCGGCGGCTGACCGCCCCCGGCGTCGAGCGGTTCGAAGGACTCGGGGTCCACTACGCCGCCACCGTCTGGGAAGCACGGAACTGTCGCCTTGACCCGGTCGCCGTCGTGGGCGGCGGCAACTCCGCCGGCCAAGCAGCCCTGTTCCTGGCTCGCGAGTCGCCCGCCGTCCATCTTCTGGTCCGCGGTGGGGACCTGGAGCACAGTATGTCCCGCTACCTGATCGACAGGATCGAGCGGCACCCCCGGATCGACGTCCGGCTGCATACCGAAGTCCGGGAGGTCACCGGCGAGGACCGGGTCGAATCCCTCGTCGTCGAGAACAACCGCACCCGCGAGCAGCAGGTGCTGGCAGCCCGCGCCCTGTTCGTCTTCATCGGCGCGCGCCCCGCCACCTCCTGGCTCGCCGACGCCGTCACCCTGGACCGGCGGGGCTTCATTCCGACCGGGCAGGACGTGGTCCAGGTGACAGCGGACCTCTGGAGTCGCCTCGCCCGCACCCCGCTCGCCCTGGAGACCGGTCTGCCGGGAGTCTTCGCCGTCGGCGACGTCCGCAGCGGCTCGGTCAAGCGGGTGGCCTCCGCGGTCGGTGAGGGCGCCATGGCTGTGCGCCTGGCGCACGAGCACCTCGGGGAGGTGGGAACGCCCGCCATCCGATGACCTCGGCGCCGAGCACGTCTGCGGGCTGCCGCCGTGCCGCCGTGCCGCCGTGCTGCCGGGCGCTCCGGTCGTGGTCGAGGGCGACTACCTCTGCGATCGACACGTGAAAATCTATGTTCGCCGGAGTAGACATTGGGGGGCGGTGTGGCTATGGTTTCTCACGTAGCCGAGATCGAGCAGGGCCTGGCAGAGACGAACTGCCGGGCAGCAGTACTCGCAGTTGCAGGACGGTGCGGTGGTGGAGTTCCGGCGCTGGATTGCCAGATGGCGTCGGGGCTGACGACCGCACCGGGTGGCCCGCGGTGATCAGGGGCCGCCGGGAGAAGTACCGCAGTTCGGTAGGTGCAGTTCGCCGTACCAAGAGGTTTTCGGTCAGCAGAGGGAAGAACGGAGGGGCCAGGCGCCATCAGGATCGCCCGGGCGGAAATTGAGGGCCCGGGTACCGCAGGACATCGATAGTGAGGTGGTCTC
>NZ_JBIUYR010000029.1:0-100269 GCF_044744625.1 Streptomyces sp. NPDC087270
CCCGCGGAGCGGGTACCACAGCGCTGCGCGCTGTGCAAGCGATGCCGTTCGCTTCGCTCACGGCATTCGCCTCGCTTCGCTCTGCGTGACCGCGCTTCGCGCGGTCTGCCCGGCTTCGCCGGGTCAACCCCGGCGCTTCGCTTCGGGGTTGATGGCCTGTCAGGAAGCGGGCGAAGCCCGCGCCCTGACAGGCCGATAGGCCTCGCCCGCCTCCAAGCAGGTCTGGCCCCTCGCTTCGCTCTGGACCTCCGGTGCACTGGGAGGAATGCGCTGCTAGATCGATTCGAAATAGGGGTGGGGCCAGGCTCCTGCCACCGTGTAGGGCCGGAAGCCGGGGTCGGTGAGAATGCGGTACAGGAACTGGGTGGTGGTCATGTCGTAGCGGTCCAGCTCGTCGGCGTCTTCCATGGATGCGATGACGGGCCAGGAATCAGGTTCGCCGTCAACCTGCCAGAAGAAGAGGTCGCTGGACCTGGACGATCCCCAAGGAATCAGCCCGCCGCTGATCCCAGGCTCGTGGATGCGGTAGGGCTCGAACAGAGCGCCGTCATCCGCATCGCCTTCTCGAAGTCCGCTCCACAGCGTGAGCAGGTCTCCGACGAGGGTCTCGTCAGCGCACAGCAGTGTGATCGATGCCGAGAACTCGCCGACACCGAACGCCTCGCAGGCCTTCTTGTAGTCACGGGGCAGTGCGGTACCCAGCTGCTCTTCAATCCACGCCCAGGGCTGGTCGACACCACGTGCGGTGGTGCCGGTCGCGCTGAGCAGGGCGTTCACCCACATGGTTCCGCCTCCGTTGGGTTCGTGGGGACTCGACCGGCCCTCCCTGACCGGGTGACGCACACTATCAACGGCTTCGACGACTGCGGGTCCGGCGCCGGCCGTAGCGTTTCCCCGGGGAGGCCCGGTGGGCGGTGGGGGCAAATCGGTTTCAGACAGTTCCGGTCGGAAGGACTCGCAAGAGTGCGTCAAAACTTGTTGTGCGCTAACCTTTGGAATCAGGAACCACCCCCGGAGCACACCTGTCCGGGGCGCGCATCGTCCCGGGACGGGGGAGCGTCAAACCATGGTGGCAGTGGTCACAGCCGAAGCGGAAAATACGGTCGCGAAGATGGACCCGCTTCCGCATCAGATCGAGGCGTCCGATGCGGCGGTGCGGAAACTCGAATTGCAGCCGGGTCAGGAAATGCCCGCGCAGGGTCTACGTACGCAGGTCATTGCGGCAACCGGTTCAGGCAAAACCTTTATGGGCGTGCTGACCGCGCGGAAATTGCGGGCGGCCCGGGTTTTGGTGCTCGTGCCGACCCTGGATCTGCTGACGCAGATGGCGGCCGCGTGGCGGGCCGGCGGGCGCACGGGGCCGTTCTACGGGATCTGCTCGCTGCGGGCGGATGAGGCGCAGGGGCTGGCGGCGTGCACGACGGACGTGGACGAGCTGGTGGCGTGGACGCGCGGCCGGGAGACGCTGACCGTGTTCGCCACCTACGCCTCGGTGGGGCTGGGGACGCTCCAGCGGGCGCATGAGGCGGGTCTTTCGCCCTGGTCGCTGGTGGTGGTGGACGAAGCCCACCGGGTCAGTGGGCGGGGCAGCAAGCCCTGGGCAGCGATTCACGACAACATGAAGATCCCCGCTGACCGCAGGCTCTACATGACCGCAACGCCGCGCGTGTGGGAGGCGCCGGAGACCGACGAGGGCGGCAGCGGTGCGCCGGTGCTGGTCGCCAGCATGGAAGACGACCCGGACGGGCTGTTCGGCAGCGTGGCCTACAAGCTCACCTTGTCGCAGGCCCGCAATTTGGGGCTGGTTGCGGCGTGGCAGGTGGTGTGTGTCGACGTCACCGACCCCGAGCTCCAGGCGGCCGCACTGCTCGGGATCGAGGCCAGGTCGGACAACGTACGGGGTTCACGTCTCGCGGCGCTGCAGACCGCCGCGGTGAAGACGGCCGCAGAGCGGGGGCTTCGCAGGATGCTCAGCTTCCACTACCGGACCAGCGAGGCCGAAGCCATGGCGGCCGGAGTGCCGGCCGTCGCCACACGACTGTGGGAGGACGACCCGCATACGTACCCGCAGCCGGAGCGAGTGTGGTCGGACTGGCTGTGCGGCGAACACTCCCCCACCCACCGGCAGAAAACACTGGCCACGTTCGCCGACCCCGTCGGCGAACGCATCGACGGCAACCTGATCCCGATGCGCCTGCGGCTACTGAGCAGCGTTCGAGTCCTTGGGGAAGGCGTCGACACCCCAGGCTGCGACGCTGTGTTCTTCGGAGACGTGCGCGGATCCGCCGTCGACATCCTCCAGATCGTCGGCAGAGCGCTCCGCATGAAACCCGGAGAAGGCAAGATCGCGAGCCTAGTAGTGCCGGTTTTCCTGGGCAAGGACGAGGACCCGGACGCCATGCTCACCTCCAAGGGGTATGAGTCGCTGGCCAAGGTTCTGGCTGCGCTCCGCAGTCACGACACGGACACAGTGGAGGCCCTGGCGGAGCAGCAATCGAACACCCGGCACCGGAAGCCGTCAGCGGCCGAGCGCGACGTGGCAGGACGGGGCGAAGAGGCTGGTAGGTCTGCTCCTGCGCAGAGTCTGCTGTCTTTCTCTACCCCGCGTGACCCTGCGGTCCTGGCGCAGTTCATGAAATTGAGGATTCTCCAGCCGGAAAACACGTACTGGCGGCAAGGAATCCAGGCAGCGACCCGGTACGTGAAAGAAAACGGGGATCTGAAAGTCCCATACGCATTCACCACTCCGGAGGACTGGCAGCCCGCCGGATTTCCGCTGGGAACATGGATCGCCGACCAGAGGCGGTTTTACAACGCGGGCGAGATGAAGCCCTCGCGGGTCAAGGAACTCGAAGAACTGCAGATGGTCTGGTCGCACTGGGACGTCGCCTTTCAGGAGGGACTGTCAGCAGCACGAGGGTGGGCGGCCGAACACGGTCACCTCCTCCCGCCCACCACAGCCACCTGGAACGGGTACCCCATCGGGGTGTGGATGAAGAACCAGCGGACCGCGGGCCGCAGACTCATGGAGATCGAGGCGCGGCGGGAGGCCGGCCTGCCGGTCGGCTCCACCGCCGGGGCGCTCACCGAAGAACGCCGCGACGCGCTCGAGGCGATCGACCCGAGCTGGTGCCCGGCCTGGCCGGTGGTCTGGCAGCGCGCCTACCGGCTCTGCCGAGGCCTCATCGAGACCGGCACCCCGCTCCCGGGGCCGGGCGAGGCCACGGTCCAGGGCGAAGACCTCGGAGCGTGGGGCCAGGCGCAGCGCCTGAACTGGGACCAGCTCCGGCCCGCACAGCAATGGATGCTCGAGCACATGCTCCACCTGTCTCCGGCAGAGCCTAACGAGCAGCCGCCAGCGCCCCGCACACAAGCCGACAAGTGGGCGGCGAACATCCGGGCCGCCAAGCAGTTCCACACCCGCGAAGGCCACCTCCAGCCGTCCAGGAAGCACGTCGAGGACGTCGACGGCGCCCCCTACAAGCTGGGCATGTTCATCGACAACGCCCGTCGGCGGGCCGACAAGCTCACCCCGGAGCGGCGGGCGGAACTCGACGCACTCGGCATGCGCTGGTAGGCAGCAGCGCCGCGAAGGGCTGATATCGCGTTACTACGGGAGACGGGGGCGCGGGCGCGCGTGGCGTTTGGCGCAGGTTTCTTTCTCGATCGTCATGCGAGTGTCGCAGTGGAGGCATGTCCACTGGCTCGCCGGAGTGGCGAGAGCCCGTTCAAGGCCAGGTCTGGTGTCTTCAGGGATGCTCTGCAGCCCGGTGGCGGCTTCTTGACGGACGAGGAGGTCGATGTCCGCAAGAAGCGGGTGGGCATCGTGGTGAAGGTGCGTGTCAGCGAGTCTGACGGCGGTGGCTCTGGCCAGCCCTGCTCTGGTGGCCGGGTCGTCGTCGGGTACCGGCACGTCGGGCCAGCGGAGAGTGAGCAGGATCGCGGTCATGCGGCGGCCCTCGGCCGGCAGCCCGGGGAGGGCGGCGAGGAGTTGGCCGGGAAGGGCGGCGGGAAGTTCGTGGGCGTGCAGGGCCATGGTCAGGGCCACGTCGGTGAGCCATTGGTTGCCGGTGCGGAGGGTCTCCAGGAGGAGATCGGTGCTGATGGTCTCCGGGATGAGCTGCGTCTGGGGTGTTCGAGTGCTGGCCTGGTAGAGCAGGCCCCAGTCCGGCCGGTCCGCGTTCTCATCATGGAGGGCTCTCATCTGGGTGGTCACGACTGCTGGGTCGAGACCGCTGGCTGCCAGGGCGGTCCGGCACAGTTCCCGGGTCAGATCTTCGTGGTCTTCCACGGCCCGAGTGGGCTCCATTGCCTCCGTCTCTGCCAGCTCAAGCGCTTGGATGAAGGCGGCCGCTTCGTCCAGATGCCACGCCTGACCTGCCGTGAGGTTCGCTGGGGCGTTCGAGAGGAGGCTGAGGAGCCGGAACGGGGGTTTCCAGCTTCCCAATGAACGCAGGACAGCGGCGAGCGACGGGCTCCGGCCTTCGTGCAGGGAACGGATGACGTCGTCCCGGCCGAGCTGGGACATTTCCTCCTCGAACCATTCCAGGGTAGTCAGCGACGACTTCCAGACCGTCGGAATCACGTCCAGTGCTGTCCCGGGCCTGGCAGGCAGGAGGTTTTTCACGGCGGCTCTGACCAGCCTGTCGGTTCCTGCCAGCTGTCCATGTGGGGGGCCGTCGGTCGCCTGGGGTAGGAGAGCTGCTTGCAGGGTGTCCAGTTCGGTGTTGGTCATCGCGGTGCTGCGCTGGCGTGCCTGCCGCTGGGCACACAGGGCCGCGATCACTGCGGCCTGCTGGCTGCCCATGCGCGTGCTGGCGGCGAGCAGGCGTGTCGTCTGGTCAGTATCGAGGTCGTCGTCGGCCAGCAGTACTGCCAGTCGAGCACGTGGCGGCGCCGAGAACAGGCGTAGGAATCCGGGGCCGGATTCGGTAGTGCGAGGTTCCTGGTCGGGCATGTCTTCCAGGCGCTCCAGCTGGGCCTGGCGAACGGCGTGGAGGGCCGTGTCGTCGAAGACGGCCCCGTCGGTAAGCGCATCGTGGATCAGGTCGAGCAGGCTCCCACGCTGGTGCAGCGCTCGCTCGATCAGGACACGGGCCGCTGTAGGTGACAAGCCGGCGGCAAGGCGTGCGCTTTCCCAGCGGTCCTCATCCGCCAATGCCTCGTCCATCCATTGCGGCAGGTCGGCGGGCTCGCGGACCGCCCAGCGTGCCTCGCCGATCTCCGCGAACAGACGGGTTCGTGCCTGGAGCGTTCCTTGGGGCGTGCTGGTGATGAAGATCCCGGCGGTCGCATCCCAGTACTCGACGATGCTTCGCGCGCTGGCCCGGGCGTGTCCTGCAGGCATCCCCCAGTGATGCTGCAGCCGGTCGCTCACGGCAGCGATCGCATCGTCCCACTCCCCCGTGCCTACGGCGACGAGGTGGGCGATGTCGGCGTAGCAGTCCAGCACCGCGTCGGGCGCCGAGTTCGTGTCGGGCAGTGCCAGGCCCGCGCGGCCGGTTTCCCACTGGCGCACGGTTGTCTCGATGACCTCGGCGAGCAGGCCGGCCCGGGAGGTGGGTACGGACGCCAGGGGGTGCTGGGCTATGAGCAGGACCATGAGCGTGGCCATGAGCGGGACTCTCCACAGGTCCGGCTCTGCGGCCTGGGACTGCTTGACCCGCTGCCGCCGATCAGCGATCCACGTGTCCTTGTCCTCGCCACCGGCGAAGCGATTTGCGGTGGTGAGCAGCAGATGGTCCAGCGTGTCCGTAAGACGGTGTGGGTCGATCAACTCGGACGTGGGCAGGTGCAGAGCATCTGCTGCCCGTGCCGATGAGTGCCTCGAGGTGACCAGCACGTCGAGGCCGGGCGGCAGGTGACCGATCAGATGGGTCACCGCTTCCACCACGGCGTCCCGTCGCTGGAGTACTTCGTCCAGGGCATCCAGGATCAGCAGGGCCTCGCCGTGTTCGATGCGCCGGGCAAGGCCTGCTGCCAGCGACGGCTGGTTCGGGCCCACCGCCGCACGGACAACGTCGGCGACTTGCACACGGTAAGGGCCCACGGCGGGCAGGAGCGGCGCCAGGTCCTTCAGCCGCAGCCACACCGGTACAGGGGCGTGGGCGGTCCTCGCCCACTGAGCGGCGATCAGACGCGATGCCACCGTCTTTCCAGATCCGGGTCGGCCGACCAGGAAGAGCCTGCCCTGGCGCCGCATGATGTCAGTAAGCAGGTCCCGGCCCGAATGCCGGCCATCGTCCTCCCGCCCGCTGAGGGCGCTGACGCGCAAGCTGCCGGTCAGTCCCGGCACGTCCAGCGACGTCAGCCCCAAGCCCAGATCAGCCAAAGGCAGGACGTCGCACCCGCGGGCCAACTCCTCCCGGTACGCGGCGACCGCCTCCTCCTGAGCCTGCATACGGGCTGCCAGTGCGCCGTCGGCATCCGCCACCAGGGGCAGGCGCGCCTCCCGCAGCCACCCCTGCCACACCGCCGCGTCAGACGGTGCCCGAGCCGCGGCCAGCGCATGGGCCGCCGCCCGCAGCGCGCGGAAGGCAGCCATCCCATGGCCCGGTTTCACCACTGCGGCGTTCAGGCATGCCGCCCCCGTGGCTTCCTGCGGCCCGCCCTCACGCGCGTCCACAATGCACACCTTGGCCGCGTCCAGCAGACGCGCCACCGCCACGGCGTCCAGCCCGCGCTTCTCGGCCCGCTGCACCAGCACGTCCAACGCGGACCGGGCATCCGGCGTCAGTGACGCACCCCGGCGCCGCATATTCAGCGCCTCGGCCAACTGCTGAAGGTTCGGCGGCGCGGTGGCGACCATGAGCAGCAGCTCATCCCGCTGCGTGCACTCTCCCGCCTTGATCGACGCACACCACTGGCCCACCGTGTCCCCCACCGCATCCGAGCGCCCATCGAGCTTTGCCTGCATGAAAACGCGGGAGCCGTCATCCAGGCTCACAACCACGTCATCCACATGTACGTCGGCTTCCATCTGCAGGGCTACCGGGACAGCCGCAGAAGACAGCCACGGCACCTGCTCCCCCAAAAGCCCGTACACCACGACCAGGGCCGCCACACCCGCCCTATGCTCGGCACCGGCCTCATTCGCCGCCCCGCCCAACGCACCACGCCGCGGTGAGGACACTACTTCCTCCGCCCTGGCGCCTATGGCGATGACGCCGCGTACATAGAGCACCACGTCAGTGCCCGCCAATCACCCCGTATACCGATGCTATGCCGGGAGCAACCGGGACTACTCGGTGGCGGCAGCGAGGTCTTCTCCTGTGATGGCGGTGACTGTGCCTCCCAAGGCTGCGTCAATGGTTTGCTCGATCGCATGCCAGCTATAGACCACGCCCAGATTGAGTTCCTGGGCGATCTTGATGTGCGGTCCATGGCCGACGACAATTGGGTGGTCCTGGTTGCGCACCAGTGTTGCCGCCACGACGCCGATCAGGACGGTCCGGTTGCCGATCTGAGTGGATAAGGGGCCGGTCCGGAAAACGCCTTCGTTGAGTAGGAACACGGGACTGCCGCTGCTGCCGCCGAAGACTGATCCGTCCACGAGAAAACTTGGTTTCCCCGCGAAGGGCAGCTCCAGCGGAGTCACCGTAGTACCGCGCCTAACGATCGGTGTGAGATGGGCTGGATCCTGCTGGCCGTTGGGGTACCCGATGAAGGTGATCTCTTCGATGGCATCGAAGAAGAGGTCATCGCTACTGGAGGGCATCAGAGTAGTCGGGATGGACTTGAAGAAGAGTCGTTCGGAAGCTTGGAACAGAGGCACCATGCCCATGACTGCAACGTCGACATCGGGGTCAGGGTGACCCACCCATTGGGGGTTGACCAGCACGAAGTTCTCGGCCTGGCCAAGCCTGGGATCTCCAGTCAGGGGGTCCTTCGCTATCGCTCCGATGGTGAGCCGAACGGCACCTTCCAGAACGTGCTTGTTGGTGACCAGGAGGGGCGCATGGCGATTTTCGTCTACCTGTTTGGTCATCAGGAACCCCGTGCCCACACTGGTTCCCCTGTGGCCCTGGTTGACAATGCGAACGGTAGAGAAAAGCAGCTCTTTAGCCGTGGTATCGACCTTCACCGAGTCAGGGTGTCACACGCCGTACCACCAACGCAGCGGACTCTGGAAACAAGTCCTTGACTACGGCGACGTGCGGCGCCCGGAGGCGTTCGCAGACAAGCACCGCGAGCGCCTGGCCGAACTTCTGCACGCCTACGGCCCCGGCAGCGCCCCCGCCGCACACGGCCGCTACGCCCTGGTCGGCCAACCCGAGACGCTGGTGGTCTGCGAATGGATGGAGACCGCGCGGCTGCTGCTGTACAGGCTGTGGGAGGGCGAGCTGGAGGACGTCCTGCTGGACGACCTCGCCTACGTCTGGGGTGTCCGCCGCCCCGCCCGCTGACCACCACTCGCAGCAGCAACCGGCCGGGCCGGGACTCTGAGCAGGGAGCCCCGGCCCGGCCTTTGTGCGCGGCTGTGCCCGCCCCCCTGACACGAGGTGGCACAACCGGCCCGGTGGCTGACATCAGGGCGGCACAGTCGTTGTGCGGGCTCTGCTGTCCTTCGGTGAGAGATCCGCTGTCCCCGCGGTGAGAGTCAGTCCCGGGTGTCGTCCAGTGCCTGGATGATGCCGCGTAGCGGCATGTGGCCGCCGGCGCGGTGCCAGACCGGCCCCTGGGGGCCGTGTGTGGTGAGGTCGTCCAGGGCGGCGACCAGCAGCGGCACGCTGCCGGGCCCGGTGTGGATGCGGGTGGCCGCGCGATGCGGCCGGCTCCGGTGAAGACGATGGCGACCGGTGGCGTGCCGGGGCGGCCGGTGGGCGGGAAAAGCGTGCGTCAGTGCAGCAACGCCCCCTCAGGCCGCGCTGGCGGCAGGCGTCATCAGGGGCAGGCGTGGCCGACGGCCCGGTGGTTCATCCACACCGCCACGTCGCACACCCGCAGCGCACTCACCGTCTCCGGCACCCCCGCTACCTGCCTCAGCTCCAGCAGCTGGCGGTGCAACGCGGCGTCGTCCTCGCGCAGCGCGGCATGGAGAGCGAGCCAAAATGACGGCGGTCGACCAACGGCACAGCGGACGATTCGGTCGTAGACCGGGAGCAGTCGGGGACGCTTGCGGGCCAGGACCTTCCCCGCGATGACCCAGTTGACCCCATACTGCTCGCAGAGCAGATTCCAGGCCTGGTCCGCCGGCGAGCCGTCGGCCACGACGAGCGCGTCCGCATCAACCATGTCGATGTCCCTGGGAATGGCGTGCAGCAGACCGGCCAGCCGCACGCCGAGAGGGCCCTCAAGAATGTCCAGCGTGACAGACGCCGGAACGGTCACCGACAAGGTCTGCACCGCGACCAGGTCCTCCGCCGTGATCCGGTCAGCGACCTCCGGACGGTCTCCCCTACCCGCCAGGTGCTCGAACCGGCTCCCGGTAAACGGCGCCTCACCGGGTGGCATGCCTATGCCGAAGTAACGCCGCAGATCGCCGACGACATGCTCGGAACTCAGCAAGACACGCAACCGCTGCCCCAACGGCGACAACGCCCCACCAGAAACACCGGGCGCTGCGGTAGGAGCGGCCATGAGAACTCCATCCTTCGTCGAAACCTTGAGCAGGTGAGCGGCACCAGAAAGTCCTGTCCGAGAAGCATGCGAGGGCTGTGAACGTCCCGTTGCAGGCCCTCCTCGGTATAGACGGTGGCGCAGCGGGCGAGATGTCGCCCGGGCAGGCCGGAAACGCAGTGTGAGAGTGGCCGCTGGGAGCTGGTCGGCTTTACTCGTCGATGCGTTGGAGCTCGACAGCCCCTCGGTCGCCAGCGGCGGCGAGGCCGTCGACGAGGCGGCGCCATCCGCTCAGAGCAGCAGCGTCGAGGAGCCCGGTTTCGCGGAGGTCGGTGAGCCAGCGGGTGACATACCAGCAGTGGTTGGCGAAGGCGTCGTAGCGGCCGTCGATCACGTGTTCCAGCCAGGACAGGCCCGTGGCGTGCTGCCAGGTGGAGTGGGTGGTGCGGGCGAATCGTGCCAGCGCGTCGGCAGCTTTGGCCTCGCCGCGGGCTCGGTCGAGCCATCGTTCGGTCGCGTCGCCGAGAGCGCTGGGTGTGAGCCAATCGCGGTTCGCCCGGTTGAGGGTGTCGTCGGGGTCGAGGTCGGCGGTGCGCAGTTGTGGGGTGGGCAGCAGCGCGGCGATGGCGTACTCAGCCCAGCGGCTGTTGTCCGCTCGCAGGGTGGCGCCTGCGTCGAGAGCATCGAGCGTGGTGGTGAGGATCAGCGGCCACACGGTTGGGAGAAGTGCGCGCAGTCGGGCGTCGTAGGTAAAGAGGGTAGCGGCGTCGTGCAGTAGCTGTTGCAGGGCGTTGGCGTTGTCGGCGAACGTCCGCAAGTGCGTAGTGAGGGGTTCGGTGCTGCCTGCGGCGGCGAGGGTGATGAGGGCGCGGACGACGAGTTCGCGCTCGGGGCTGTCGTATCCGGCGTAGCCCTCGGTCATCCAGTGGTCGGCGCCGCTGCGGTGCGCGTCCATCAGGGTCGGAAGGAGGAGGGTGGCCTGTTCGGCCAGGCAGGTGGTGTTTCGGGCGGCGGCTGTGCAGGCGATCGGCATGGCAAGCCGGTTCACGAGCAGGTCGGTAGCCGGGACTGCGGGCAGGGTGTCGGGGTAGGGGGGCGGCAGGAACTCCGGCTGACGGTTTCCTGACCGCCAGGGGCCGAGGCGGCAGCCTCCGAGGCCTGCTTGGACGGCGGCCCACAGGGGCTGGTGGCGCCGGCAAGGCGTATCCGTGTCCTTGTCCGCTTCTTCTTTGCAGGGGGACTCCCACACGGGGGCGCAGCCAGCGGCGAAAAGGGTGCGGATGCCGTCTGGCAACGCGGCCAGGCCGATGGTGTTCTGTTTGATGCGGTCCTGGGCGATGCCGAGGTGGTCGAACTGGGCAAGGAGGAGGGAGGGGAGGGCGCGGGCGGCTGAGCCGGAGGCAGCCATCGGATACACCCAGCTGTCGTCATCCCTACTGCCAGGGGGCGCGGTCGTAGGGGTGGTGAGGAGCCTGTCGGCGGCCCAGCGCAGGTCGTCGTCGGGGACGACCGCGAGCCCGCGTGCGTGGCTGATGACGGCGGCGGCCGCGACGGCCGTCGGAGCGTCCTGCGGGTGCAGCGTGCCGAACAACGGTGGATCGGCGGCGACCTTCCGCGCGAGCGCAAGATCAGCGAGAAGCGCATCGGCCTGCCACCCTTCGGGCCGGTTGTCGTAGTCGCCGTAGGTGTGCTGCAGGCGCAGCGCTTCACTGCCGGCTGCGACCTGGGCGGCGAACGGAGCGAATTGCTCGGCGACTTCCGCGGGAGGCGTGTACTGCAGGACGACCATGTCGTTGGTCCGGTAGGCGGGATGGTTTTCGGACCGCAGCAGTGATGCCCACCCCTGGACCCTGGTGAGTTGCCCGTCGGAGTCCTCGCCGGCTTCGGCTCGCGCGGTGGCAACCAGCCGGTCGGCGATCTCGGCCAAAGCGTCCAGCCGTGCCTGATCTCCTGCGACCATGGCACGCTGGGTCAGATCAGCGGCAACTTCGCGCGGGGGCGTCGTGCGCCGGCCGGCACCGGCCACATCGTCCAGCGTCGATCCCCGCACATGGAAGTGGCCCTCGGTAGTCGTCCTCGAGGTCTCGAGGCCCCACACTGCCGGCGAAGTGAGCCAGACATCCAGCAGATCCCCGGCGTCTTCGAGACGACGGACGAGTAGGCCGACGACCAGGCCAGTCATAGCGAGATTGTTGCAGCCGCGCAGCAGCAGACGCACGACCCTCTCGTAGGGCATACCCGCCGCGATAAGACTGTCGGCAAGCCGCTCGACCGCCATCAAGGCGCTCATGCACGGGTAGGGGCCGACGGTCGAACCGCGGTACCAGGCCCACACATGGCTGTCGCCGACGAAGTGGCGAGGCCCGATACCGGGGATGTCGAGGCTGATTCCCTCGAGCGGGGCAGCATCCAGCTCGTCGAGGTTCGCGCTGAGCTGGTGGAGCGTGCGGACACGGCGTGCCGCTGCGTGGTCCAACATCCGGTTGATCATGTCGAGGGCGTCGCCGGGCAGACTGTGCAGAAGCCAGTAGAACGGTCCGAAGTGCCAGGCCGCGAAGGGCGGGCCGAAGCCGGTGTGGCGGTGGCTGCGGATCCCCTCGTCGTGCAGTCCTCCGCCGCCCCAGCGGCTTCGCTTGGGCTGGTAAATGTAGTAGGCCTCGGTGAGGTCCAGCAGCAGTCGCGGATGGGTCCGGGCCATGAAGACGGCACCGAGCGACTCCACGGCGGCTGCCAGGTGGCTTGGGGCCTTGGCGGCTGTGTTCCGCAGCCACTGCTCGCTGGCTTCGTCGGTGTCGGGCCCCAGAGTGGCGAGTGCCTCAACCGCAAAGTCGTCGTAGCGTTCCGGGTGCGCGGCGAGGACGCGGTCGCGGACCTGCTGACGCAGTGGGTCAGGGCCCTGGGTGTCGCGGGCCGAGCCGCGCAGCCACGCCAGCACGAGTTCGCGGATAGTCTTGCCCATCCCCCGGGGGTAAGCGTCGTTCTGTCCCAAGTCACGGTCGGTGCAGTAGGTCAGGGCGACCACCGGTGCAAGGGTGAACGGGTCTGCGACGGTGCTAGTGACGTAGCGCAGGTCGGCGAGGCGCAGCAGAGTTTTGAGCCCGCGATGGTCATCGGCGGCCAGGTCGTCCCAGACGTTTTCGATCGCGGTCTGGGCGTTGCCGAGGGTGAGGAGTGCTTCCATCGGGACTTCCGTCCACCGCTCTCCCCCGTCCTCACCGAGCTGCCGGAATTCGTTCCGCAGTTCGCGCCAGGCGACTGCTCGGTCCCCGGCAAGCAGCTTCGCCTGGCAGGCGAGTCGTACCGCGCGGATCGCCCAGCGAGGCGCTCCGGCCTTCCTCAAGGGCTCCCATCCTTCGCTGAAGAACAGACGACACAAGGCGAAGTCGCGCATGAGGTCGGTGGCGAACTCGTCGCCTGCGGCGAACGCGGGGTTGGCCGGGAGGCGCAGGACCGCGTCGGATCGCAGTCGCGGCAGTGACGCACCGGCGGCGGGTGGGCTGTCCGGCAGCTTGAGCGCGCGGCGAGCAACGGCGAGGACGGCCTGTTCCCGCTCGTCCGGCGACGCGCCTCCGGGAAGGTACTCCTCGCCGTTTCGGACGAGTCCGTTCCAGACGGCAACGAACACATCGGCTTCGGACAGCAGCGTGCTGGTCTCAGTGACGGTGCCGGCTCGCAGCAGGACATCGACCAGGCCCGGCCGACCGACCAGCCACTCGGCTCGCGTGTCGGCGCTGAAGCGGATCAAGGTGTGAAAGGTCTCAACGAGCTGGCGACGCTCGTCGAGAGTGAGCCGTGATACCACGTGCTGGACCACCGTTTCGGGACGGTCCGCCTGCGTTGCAGCGGACTGCACAACCTCGCGCACCCGCGTGGCCCCGTCACTGCGGGTCACGGCAACCACCCCGAGCCCGGCCCTGAAAGCAGCAGTGGCGACGTCCCTCAGCAGATCACGGCGGCCCTCCAGGACAGCTTCTGCACCGTCGATCATTAGCAAGCGAACCGCCCGGATCTCTCCCGCCGCGAACACATCCGTCAACGGGCGCCCGCCCAAGAGGTGTTCGACCTGCACTACCGATTCGGGAAGATCACGCAGGCTCAGACAGGCCACAACCGCGCCATGTTCAATGAGCTGCTGTGCGGTTCGGATCGCCAGAGCGGACTTCCCAACGTCGGGTTCCCCCGTCACCACCAGGCCCGAGCCCGCCCGGCCGGCCTGGTCCATCAAGTCGGCGAGCCGTGCCCGCTCCTCGGTCCGGTCCAGTTCCAGCCGCACTTCACCGGCCCGCAAATCCGGGCGGGTCCCCTCCCGGAGGCGATCCGCTATGCCGTCCAGCATCGACCAGGCCTGCCGGTAAGAAGGAGTCCGTCCCAGTGGGAAACCGCTGAGTTCGCGGCGCACCATCGTCTGGTCCAGGTCCGCGGCGGACGAAGCCCAGGCACCGGAGCGCTCCGCAAGGCGAGCGAAGACGTCGTCAGCTACCGTCGTCGCTTCATCAGCCACGATGCGCCGCAGCGCGGAGACGGCCGTGCTCCGGTCGGACTCGTCCACACCCTCCAATCGCATCTGCCGTACCCGCAACGCCATCAGCCAGCGCCACGTCAACTCCTCGGCATCGACCTGCGACAAATCGTCCTGGTCCTTGACCGCCTCAACGACCAGGGCATCCAGATGCTTGAGACGCTTCCGCACCGCGATCTTGGCCACCCCGGGACGCTCCACAGCAGTGCGGAATTCGGCAGCAGAGGACACGGACCGTGCGATCCGAGCCAGCGCGTCGGTCTGCTGCACGGCCGTACTGGAGATACCGACCGCGAGCGCCACCCGCCAGCGCCCGGCCGCCACCTCATCCCAGCATCTGGTAACCACCCGCAGGAAAGACCGCACCAGCGGGACCGACTTCTCATCGCTCGTGGTCAAGTCAGGATCCCGGCGTACCCCGATCGACACCCGTCGTACAAGGCCGTCACGGGTGCGGCCCTCCACCACAACGTCGTCGATCGGGCTGATGTAGCTGGCCTGCAGACGCACAGAATGCGGGACGACATCGTCACCGAGTTCGCTAATCGGATCCTCGGTCAGCAGGGCGGCAGCCAGCGTCGCTGCGTAACGATGTTCGATCCAGACACCGCCCCCACCAGTGGAGTACGGAGAAGAGGCATCAGTCGTCATCGGCACGCCCGCCAGCTTACGAGCAGGCACTGACACCCCGGCCGGTCCGCCGTACGCCCGTCTCCGGCAACCATCGGCCCTGGACTCGTGTACGAGCAGGAGGCCCTTCGTCAGGAGATCCTCAACCGCCCTGACATCGCCAACACTTACGCGACGTATGCCCACACGTCAGAGGCGATACGGATTCTGCAGTGATCGGTAAAACGGACGAGGCCCACGGTACGGCGGGTGATCTTGGGCGGCCGTGGGCGGCGATCCACGACAACGCCCGCATCCCGGCGGACTTCCGGCTCTACCTCACCGCGACGCCGCGCATCCTGGCCGCGGCGCGGAAGCGGGAGGGCACGGACGACCAGGAGCCGGTGCTGGCTTCGATGTCGGATGACCCGGAGGGAACCTTCGGGGCCTGGCTTCCCGGCGCTGAGCTGGGGCTCTCGGAGGCGATCGAGAAAGGCGTCCTTGCGGGGTTCGAGATCGACGTGCTGGAGATCCGCGACCCCTCGCCGATCCTGGGGCTGTCGGAGGAGTCGCTGCGGGGCCGGCGCCTGGCGCTGCTGCAGACCGCGCTGCTGGAGCACGCGGCCGCGCACAACCTGCGCACCGTCATGACGTTCCACCAGCGGGTGGAGGAGGCCCGCGCGTTCGCGGAGAAGCTCCCGGAGACGGCCGCGGAGCTGTACGCCACCGACATGACGGATGAGGAGTTGGCGGAGACCGACAAGAAGGTCAAGAAGCTGCCCGCGTCGTCGATCGGCGCGGAACTGTACGACCTGGAGCCCGGCCGCCACGTCCCGGCGGACCGCGTGTGGTCCGCATGGCTGTGCGGCGACCACCTCGTGTCCGAACGCCGCGAGGTGCTGCGGCAGTTCGCAGGCGGCATCGACGCCCACAGCCGGCGCGTCCACCGCGCGTTCCTGGCAAGCGTTCGCGTCCTCGGGGAAGGCGTCGACATCACGGGCGAGCGGGGCGTGGAAGCGATCGTCTTCGCCGACACCCGCGGCTCGCAGGTGGAGATCGTGCAGAACATCGGTCGGGCGCTTCGCCTCAACCGCGACGGCAGCACGAAGACGGCCAGGATCATCGTGCCGTGCTTCCTCGAGGCCGGGGAGGACCCGAACGACATTGTCGCCTCCGCCAGCTTCCGCCCGCTCGTGGCGGTGCTCCAGGGGCTCCGCTCGCATGACGAGCGCCTGGTGGAGCAGCTCGCCTCCCGCGCCCTCACCAGCGGCCGGCGCACCGTCCACGTGCACCGCGACGAAGACGGCCGGATCACCGGGGCCGGCGGGGAGGGCGACGGCGGCGAGGACCAGGAGCAGGACGACACGCAGGCCGCCGCCGAATCCGCGCTGCTGCACTTCTCCTCCCCCAGGGACGCGGCCACGATCGCGGCGTTCCTGCGGACCCGGGTCTACCGGCCCGAATCGCTGGTGTGGCTGGAGGGCTACCAGGCCCTCATCCGCTGGCGGGCGGAGAACGAGATCACCGGCCTGTACGCCGTCCCGTACGACACCGAGACCAAGGTCGGAGTCACCAAGGACTTCCCGCTGGGCAGGTGGGTGCACCAACAGCGCAAGGCCCTGCGGGCCGGGGAGCTGGAGGACCGGCGCAAGGAACTGCTGGACGCGCCGGAGGCCGGCATGGTCTGGGAGCCGGGCCAGGAGGCGTGGGAGGCCAAGCTGTCCGCCTTCCGCTCCTATCGGCGGGCAACCGGGCACCTCGCGCCCCGGCAGGACGCGGTGTGGGGCAAGGGCGAGGCAATGGTGCCCATCGGGCAGCACATCGCCAACCTCCGCCGCAAGGGCGGCCTCGGCAAGGACCCGGAGCGGGCGACCGAGCGCGCGAAGCAGCTCGCGGCGATCGACCCGGACTGGAACTGCCCCTGGCCCCTGGACTGGCAGCGCCAATACCGCGTCCTCGCCGACATCGTCGAAGACGAAGGCAGCCTGCCCTACCTCGCACCCGGCGTCATCTGGGACGGCGACGACATCGGCAAATGGCGATGTCGGCAACAAGAACCCGCCACCTGGAAGCAGCTGTCCACCGAGCAGCAGGAGCGGTTGATCGCGCTGGGCATGTACGCCGCTGCGGCCCCGTCTCCCGCCTCGGCGACCGGGGGTGCGCCGAAGGAAGCGGGCAAGGCGTCGCAGGCCTTCCAGCGGGGCCTGGCAGCCCTGGCGCAGTGGGTGGAGCGGGAAGGCATCGACCGGCCGGTACCCCGCGGCCACAGCGAGACGATCACGGCCGACGGCGAGACGGAATCGGTGATCGTCAAACTGGGGGTGTGGATCTCCAACGCCAAAAGCCGCCGCGACAAGCTCACTGCGGAGCAGCGGGCAACGCTCGCTGAGCTTGGCGTCGAATGGGCGTAGAGCAAGCCGATGGCCCTGCACAGAACTTGTGCAAGGCCATCTCACCGTCTCCCGCAGCCGTACCTCAGCGTCGGGGAAGCGCCAGCAGGTTGTCGTTCCAGACACCGTCCGAGCGGGTGCGGAGGTACTTCTCACCATGAGCCGGGGTCACCACCAAGACGTCGGCCCGGTGGCCCCGAGCGTCGTCGGTGTATGCCTTGCCGTTCTCGGTTTCGATCCAGTTGACGATCTGGGCCCGGGTGTTGCTGCCCGTCTTCCCGTCGGCCGGATTGGTCCACCACAGATGGACGATGTGCTCGTGCGCGATCTCGCCGGAGATTCGGACGGCTGTAATCTGGATTGCCATTTTCGTACTCGCTGCTCTTGCCGGCATGAAGCGGCGGTGCCCGGAGCCGGCGCCGGGATCCCGTGCGGCGCCTGTACGGCGCTTCATCCGGGACAGACGACGTAACTCTTCAGTAGCCATATCGGGGGGCGCCTCAGGTCCAGGGCGAGTGCTGTGTCCCTTGCCGTTGATGAGTCAGGGCAGGTAACCGCGGCGGCGAAGCCGATAGCTAACGATGGCCGTGGGTAGCAGACGGCGGATCCCGAAGCGGTAGCTGATCGCGTGTTCCATCGAGGCGATGGTGGCGGACTGGCTGCCGGGGCCGAACCCGCCGAGGTTCATCTGGCCGGCGGCGGTGATGGGTGGCGCTGCCCAGGCGTCACAGCAGGCTGTGGCGACCGGGGTGTTGATCGTGGAGAGGCAGTGATCGAAGAGCTCCCCGAGGGGTCGGCTCTCCGCAGTGATCCATGCGCGGGTCTCGGCGAGGCGTTCTTGGAGGTCGTGGCCTGCTGAGGCGAGGGCGGCGAGTACTTCCGGGCTGTCGCTTGTGCGGCGGCGGATGCGGTAGGGGTATTCGATGCGTGCGACCAGGAGTCGTACGGCGGTGGCGTAGTGGTCGCGGCGGGCTGCCGCTCCGGCACGAAGGCCGGTAAGGATGTGGCCGAGGGCGCCGGCGACGACGGATGAGCCGAGGACCAGCAGCAGGATGGTGGTCAGTGAGTTGTTGGTGGCCGTCGCGGTGGTGCTGGTGTGGCTGGCTGCCATGCTGAGGATCGTCGGGTGGGAGGCGGGGGCGTTGATCACCGGGCCCACCGCCGTGCTTCGTGCTGCAGGGCGAGGGAGCGGACGGGATGTGCGTCGCCGGGAGGCTCACCGTGCGGGGCGTCCTCGGCCGGCCATACGCCGGTCCGGCGCCAGGCCTCCTCGTACATCAGGTGCCGGTGCACGAGGGTGATCAGCGCCTCCAGGCCGTCGTCGGGGATCCAGCGCAGCGCGGGGTCGTCGTGTGGATACTGCAGGCACAGGTCGCGGACGGGTGCGGGGTTGCGGTGCTTGAAGCGGCGTCCGGCGCTGGCAAGCGGGAAGGCGTGCACGGTCAGGTCGGCCCGGACGATCAGGCGTACGCGTTCGTCCGGGTATCCGTCGTGGTGCAGCGCGGGCAGGGGGTGCAGGGTGAGTTCGAGGATGGCTGCGCCGCCGGGCCCGGCGCGGCCCGACGCCTGCTGCACCCCGAAGATGTCTTCGGAGGACAGCAGGTGCCGGGCTGCTGCTGCCGGGTCGGCGAGCGCGCGGCTCAGCGGGTACGCCATGACCGCGCGGGGCGTGCGGGCTGCTGGGCGCGGCGGGAGGACACGGCGCGGCCGGCGGACGTGATGCTGCCTGCGGCCAGGGCTCGCAGGGCGTCGGCAGCGGACTGGGCCTCGGCCTGTGGGAACGGGTCGCCGATCAGCGCGTGCCATATCTCGATCGCGGCCGGGTGGTCGCCGTCCTGTTCCAGGCGGCGGGCCTCAGCCGCGCGGCGGGCCGCGGTCGACAGGACGGCGGCGTAGGAGGAGCGCTCGATGCCGGTCCAGTCCACGGTGAGGTCGTCGATGCCGGTGGGGTCGTAGACCGGGCCGAGGACCGCCTGGGCGGCGTAAGCGAGGGTGTCGGCAAGGGCACGGGCGTCCTCGACCTGGGCGGTGACGGCATCGTGGGCGAACGCCTCCCACAGCAGCCCGCAGGTGTCGTCGAGCACCGGGTGGTCCTTCTTGTACGACTTCAGCATGCGCACCTGGTGGACGAAACGGCCGCCGGTGGCCTGGTTGCGGGCGCTGATGACGCGGTTGAGGGTGCGGGTGTTGGACCACTCCCAGGTGTCGTTCTCGCGGTCGGCGATGTGCACGATCTCGCTGTCGGGATCGGGGTCGGCGAGGGCGGGTACCAGGTCGAAGGTGAAACCGAGGTCGGTGAAGGTCACCTGCAGGGCGTGGGCGGGTTTGTCGTCGACGTCGAACTCGGCCGTTGGGAACAGCTCGGACACGGCTTCCTGGATCAGGGACATCGCGTGAGCTGGGCCGCCAGGGCGGCGGAGGTCGGCCTGCAGGTCCGTGTGCATCACGATGACCATGTCGACGTCCTTCAACGGCTTGAGCATGGTCTTGCGGGCGAAGCTGCCCTGCAGGAACGTGCTGGCTGCCAGGCCGAGCGCGGTGAGCCGGTCCGTGATCTTCACGTGCCGGTTCTGGGCGCTCAGGCGCTCCTTGATGTCGAGGTTGAGATTCTCGTCGAACCTGCTGAAGGCTGATTTTGTGCTGAGCATCGGGTTATGTCTCGCTGTTCTGCCGACCGTGGTGCGGTGGTCCCGGTGTCGGGTGGGCATCCGGTGCGGGTGCCTCGCCGGGAACAGACGACGTAACTCGCCGGTACGGATGGGGACCGGCAGGCGTCAGGAGCATTCGCGGCAACGGTCGCTGCCGGACGTGAACATCGCGGGTGGATGGACGATGAAGCAGCCCTGGCACAGGCGCTCGGCGACTTTCGGGGCGCATCCGCAGCGTCCGCACTCCGGGCACGGGGGGATGCGGCAGGAGGTGCAGGAGCGCTCGAAGGACCGGTATTCGTGGCCGCAGTGTTCGCAGATGTACTCACTCGCCTGGGGACCGGTGTCTGCCGATGAAGGCGCGAAGGCAAGCCAGGGGGCCAGGTCGGTGACGAGGACGACGACGAGGTAGCCGCCCATCCTTGCGGTCTGGGCGTACAGTTCCTGGCCCTGGATGCTGTCGCGGTAGTGGAGGCGGGTGCGCCCGCGCGCGTGTCCGCCGGAGGCGCGGGCCCGGTCGATCACGGGGATGTCACCTTGGAAGCTGCCGCGCTTCAGCGGTGGCAGGCCGCTGGAGGCCGCGAACGCGGTGCAGCCGTCGTCGCCCAGCAGGATGACGTGGCCGGGGGCGGGCAGGTGCTGAGCTGCTCGGACGCACACTGCCATACGCGAGGCTCCGCCGGCCCGCCACAGCTCCACGACGTCGCCGGCGGTAGGTCCGGAGGCGGTCAGATGGCGGTTCACCAGTGTCGCGGGAAGCAGGATCTCCGCCGCGAACGCATCACATGCGGCATCCTCCAGCTGGAGGCCACCGTCGGGCTCCCGGTCGAAGGCGTCCATGAGGTCGAGACTGTTCTTCTGCAGGTGGTGACCCAACTCGTGCAGAGCGGTGAAGTCCCGGCGAGCTCGGCTTGCAGACTCGGCAACGCTGATGCGGGGAGGCGGGCCGATGTCGTAGGCGCCGGCGACGCTGCAGCGGGCGCCGGTCTGGGCCTCGGTAACCTGCCGGACGATCAGCTCCGGCCAGGTCTGCAATTCGGCCAGGCCGCCTCGGGCCAGGGTTCGGCAGGCATTTGGTTTGGATGTCTCCAGCTCCGCCAGCATCGCAGTGGCCTGGGCGCGGGCAGCGGCCGCAAGCACGTAGTTGACCACAGCCGGTCTCCCGTCATCCCAGATGCAGTTCGAAGTAGCGGTCGGCCCGCGCCGTCCAGTCGGCGCGGGCAGGGTCCTCCTGGCGCGCGGCCAGCGCGAAAACGCCGTAGGCAGCGCGGCGCCGGGCCAGACCCTCGCTTTCGCGGTGGTACACGGCAAGGGCACGCACCTGCCCGCGGCGCCGGGGCCGGTTCAGCTCGCGGACCACAGCTGGTGGCGGCGCGGGACCGGCCTTGAGAACTTCGTCCGTGTCCAGGCCGAGGAGTACAGCGAGTTTGTCCGCCTGGTCGCGGGTGAGGGGGGATTGGCCTCGCCGCATCAGCAGGGCTTGTGCGGGCTCCAAATCCAGCTCAGACGCCAGTGCTCGGGTGGTGATTTTGTGCTGCTGCAGCAGATCGGGCAGAGCGCCGGATCCTTCCGGCGCCCATCCTGCGGTCCTCAACATGGCCAGCCGGTCGGCCAGGACCCCCCGGTACTCCGCCACCGCGGCGGCCGGAGATGGCTCAGCTCTCCCCCATCGCGTCCCGGGGGGCAGACCATGCGGAACGTTCGGGGGCGTTGAGGCGGCCAGCGGCACCAGGAGCCGGCTCACCTGGCGGTCCAGGACGTGCCAGGGCAAGGCCTGCCTCAACCCCCACCACAGGGCCAGCGGCTGCTCCAGCGTGGACGCCTCGGCCGGCAGCAACAGCGTGTTTTCGTCGGCGTAGCGTTCTAGGGAGATCGGAATGGCCTGCACTGTGTCGTCGTCGACCGCTGTGATCACCAGCAGCTGAACGATGCCCTCCCACACCGCACGCCAGATCTGACCGGGTTCAGGATCCTGCGGCGGTGCGGTGGCGACGGCCAGGACGGCGTCGGGCACCTTCAGCCCGGCCGCAGCGGCCACCAGCCGCTCGTAGGCGGCACTGCCCTGGGCAGGGTTCATCTGTCTGCCCCCTCTCCTCGGCTGTGATCCATCAGCGCATTCTCTTCTTACCTGATACAGACGACGTCACTCGTACGACTCGAAGGACTCGCACCGCTCGAGCAGTGCCCGCATGACCGCTGCCTGCTCGCCGTCATCGACCAGCGCAAGCCGGAGTTTCTCCTTCAGACCTGCCAGTACGGCCCCGGCCTGCTCCTGCCCGACTTCGAGCAGCTGCGCGGCGTGGTGGGCGTCTTCGTCCAGGTAGGGCAGCACAAGACGCTCGTTCGTGGTCAGCTGCTGCCAGATATCACTGGCGATCCCACCTGCACCTGCGGAGTCGGCCTGTGTCGCCGTGCCCGCCTCGGCTATCGGATCGGAAAACGCCCCATCATCGGCGTACAAAGAGGCGAAGCGGGCCGGTGCCAGCAGCGCGAACCTGTCCTGAAGGACCTTGGCCAGGTCCTCCTCTCTCACCGCTCCGCGGGCGTGCCGCAGAACCTGGACAAGAACAGCTACCAGGGCGTGGACGGTTGCTTTGGGCGTCGGTCCGGAATGATTCCAGCGGGTGATGCCCACACCGCGTACGCGCCAGGCCTCAGCGATGAGATCGTCGAGATCGCCCTGCCACATCGCGTCTGCGGAATATTCGCTCAGCGCCCATCGCGGAGGAGGCCCCGGTACCTGGTGGAAGGACGCGTCCTCGCTCATCAGCCGGGCGATACGGCGCCGCAACTTGCCCCGCGGGGTCTTCTTCGCCTCGTCGATGAGGAAGTTCTTGATCGATGCCAGGAACAACCGCTCCAGCGACGCCTGGTCGAAAGCCTGGGCGAAACAGCCGGTCACGAAGTGCTGTCCCGCACCTTCGCGGGTCAGCATCGCCGTGATCACTTCGTATGCCGCGTCATCGTTCCACTGCGCGTAGCCCTCGGGGGGAGGAAACCCCGACGAGCGGCGGACCTGGTGCACCAGACGCAGCAGCAGCTCAAACGATTCCGGCCCCAACTGGCCCGTCCGCAACAGTTCCTCGTACGCACCATCTGCCATCGCACCACCCCCGATCCACCCGGAACAAACAATCCCGGGCATCGCAGACTGATTACACCCGTCGCCACACCCACTCCAAGCGACACGCCGAAGGCAAGCTGTCCAGCCCCACCGCGCTCCGGGTACAGCTCGGTCGCGATGTCGAGACGTGATGCTGTCCGGCCAGGTCCGGGACCGGGACCGGGACACGACGTGAGCCTCACACGGAAGTAGCGCCCGCTCCGCTGACACGAGGCGAGTCCTTCGTGCAGGACATACAGGCCGTCAGACCTCTTGCTGCCACCGGACGAAGATCCAGGTGCACCTCGACTACCGCAGGAGTTGGGTTGGAACGATTCCGCGTCGGCGCGCCAGCCCCGTCCACGCGGATGCGGTGCCCGAAACCGGCAGGCGCCCTGGCAGCAGCGGCCGACAGCCGGAAGGATGCCCGTAGGGACCGGGCGAAGGTCGCGTCCGAATGTGAGGGGGACAGTTGATCACGGAGGTCGTCGTCGGTGAGGGCCGCGAGGCCGATCTGCGTTCTCTGCACGACTGGCTGCGCCGCGAGCCGTCGCTGCGCCAAACCGAGGTGTCGCTGAAACAGGCGCCCACCCGGCCGGGGGGTATGGGCAGTTGGGTCGAGGCAGTCCAGATGATCACCGACAACGGCTGGCAGGCCGCCTCGTTCATACTGTCGCTGATGACATGGCGTCAGACGAGGGCGGACAGCCCGCAGGTGACGATCCGCCGCGGCGACGTCGAGGTGACCGTTCCGTCCGGCAACCCGGAGGAAGCAGCGCGGATCGCCGTCCTCCTCCAGCAAGCCGTCCAGATCGCCCCTGCCGATGACGCGGACAGGGGCAACGAGCGACAGGATGCCGCTTCTGACCGGGCCACGAGCGGAGATGGCGGCGGCGGGGCCACTGCCGGTACCGGAGATGACGGGGAGGGACGGGAGGGGTGACCGGCCGGCCGGACGCCGGGGCATCGCGGGCGGTGCTGGTTGGGGTCAGCAACTACACCTTCCTGGAACCGCTGCCCTCGGTGGCCAATAATCTGCCAGCCCTGGCGGCGGCACTGGCATCACCCGATGCTTGGGGGCTGCCTCCGGAGCACTGCATCGTCATGGCCGAACCCCACAACGGCAACGAGGTGGCGGACGTGCTCTGGCAGCAGGCTCAGGAGGCCACCGACACTCTGTTGTTTTACTTCGGCGGCCACGGGCTGATCGACGGCCGCGGCGAATTGCTGCTCGGCCTCCCCGGTTCGCAGCACGGCCGCAGTCACACCGGGATCTCCTACCAGTGGCTGCGCGACGCCATGGCCGAAGGCCGCGCGCAGCGCTACGTGCTGATCCTGGACTGCTGCTTCAGCGGCCGGGCGCTGGGCTTGATGAGCGGAACCGGCGACCTGATCGACACCGCGCAGATCGACGGAAGCTACCTGCTGGCCGCCGCCGGCGAGAACGTCACCGCACTCGCCCCGCCCGGCGAGACCCACACCGCGTTCACCGGCGAGCTTCTGGACTGTCTGGCTCAAGGGGTGGCCGACGGGCCGCCCGACCTCGACCTGGAGACCGTCTACCGGCACCTGCGCCGGCAACTGGCCGCCAAGGGCCGTCCGGCGCCGCACAAGCGCGATCGCAACACCGCCGGCTCACTCGTCCTGGCCCGCAACCGAGCCCACCAGCCCCGACCCGCACACCCGCACAAACCGGCTCCGCGAGCGCCATCACCGTGGCCGGACCCGCAGCACTTCACCACCGCGCAGGACTTCCTCGACGGTCTCGGCCAGGTCCGGGCCGTCGCCGGCCAGCAGGTCCGCCACGTCGCCGAAGCGGCCGGCATCTCCCCCGGAACCGTCAGTTCCCTCCTGAACCGCGCGACGCTCCCGGCCAGATGGGCGACGACCGGCGCGTATCTGACCGCATGCGGCCTGGCCCACGAGGAGACCACCGCCTGGCAGGACGCCTGGGAACGGCTGCGCTCCCTACCCCCGCCGCCGGCAGACCCGCCCGTCGCTGACCCAGTCCCACCGCCGCCCCGGGAGGCCGCCCGCCCGCGGTGGTGGAAGTCCAGCAGGACCAGCCGCCGGCCAGGTCCGAAAGCCTGATGCCAACAGCGCGTACGTCACCGTGCGCCAAAGCGATCCGCCCGGACGGGTCGGAGTCGGGCTGCGGCCTGCTACCGGCCCGCAGACGCCGACGGTGCGGGGTGCGGGGTAGAGCCGTCCGCCGATCCGTGCGAGAACAGCCCCAGCCACGCCCCCACGATCAGTAGACCCACCACCGCAGCCGTCGACAAAGGCTTCTTCACCGACCGACGGCCTCGCGAACCGCCGGACTTCTCCACCCAGTGCCCGGCCCGGTAGTAGCGCTGTGAACCCTGCGACACGAATTCCCCCTCCAACTGCCAGCGATGGACCACCCACCACCATCACAAAGTGTGGCAACAAGCTCGCCAACTCGCCCGTAGATCAACCGATTTGGCGGAATTCATTGACTACCTAAAGTGAAATTACTGGTACGCCTAAGCATCCGCGCTGGCCATCGCGACGCCGAACTGCCTTCGGTGGCGCGATGGCCTGCCAGCCTGTCCGGAAGGCGCCGTAGGGCACCCCCGGAACTCCGGTCTACCAGCAGGCACTGACAGTCCCCCCTTGCCGCCGGACCGGGCGACGCCAAAGCGAACCTGCGCTCTTCCCCAGAACGGCCAGTGCCGGGCAGCCCGACGCGCTACATCTGCAGTCAGCACATCGCAACGGGAGGGAAGATGAGGGAGTTCGTCCGACTGTTAGTCCTGCTCGCCGTGGGCGGGGGCGCCTACACGCTCTGGCGCCTCTACAGCTATCCCGGAGGCTGGGCCTACGCTTTCCACCCGCGGCACGCCGCAGCCCGCAACGACCTCGACAAGGCCCGCCGCCCGGCACGCGACCTGGCCCGCGAGGCGAAGAAGGAACTCGACGCAGCCCACGCGGGGATCGAGCGCGCCGACCGCCGGCACCGCGCCGTGGTTCGCAGCATCGAGCAGGAAATCCACCACCTCCGGCACCCAGGCCGGGGACAGGAAGTCGCCGAACTCGGCGGCCTCACTCTCCACCAGCACGCCGTGATCAAAGACGACCGCGAGATACCCCTGCAGGGACTGGCGATCCACCTCGAGCACGCCCAGCAGCAGGACTTTATCCACCTCACACCGACCGACGGCGACCCTTGCCACACGTCCTACCTGCACGCCGAACACGACGCGGACGACGTGCGCCGCTTCGCCGTGCAACTGGAAAACGCCGTCGCCGAAGAACGCTCCCACCGCGTCCGCACGGACAAACTCATCACCCAAAAACAAGGTGAGCTCGCCCGAGCACGGGCAGACACCAGCCTCCACGACGAAGCCCGCGCCCACCTCACCGAAGTCACCAGCCGCCAACGCCAAGACCGCCGACCCCACGCCGCGCAGAGCGAACTCAACGCCGCCCACGACCGCTGGCACAAACTCACCGGCAAACGCCCCCACTGACGGCCACGCCGACCCCTGCGGGTGTGGCCAGGAACCGGGGGCGATGAGTGCCGACCTCACTGCGGCCATCACCCGCACGCTCGGATTCGGAACCGCCGAAGATGTCAGGCTGCCCTCTGAGGCAGTGGAATGCCTGACCATCGATGGGCCCTCGTGGCTGTCACGGACCGTCACCGACGTCGAGGTGCTCTGGAAGCCCCCCCGACATCCGCCCCCGTCGGAACCCCTGTCGAGGTGGCCTTCCTGGCCTCCGACTGCGGCTCAGCCGCCCGCTACACCGGGCGGCTGAGCAATGTCGGCTCCGGGGGGGGTGGGCGCCTCGGTCGATACCGACGTCCACAGTGCTCGGCTGCAGATGCTGCTGCCCTTCGACGACACCACCGCCGGCACGCTCAGGTACTCCTTCGATCTGGAAGGCCACGAGCCCGCAGAGGCGCTGAAGATCATGCGGCTGTACGAGCGGCTTCTGCGCGGTGGAGCGTTCCACCTCAGCCTCGACGGCACGAGCGCCGGTGCCGGAACACTGGCGCCAAGCGGCACTCCGGACCATGTGCGCGAGGTCGAGCACCTGCTGCTGTACCTGTCGGACTGGGCTGTCCTGCAGCAGCACTGCGAGAGCTTCTTCCCCACGCCGCTGACGTATACCGCCGTGGAACGCATCCACGTCCGGATCGCGCGGCTGGTCGTGGAGGGTCGCTGCGTGGCGTATCCCTTCGCCCGAACCCTCACTTTCACGCTCACCGGCCAAGATCATCCGGCTCTTCGCGCCATCCTTGGTGACCGCCCCCAGTACGTGCGGGTCAGTCCCCCCCGGCTTCGAGATCACCGTCGGCGGGCACACCCTCGACATCGAACTCGTGCACCTGTTCCACCCGCAGCTGCACGCCGACAACGCCCGGGAGGCTCTGCGTGCCCTGGACTCCGGCCAGGGCGCGGGCACCCAGGTCACTCTGCGCCCCGCCAACGACATGAACTACCGGCTCTTCCGAGCCGACGCTCCCGACGACGGTCGTCCCCTGGTTCCCACCCCCCTGGGGCTGAACGGCTACACCGACCCTAAGTAGTCCGCCGCCACGTCCCCCAACGTGCACGCGATGAGCAGCGTGTGCCGGGCGAGTCCGGCCGCCACCAGGCGACGTGTAGCGCAGTGCTATCGCCGTGGTGCTCCATTCTCAACTGGCCCCGGTGACGTCTGCGATGGCAAGCCAACCGTGCCTAGATTGCACGAAGCTCGGAGCTGATCCCCATGCCGTCGAGGTCGCTCACGAGCCTCCAGTAAACGTCGCTCTCGTAGAAGCTCGCTGCATCGCCGTTCCCCTCAGCGGGCTCGATCTTGTCCATCTCGGGGACGTCGTAGGCCACCGTGTAACCGGCCTCCGCGTCGTTCCACTGGACCCGGACCACCATGTCCGCTGTGCCGATGTCGTAATTGTCGTTCCCGTAGTTCTTAGCGATGTACTTGAACGGGTACGTGAACGTATAGCTGTCGTCCTTCTTGATCGACCGCAGGTAGTCCAGCTCGTTCTCGAAGCCATAGTTGTTCGACTCACTCCACATGGAAGGAGCGTAATGCTCTGCACCTCTGCCAGAGTCGACACCATAGGCCAGCAGGCAAAGCGCTCGTAGACATCGGCGCCCGTAGACGGTGCCTCCGGGCCACGGTCCCTGGAACACTTGGGTCATGCCGCTCATCCGTGACATCGTCCAAGCCGATTACTCGGTGGTGGAGGAGCTGCTGTACTCGAATCATCTGGGAGACGGCAGGTTCTACGACCCCGAGGGCCTGGACGTCGTCGTGGCCGAGCTCCACGGGTCTGTCGTCGGGGTCGCCGAGTTCCAGCTCCACTGCGACTTCGGGCACGACGAAGGCCGGGAGGCGCATCCCGGCGAGCAGACGTTCATCTCAACGATGGCCGTCGCCCTTACCGGTCGTCGCGGCGGGGTCGGGCGGGCACTTCTCACCGAGATCGCCCGCCGGGCCCAGAAAGCCGGCGACACGTTCCTGGCCCTGGTGCCGCAGGACGGCGCCGACGCAGCTGACCGGCAGGCGTTCTTCCAGGCGTGCGGGTTCACGCTCTACGGCCCCGCCGAACCGGGCGCGGCATGGGGCTGCCCGGTCTCGGAGATGCTCGCTGTGAAGGGCGCGGCTGACGCCGCAGGTGAGTAGCCTATCGCCGGCGTCATCGTCGGCTCCTCCCGCCAGATCACCTTGAGCGGGGTACGCGACGATGCCTCATGGGGCGTCCATGAGACCGAACTTCCCGCACTCCTGTGGACTGTCCCCTCCCCTGACTCCCCCGCCCACGCCGAATGGCACGACCAATGGGAACGCCACGTCCTTACCCGCCAGCCCTGACCTCACCCCACACAGGGCCCCTGGTGTTCTCACCCATGAAGACCGCATCGCCGCCGGCTCGCACACTCGCGCCCCGCGTGCCACCGACAGTGGCCCGCGGGGCGCTGCACGTTCCCTGGCGACCGGGACGCGACCCTGTCCATCCCCGTTGCTGGCCGGTGGCCAGCAGAGGCTACTGCGCGTCGACGCAGGGCCCTTGGGCGCGGAAGCGCGCGCGGGTTTCCGGCCAGGGCGTCGCGCTGTCGTGGCCGGAGCAACCGACGCCTCCGCACAGGGGCGGGAGCCGGGCGCCGGCCTTCCGTTGTGCAGCGCCACTCGCCCGTACGCCTCGTAGCGCTCGCGGCCGTCCTCACCGTCCACGAGTTCGTTCGCGAACTCCTGCTTGGTCCAGCGTGCGAGGTTCTCGCCCGGGGCGTAGCGCCACCTCCGGAGAATCATGGCAATGATCTCCGCCTCAGTGCATCCCGCGCGTAGGCTGGCCGTGCCGCAGGCGTGCCGAATCTGCCCGGCACAGCCCCGAAGGACCTCGCGGGCGACCTGACGGGCCAGGATGTCGCGGTCCACGTACGGGTCGACGGCCTCGAGGACCAGGCGCCGGAGCTCCTCCGGTGGGAGCGCGCTCAGCAATCTGCGGCGGTTGAATAACCGCCGCACAAAAAATTTTCGCACCGTGTGACATTCGCACTTCTACTCTGCACATGACTCCGTACAACCAGATGACTGCTGGTCTTCGGGCGCGCAGAAAGGGCGCGGTCAGGGCGGAAGTGGTCCAAGACGGAGATATTTTTATGCATGTGACAGGTGAGGTCGCGGAGGCCGTCGACGACGGCCTGTCCGCCGAGCGGTCGGCCCGGATCCGGAGGGACGCCGTTCGGGTCAGCGAACTGGCCTCGAGCGGCTTCGAGGGGCCGGCCTACGGGGTGTTCGAGAACGAGCTGTGCCGGGAGGCCTGGCCGATCCTGCGCGGCATGCTCCGCGACGGCCGGCTCCCCCGGACCGCGCTGAAGTGGTGCGCGGAGCGGGGCCTCCCGTTCTGGATCCACCCCGACGACTACGCGCTGTTGCACTCGGACCCCCGGGCCCGCGACGAGATCCTCGTCGACGTGGTGATGCGGGCGCGGACGTCGTTCCGCCGCAATGCGCTGGTCAAGGGCGGGTGGAATCCCGACTACAAACACGGTCGGAGGGCCGGCTGCCTGACCACGTACTTCGTGGGCCAGTGCATCTGGGAGTTTCGCCGCGTGTACACGAGGTGGGCGAAAGACCGCCAGCAATGGGCCAAGCAGCACGCGCTGTACGACGGTTCGGAGGAGGCCGCGCACGCGAACCCGAAGCTCTTCGGCCTGCTTCTGGAGGCCGGCTACCTTTCCGAGCCCGAGGCCACCGTCCTCAGCACCAACTTCGAGGACATCCTGAACGAGCAACCGCCGGTCACTCAGGCCGTCATCCGCATGACCGTCGAAGGGTACGCGGACACCGAGATCGCAGACGCGCTGCGCCTCACCCATGCGGCGGTCCGGATGCGCAAGACCCGCTTCCGTGGCGCCCTGTACGACGCGGCCCGCCAGCGGCGTATCTGGCTCCCCGAGCAGCTTCACACCAAGGCCGGCAACCGCCACCGCAAGCAGCGGGGTGCCGCGTGACCGTGCAACTGCTCGTGGTCCTGATGCTCGTGCTGGGCATGTGCATCCTCTTCTCCGCGCTCGCCGGCCTCATCGGGTTCGGCATCGCCCGTCTGCTCAAGGCCCCGGTCGACCGGGCAATCGGCTGGGGGAGCATCGTGGCACTCAGCTTCATGACCCTGTGCATCGCCCTGCTAGCGATCATCGTGCCGCTCGTAAGTTGAGGGCTGTCACGTGCGTGGGCGCACGGGCTGCACAGCCGTACTGTGCAGCCCGTCGCCACCGGACACCGGCCCCTGCGGCTCCCGCTCCGCTGCCGCGCGCTACGCAGCACGCCGGCAGCTTGTGCAGAACGGCGTACAGCAGGTCGCCATCGGGTGGTCCAGGACCTGGCACAGCTCCAGCACCCGCCGGACCTCGTCATCACCCAGCGCCCATACGACCTGAACAGTGGCCGGCAGCCGGAACACCAGATCCATCGCCAGCCACGGCTAGCTGATCTGCTCGACAGGACGTCCCAGCACCGTCGCCCGCCGCGCCGCCGCCGGATCGACGCCCGCCCCCAACAGCTCCGCATCGATCCGGTCCGCGTTCGGGTTCCGGCCCTCCCCCAGCAGCAGCTCCGCCTGCCGCTCGGTGACCTCCGACCCGGCCACCAGTCCCAGCCCGGCCAGGCCCCGGCCCGTCCAGAAGCCGGGCGGGACACCCGCCTCATCCTGAGCGGCGCGCAGCGGCGTCCCCGCCGCGCGGCGGCCGTCGCCAACCATCACACCGCGAAACAGGTACCGCCGCCCGGCACCCGATCCGACCTTCGACTCGCTCAGCACCCGGCTGTGCAACCCCGCGCGCGACCGGCAGCACGGCCCGGTCCCGGGTCCCTCCCGCCAGGCGGGAGACCGTCACCGGATTTCCCCAGCGGCTCCCGCCAGGCGGGCAGAACCGGCAGCACGCGACGGTAGTCCGCGGCCGTGGGCACAGTGCGCCGCATGGCCAACGAACTGCTCCACGGAGACCTCTGCCCGCTGTGCGACCGGCGCCTCACCCGGCGGGTCACCGCCACGGTCCGGTCAGCCCAGTCCGACTACCCGACACGAATCGACTCGGTGCCCCACTGCGACCGCTGCGCCAGCGACATGCTCCGCGCGCACGAGTGGGCGGACCTGATGCGCGCCCGCTACGAGAGCTGATCCCGGCCGTGCGAGTGCTGCGCCGCAACCACTGCAGTCTCATCTGCCCCGAAATTGCACTTCTACCGTCTCTTCCGGCTCCACCGGTACCCAGAGCACGCCAACCCGCTTCTGCTCCGACAGCCCGCCCCCGCTGACCGCACCACGTCACCCGCCTCGCTTCCACACGGACGACCACCATCGCCCCCGGCACCCGCCGGGGGCTTCGTGTTTCCCGGAGGACCGACGTGTCCTCCGCCCGGACGGCGCCGCGGACCGGTGCCACTGTCACGCGCTGGCCGCCTCCTCTGGAGCGATTGGCCGGGGTGCACCCGCCCTGCGCGGTGGCCCTACGCCGTGCTTCCGGGTAGTTCGATGCGCAGGAGCACTGGACGGGTGAGGGCGGTGTGCGGGCGCCAGTCCGTGTCCCACGCGTGCAGCAGGAGGTAGTACACGCCATCGCGGGCGGTCAGGGCGGTGGCGGCCGCGGCGGAGACCTGCAGCAGGCGGGTGTGTTCCCGAGTGCCCAGATCGGTGCTGTACAGGGCCACTTCGTTGTCAGTCCGGCCGAGACTGAGCATGGCGTGCTCGCCGATCGGGTGGAGGGCGGTGACGTCACTGAGGGGAGCGGCCTGGAACGCCTGGTCCGAATCCGGCGGGAGGTCCAGGCGCATCTCATCGGTGATGTCCAGCTCGCCCGCGAAGTAGCTGGAGGCGATGTACAGGGTGTTGCGGCCGGTGATGGCGACCTGCTTGATCTGGCCGCCGAACTCGATCGGGTGAGGTTTCTCCTCCCCCGCGCGGCTGCCGAGGCGGGTCAGGGTGTGCGATCCGTTCCAGACACGCCCGGTGGGGCCGGTGGTCGAGAACATCCAACGTTCGCCGTCCGGTCCCGCGAGTAGCTGACTGCGCGGTTTGAACGCGCCGGCCACAGCCGTCAGGGCACGGCTGTCCCAGCGCACAACCGCGGACTCGCACGCCGTGAAGAAGCTGGCGTCCGATCCGAGAAGGGCCGAACCCGAGCAGCTGCTCAATGGGAGCTCCCAGTTGGTCTTCCTCGTGTCCGGGTCCAGGCGCATCACGCCCTGGTCGCAGGTGAGCAGCATGGCGCCATCGGCAGATGCGGTCATGCCGGTGAAGGTGAGCGCAGGAGGTTCGTCGGTCACCAGCAGCGCCTGGGCGCGCACTCCATCGGCCAGGTAGGACACGCCAGGCTTGCCACTCGGATCGGTCCAGCGCGGGAGCTCCGGTGGATACGGGTTGAGCATGAGGCGTTCAAGCGGGACGTGGGAGCCGCCGCGCCGGCTGGTCCAGGAGAACAGCAAGTGCAGGAGCTGGTCGGGGTCGACCAGGCCGGTGAGCATGGCCTCGATGTGCGTGCGGTCCAGGAGAATGATCTCGGGGTGGTACTCGGTGAACTCGTGGACGGGCTTGGTGAAGCCGGACATGGACACGAGAACGGCGGCCGTTCCCGGTGGGCGGACCTTCAGCCGCAGATAGAGCTTCGCGACTGGATCCAGATTGATCGGCTTGCGCTCCCACTTCGCCTCGAGGATGTAATAGGCGCGGCCTACGGAGAAGCCCACATCGGTCTCGTCCCGGTTGCGGATGCCCCGCTGGTCGGAGTGCGCTTCCAGCCCCCAGGCGCGCAGCAGATCGCGCAGGAAGAGATTGAAGCGCTGCCCGCGGCAGGTCTCCGCCCCCTTGGGCATGTCCTTCAGCTGCTGGTATCGCGTCAGCAGGTCCCGCAGTTCGCCATCGTTCACGGCCGTCATTCTTGCGCCTGGACAGCAGGCTTCCGCCCCCGAGGAGGAACATCCGCAGGCAACTCACGAGGTGTCGAACCTGCTGCGGTGTCGAATGCTGGGGCTGAGGAGGATCCGATCGACCAGCAGCAGCGGGCTCCCGCTCCTCCCCCACTCTGTCCGTCTAAAAGAGTCCACCCGGGACACCAGACCAGAGTCACCAACCCCCTCATGATCGCTACTCCGTCACAAATGCGGCTTGGGCGGCGTGTCCTTGGCGTCATCCGCGAGCAGTGAGCTGACAGTCTGGCGATACCTGTCTGCCAGCTCCACGGCGCGATGGACCTGTAGGGCCGGACCGGTCGGCCCGTCCGGGCGGGGGTCCGCGTCGGCAGGTTGCTTCGCCCCGGGTGCTTCGGCGGAGGCGCCTGCGCGGTCGTCACGGCCCGCATAGAGCGCCAGCAGCGCGTGTTCGTCGACGTCGAGCAATTGTCCGTAGGACTTGAGCCAGTCCTGTTCGGCGTCGACCGGTTCGCCTGCAGACCCCTCGTCGGCCAGTGCCGCAAGGACTTGGTGGTGGAGCCGCTGAAGTGCAGAGAGTCTGCTGCCTTGCTGGAATCCGAAAGCAGGTTCGTCGATGTTGTTCAGGATCTCCGCCATTCGCCTAGCTCCCGGCGGCGGCCACCCGTTCGGCCAGGCGGTGCGGTGCGCCCACAGGTCGAGGATGGCACGGCGGCACTGCTCGGCCGCGTGGGCGGCCTTCTCTGCCGTTCCGGCCGTCCGTGCATGGTCGGCCGTGGTGATGAGGTCGGCGATGTGGTGGGCGAGCCACCTTGTGAGGGTGTCACCGGTTGCGGTGGCGTCCATTTCGTGGAGGATCTTCTCGCCGAGCTTCATCAGGTCGGTGTCGGAGAGTATCAACCCGCCCGGCTCCGTCGACGAGGTAGAGCCTGCTTCGCTGGGTCCGGGCCTGTGCGGGGCCGTCCGGTCTGAGGTCAATCTGTACCTCCACGATGAGCTGCATGCCGGTGGCGGCGAGGAATCCGAGCAGGCGCTGGCGGACGACGGTGGTGCGGTAGCCCGAAGACTGGACTCGCTGGATACGGTGGCGCGCGTCGAAGTCCTCGTCGGACCACAGCGTGGTCCGTGCCAGGCGGCGTCCCGTGGGATCGAGCAGGGCGTCTCCAGTGGAGGCGACGGTGCACGCGGCCCACCGCCGGAACTCGTCACCTGGGAGGGGGAGTTCCCAGGCCAGTCCGCGAGCTTGGTGATCGAGCTCGTCAAGGCTCTCGCGCTCGTAGGTGCCCGCGGCAAGCCAGCCGCGCAGCCGGAACGGCCCGTGGTCGACCTCGGCCTCCGTGTCACCCTGCATCGGCAGTCTCCACGACCAGAGGTCCTTCGCGGCCTGGAGGGCGCGCTGGAGCGCTCGTGCGTGGGCCGGGCCGACGAGTGCCGATCTGATCGAGACGGTGCCGCGTTCGTCGGGGTGGGCGACGTCGGTGCTCGCCGCGACGCACACGTGTTCCGCAAGGGCGCCTTCTGTCAGGCCGAGCAGGGCGTCGAAGTCGGTAGGCCGGGTGCCGAGCCACTTGTCTAGCGGCCGGGTGCCGAACAGGGCGGGCTCTGCCGGGATCGCGGAGCGCAGGTCGGCGCGCCAGCCGGTGGCGGACACGGGGAGATGCCCAGAGAGCCAGTACATCCACGGGTCGTGCTCGTCCTCGTCGTACCTGCCGATACTCACCGGGGTTCCGCAGTCCACCAGTTCGCCAGCGGCGAGCATCATGGCGTGATACTCCATGTACAGGTGGAGGCCCTCCTCCGGCGGGATGGACCCGTGACGGTGCATCATGCGTCCGGCGGTCTCCTCGTCGCGCAGCTCCCGGATGTCGGCCATCCAGTCGTCCTCGGAGAGCTGCCACTCCTCGACGATCCACCGTTCGGCCCGTTCGCTAACCTCCGCAATGTCCACGCCGAAGACCCGGGCCAGGGGCGTGAACCAGTACGGCAGCGTATCGGTGGCATCGAAGGCGTAGCGGGCGCCGGTCCGGTTGCGGTTCTCGTCTCCGAGGGGGCGGTGTCGGCCTCGGAGTGCGTGGCAGGCAGCGGGGCGGTTCGCCCAGGCGAGGTCGCCGGTGTCGTATCCGGGGGTGGCTGCGGCAAGGGTGAGCGCGGTGGTGCGGGCGAGTTCCCTGATCTGGGCGTGCGGGAGGGTGCGGTCGGTGGCGGTCGCGGCGATCACCGGCAGGTGGCGGGCCAGAGCGGCAGGGTTGTCGTCGGCCACGCGTTGCAGGACGGTGAGCAGCCACACACGGGCCGACAGCCAGTAGAAGTGGAGGTCGCGGCTGCGGAAAGCTCCTGCGGTGGTGCTGTGCAGGCATGTGGCCAGGCGGTCGGCGATGGCCGGGGACAGGGGGCTGTGGGTGTCGAGGAGCAGGCCGCGGGCAGCGTGGGCGGCCTGCCAGCGGACAGCCTTGCGTTGATGTCCGAACGCGCTCCACAGCAGCGAGCCGATGACGTCGGCCGGCGTGGTCGCCGGCGGCAGGTTCGGGCCGGGTGGCGTTGCGGCGGGGACCAAGGTGCGGAGTTCACGGGCGGCGGCGTCGGCCGCCTCGTGCGGTTCGGCGAGTTCGGCGAAGATCAGGGCCAGGTTGAGCATGTGTTCGGCCGTGAGGTGCGGCCGGTGCTCGTGGATCGCGGCCAGGAGGTCGCCACAGAGGGTCTGTGTCGTGGCGAAGGCGCTGAGCGCTGCCAGCAATAGGCGCGGTCCGGCGCCGTGGGTGAGCTCCGGCAGGTGGCGGTTCAGGATGCCGGGCAGTGCCTGGGCGGCCCAGGACCGCACGCCGGCCCATGCCTGCCAGGTGCGGATGAGTTCGGCGACCGCCCTCAGGACGGCGCAGGTGTCGATCTCGTGGTTGCCCATCAGGGCGACGGTGGCGTCGAGGGCTTGGATGCGCTCCTGGGGCGGGGTGTTGTGCACGGTTGCGGCGATGAGCTCCGCCAGCTCCTGGCGGTCGGGGTAGGTCTGGAGGAGACCGTCGAGAAAGGCGCTGTCGGCGAGCCGCCTCCATGCGGGTGCGCCGGCGGCGGGTGCCTTGGCCTGGCGTATGCGGCTCGCGAAGGCCTGCCGGCGGCGCTGGGAAAACTCGTCATCGGTCCGGAAAGGCGTGACCGGATCGAGCATGGCGTGCAGTTCGCTGTCGGTGACGCGGTTGTCCTGCGCCCAGTCGAGCAGGTCCTGGGCGAGGCCGGGCTGTTGGACCGCGGGCACGCTGGAGCGCAGCCATCGGGCGGTGCGTCGCAGTTCCCTGCGGGCCAAGCTGATCCGCTGGGCGTCCCTTGGAAGGGCGTCGAGCAGGGTCAGGGTTATTGCGGTCCGCTGTTCGGGGTCGTCGATCAGGTGCTGCAAGTAAGAGGCGTCCTGGGGGGTGAGGAATCCGGTGGCGACGGATGCGGTGATCAGCGGGGTGACGGCGTCCGCGAGGGCGTGGCGCGTTTCGTCGTCCCAGCGGCTCGCGGCCGCGAAGGCGGTGGCCGGGCTGAGGGCGGCGGCTGCGTGCAGCAGGTTCTGATAGGGGACGGCATCCTCGTCCGCGGCATGGTCGGCTGCGGCCTCCCCTGCCACGAGGAGTCGCTCAGCGAGGTCGGTCGCCTGCTGCTCGGAGCAGGCAGGGGCGCCCCGGGCTGCAAGGCGGGCGTGTGCGCTCAGCAGGCGGGCACCGTTATCGTCGATCCCTGCGGCGGCTTCCGTCGCACGGGCGAAGTACATCTCACCGAGATGCGGTGACACCTGCCCGGCATATTGGGCGCAAGTGGCGAGGAGGTCGACGCGGCCCACCGCGGTGTGCTGGTGTTCCTGAGCGTGGGTGGCTGCCCGTTCGCACAGGTCTGCGGCGAGGGTCGGGTCGGTGTTGCGCCTGTTCAGGGTGGCGGCCATGTCGAGCCACAGCCAGGGGGCCTGGCCGTGGACGAGGACCGGGCCGCGGTCGGCGAGGTCGTGGAGCAGGCTGGGGTCGCTGGTGTGCGTGCCGGCTGCGAGGATCGCCTCGGTGGCCAGCAGTGCCCACGCCCGGTACGTCTTCGCGCCGCGGAACCAGCGGTGGGCGACGCTGTCGTCCTGCCGCCGGAGTTCCTCAGCGATGGCGGACGGGAGGGCGTCGGCGCCCTCGGCGAGGAGCGCCCGTGCCCGGAGCATGCACATGCGCAGCAGCGGGGTGGCGTGGTCCAGCCATTGCCGCCGGTTGTAGGAGTGGCGGTCGCTGCCGGTGCGGTCATTGGGGTCTGTTCGGAGGTGACTGGGCAGACAGGCGGTGATGTCCGGGTCGCGGCCGTCGAGGACAGCGAGCAGGGCGTGCTGGCGCAGTGCCAGAACGGTGCCCGCCTGCGAGTGCCGCATTTCGGACGGGAAGTCGTAGGTGGGACGGAGCCAGTGCTCGGTGAGGCGCCGCGCGAGGGTGCGGTCGCCGTGCTGGGCGGCGCTCTCGCACAGTTGGACCTGCCAAGTGGAAGCCTGTGCGGCTGGTCTGTCCAGGCACGCCTGGACGCATACGTCGATCCAGGCCCTGTCCGAGGCGTCGAGTCGGTCGCTCAGATGCGCGATGAAGGGGGCGTGGTAAAGCGGCGGGATGTTCAGAGACTCGAGGTCGACCCGTGCCTGCCGCGGAGTGGTGGAAGGGGCGGTCGTGAGGGCGAGGGCTGCCACAGTGTCGAGCAGGTCGGCGGGGCTGGTCCAACGCCTGAGCCAGTGGGCCGCAGCCCCGGGGCCTGACAGCAGGTAGTGGGCGTACACGCCGGCGGCGAGGTCTTCGGGTTCCAGGGACCAACCCCAGGTTTTGTGGGAGGGCAGGTCTGTTCGGCGCTGCAGCCATGCTTCGGCGTTGCGCAGGTGTTCGCGGGCCTGCGCGTGCGTGGCGTTGTCCTGGGCGAGGACGACTGCGGCGCGAATGTGGGCCGGGCCGAGCCACGGCTGCGAGGTGTCGCGTACCAGGCGGCGTGCGAGGGTCGGGCGGTTACTGTAGCGGGCGGCGAGGCCTGGTCGGGTGCGCAGCAGTTCTGTCAGCGCGGTGGTGGAGAACGTGGCCGTGCAGGCTCGGATGACCAGGCGTGCGGCCTGTACGCCGGTGCTGTTGTCGGCTGCTGCCCGCAGGGCGAGGTCAAGACGGCGGTCGCGGACATCAAGGCGGTCGAAACCGTCCAGGATGCCGGCGGGCGCGGGCTCGTCGAGGACGAGGTCGATGGTTTCGTCCCCGCGGCCGGCGTCGTAGAGGTGGTCTGCCACGTGCGTGGCAGCGTCGGGATCTGTGGCGCGTGTTGCCAGGAACAGGTCGGCGAGGCGGTGGTGGGCCTCGCGAAGGTCGTCGTCGGTGAGCACGCCCATGACGTACGCCTCGAAGTCCTCGTCCCGGAAGGCGATGGTTTCGCCTTCGAGGGTGACACCGGGCTGCAGGCCGTGGGCGAAGGCGGTGATCTGGGCGGTGGTGACGTTGAGGGCCTGCGCGAGCGGTTCGATCCGCACGGGGCGGGACAGGGCAGCCAGGAGCGCGAGCCATCGGAGGCCGCCCGCGTCGGTGCCCGTGGTCTGGAGTCCCGAATTGACCAGGTCTTCGAAGAGGTGATCCGGAGTGGTGCGGCACTGGGCGAGGATGCCGGGGATCCCGTCGCCTTGGGCCGTAGCAACGCTGAGCGCGTAGAACTGGGTCCGGGGATTTCCTGCGGTCGCCTCGTGGAAGAGCGCCGCTTCGGCGTCGGTGGCGCCGGGCGCATAGCGGCGCAGGTGCGCGCCGGACAGGGAGGGGTCGAAGGGGCGCAGCGTGACGGTCGCGGTGGTGCCTTCGGTGAGTTGGGAGATGCGGTGCGAGCGGGCGGTGAGGATCAGGCTCGTCCGGTCGGGCAGGCCCAGGTCGCGCAGCCCCGGCATGAAGCCTCGCTCCCGCTTACGTTCGGCGGCGGTGGCGGCGTTGTCCGCGGCATCGACGACCAGGACGAGACGACCGGTCTCGGGGAGCGTGTCGACGGCCTGCTGGAGCGTGCGGGTGAACTGCTCCCACAGATCTTCCTCGTCGCGGGATGCTTCCAGGAGCAGCGGAGTTCCGCAGGTTTTCGCCAGGTCGTTAGTGACCTGGGTGATGAACCTGCGCGGGCTGTGGCGGCCCTGTCCGGACTGGAGGTAGCCGCCGGCGCCGAAGCAGTCGTACATCACAACGACCGAGCCGGGCGGCAGGCTGTCCTGGAGCTGAGTCATGGTGGTGGACTTGCCAGCTCCGGCGCCGCCGTGGACGAGGACCCGCGCGCCGGGTGCGGCGAGGGCCGCGGCTGCGATCTCGGGGGCGCTGGGCGCGGGCAGCGGGTCGTCGACCTCGGCCAGCATCGGCGGGGCCGGGTAGAGGGTCTGGGCCCCGGGGACGCCGAGGGCGGCCAGGACGTCCGCGCGGCGGATGCCGGGCCGGTGGGCGAGGTCAGGAAGGGCGTGCCGCCGGATGAGGTCGAACAGCTTCAGCGCGGAGGTGTCGGGCTGGTCCGGGGAGTGGGCGGACATCGCGGCGCGGACGGCGAGCTCAAGGCTCACGCGGCCCTGCTGTCCGCAGTCCGAGAGGTCCAGCACCGTCAGGAAGTCGCAGAAGCCGCCGCTGCCCAGGTCGCCCTTCAGACTCTGGTAGAGCGTGTCGATGACCGTGCGGTCCTGGTCGGTGAGCGCGCTGAGCAGAGCAGCCGCCCGGAGGGTCCCCCGGGTGGCGGCGATGGCCTTCTTGGCTGCTTCGACCGCCCGCGCCAGCCGGGCGTCGGCCGGTTGGTTGCTGACCAGCTGGATGGTCAGGACACGCAGTGCGTAGTCTCGGCCGTGGACCTTGGCGAACTTGGTCCAGACGTCGGCGAGGTCGCGAATGATCGCGCGGGCGGTGCCGGTCGGTTTGCCGGTCACCGAGCTGGTGCGTTGCTTGATTTGGCACAGCCGCGACGCAGTCCACGCTTTGTCGGGGCTGGTGGTGCTGTGCTTGAGCTGGGAGATGACGAGCGCGGTGGCCGTCGTGGCGTCCTTGCCGCCGAAGTACTCGGCGACATCGGCTGCCTCATAGGTGTCATCGGGATCATCGACGTGCACCAAGCCCTCGACCGTAAGCACGCGTAGCGTGCTCGCCGGGTCGATCAGGGCCAGGGCCCGCCTAGAGGCCCACCAGAAGTGGTAGTCGTCACCGGCGTTGGACGGTCGCGCTCCCGTGATGTCCCCTCCTCAGTCACCGGGAATTGTTTCAGATCGCGCCTGCACCCGTCGGGTAGCCGAATCGATGAGCAAGCCTGGCGAAGGCGTGAGCCGGCGTTGCGGCCACCGCAGCTCTACTCCGGCCCGTCGAAGCCGTTCATCTTGCGCAGGAGCCAGAGCACTAGCTCGAGGCTGTAGGTGAGTTCGGGGTTTTCCTCCAGTGCCCGTGTGAGTTCGTCGGTGAGCCCGGCCCATGCCCGGAAGTTGCCGTGGCAGCCAGCGTCGTCGATCACCGGGATGTCCGCGGCAGGGGCTGCGCACCAGACGGGGTGGAACTTGTACACGGTGTCGAGGACTTCGTTGGGTGTGAGGGGGGTGAACTTGGTCCACAGCTTGATGCGGCTCTTCCAGGCGGGCCGGGCGAGCATTTTGCGGCGGAAGTCGTGAGCGCCGACCAGGACGATGGACAGGTGGAGGTCCCGTCTGTCGTACAGGGCGCGCAGGTAGTCCAGGCTGCGGTTGTCGAGTCGCTGGGCCTCGTCGCACAGCAGGGTGTGGGGCCGTTGGGCGAGGACGGCGAGGATGGCTGCGTCGCGGGCGGTGTCGCTGGTCAGGTCGCCGGGGACGTTGAGGCCGGTGGCGAGGGCGTGTCTGAAGGCTTTGATGCCGGTGCCCAGGGGTTGGACGGGCACGGTGGTGTCTGGGGCGAGGTCGTGCAGGGTGACGCCGACGGTGATTGTCTTGCCGGTGCCGTAGTCGCCGTATACGCACATGATCTTGTGTCCGTGGATGGCTGTGGTCAGGTCTTTTTGGGTCCGCAGGACGGCCTGGGTGGGCACGAGGCTGGCGCCGGGGACTTTCAGGTAGGACGCCAGGTCGAAAGGTGGTGCGGCGGGGGCTTCGGGCATCAGTGGTCGCTTTCCGGATCGGCTGCGAGCGGCTCGGACGTTGCGCCCCAGGAGGCGGTCGGGGGCGGCAGCGGCAGGAAGGGCTCGGCCGGGTACTGCCGCGGCGGTTTCGGTGCCTGTTCGGCCGGTCCGGTGGTGGCCCAGATGGGTGTCGGTACGGGGAGTGGCAGGAGGTCGTGCTGCAGGGCGGGGCCGGCTGTAGGTTCGGGTTCGCCGAGTTCGTGCAGGTGTTGCTGGACCTGGTCGTGGGACATCGCCTGGGCGTACTGGGGGTGCTGGGGGTCGGTGACGGGGGCGTGGCGCTCGATGCGGAGTTGTTCGGCGCGGTCACGCTTGCGGCGGATCTGTGTGGCTTTGCGGTCGGCGGCCTGGCGTACCTCGCGGCGCTGTTGCGGGGTTGCCTGATTGGTGGCGACGGCGGAGCCGAGGTGCTTGCCGGTAGTCGCGTCGTACAGTTCGACTTCACGGTCCTGGTTGGGCATGTGCCGCAGCATGACCAGCGTGCCGGCCAACCCGTCGTCGTTCATCCAGGGCGCGATGTAGCGGTTGTTTTTCCAGGTGACGCCCTTGTTCGTGATCTTCCGTGGCTTGTCGGGACCGGCGAGGGTGTAGGTGTGGAGGGCTTCGGCGTCGATATCGAAGATGACAGTGAGGTCGTCGTCCCATGCCTGTGCCGGTGTGCGGTCGCCCAGGTGGGGTTTGGGCCGCTGGTGGTTCCATTCGTCGATCCACCGTTCGACCTCGGTGACGAAGTCCTTGAAGGACATCAGGCCGTCGGTGCTGGCGGGCTTTTCCGATCCGCTGGGTCGGGTTCGGGGCTGCTTGCCTGGCGGGGCGTCGTCGACGAAGCCGGGCAGGCCCTGGAAGAGGTTCGACTTGACGGCGCTGTTGAGGCCCTCGACAGTTCCCTTGCGGTCGGGTCTGCGGGGCGGCAGCGGGTGCAGGGGAACACCGAGGTTGCCGAAGGCCTGGCTGACGACCGTGCTGAGGAAGTCCGCGCCACGGTCGATGCGGACGGTCTTGGGTCGGCCTCCGAAGGGGCTGTAGGGGCCGCCGCGGGCCAGAGCGACGCGTGCGGCGGCCATGATCGAGCCGCTGTTGGGGAACCCCGGGGTGATGGATTTTCCGGGAACTACTTTGGTGAAGCCGTCGATGAACCAGGTGATCCACGGCTTGACGGGCCGGCCGTCGACGTTGACCCACACGCTTGCCTGGACGTGGTCGCCTTCCCAGACCTGGTTGCGGTGGTCGAAGATCTCCTGGCCGTGGACGGCGTAGCGGCGTGCCGCGCACTCGCCGTGGCGCAGGCCATCGAGGAAGGCCTTGTCGAAGGCGGCGTTGACGGCGCTGTAGAAGGTGGCCAGGCACGGCAGCGGAGGGTCGCCTTCGTAGGGGTGGGTGGTCAGGCGCTGGAAGGTGGCATTGATGTTTCCGCGCTGGATCGCGACTTCGTCGATCATGTTGGCGGTGAGGGTGAAGCGCCTGCGCTGGGCGGGGGTGTAGGTGCCGCCGTGGGCGCGGGCGTTGTCCATCCACCGCTTCACGGTCTTTTCGTCGACGCCGTAGGACTTGGCGACGATCTTGCGGTGGGGTGCTGTGTCGGTGTTCTGCTGTTCCAGTTCCAACAGGTGCCGGACGGATTCGATGCGCAGTTCGATGTCCTGCGCGGGGATGTGTGCGGGCATGCGGGGGTAGCTCCTGCGCTGGCTGGGCCAGGGGCGGGCGTTGTCAGGCCGGGGTGTCAGGCCGGGGCGAGGGTGAGCAGGCCGGCGCCGTAGGCCTTGGCTTTGCCGATGCCCCGGGTCAGGGCGTGGCGCAGTTGGTCGGCGTCGGTGATGGTGGCGTGGCCGTCGAACTGGATGAGGGAGTGGCAGGGGCCGGCGGGGTCGCGGCGGTGGAAGGCGCGGATGGTGGCGTCGGTGGTGTGGATGGCCAGTCCGGCGCGGGTGGCCCGCCGGGTCCACCAGGCGGTGGCGTCGGTTCCGTTGAGGGCGATGCGGCGCTGTGGCTTGTCGGGGTCGGTGGGGTGGGGCTGCATGGTGATGGGGTTGGCGGTGATGCGGTAGCGGACCGTCATGCCGCAGGTCAGCAGGTACAGGATCGGGCTGAGGTTGTGGACATGTGCGGTTCCGTAGCCGTCTGGCAGGTGGTGCAGCAGCGGGGGGTGGGTGGTCTGGACGATGAGCGTGGGGGCGGGGCCGGGCTCGAGGCGGAAGAGGACGCCGGAGGATTGGCGGGGGTGGGGTCCGAGGTTGTCGGGGGCCAGGCGCATGACGGTCTTGTGGAGGGCGACGGTGTCGAGCAGGTCACGGCGGGCGTGGGGGTTGCTGCGGCGCAGGCGGATGCGGGTGAGGGTGGCGGTCAGCGGGCCGGCGTCGAGGACGGCGGGCATGGCGGCTCCTGATCGAGGAGGTGGTCGAGCAAGTGGTGGGGGGTGCGGTCGGCGCGGTGGTGGGCGTGCCGGTAGGCCGTCAGGGCGTGCAGAGGCTGGGGGCCTGCGTACAGATCGGCCGGCAGGGGTTCGGTGGTGGACCACACCGAGTAGGTGGTGTAGGTGCGCTGGCCGGGGGTGAGGTCGAGGGGGCTGTGGGGCAGTTCGTGGTGGCGGCAGGCGACGGTGGTTTCCGGGTGCTGTTCCCAGATGAAGCCGACGGGCGTGGTGGTAGCACCTCTCGGTGGGGGTGCGGGCAGGCTGAGGGGCACGGCAGTGCGCAGGGCGGTGACGGGGTCGGGGGCAGAGGCTGCCAGTACGAGGGGCTCGTCGGGGATGCAGCAGCGGCGACCGAGGTAGGGGGCCCAGATGGGGTGTTCCAGGGTGGTGGCGATCCGTTCCACCAGAGGTTGGGGGCCTTGGACGGCGACGGTGAAGACCGCGTCGGCGAGATAGTCGCGGCGGGTGACCAGGGTGGAGCGGTCGGCGCTGCGGTAACCGCCTTTGCTCGTGCGCAGGCCTTCGCCATGGGGGCGGCCGCCGCCGACGGTGTGGAAGTCGGTGTGGAGACTGCCGGGACGGTCGACGCGGATGGTGAAGGTCAGGTCGTGGTAACTGGGCTTGTCCGGAAGGTCGTGGTGGGGGGCCAGGGCGCGCTGGCGGGGCCTGCCCTGGGCGGCGGCGAACATGCCGATCAGGGCGGAGCGGGTGGGATGGGGGTGGGTGCCGCGTCGGTGGAAGGAGGATGCGCTGCCGTAGGAGCTGAGCGGTCCGGCAAGCCGCAGCAGCAGTGCGCTCACGATGCGGCGGCTGCCTGTGCGGGCAGCAGGGGGATGTCGAGACTGCCTGCGGCCGGTGGCGGGGTGGGGGTGAAGGCGGCGGTGGTGCAGGTGGCGATGAGGTCGTCGTAGCCGCGGTGTGCGGTGCCCAGGGGCAGGTCGCCGTCGTCGAAGGTGGTGTAGCCGTGGGCGTGGCGGTGGGCGGTGCCCAGGAGCCGGTCGGTGGCGGCGGCGTAGGCGCACAAGGTCTGGAGGGCGGGGGTGGTGTAGCCGCCGGCGCGCGGGGCTTTGACGGGCTGTTCGAAGGCGGGTGCGTAGGAGACGGGTCGGCGGTCACGGATGGTGTAGTGGACCAGGTGGGGCAGGGTGTGGGGGGCCGTGCTGGTGCGTTTGGCCTGCGGCATGCTGAGGATGAACGCCTCGGTGAACAGCGCGGTCAGACGGCGGGCGTGGTCGAGGTCTCCGGTGTTGCGCTGCAGGTCGGTGATGTTCAGGCAGGCGTAGCGGTAGAGGGTCGCGGTGGTGAAGTAGGCGGTGTCCATGTGGGCGCTGCCGGATGTGCCGGGGCGGGGCCAGTCCTCTACGGCGGTGAACCAGTCGGGTTGCGGGTCGCCGGCGTGGACGCTGAAGGCCGGTGCGAGGTCGACGGTGCCGGACACGGTGCCGCCGGGGATGTCGGTGAGCATCCGCCCGAGCAGGTTGATGGTGCCGGTGCGGTCGGTCAGCAGGGCGTTGACGTCGGCGGTGGGCAGCAGGCGCGTGTCCGGGATGGTGCGGCGCTTCTTGCCGGCGGGTTTGCGGACGGCAGGCGGGGGCGTGTCGGGGGCCGCCTGCGGGGCGCGGTCGGCCGCTTCCTTCGCGGCTTGGGTCAGGACGCCTCGGTGGGTCTGGCACAGGGCGGCCAGGCCGGTCAGGACGTCGGCGGGAAGGTAGAGCATGGTTGCCGTGGCCTGCGGGTCGCTGCCGGGGGCAAGGCCTTTCGGTCCGGCGCAGCGCGCGACTTCCGCGGCGGCGAAGGCCGCGAGGTCCGGCGGCCAGCCGTCGCCGATCAGGTGCTTCGTGAGGCGGTAGGGCAGGTTGCGGGTGCGGGCGGCGTACTCCTGGGCCTGCTCTTCGATGGCGTGGCGCACGGCGTGTTTCCAGCACTGGGAGGACACGCATGCGCGCACGACGTTCCCGTAGGTCAGGGTTTTGGGTTCGCCGTCCTCGTTGCTGTTGAGGCGGGAGGCGGGCACGTTGTGCAGGATGTGCAGTTCGAGGAAACGGGAGGCCATCATGTCTCCGCAAGGTCGGTGAGGGCTGGGGTGTCGCCGCCCACGGCGAGGTGGAACGACAGCGTCCAGGCGCTGGTGATACGGGCCCGGTCGGTGTCCCACCAGACCAGGTCGTCGAGCAGGACGGCGAAGTCGGTGTCGAGTCCGGCCTGGTCGAGGAGCTTGGCCAGGGCCGGCAGGCGCGGGTGGAGCAGGTCGGTGCTGAGCTTTCCCAGGGCCCTCAGCCGGCGGGTGGCGCTGTCGTGTGCGATGGCGCGGCGCAGGACGGCCTCGGCGAGGGTGCGGCCCAGGTCGGGGCGGCGCCGCCATGCCTGCCCTGTGAGGCGGGCCGCCTCGGACCCGCTGGTGGTACCACCGGCCGGTCCCCAAGCAGCGGTGCCGGGGGGATCGGCGGTGCCGGCGCTGTCGGCCGTGTCGTCTGCCGGGCTGCCGGCGGCGCCTTGGGGAGTGCGGGGAGGAAAACCGGCGGCCGGCGGTGAGGCCGGGGTGACCGGGAGGAGCGGGGTGGGCGGCGGTGTGCCTGCGGCGGTCCCGGCGTGCAGGGGGGCCTGCGGTGGTGGCTGGTCGGGGGTGTGCGGGGTGCTGGTGGCGGCGATGAGTGCGGCCACCGTGTAGTGGGCGCGCGGTGCGTACTTGCGGATGGGGTGCCGGAAGACGTGCTCGGCCAGGTAGGAGTGGGCGTCGGCGCAGTGGCTCAGGTCACGGCCGCGGCTGCGGCTGATCGCCCTGCGGGCACCGGGATCCTGGCACAGGCCGTGGACGGTGTCGATGAACAGGTCGTGGTCGGCGCGGTGTTCGGCAGCTGTCGTCATGCGGGGGCCTTGTGGGGTCGCCGGGAAGTGCGGGGGGTTGCGGGGTCGCGCAGCAGGGTCGCGATGGCGGCGGCGAGGACCTCGCCGGCTCGGGCGTGCTGGGACAGGCTCGCGGTGGACACGGTGCGCAGGGCGCGCACCGCGTCGGCGGCGAACGCGGGTCGGACGGGGGCGTCGGGGGTGTCGTGGATCAGGCGCCAGAACGTGGCTTCGGCCTGCGGCCAGTAGGCGGCGCGGGCGCGTGCGGACCACGCGGGATCCTTCGCGCCGGGCTTGTGCGGGCGGGCGGCGGCCGGTGGTGAGGTGATCTCTTTCCAGGCGCGGCCGGCGACCTTGCCCAGGAGGTGGCCGAGCTGTTCGGCGATGGTGCAGCAATCGCGGATCCTGCGGGCGGTGTCCGGGTCGTGTTCCTGGGCCCAGTTCCAGATCGGCGGGGTCAGCGCGCTGTACCACAGGCGGTTTTTGACCAGGCCGACGTCCTGGTCGAAGCCGATCACGCGGACCCGCAGGGCGTCGCGGACGTCTGCGGGCAGGTCGTTGAGGGTGGTGAAGGCGGTCGGGCGTGGGCTGGCGGAGTTCTCCTCGCCGGCCAGGAGCAGCGCGTCCAGGTCGCGCCAGACCGAGCGGCCGGTCTCCGCCAGGCGCGGGACGCGGCGCGTTTCGACCGGTGCCTTGGGGTCGGTGCGGTAGGCCAGGTAGGGGTCGGTTGCCTCCAGCCGTGGCTGCTGGGTGGCCCAGGTCAGGTAGGCGTCGGTGACGGTGGTGCCGTCGGCTCCCGGTACCAGCAGGACCGCGTGCCGGGAGCGGCCGGTCAGCAGCCTGCCGGGCCAGGTCACCGGTGGCAGTGGCGCCAGGGGATCGGGGACAGCCGGCTCTTCCCAGGGGCAGGCGTCGGCGACGGTGTTCTCGTCGTCGGTCAGCGGCGGCAGGCCCAACGCCAGGGTCTCCAGGAGATTGCGGCCCAGCGGGTGGAAGGACAGGGTGCCGCGCAGCGGGCCGGCCGAGCCCTGGCCGCTCGCTGTGCCTCCTACGGTGCGCGGTGTCTGCCGGCCCGGGTTGCCGTAGTAGTGGTTGATCAGGAGGTGCCACAGGGCCTGGTCGGTGGGAGCCGGTGCGGGATCGGTGTCGGTGTCCGGTTCGAACCAGCACAGGTTGTGACCCGAGGGCCGGCCCATGATCAGCGCGTTGATCCCGGAGGGGGCCCGGCACTGGTCGGCCAGCGAGGCGTCCTGCATCCAGGGACGCTCGGCATCGAAGGCGTCCCAGGTGTACCGGTCGAAATAGGCGTCGATACCGGCCGGGTCCAGGCCGCCGCGGGTGTTGAGCAGGTCGGTGCGGCGCTGGTTCCACTCCTGCACGCTGGTGCCGGGCTGGTCCAGCCCGGTCAGGCGGGCAAGGATCGCCACCAGGACCCGCAGCAGGCATGCGGTGGCGGGGGCGTGGGGAAGCGCAAGATCATGGATCTGGTGGGCGCGGCAGAACAGTTCCCTCAATCCGACAGGCTCTACGTGTTCGCCGGTTCGGACCGGCACCCACGGGCGGGTGTCGACGGGATATCGGGGGCGGTCGGCGGGGGCTGATGGGCGGGGAGGAATCGGTCACCTCCGTCGTGCGAGGACCGGTACGCGACCCGACGGCCCGGGGCCTGGCGAGCCCGGCCGCTCCCGAACCGCACCGCACGAGGCGGCGGTTCGGGCGTGGCCGGTGCGACAGCAGAGCCGAAAGTCACGCCCTGTCACATTACCCAGGTCAGTACAGATCCCCGCGAATCACTGCAAAAATGAGATTCTTCTCCCCCGGGTCTGCTAAGCACCCACCGTGCGGATGCCCTGCGCCCTGCCGAAGGCGCCGCGCAGCGGGCCTGTAAGGGGCCGCGGCTCGGCGGCGCGCGGTCAGACGGCGGGGGTGTGCTGGTGCACCAGGCCGAGTTCGGGGTCCAGGTGCACCAGGTGGTCACCGAACGCTGTCGGCGCCCGGTCGGCGGTCAGGGGCAGCAGGACCAGGTCGCCCAGCAGGGGGTGGCCCCTCCAGGCAGTGGGCGGCCGCGGGTGGCCGGCGCCCGGGCGGGCCACCCACGCCGCGGGCACCGGCACGCTCCGGCCGAGGAGAGCCCGCACGTGCGCGGGCCGCAGATTCCCTTCGGGCAGTTCGAAACGGCCCGCCGCGTCCAGGGCCAGCCGTCCGTGCGGCGTGCGGTAGCAGGGCAGCAGCGGGCGGGGCAGCATCCCCAGGCGGGTGGCGGCCGTCGCGGCGGTCAGCGGCTGGCGGTGCAGGTCGAACAGCGACGCCACGCGGTGCGGCGGCGGGATCAACTGGGCGGAGCTGAGGTGCTCCTGCGCCCTGACCGACGCGGTGTAGGCGCGGTGCAGTTCGACATCGACGGCGGCGCCCTTCTCGGTGTCCAGGGCGGCTTGTACTTCTTCCACCAAGGCGGGCACGGCGTCGGGCAGGATCAGCGGCTGCCCGGCAGTGCGGCCAGCCAGCGTCGCGGCGGTGGCGTGGAGAGTGAACGCGGGGATGTGTGACCAGTGCCCGGGCACGTCCAGGGCGCCGTCCGGGCCGACGGGGTGGCACACCGTCAGGCACGCGCCGGCCTCGCGGACCCACGCAGGCCGCCGCTCCTGCCCCGTCCAGGCGTGCTGGAACCGCCACAGCCGGCCCAAGCGTTGCAGCAGCCAGCTGATCGGGGCGAGGTCGCTGATCATCACATCGACGTCGATGTCGAGGCTGACGTCCAACAGGCTCGTGGTGACCACGATCATCCGCCCGGGATAGGGCCGGTCGCGGCCGAGGGCCTGTCGTACCCGGCGCATCAGGCGCTCGCGCTGCCGGCCGGGGAACCGGGCGTGCAGCAGGACCAGGTCAGCGGGCCGCCCGCCGAAATCCAGGGTGTCGCGCAGGTACCGGTAGGTCTCCTGCGCATCGGTCACGGTCGCGGCCGTCACCGCCGCGTATCCCCCGCCGGACACCACCGGGGCGACCAGTTCTCCGATCACCGCCAGGCGCTCTGCGGCCTGAACCTGCCGCGGCGCCGGCCCCAGCGGCCGGTACACCACGTCCGCCCGGCCCATCACGACGCTGCGGCGCTGCCGCCCGCGGTGCCGTTCACGGTCGGCAGCCGCCATCACCGTAGTGGCGCCCGTAGCGGCGTCCGCGATCAGCCACCCCGGATACGGGGCCACCAGCGGCCCGGCCGAGGCGGCGGCGCCGGCCCCCCGCAGGTAAGCACGCACCAGCCGCTCCCCCGCCCGGGCAGGAAGCGTCGCGGACAGCACCACCACCGGTGTACCGAAGGCGCCCAGCCACACCAGCAGCCGCTCCAACTGGCGGAACGTGAACGTGTCCAGGACGTGCGCCTCGTCGATGATCACGGCCTTGCCCGACAGGGCCAGCATCCGCAACGGGCTGTGCCGCACCGGCAGCGCCGCCATCAGCGCCTGGTCCACCGTGGCCACCGCGAACTGTGCCAGCAGCGCCCTGTCCCACCCGCGCAGCCACCGGTCCGGGACTGTGACCGCCTCCCGGGGACGCTCCCGCTCCTCCCCCTCGCCCTCGTCCCACACCGTGTCGTTCCACGGGGCGTCCCGCGTCGATCCCTGGAGGTCCGCCGCGATCCGCTGGTCGGTATAGGCCCGGTTCAGCCACGGGTGGTGGTGCACCAGGCCCAGCGGCGACCTGTCCGCGCCGTGCGCCTCCACATACCTCGCCGCCACGTCGTAGGCGGCATCCGCGGTCGCCGTCGTCGGCAGCAGCCAGCACCAGCCCGCCGTCCCGCACGCCGCGTTCAGCAACCGTGCCGCTTCCAGGCCCGCCGCGGACTTCCCCCCGCCCGTACCGTCCGTGACCAGCACCATCGCGCCCCCACCGCCCGCCCCCGCCTTCTGCAGGGCCCTCATCAGCGACGCCTGCATCACATTGGGCTCCGGCAGGCTGTGCGCCCGGGCGAACGGCACCTCCGGCAACACCACCCGGCTCAGCCCCGCACGGTCCACCAGCCGCGGAGCCTGCGCCCGAGAGCCGGCCATGTGCTCGGCCGCACCCACCGCCGGCGCCGACGCCCGCCTCGTCCAGTACCCGCGCTGACTCACCAGCCGGTCCGCGAGCATCACCACACCCGTGATCAGCACAGCCGCCTGCGCCGACATCCGCGACGGCACCACCTCCACACCCAGCAGATGGTGCACGACCCGCACATACCGACGCCGCAAGTCCGTCCACAGCGGGCCGCCCAGCCTGCCGTCCTGCCTCAACTCGGCCGTAACGTCCAACGCCGGATACCTGCCGTGATGACCACCGGCGACCTGCGCCACCCGCACACCGGCGCTCGCGTTGCCCGCCACCTCGAAGCCCAGCTCCGCCAGCACCGGCAGTAGCGCAACCATCGACGCCCGACCGTGCGGCATCCACACCCAGCCGCCCGCATCAGCCCGCAGCGCCTCCCCCACACGCGCCCACGCCACCGGCTCACACGCCTGAAAAGCACTCACTTTCCCGATGTCGTGACAGGCCGCACAGAACGCCACCAGCCGGCCCGCCTGCTCCAGCGACACCCCCAAACCATCAGCAATGACTTGCCGCTGCCGGACCGTCAAAAACAAGCGCCACAAAACCTCCCCCACCGCACCCGCATCCAGCAAATGAAACAACAACGCATACGACTCCCCCGAAGCACTATCGAACTTCCCCCAAGGGCCCAACGGGATCCCCCCGCGCCCCGCATCCTCCACCACACCCACCAGCACCCACCTCCACAACAATCGCCGCGACCACGACCACGATGAAGCCAGATCAACAAAGTGCCCTCGCCAGAGCACCATCGACAGAAAAACGCTGGGAAACGACCACAACAGACCACTCAAGGTCGTAGATCCGCATGCATCCGACCGACCCCAACGCACCCGCCGCAAACCGCTGGACAACGCACCCACAAAAACCACACCATGAAGAGCGCGGAACACAAAACCCACCAAACACATGCGACAGCACACCCAGAAACCATGTAAAGAAAGGACCAAGCCCGCATAACAGCCCGGGTCAAAAAGCCTGCTCCCCATGCGCGTGGCCTGCCAGTACTCCGACCAGTCCCCATACCACTGCTCCCCCCGCACGAGGGGGTACCGCGTACTGGGCGTAGCGGGCGAGTTTCTCCGCGACCTGCTTCCCCTGCACATGGGGGTACCGCGCTGACGCTCTCGCAGGCACGGGACCGGGGCCTCTGCTCCCCCGCGCGTGGGGGTCCGCACCGGCCGTCAACAGGGGCTTCGGTGAGTTGCGCCGCTCCCCTGCGGATGGGGGTACCGTTTGCCCCTGGCGCCCCTGGACTGGCAACGCCACTACTGCTCCCCCAGCACATGGGGGTAGCGCGTCGGTGATGACGTTCCACCACTGAGTTGAGGACTGTTCCCCTGGGCGAGGGGGTACCACAATGCTGGTATCGGAGTTCGCCCGATTCCTCAGCTGTTCTCCCTGCGCAGGGGATACCACCATGGTGGTGGCCCGGCAGGACTTCTCTCGCCGCTGCTCCCCTGCGCGCGGGGGTAACGCGGGCACTGGGGCGAGTTCACGGTGGTGGCGGAACTGCTCCCCACTACACGCGGGGGTACCGCGCAGGGCTTGTGAGGGCTGGTCGATCACCGCGCCAGCTCCCCTACCTGGGGGTATCGCAGTGACCCGACGGACGTCCTCCGCAGGTTCGAGTTGCTCCCTCTACGCGCGGGGTAACGCGGTCAACATGGCGCTGGGCGAGATCATGGGCTACTGCTCCCCCCTTGCATGTGGGGGGGGTAGCGCCCCGCCCTACTCGTACGTGACGGCCGAGCTCGCCTGCTCCCTCTGCACATTGGGGGTACCGCGCGGGCTCTACCGGTTCAACCCGCCCTACAGCTACTCCCCCTGATGTGGGGGTACCACCCGTGGGATCTTGCAGCTCAACCCCTGGCTGACCTGCTCCCCTGCATGTGGGGGTACCGCCGACCCGACGATGGTCGCGCAGTGGGCTCAGTTCTGCTCCCCTTACATGAGGGGGTACAGCGGACCCTGCGCGGCGGTTGTTGTCGCGGAAGTACTGCTCTCCCTGCACACGGGGGTATTGCTGAGCGCCGCGACGCCCTGGAGTCGATCGACCCGCTGCTCCCCCTTGTAAGCGGGCGGTACCGCCCCGCCCTACTCGTACGTGACGGCCGAGCTCGCCTGCTCCCCCTGCGCGTGGGGGCACACCGCAGCCAGCGCGACGTCTTCTGGAGTTCCAGCCTCAGTGCCAAACTCATCAAAGATCAACTGCTAGGAAAAACACACGCCTGAGCTGCGGCGACATCCTCCGCAGCTCGGACACGTCGTTAGAAATCAGGCGGCAGATCATCGGAATAACCTGGACATCGAGCCTGTAGTTCACAGCGACTCGGCTGGGAGCAACTGCTGCCCGCGCAGGTGTGGCTGCTGGAGAACATGCTCCACCTGTCCCCCGTAGCGCCTGACGAGCGGCCACACGCGCCCCGTACACAGGCCGACAAATGGGCCACGAACATCGGCGCCGCCAAGGAGTTCCACACCCGCGAAGGCCACCTCCACGTCCCCAGGAAACACCTCGAAATCGTCGACGGGGTCCCGTACAAGCTCGGCACCTTCATCGACAACACCCGCCGCAGAGCCGACAAGCTGACGCCCGAACGGCGCGCGGAACTCGACGCACTCGGCATGCGCTGGTGAGCAGCGCGGCCGAAGGGCCGGGCTCTCCGACTGTGGTCACGCGTGCCATCGGCCGTACCCTCCAACTGTGTGGACGGAGTAGTCACACGATCGGCCGGACAAGTCCTTAAAGCGCCTCGCTCCCCCCGGGTCCGAGGCCGGGGGCGCCGGGCAGGCCCGGCAGGCCCGCGAGCACGCGGTTGGCGCGGTGGCGCCAGGTGTACCGCCCCAGGGCCTGGCGCCGGGCCTCGGCGCCGAGGGCGCGCCGCAGGGGCTCGTCGGCGAGCAGTTCGAGGAGCGCGTCCGCCCAGGCCGCCGGCTCCGCGGGCGGTCGCAGCAGGCAGTTGACCCGGTCCTGGAGGACCTCGCGCAGGATCGGCAGGTCGGAGGCGATCACCGCAAGGCCCTGGGCCATGTACTCGAACACCTTCATCGGAGAGGCCCAGCGGCCGGTCTCGCCGAGCCCGTCCACGGTGTAGACCTTCGTCTGGTACGGGGCCAGCACGACATCGAAGAGCGGGTAGTAGGACCATACGGCGCCGGGCGGCCGGTGCCCGTGGAAGTGCGCGTTGGCGGGGCGGGGGCGCCCGCCCCAGCGCGCGAGGTCCTCGGGGGTGCCGCCGACCAGGTGGAAGTCCAGGCCCGGCAGCCGGTGGGCCAGTTCGAGGATGAGCTCGATGCCGCGCCCTTCGTACAGGTGGCCGACGTAGCCGATCCGGGGCACGCCCGGGCGTCCCGGCAGCGCCGGAGTATCCGCGGGGGACGCGGGCGGGTCGGCGCCCTCGGGGGCGACGACGATCGGCGGGAGGCCCTCGTCGCCGTAGGCGGCCCGGTAGGCGTGGGCGAGGGCGTGCGTGATCACCACGAGCCGGGCGGGCGAGCCGGACTTGAGCAGGCGCGCCTCGATGCCCAGGGTGTTCGGGTCGTCCCGCAGGCGGTGGGTCTCGTACACCAGCGGCGCGACGCCGACCGCGGCCGTGAGGGCGTACAGGTCGTGGCCGTAGACCAGGTCGGGGGCGTCCGGGCCGGTGAGCAGGCCGCGCACGCGGGCGGCGCGTATCCGGTAGCCGGCCGGGGTCCAGTCGGGGCCGGACACCCACCGGATGTGGAAGCCGGGCCGGACCCCGTAGTAGGCGTGCGGGTCGTCGACGGTGAAGGTGCCCGCCGTGGTGTAGAGGGTGACCTCGTGGCCGCCTTGCGCGAACGCGTCGCACATGCGCATGGCGTGGACGCTGTTGGCGTACAGCGACGGGACGCTTCCGGGGTGCAGGTAGGCGATGCGCACGGCCGGCCTACCCCTGGCCCGCCGGCCGGGCGGGCCTGCGGCGGCGGCCGGCACCAATCCCGGCGGCCGGTTCGTGGCACGTGATGTCCGTTGCGTCCATGGGCGTCTCCTCGCGGTGGGCCAAGACGGGCGGGCGGTGTCGCGCGAGTCCTCACGGGTACCTGCCGGGCGCCGCCTCGGGCGGGGCGCGCTTGACCCGGACGGCCGGGACCGGGAGGCGGTCGGGTACCGCGGACCGGCCGCTCCCCACGGCGCCGGCCAGGCGGTCGGCACGTCGGCACGCCGGCACCGGCCCGAGCACGCAGCATCATCGCGTGCGCCCCTGCACGTTCCAAGAGCCGCGTTTCGGCCTGGCGCACGGCCCCCTCCCCCGGTCGCCCCGACGGGGTCCGGCGACGCTGCAGGCGGCAGCGCGGGCGCCGGAGTTGTCGGCGGGCGTGCTGACCGCCGGGAAACCGGGCCTTCAAAGGCGCAGCGAGTCGGCGGTGAGGTGGGCAAGTTGCCGGGAGATGCCCTGGCGGAGGGTGGTGCGCGGCGCCCAGCCCAGCAGTTCCGCCGCGCGTGACCGGTCGGCGAGGGTGGTGTCCACGTCGCCCGCCTGGGCGGGCAGGCGGGTGACGGGCACCGCGTGGCCGGTCAACTCCTCGACGGTGGACAGGACTTCGGCCACGCTGGTGCTGACGCCGGCGCCGACGTTCAGGACGCTCGTGCCGACGGGGCGGGTCGCGGCGGCGACGGCGGCGCGGACGATGTCGCCGACGTAGGTGAAGTCGCGGGAGTTGCCGCCGTCCCCGTACAGGGTCAGCTCCGGGCCGCCCAGGGCCGCCGTCAGTGCCCGGCCGATGAGCATGTCGGGGCGTTGGCGCGGGCCGTAGACGGTGAAGAAGCGCAGTACCACTGCGGTGAGCGTGGAGGCGGCCTGGTCCGCGTGGGCCAGGCAGAGCTGTTCTCCGGCGAGTTTGCTGACCGCGTAGGGGGACTCGGGGTGGGGTGCGGTCGTCTCGTGGGTGGCTCCGGCGCTGCTGCCGTAGACGCTGGAGGAGGAGGCGTAGACGAGGCGGGGAACGCGGGCTTCCTCGCAGGCCGACAGCACGCGTTCGGTGGCGAAGACGTTGCATGACGTGTATTCACCGAACCGCTCGCCCCACGAGCCGCGTACTCCGGGCAGCGCGGCGAGATGGAAGACGGCGTGGGAGTGCCGGAACAGGGCGGTGAGCGGAAAGGTCCGCAGGTCGGCGGTGACCAGGGAGAAGCGGGGGTGCTTGAGGGCGCGGCTCAGACGTGCCGTCGTCGCCGGGTCGCCGTCCGGGGCGCGGCGGTCCACGCCGACGACCGTGTTCCCGTTCGTCAGAAGGGCCTCGACGAGGTGCGAGCCGATGAAGCCCGCGGCCCCCGTGACGACGACTCTGGTCGGTGCCGGCCGCTGATCGTTCCCGTGGCGCACGGAATCCTCCCTGGACGCGTAGAGCGGATCAGTCGTTGACGGCTGCGGTGTCCGCCGTGTGGAGGCCCTCGGCCGGCGTAGGGGCTTTGCGTGTCGCCGGTGTTCCGAGGCCGCCCGTCCCCCGTGGTGCGAGGTCGGCGAGGACCAGGTCGGCGCGGCGGCGCCAGGTGTAGTGCTGGAGGAACTGCCGCCTGGCCTCCTCGCCGAGTGAGGCGCGCAGTAGCGGGTCGGCGATCAGTTCGGTGAGGGCGTCGGCCCATGCCTGCGGCGCGTCGGACGGGCGGAGCAGGCAGTTGACGCGGTCCTGGAGCACCTCGCGCAGGACCGGGAGGTCGGAGGCGACGATGGCGCGGCCGTGCGCCATGTACTCGAACAGCTTCATCGGGGAGGTCCAGCGGCCGATCTCGTCGATCCTGCCCCAGGTGTAGACCTTCGGCTGGTGAGGGGCGAGGACGACGTCGAACAGGGGGAAGTACCGGTGGAGTTCGGAGGGCGGCTGGTGCCCGTGGAAGTACAGGTTGGGGTGCGGGCAGGACTCCTGCCAGCGGGCCTGGTCCTCGGTGGTGCCGCCGACCAGGTGGAAGTCGAAGGCGGGCAGCCGCCCGGCGAGATCGATGATCAGGTCGATGCCGCGTCCGTCGTAGAGGTGGCCGACGTAGCCGATCGTCGGCGCGTCGGGGCGTCCCGGCAGCGGGGCGGTCGCCGTGGCGGCGGCGGGGGGGTCGGCGCAGTCGGGGGCGACGTGGATCGGCAGCGTGCCCAGTTCCGGGTAGGCCGCTTGGAGATCGTGCGCGAGCGCGCGGGTGACGACCACGATCCGCGCCAGCCGCGGGTGGCTGAGCAGGGCTCTTTCGAAGCCGGCGGGCAGGTCCCGGCGCAGCTGGTGGACCTCGTAGACGAACGGGGCCAGGTCGGCGGTGACGGCGAGGGTGTGCGGGTCCCGGGAGTAGAGGAGGTCGGGGACGGCGTCACCGGTGAGCAGGTCTCTGATGTCCTGTCCGCGTCGGCGGTAGCCGTCCTGGGTGTAGTCGGGGGCGGGGACCAGCCGGATCGGGAAGCGGTGGCGGACGCCGTAGTACGTGTAGGGGTCCTGGTCGGTGTAGGTGCCCGGCAGGGAGTACAGGGTGACGTCGTGTCCGGCGTCGGTGAACGCGTCACACATGCGCATGACGTGGACGCCGTTGGCGAAGAACGAGGGGATGCTGCCGCCGTGCAGGTACGCGATGCGCATGGTTCCTACTCTCTGCTCTCGTGGAGCCGGTCGGCCGGGGTCGCCGCGGCCGGTCGGGAACGCTTCCCGCGGCCCCGAGGTGGACGGCGGGCCGGGCCGGGTCCGGTGGGGGGCCCGGGTCCTGCTGGAGTAGGGCGGCAGTCGGGCCGCCGCCCGGCTCACCAGCGCACCGGCAGGGTCCGCGGGGATCGGGTGATCTGGCCGCGCTTCCACTGCGGGGGGCCTGCCGCGCGCAGGGTCGGAAGGCGCCGTACCAGGGCCGCGAGGGCCTCCTGGAGCTGGACCCGGGCGAGTTGTGCCCCGACGCAGAAGTGCGCGCCATGTCCGAAGGCCAGGTGGGCGGGCGCGGCCCGGGTCAGGTCGAGCAGGTCGGGTGCGGGGTAGACGTCCTCGTCGTGGTTGGCCGAGGAGGTCAGCGCGATCACCGCTTCGCCCGCCGGGATCTCCACCCCGCTCAGCGACACGGCCTTGGTGGTCACCCGCAGGTTCGCCCCGACGGTGGCCTGTGCGTACCGCAGGAGCTCCTCGACGGCGTCGGCGACCCGGTGCGGTTCGCGGACGAGCAGGTCGTAGCGCTCCGGCCGGTCGAGCAGCAGGTGGATCAGGCCGGCGAGGCGGTCGGCGGTGGTGCCGTAGCCGCCGGCGAGCAGGACCACGCAGAACGAGATCAGCTCGCCCTGGCTCAGCCGGTCGCCCGCGTCCCGGGCGGCGATCAGCGCGCTGAGCAGGTCGTCGCCGGGGTGGGCGCGTTTGGCGGTGACGAGCCGGGCCAGGTAGCCGGTCATGTCGTCGACCGCCGCCGTGACCTCGGCGTCCGGCATCGCGGTGAGGCTACGCAGCGCGTCGTTCCACGCGTCGAGCCGGTCGCCGTCGACACGGGGCGTCCCCAGCAGGTCGCAGATCACGGTCAGCGGCAGCGGCCGGGTGAAGCCCGCGACGGCGTCGGCGGGACACGGCCGTCGTTCCAGGTCCGCCAGCAGTTCCTGGGCCAGCAGCGCGATGGCGCCGCGCATCGCCTCCGCCCGGCGTCCGCCGAGGGCGGGTGCGACGAGCCGGCGCAGCCGGGAGTGGTCGGGCGGGTCGGCGGCAAGGATCGAGTCGGGCAGGGTGGTCGTGCGGGCGTACCGCGGTCCCGTGCCCCGGGTCGCCCGTGCCCGGCTGAAGCACGGCTCGGCCAGCACCCGGCGCACGTCCGCGTGCCGGGTCACCAGCCACGCGGTGTCCCCGCTGGGCATCCGGACCCGGACGACCGGGGCGCTGTGGCGCAGTTCGGCGAACTCGGGCACGGGGTCGAGGCCGTCCCGGTGCGGGAAGGGGAACTCCCTGAGCTGTTCCGGCTGGTCCATCGGGGCCTCCGTCGACGCGTCACAGGGTGGCCGTCCTGGTCGGCGCGCTGGTCGTGGGGTCAGGGGCGTTCGTAGACGGACACGTGGTACGTGCTGTCTGCCGTGAAGGGCACCCGGGTCCAGCCGCCCCAGCGCTCCTTGAGCCGAAGTCCCGCCTGAGCGGCCATCAGGTCCAGCTCCCCGTGTCCCGCGTAGCGGAACGCGACGCGCAACTGCCGGGTGCGTCCGCCTTCGTGGATGACGTAGTACGAGTGGTAGCGCTGCGCCGCGGTGTCGAGCCTGCGGTGGCACAGCACCAGGAGGTCCTCCCCCTCGGCGACGATCTCCGTTCCGGCCGCCGCCAGCGCCTCGGGCACGTGGGCGTCGAGCACGAACAGGCCGCCCGGTGCCAGACGTGCCGCCGCGTTCCGGAAACAGCAGACCTGGGCGGCCTGGTCGGGCAGTTCCGCGAAGGTGCCGCCGGCCAGATAGACCAGGCTGAAGTTGCCGTCGACGGGTACCTCGGCGAAATCGCCGACGGTCACCGGGACACCCTCGCCGCCGGGTTTGGCGCGCAGCCGGCGCAGCATCGCCTCGGACCCTTCGACGCCGTGCACCGCGAGACCGCGTGCCCGCAGCGGCAGGGCGACTCGGCCGGTACCGACGCCGAGTTCGAGGACCGGCCCGCGACCGGCGAGGGCGGCGAGCGCGTCGACGGTCGCCCCGGTGATCCCCGGTTTGCCGAACCAGCGGTCGTAGTCGTCGGGGATGTCGGCGGCGTAGCCGGGGCTCGGCCGCGCGGGGTCGGGGGGCATGGGGCTCCTAGCCGAAGGGGTGGGGGTGCCCGGGGCCTGTGCCGGACGGCAGCGCGCTGGTTCCGGGGGCCAGCACGCGGACCACCCTGACCCCGGCGTCACGGGCGGTCGCCGAGGTGCTGTCGACCAGGGCGACGTCCTGGCCGGTGTGGGCGGCGAGCACATCGAGCGGGTCCGGTGTCCCACCGTGCGCGGGCGGGGCCACGGCGGACAACGGGCCCACGTTCCACAGCCCCAGGCTGTCCTGGCGGTGGAAGGCCCACAGCGCGTGCTGGACGGCGGTCGCCGGCGGTGTCGTCCCGTGCCAGCGTGCCCAGGTCGTGCGGGCCACGGGGGTCCGTATGCTCCAACGGACCATCAGCGCCTCGTAGGCCGCTTTCTCGGCGAGCGACGCGACGGTGTCCGCCGGTCCGCAGCGTGCCCCGAACGCCTGGCCGGTGCCGTCCGGCCGGTGCAGGCACACCACGACGCAGGCCGTGGCGGGCGGAGCGGGGAGAGCGAAGGCCGTCGTGGTCAGTGCCCGGTCCTGGAGGTGGGCGGTGAGTGCCGGCGGGGGGTCGAACGGTATCCGGTGCGGTGGCCGGTCCGTGAGCCGGTACCAGCTGCGCCGCACGAGATCCCGTTCGAGTACCTCCCATGCCGCGTGGCGTATCGCGGCCCGCCGGTCGGGGTGGGCCGCGATACCGGTGGAGCCGGCCGTCCGGGCCGCGTCGCAGCCGGCCGGGGGCCGGTGCTGGAGGAAGGCCGCGCCCGCCGGGACGCACACCTGCGCGCCGTCCGCGGTCCGGCCGCGCACCCACAGCCGACGGGTGTCCGCGCCCGGGTACGGTTCGAGGACGGGTATCCCCTTGCGGCGCAGTTCCGCAACGCTGCCCACCAGTTCGGCGGCGGCCTCGGCCGCGCGCCCGGCCATCACGTTGCCGAGCCGCTCCAGCAGCTCACCTCGCGCGCTGACGGCGACCTGGTCGCGCTCGTGGCCCGCGGCGCTGCCGACGAGGACCGGCGCACCTCCTGCGGCGCTGGTGCTGTCGAACGCGGCGGAGCGGGCCGCCACCCGCGCGAACAGCAGGTCGGGCCGGCGCGGGTAGGGCGCGAACACCTGGGGGGTCCAGGGCGTCACCTGTCCGCTCCGATGAGCGCGCCGCACTCGGCGAGCAGCCGTTTCCCGTCGTCCGTGAGCTGGTCGGCGTGCGCGTTCAGGGTGTCCACGGCCTGGTGGGCTCCGCGCAGGAGCGTTGCGCGCCGGGAGTCGACGGCTGGGTCAGCGCCGGTGAGCCGCAGGTAGAACTCCACGCTGCGGGCCAGCACCACCGTCTGCTGGAACAGGCCGGTGAGCGGGCGGGGGTCGGCCCGCAACGGGGTCTCGACGAGCAGCTCGCCGGCGCGGCCGGTGCCGTCGGCGCCGCGCGGCTGGTCGCCCGGCTCCAGGAACGGGGTTGTCAGGGCGGCGGCGTTGCACCGGGTGTGGGTGCCCTCGTGTACCAGTGCCTCGGCGAACCGCACGTGGCCGGGCAGTCCGGCGGCGCTGTCCGTCAGCCGGGCCCGGTGGATCAGGACGGCGCCGTGGACGGTGAAGTCGGTGAACCCGTTGATCGCCTCGCCGTCGAGCAGCGCGATCTCGGTGACTGTCTCCCGTACCTCGGCGGCGGCTTCCGGCCAGACCCGGGCGAGCAGACCGAGTGCCCGCGCCAGCGAGGCGCGCTCGCGTTCGTCCCACACGGTGAGGACGGCGGTGACCGGCTGTCCGTCGGCGCCCTGCCGCGCCGGGATGGCGCGCAGCGCCCGGGTCACGCTCCGGTCCAGATGGTCCTGCGGGTCGGCAGGGCCGAAGGCGGCAGGCGGCACCCGCTCCAGCCGCGCGGCCAGACGGCTGTGCTGCTCCGGCCTCAACGGGCCCGACCGCAGCGCGTGTTGAGCGAGGTGGGCGACCTCGGCCGCCGCCGGATGGCGCAACGCTTCCGGCGCCGGCGGCGTCAGCTCCGCCCGTTCCAGTACGCGCCGCAGGCGCCGCAGCACCTGGGTCCGCTCGTGGACGGCCTCCTGGGCATCCGGTTCGACGCGCATGCACCCTCTTCCAGGTCCTCGGCAGCGATGTGCGGCGGGCCCGGGAAGGCCCGCCGCGGAGACGCGATGTGCGGACGTACCGTCAGGACTCGTCGCCCGAGGGAATGTCGACCAACAGCGCAAGCTCGGGCAGGTCTTCGTCCGTGAGCTGCTCGATTTCCTCGTTCATGGAGGATTCCTTTCACCTCACCGGCCCTACCGTGCTCGGTCGGGTTCACCGGCCGGATCATCATCAGGGGCGAAACCGGCAATGCCAACAGCCGAGGGGGAAATGCGGCGGATATCAGGACACCGGCGCACCGTCCCGAACGCGCTCGTCGGCGCCGTCGCGGATCGTGTCGAGCGGCCGGTCCACCGGCGGCCCCGGACGGGCCCCGCTCCGGCCACATATTCCGCCTGTGCAGGGGCAAAGAGGACGCGGGAGAGGGGCAGACGCGTCCGGCATCAGCCGCACGAAGCGCCCAGCGGCGGACCGGTCCCGGCCACGAAGCCAGTTCTGACGCAGGCTGAAGATGGCTGATTGCGACGGCCTTTCGCCCGGGAATTATGCCGGGTAGTTTGAGGCGGCGCCCCCTCGCACCGCACCGGCACCATTCCGCCTGCGCGCGCAGAAAATTGCATATGCCTTCGGAAAGAGAATTTCCGGAGGCTCGGGAGGAGCGGCGGGGCAACAGCGCGTGCGGACAGAGAGGAAACGCATGGCGGACGACTGGACGGTCGAGGTCGACAGCCGTCGCTGCATCGGTTCGGGCGTGTGCGCGAGCACCGCTCCCGGCCGGTTCGCACTCGGCAGCACCGGCAGATCACAACCGACCGCCACCAGCGTCGCTCCCGAAGAGCGCGTGCTGGACGCCGCGTTCACCTGCCCGGTGGAGGCCATCTCGGTCATCGACCGGAGTACGGGGCAGAGCCTCTTCCCCGAGGAGCGGAGGATGCCGTGAACCCGGCGCATGCGTGATCCCGGTGTGCGTACGGCTGCCAGGACACGGCCGGCGGGTCGTCCCCGGGCCCGGGTGGCGCAACTCACGGAGATCGACCCGGACTGGAACTGCCCCTGGCCACTGCACTGGCAACGCCATTACCGCGTCCTCGCCGGCCCCGCTGCCGGGCGGCAAGTGCTCGGCGCGGCGCCGGACGTCGGCGGCGACAGCGCGGGGCGCAGGCGGTCGGCTGGAGCGCGATCTGTCGCGCTCCGCCAGCGTGTCCGGGCCGGTCCACGCCAGAACCGCCGGAACGGAACAGCGAACGGGACATCCCGTCCCCGCCCTCACACTCGCCTACCGGCCGTGTTTCTCGCCGACGCGGGAGGAGAGAGCCCCTCTTCCTGAGAACCTCCGGAAAAGGGGGCGGTCGGGGCCGCCAGCGATCGCGAACGGGTCGACATCGCGCCCGCCGATCGGCCTCCCCACCTCCGGGGACGGAGGTGGGTGGGGATTGTGTTCGACCGTACGGCGGAGTTACGGTGCTCGCAGGTCATGAGCGTCAGCAGTGGGAACCCGGCCGGGCTGTCCGGCAACGGCTCCCCACCGTACGGCTTGTGAGGGAGCGTCAGGGGCGCGTGTCCGGCAGGCGCGCGCCGAGAGGACGGGGAGGCGGAGCGGTGCGGGAAACCAGTGCGCGCTCGGTCGCCACGTACTCCCGGCGGCACATCGACCTCCAACGCGTCGCCGGCGCCATGTGTCCGGGCGCACCCGAGGCCATGGCGGGCCCGTATGCCGCCTCCCTGCCCCGCACGGTCGGCTAGCTCCACTCGACCCCGGCCCGCCGCCACCACGGTGAGGACCGGCCAGGAACACGCCCCCGTGCTGTCCGCCGCCCGCAGCGGCCACTGATCCGCCGATCCGTACCGGCACGCCGACACCGAGAGCGCTGTCGCACGCGCAGCACCGACACCTGCCCCGGCACCGCGCCCGGCCACAGCCCGGAACCCGCGAGCACCCCGCACCTCCACCCCGGATGACACACGCCCGGCCCAAGGAGCCGAAATGACCGCACAAGCCGAAGAGACCGACCGCGCGAGCTTCGCCCGGGAGTGGGAGGAGTGGCACGCCGCACACGAGCGGGTGCTCGCCGACCCGCACGGCTTCCTCGCCATCACCAGCCTGCGCTGGCTGGACGCGACCCCCACCCGCTTCCCGGACGCGCCCGGCGCATGGTCGAGCACCCATGACGGCGTGGTGGTGGAACTGGACGACGGCGAGGAACTGACCCTCGACGGCCAAGTGCTGCGCGGCCGCCACGACTTCGGGGTGATCGCCGAGCGCGGCGGCCTGTTCCCCGCCGCCGGGGACGCGGTGATCGAGGTCGCCAAGCGCGGCGGCCACGACATCCTGCGCCCCCGCCACCCCGACAACGCCCTGCTGACCGCCTTCACCGGCACCCCCGCCTACGCCCCCGACCCACGCTGGGCCCGCACCGGCCGCTACCTGCCGTTCGACACCCCGCGCCCGACGACCGTCGGCGCCGTCGTCGAGGGCCTCCAGCACGTCTACGACGCCCCGGGCGAAGTCGAGTTCGCACTGGACGGCACCACCCACCGGCTGACCGCCTTCAACGGCCGGACCCCCGGCAGCCTGCTCGTCCTGTTCACCGACGCCACCTCGGGGGTGACCACGTACGCGGCGAACCGCTCGCTGTCGCTGGCCGCGCCCGACGCCGACGGCACCGTGCTGGTCGACTTCAACCGGGCCGCCAACCTGCCCTGCGCCTACACCGACCTGGCCACCTGCCCGCTGCCGCCGGCCGAGAACCGGCTACCGGTGGCGATCGAGGCCGGCGAGAAGACCCCGACCACCCCGAAGACCACGAACCGGTCCGTCCCGGCTCAGGAGGCCGCACACCGTGACCACCAGCACTGACCCCGCGCACCGCAGCCTGCACCTGGCTCTGGAGACCGACGGCGCCGGCGCCCACCCCGCCGCCGGGCACGAGCTGTCCGACACCTCCCACCCGACCGACCCGCCGGACCGTGGGGTCGGCCCGCGCGGGCTGCGCCGCACCGTCACCGCCGCCGAGACCGCCGGCTTCACGCTCGTCACCTTCGCCGACGAGCCACTGCCACCGGACCGCGGCGGATGGCGCCTGGAGGCCGGCACCCGGGCCGCGTTCGTCGCCACCCTCACCGACCGTATCGGCCTGGCCCCGACGCTGCACACCACCGTCACCGAGCCGTTCCACCTGGCCACCCAGCTCGCCGCCCTGGACCACGCCAGCCGCGGCCGGGCCGCCTGGGTGGTCGGCGCGGCGAACGGGCCCGACGCCCAGGCCACGGTCGGGGCGGTCCCGCTGGACGACCAGGCGCTGCGCCGCGAGATCGCCGACGTCATCGACACCGCCCGGGCGCTGTGGGACTCCTGGGAGGACGACGCCGTCATCAAGGACGTGCCCACCGGCCGCTTCCTGGACTGGCGCAAGGTCCATCACGTCGACTTCGAGGGTGCCCGCTTCACCGTCAAGGGCCCGCTGATCACGCCCCGGCCGCCGCAGGGCCAGGTCGTCGTGCTCGCACCCGCCGGCTCGGGAGCTGACAGCCGGGCGGACATCGCGCTGGTCACGGCACCGGACGCCGAGGGTGTCGCGGCGTCCGCGGCGGCGGCCCGGCAGGCCGGCGCACCCCTGGTGTTCGCCGAGCTGGAGGTGGCACTCGACGCCGCCGTGCCGGCCGCGGAACGGCTCGCCCGGCTGGCGGAGGAGGCGCCCTGGCCACCGGCCGGGCGGCTGCGCCACGTCGGCTCGCCGACCGGACTGACCGGCCTGCTCGGCGAACTGGCCGCCAGCGTCGACGGGGTACGGCTGCATCCCGCGGTGCTCGGCACCGACCTGCCCGTGATCACCGCGCAGGTGCTGCCGGCCCTGGCCGCGGGCGGGCTGCACCGGCCGCCGCGCCCCGGCGCCACCCTGCGCGACACCCTGGGCCTGCCGCGCCCGGCCAACCGGTTCGCCGCCACGGCGACCACGACCTCCTGAGGTGACCCTCGTGCCGGAACCCGAACCCGCCACCGCCACCCCCGACCACGACCCGAACGCGCAGGTACACCTCGGTGTCTTCTTCACCGGCGTGGGCCCGCAACTCATCTGGACCGACCCGGACTCCCCCTCGCACACCGCCATCGAGACATTCGTCGAGGTGGCCAAGCTGCTCGAACGCGGCCTGTTCGACGCCTTCTTCCTCGGCGAGGGACTACGCGTCCGGGAAAACCAGGGCCGGATCTTCGACCTCGACATCGCCGGACGCCCGGACGCCATCACCCAGTTGTCCGCGCTGGCCGGCGCGACCAGCCGGATCGGCCTGGTCGCCACCCAGAACACCACCTACAACTACCCGGCCGACCTCGCCCGGCGGCTGGCCAGCCTCGACCTGCTGTCCGGCGGCCGGGCCGGCTGGAACATCGTCACCACCGACAACGCCTGGACCGGCGCGAACTTCCGGCACGGCGGCTGGCTGGACCACGAGCGCCGCTACGAGCGGGCCACCGGCTTCGTCGAGGCCGCGAAAGCACTGTGGTCCGCGGCGGACAGCGGCCCGGACGAGTCCGGTACGGGCCGGCCCGTGGTCCGGGACACCGACCTGGTCAGGCTCCGGGCACACGCGACCGTGCCGGCCAGTCCGCAGGGCCGGCCGGTGCTCTTCCAGGCCGGTGACTCCGACGGCGGCCGCGAACTGGCCGCCGCCCACGCCGACGTGGTGTTCTCCGCCAACATCGCGTACGAGAAAGCGGTGGCCTACGCCGCCGACCTGCGTGCCCGGCTGCTCCGGCACGGCCGGCCGGCCGACGCGGTGCGCATCCTGCCCGGCGCGCAGGTGGTGGTCGGCGACACCCCGCAGGAGGCGGAGGACAAAGCCCGCTGGCTGCGGGAGGAGCAGGTGTCGCCGCCGCGGGCCATCGCCTTCCTGGAGCAGTACTGGGGCACCGACCTGTCGGCCTGGGACCCGCACGGGCCGCTGCCGGACATCGAGCCCAGCGCGGCGGAACTCGACCCGTCCCGGGGCACCATCGCGATCGAGGCCCGCACCGGGAAACTGGCCCAGATCCAGAAGTGGCGGGACCTGGCGGCCGAACGCGGCCTGTCGATCGTCCAGTTGGTACGGGAGGTATCGGCCCGCCGACCGCCCTTCGTCGGCACCGCCTCGCAGATCGCCGACGAGTGGACACACTACGTGCGCACCCGGGCGGCGGACGGCTTCAACATCGTGCCGCACCTCCTGCCGTCCTCACTGACCGACATCGTGGACAAGGTCGTGCCCGAACTGCAGGAGCGGGGCGCCTACCGCACCGCATACGAAGGCACGACACTGCGCGAGCACCTGGCACTGCCCCCGCTGTAGCGCCACGCCTTCGAAACCCGCGACAGCACACCGGTGAACGGCCCGCGGACACCCCCGGGCCGTTCACCGGCCCGACACAACGGCACGGCGACACAACGGCAGACGCCAGGCCCCGCCAGCACCGGACCCCCCCGCCCCCGCAGCCGGCCGCCCTGCGTTCCTCACCACCCGGACTCCCCCTCGGTCATCCACGCGACCACCCGCCGGACCCGGTTGGCCTGGGCGGCGGCCGGAGTGCCTCACCAGGTCACCGCTCTTGTGGACGCGCTCGTTGCCGCTGTCGGCACCGTCGCGGACGGGGTTGGTGACGAACGGTTCGGCGGTCGGGACGGGCTGGTTCAGGTATCCGGGCGGCGCCCACCCGATGTGCGGTTCCGCCGCACTGGTGCCGGTGCTCGTGCTGGAACCCGGCGCCCGTCATCGGCGGGGCTCCCCGGCGTGGCACCGCAGGGCGCGGGCACGCGGGCGGTTGACGGCCCGGGGCCCGGGCGGGGCCGCTCGTCTCACACCGCGCCGAACCCGTGCACGAGCGTGTCGACCACCGTGTCGGCGGCCTGAGCGGCGCTCAGCTCCGGCAGCCGTTCCGCGGCGAGCAGCATCAGCTGCGGCAGTACCAGACTCGCCCAGCCGCCCGGCAGATCGGAACGCAGCAACCCCTCGTCGACGGCGCGTGCGAGAAACGTGTCGACCTCCTGGACCGACCGGTCGCGCCGACGGCTGACCGCGTCCTCGGCCAGCATCCGGCTGAGGTCGACCGGCCACTTGCGGTTCACGCCGATGATGCCCTCGACGTAGCGGTGCAGCGCCACCGCGACGGGGGCCTCGCGCAGCCTGGCCGCCTCGATCGCCTGCTCGATGGCCTCCAGCCGGGATTCGTAGATCGCCGCGAGCAGTTCCTCGCGGGAGGTGAACCGCCGGTACACGGTACGCCGGTCGACCCCGGCCTCTGCCGCGATCGCGGCGATGCTCGCACCTGGATCGGTGGCGAGCATGCGCGCTCCGGTGGTCAGGACGGCTTCCAGATTGCGTACTGCGTCGGCTCTCACACGGCTCACCTTACGCCCCAACGAGGAATCTGATCCAACTAACGCCTCACTCTTGCGAACCAACAAGATGCAAGTGCTACAGTCGAGTGACAGATAACGAGGGATGCCTTCACCGACTGGAGTACCCCCATGATCATTTACGACCGCCTCTTCATCGCCGGCTCCTGGACCGAGCCGAGCGACCCGGAGCTGCTCGACATCCTGTCCCCGCACGACCGGGCGGTCCTGGGCCGCGCCGCGCAGGCCCAGCCGGCCGACGAGGACCGCGCGGTGGCCGCTGCCCGTACCGCCTTCGACGAGGGCTCCTGGCCCCGGAAGTCGCCGGTCGAGCGCATCGCGATCCTGCGCCGGCTCAACGCGCTGCGCGAGGAGAACGCCGAGAAGATCGCCACTCTGATGTCCGCCGAGAACGGCTCGGCCCGATGGTTCACGCGGGCCGGTCAGGCCGGGCTCACCCGGCAGGCCGACTCGTACCTCAAGGCCGCCGAGGAACTGGGCTGGGAGGAGATCGTGGCGCCCACCGACCCCGCCTCCACCGTGCGCAGCGTGGTGCGCCGCGAGCCGATCGGCGTGGTGGCCGCCGTCATCCCGTGGAACTCGCCGTTCTCCTCGGCGATGGCCAAGATCATCCCCGCGCTGCTGGCCGGCAACACGGTCGTTCTCAAGGTCTCTCCGGAGAACTCGCTGAGCATGGGCTTCCTTGCCGAGCTGCTACAGCAGGCCAAGGTGCCCGAGGGCGTGATCAGCGTGCTGCCGGCCGACCGGGAGACCAGCGAGTACCTGGTCTCGCACCGGGACGTGGACAAGATCGCGTTCACCGGCTCGACCGGGGCCGGCCGCCGGATCGCCTCGATCGCCGGACAGCAGCTCAAGCGGGTCAGCCTGGAGCTGGGCGGCAAGTCCGCCGCCGTCATCCTGCCCGACGCCGACGTGCACAAGGCAGTGCAGGGGCTGAAGTTCGCCTCCCTGCTCAACAACGGCGAGGCGTGCATCGCGCAGACCCGCGTCCTCGCGCCGCGCAGCCGGTACGAGGAGGTCGTCACCGCGCTCAAGGAACTCGTGGAATCGCTCAAGGTCGGCGACCCCGACGACCCCGACACGTTCATCGGCCCGATGGTCCGCCGCGACCAGCAGCAGCGCGTGCGGGACTACATCGAGCTCGGTATCAAGGAAGGCGCCCGCCTGGTCACCGGCGGTCCGCAGATACCGGCCGGCCTGGAGAACGGCTACTACGTGACGCCGACCGTGTTCGCCGACGTCGACAACTCGATGCGGATCGCGCAGGAGGAGATCTTCGGCCCGGTGCTGGTCGTCATCGGCTACGACGACGAGGACGACGCGGTGCGCATCGCCAACGACTCCGAGTTCGGCCTGTCCGGCGGCGTGTGGTCCGCGGACGAGGGGCACGCCCTCACCGTCGCCCGCCGCATCCGCACCGGCACGGTCACCGTCAACGGCGCCTCGATCGGCTACGACGGGCCCTTCGGCGGCTTCAAGGCCAGCGGGATCGGCCGCGAGTACGGCGTCGTCGGCCTGAACCAGTACATCGAGTACAAGACCGTCACCCTGTGACCGCCTCGTGAGGCCGGCCGACCCGGTCCCGCGCCCCCCTGAACTCCCCCACCCGAACCGCCCGGAAGGCACTTCCCATGCCTGGCACAGGACCACGGGAACCACCCCGTGGACCCGGCGTCACCGCCGCCATGAGCGCACTGATCCTGGCCGTGTTCCTCGCCTCCCTCGACTCCACCATCGTCTCCACCGCGCTGCCCCACATCGCCGAGGACCTGCGAGGGTTCGACAACATCGCGTGGGTCAGCGCCGCCTACCTGCTGGCCACCACCGCGGTCACCCCGCTGTGGGGCAAGCTCGGCGACATGTTCGGGCGCAAGCGCCTGTATCTCGCGTCGACCAGCCTGTTCCTCATCGCCTCCGTGGGCTGCGGCCTGGCCCAGGACCTGCCGCAGCTCATCGGTGCCCGGGCACTGCAGGGAGTCGGCGGCGGCGGCATGATCGTGCTGACCTTCGCGCTGGTCGGCGACATCGTCAGTCCCGGTGAACGGGGCCGCTACCAGGGCATGTTCGGGTCGGTGTACGGCGTCGCCGGCATCGTCGGCCCGCTGCTGGGCGGGGTCTTCACCGACCAGCTCTCCTGGCGGTGGGCGTTCCTGATCAATCTGCCGATCGGTGTGGTGACGCTCGCGATCGCCGGCCGGGTGCTGCCGGCCGCGACCAGGAAGACGGCGGCCCGCATCGACTGCCTCGGCGCGCTGCTGATGGCGGCGATCGCCACCGGGGTCGTGCTCGTCACCTCCTTCGGCCGGCGCTGGGGCTGGGGTTCGCCGTCGATCGTCGGCCTGATCCTCGCGACGGTCGTGCTCGCCTCGCTGGTAGTCCCGGTGGAGCGCCGCGCCGCCGCGCCCATCCTGCCGGTGCCGATGCTCACCTCCCGCACCGTGGTCCTCTCCTCGCTGATCGGTTTCGCCGCGAACGCCGCGATGTTCAGCGTCCTGCTCTACCTGCCGACCTACCTGCAGATCGTGCACGGGGTGTCGGCCACCTTGTCCGGCGTGCACATGCTGCCGCTGGTTCTGGGCCTGGTCGTCAGCCAGTCGCTGGCCGGACGCTGGTCCGCGCGGGTCGAACGGCTGCGGCTGATCCTGATCACCGGCATGGCCCTCAATGTCGCCGGGCTGCTCCTGCTGGGCACGCTGGGAACGGGAACCGGCACCGTGGTGCTCAGCCTGTACTTCGTGGTGACCGGTGTCGGCATGGGCATGGTGCCGATGGTGGTGCTGACCGCGGTGCAGAACAACGTGTCCCCGCAGGACATCGGAGCGGCGAGCGCCGTGGTCACCTTCGCCCGGTCGATCGGCGCCGCGTTCGGCGTCTCGATCTTCGGCAGCCTGCTGACAAGCGACTTCGCGCACCGGCTGCACGGCCTGCCGGTGACCGGCGGCCTCGACCCGGCCCGGCCGGACACGATCGCCGTGCTGCCGTCCGGCGTACGGCACGCCGCCCTGGAAGCGTTCGCCCGCGCCACCGGCACCGCCTTCCTGTGGCTGCTGCCGCTGGTCGCCGCCGGCACCCTGCTCACGTTCTTCCTCGCGTCCCACCGGGACACCGAGGACGGCGTGCCCGTAACCGGCGAAACCCTCCAGAGCGGTACGGACGAGGCACCGGTGGCCTGAACGGACGCCGACGGGCCGCACCGCTCACGGCTCCGCCTCCCTGAGCTGTTCCGCGACCGCACCGACCGGGTGCGGGCCCTGGCCATGGTGAAAGGGGAACGACCATGACGAAGAGGCAGCGCTCCCACGATGCGACGGGGGATGCCGGGCGGGCGTGGGACGCGGCGCTGACACGGGCCGCGCAGGGCGGCGACACCGCGGCCCTGGGAGTGCTGCTGGAGCGCCACCGCGCGGGTATGCGGGCGGTGGCGCTCAGCCTGCTGGGCCCCGGACCCGATGCTGACGACGTGATGCAGGACGCGGCTTTGGTCGCCCTGCGCCGGATCGTCGACGTCCAGGACCCCGAGGCCGTGGGCCCCTGGCTGCGGATGGTGGTGCGCAACGGCTGCCGGTCGCTGCTGCGCGCCTCGCGGCGCACTCTGCCGGTCGAGCAGGTGCTGCTGCCGTCCGACGACGCCACGCCCGACCAGGTTCTGGAGCGGCAGGCGCTGTGCGACTGGCTCCGGGATGCCGTCGAGCAGTTGCCGCCCGTGCTGCGGATGCCGGTCGTGCTGCGCTACTTCACCACCGGCGCCACCTCCTACCAGCAGATCGCCGACGCTTGCGCGATACCTGTCGGCACCGTCCGCAGCCGGCTGAGCCGCGCTCGGGCCGAACTCGCGCGGACCCTGGCAGCGACCGCGGCGTCGGCCCACGACGACTCCGCCCGGCGCACCGAGGCCGGTCGGCAGCAGGCGCACGAGGCTCTGGCCGCCACCGAGCGCGGTGACTTCCCGGCGCGGTGGTCGCCGACCGGTGGTCGCCCGAACTGGTGCTGCTGAGCGGTGGAGAGCGCCCCGGCGGGCGCTCGCTCGTGCCGGCGGGCCTCGACTCGACCTGCCCGCGGACGTCCGGCGGCGGCCGCCCGCCCCCCGGAAGCCGGCGCCGCGGCCGGCCGGCCCGATGCCTCGAAAGCCAGGACTGAGGCACGGTCATCATTCAGGCGAGGGGTCCAGCGATGGTTCTGAACAAGCCGGCCGGCGAGCCGGGCAGCGGAACCGGGGCGTGCCGCGGCGACGACGTGCCCGTGGTGGGCGCCGGCCCGGTCGGTCGGATCTCCGCTGCCACACAGATCCGAACGACCGACCCTGGTTCCCGCGATGCGCACGGCCGATCGCGCCCGGGCGCTCACCGAGGTGTTCCCGGCGTTCCCGGGGTTCTCGCGTTGTCGGCACCGCGGTGTGAGGGGCCCGCGGCGGTCAGGAGGGGCCGGCGGTGGTGACGTCCACCTCCGTGATGGCCGCGTCGGGGTGCCGCGCCCCCGTCAGGACCTGGTCCTGACGGGTGTCGCCGAGGAGGTAGCGGTCGAAGAAGGCGCCGAGGTACGTGACGGCGACGCGGCGCTGCTGCGCCTCGGTCAGCTCCCTGGCCGGCGCGGCATCCTCACGGTCGGTGCACTGCCCGGGGTGTCCCTCCACCGGCGTCGCGTCGTCGGAGGCGGCCACCTGACCGCTCTGCGGCGACCACTGCGTGTTGAAGTAGTTGTGGTTCGCCCCGTGGATCGCGAATCGGTAGAAGCCGCCCCGGTCTTCCTTGGCCGCGTCGGCCGCGAACGCGAACGCCTCGCCGCCGACCTGTCCGTCGCAGGTCCCCCGGAGGACGGCGAAGGGGGTCTTGGTGATCGTGTAGGCGGACATGTCCTCCGTCATCACGTTGTAGGCGGGCGCCACCGCCGCCACCGCCCTGACGTCGACGCCCTTGGGCCACTGCCCCCGGTGGCTGTCGGCCGCCAGCCAGGTGACCCCTGCCCCGGCCCGGGAATGCCCCATGATCCCCACGTCGCCCATGTCCACGTGGTGGGCGAAGCCGACGTCCCGCTGCGCTCCGGTGGCCGGGTCGACGAACGCGCCCGCGAGCGCACCCCCGCCCTTGGAGCTGAGCTCCTGCCACAGGCGCAGGTGCTGGTTGACGAGATCCGAACGCGCGGCGGCATTGTCATCGCCCCACACGGAGGAGGCGTTGACGCCGTTGGCGCCGATCGACACCACGACGAACCCCTGGGCGGCCAGGCTGCGGCCCAGGTAGTCGTATCCGGCATCGCTGGGCAGGGCGGGTGTGCCCGCCGCACACGGCCAGGCGAACAGCTTGGCGCTGGCGGCCTCGTACGCGGCGTCGTCCCCACTGCTCTCGGCGGCGGTGCGCGCGGCGTCCGCCGCCCGGTCGGCGCAGGTCTCGTGCCAGCCGTGCAGCATCACGATCAGCGGGTGCTGCCCCCTGCCCAGGTCGGCGGGGTAGTGCACCACCCCGGCCAGCTCGACCGGTTCACCGGTCTGTGGCAGGTGCCAGGCCTCGTTGCCCAGGTCGTAGCGGACCGTCCTGACGGCGCCGGACACATGCGCCGCGCTCAGCCCCGTCGCGTCGTGCGGTGCCGCGGCGCCGGCCGCGGGCGCGTACGTGAAGGCTGCCGCCGCGGCGGACAGCACCGCCGCCGACAGGCCCAGCGCGCGAGCCGAAGTCCGCCTGCGTTGGTGTCGTTTCATCGTTTCTCCCTCAGGTCCGCAGCGGGGTGGAACCTCCCGCTACTCCCTGACAGACGTGCGGGCCCGGCCGAGGTTGCGGGTCACGACGATCGAAGTCCCGCAGGCGGGAGCCGGGCGGGGTGCGCCGCGGCGTCACGCACGCACGCATGCACGGACGCGCGTAAGGATCGCGCGCGGGACTGCAACCTGCCGGTGCCCCAGACGTCCTTCCCAGTGGAGGGCACTCCCTGGAAGCCCTGAACCGCCCGATACGCTACAGATTGACGCCCATGACAGAAATGACCCGCGGGGAAACCGTCCACGCCAGTACTCCGACGTCCCCACGGCGCCGCCGACCGGACGGCAGCCGGCGCCCACGGCGCCAGGACGTCGCCATCCCGCCCGCGGGAACAGGGTGTTGATGGCTGCCGTCCCCGCCTGGGAAGGTGCTTTCCGCCGTACCCCGTGGCGATGGCTGCTGGCCCGGCTCTCCCAGGACCGCGACACGTCGGACCTCAGGAGCCGGCCGTCCGGCACGGCGGCGGAGGAGATCGACGCGCTGTACCGTCACCGCAGGCTCGAACTCGTGCGCCTGGCCGTCCTCCTGGTCGACGACATCCCCACGGCCGAGGACGTCGTCCAGGAAGCCTTCGCGGCCGTGTACCGACGTCACGGCGACACGCTCGACGACCTCGCCGACCCCGAGGCCTACATACGGCGCAGCGTGGTCAACACCTCCCGGGACGTGCTGCGCAGGAGGCGCACCGTGCGCGCCTACATCCCCCCGCGCGTCATGCCCGCACCGCCGCCGGAGGAGGAGGTGCTCCTCAGGGAGGAGCACCAGGAGGTGCTGCGGGCGCTGAGGTTGCTCACCGTGCGCCAGCGGGAGGTCCTCGTCCTCAGGTACTGGTCGAACCTGTCCGAAGCGGATATCGCGGCGACCCTGGGCCTGTCCCAGGGCGCGGTGAAGTCCACGGCGAGCCGAGCGCTCACGGCTCTGGCCGGAAGACTCAAGGAGATGTCGTGACCGCCGTCGAGGACCGCCTTCGCGCCGCACTGCACGCCCGGGCCGACCAGGTCACCGCGCTCCGCCCGACCTTCCGGCCATCGACCCGCACACGGACGGTCGCCCACCCCGGGCTGCGCAAGGCCGCGGTGGTCCTCCTGGCCGCGGCGGTGACGGCCGTCCTCCTCGTGCTGCCACGGCTCCTCTCGCACGGCGCCCCGTCGGCTCCCGCCGACACATCCCCACCGGCCGGCCCGAGCAGCAGCGCGCCGCCTTCACCCGCGTGGCCTCCGCCGGACGAGGCGCCCCGACCTGTCGCACCGTAGAGCAGCCCAAGTCGCAGCCGGGCCCGAGGGTCGCGGGCCCCGTTCGGGCGCCCCGGCCTCGGGCCCGCCCCGTGCGGGCCCGAGGCCCGGCTGCCGCGGACGGTGTCCGCTCCGGCTCGCTCCCGCCGCGCGCGACTCACCGTCAACTGACTGATGTGGGCGGCCGCGCCAGAGGCGACAGTGATGAACCGTCGGCCTCGCGGCGCGGCGGTCGGAGCAGACGGCCGGGCGGAGGCGGACGCTTTGCACAAGGTCGCCTGCTGGGCGGGCCGGCCACCGATACACACGGGACACAGAGGGTTTTCACATGATCGACAGGCGTACCTTCGGCAAGGCCATCGGCGTGGGCACCGGCGCGGCGGCCATGGCCGTGACCGGTCTTGGCACCGCGAATGCCGCCGGCAGCGGTGCGGCCGCCCAGCGCGGCAGCAGCACGAAGGGCACGGGCATCCCCGCCTCCACCGTGCCCCCGGTCGTTCCCGGCACCCACACCGCCTTCCCCGCCGTCAAGCAGGTCAAGGCGGGCCTGCTGGACGTCGGCTACGCGGAACTCGGCCCGTCGCACGGCCCGGTGGTCCTGCTGCTGCACGGCTGGCCCTACGACATCCACAGCTTCGTCGACGTCGCCCCGGCGCTGTCCCGGCTCGGCTACCGGGTGCTCGTCCCCTACCTGCGTGGCCACGGCAGCACCACGTTCCTGTCCCCCCGGACGCCGCGCACCGCGGAGCAGTCCGCGGTGGCGCTGGACATCATCGCGTTCATGGACGCCCTGCGCATCGACCGGGCCGTACTCGCCGGCTTCGACTGGGGTTCGCGCACCGCCGACATCATCTCCGCCCTGTGGCCGGAGCGGGTCAAGGCGCTGGTGTCCACCAGCGGCTACGTCATCACCGACGTCGAGGCGCAGAAGAGCCCGGCGGCGGCGGCCGTCGAGCACAACTGGTGGTACCAGTGGTACTTCTCGACTGACCGCGGCAAGCAGGCCATGGAGAACGCCGACGAGTGCAAGGCCCTGTGCCGCCTGGTGTGGCAGATCGTCTCCCCCAACTGGAACTTCGACGACGCCACCTTCGAGCGCACCGCGCAGGCGTTCACCAACCCCGACTACGCCGCCACCGTGCTGTTCAACTACCGCTGGCGTATCGGGCTGGTGGAGACCGACCCGCGCTACGTCCGCTACGAGAAGCTGCTGGCCGCCGCTCCCAAGATCGGCGTCCCCACCATCACCCTCGACCCGGCGCTGGACCCCTTCACCCCGGCCGGCGACGGCGCGAACTACCGGACGTACTTCACCGGCGCGTACGACCACCGCACGATCCAGAACATCGGCCACAACCTCCCGCAGGAGGCGCCGACCGTGTTCGCCCAGGCCGTCGTCGACGCCGACCACCTCTGACTCCCACCCGCGACAGCCGTCCCCGCGCGCAGCCGCCGGCCGACGTCATCGTGCCGGACCCGTGGGCAGCGCTGCTGGACCGCTGAGACGGAGCCGGTACGACGGCCCCCACCACCGCCCCGACGGGCGACGCCGCCCCACCCGGGGCCGTCGCCCGTCGGGGCGGTCCGTGGCGTCACGGCAGCTCGAAACCCAGCGCCCGGGCGGCCGCCTCGGGGGTGGGCTGCGACCAGTGCTCGGCCACGGCCTCGTTGGTGGACAGCGACCGCGACAGGGCCGAGTCGAGGTAGAGGACGCCGCCGAGGTGGTCGGTCTCGTGCTGCACGATACGTGCCGGCCAGCCGCTGAACACCTCGTCAACGGACCGGCCGTGCTCGTCCTGTGCCCGCAACCGCACGCGCCGGTGCCGGGCCACCACCGCCTGCCACCCGGGCACGCTCAGACAGCCCTCGAAGAACGCGGCTCGGGCGTCGCCCTCGGGTTCGTAGGCGGGATTGACCAGCACCCGGAAGGGCAGCGGGGTGCGTTCGCGCGCCTCCAGCGCCTCCGGCGAGCCCGGCGCCGGATCTTCCACCACCGCGATGCTCAACGGGATGCCGACCTGCGTCGCGGCCAGTCCGACGCCCGGGGCCGCGTGCATCGTCTCGCGCAGCGCGGCCACGAACCGGTCGAGCTGCGCGTCGTCGAGCTGGCCGTCGTACGGCTCGGCGACGCCGCGCAGGACGGCCTCGCCCGCGGCGACGATGGGCAACGGTCCGCCGGCTGCCAGGAGTTCCTCCACCCGGTCGGGCAGGGACATGTGTGTCGCGGAAGCAGTCATGCGGGTCAGCATGCCAGCCGGGCGGGCCCGGGTGTGCCGGGGGCGCGCGGCAGGGCACCGTACGCGCGCGGGCGGACCGTACGAGCGCGTCGCGTGCACAACTGCCCGCGGGCGCGGGCCCGTGCGCAACGGTGCCCGCGTGGCCGGCCGCACACCCCCAGACCTCAGTCATCTGACGTACGAAGTTCCCAGCACCCCTCCCCGACCTGCTCCGCCCCCGGTCGGCGGCGTGTGCGGAGGCCGCCCGGTCCCGCTGCCTTCCGACGCGAACCTTCAGTCATTCGACTCTGGCCGCCGTCGCGCTGCCTGAACGATGCTGAAGCGGTCGCCCCTGTACCGGTGCCGGGTGATCGGCATGCTCGGAGGAACCCAACCGTGGACCGTACTCCCGTCGTCTTCATCCACGGCGCGTGGCTGCACACGCTCGCCTGGGAGTCGTGGGTGGAGCGCTTCGCCGGCCGGGGGTTCCTCGCCTTCGCCCCCGGCTGGCCGGGGGAGCAACCCGAACTCCGGGACGTGCGCCGGGACCCCGAAGAGTTCGGCGACATCGGTCTGGACGCGCTGACGGACCACTACGCCCGGTTCATGCGGTCGTTGGACGTCCCGCCGGTCATCATCGGCCACTCGGTCGGCGGGCTCGTCGCCCAGCACCTCCTCGGTGCCGGCCTGGGCCGAGCCGCGGTGGCGATCGCCCCCGCCCCGGTCGACGACGTCCCGCTGCCCGCCACCCCGGACCGGTGGTGGACCCCTGACGGCGCGGACGGCGACCACCGGCTGGTGTCACTGTCCGCGCGAGGGTTCCACCAGGTCTTCGCCAACACCGCGGGGGCGCGGGAGTCCGACGCACTCTTCGATCGGTACGTGGTGCCGGCCCCGAGGCGGCTTCTCGCCGACCTCGGGTGCGCGGGCACGGCGCGCAGCTCCCGTGCGGTGGTGGACGTCGCCAACGCGCGGCGCGGGCCGCTGCTGCTGATCTCCGGGCAGGAGGACCTGCTGGTGCCCGACGTCGTGACCCGCGCGGCCTACCTACGGTACGGCGACTCCACCGCGCTGACCGACCTGAAGCAGTTCGCGGACCGCGCCCACTCGCTGACCATCGACAGCGGATGGCGCTTCGTCGCCGACTACGTGCTCGGCTGGCTCCACGAACGCGGCATCCGGCCCCGTCCCGCGCAGGGCTGAGCGCACCGTGACCGACGTGGTGGTGGCTGCTGAGCCGGCGGCAGGACACCTGTTCGCGGAAGGACGCTCGCCCTGCCTCGGGTCACACGTTCTGGTCGCTGGGGAACCTGCCCAGCGCGTCGCGCAGCGCGGCACGCGAGGTGATGCCGAGTTTGGGGAACACCCGGTACAGATGAGAGCTGACCGTGCGCGGCGACAGGTGCATGCGCTCGCCGATCTCCTTGTTGGTCAGGCCCCTTGCGGCCAGGTCGGCGATCCGCTGTTCCTGCCATGTCAGTGCCGCCACGGGCGCCGAGGAGGAGGGCCCGGCCGTACCGGTGGCCCGGAGTTCCGCCCGGGCCCGCTCCGCCCAGGGGGGCGCGCCGAGCCGTTCGAAGGTCTCCGCGGCCAGGGTCAGGGAGGGCCGTGCGGCCTTGCGGCCCTGGGTGTGGCGCAGGCGGATGCCGTGGGCGAGGCGGATGCGCGCGTGCTCGAAGGGGAACATCGCGGCGGCCGGATGGGTTTCGGCGCGGTCGTACATGGCGTCGGCCTCGGCGGGGTCCTCGGCGGTCATGGCGAGGGCGCCGTACGTGATCAGGGCGAGGCGGGGGGAGATGTCGGGCAGGTTGGCGTCGCGTGCCGCGAGGGCGTGGGCGCGGGCCCGTTCGGAGCGACCGGTGTGCAGGGCCGCCTCGACGAGGTCGAGGAGGCCACGGGATGCCTGGTGGGCGTACGGGGTGAAGGTGCCGGGGGGTGTGAGGCCGATGGCGTGGAGGTAGGCGGACTCGTAGTCGCCTTCGCTGAGGGCGGCGGCGGTGCCGGTGGCGTCGGCGATCTGGGCGAGGAAGCCGACGCCGCGGGGGCGTGCCCAGGCATCGACCAGGGCCTGCAGTTCCCGGGCGCGTTCGACATCTCCGCGCAGAGCGGCGAGCAGGCCCAGGTACGCCTGCGTGTGGTGGACGAACAGGGAGTGCTGGTGGGTCGTGGTCAGCTCCAGACAGCGCTGCCCGGTGCGCTCGGCCTCGGCCCACTCGCCGACCGCGATCTGGTCGAGCATGATCAGGTTCAGCATGGTCATGGCGTCGGCAACGGCCCCCGTCTCGACCTCGCGGTCCACGGTGCGCTGCAGGTGCGGCCGGTACCGGCTGAGGGTGTCCACGTGGTACGCGGCGACACACAGACGGGTGACGTCCCACGGCTCGAGGCCTTGGGGGTCGGCGAAGGCGCGTTCCACCCGCTCGTGCAGGCCGGCGCCGCGCCGCACCACATCGCCCCAGGCGTCCTCGTAGATGCGGGTGAGCGGGGGCACCAGGTGGCCCACGTCGCCCAGTATCCGGTGAGTCCGCTCCCAGGCGGCTTCGTCGCCGGCGTACTGGTTGACGACCAGCAGCAGGTCGACCAGGCGTGTGAACACCTCGTCCGGCTCCCGCAGCCCGGCGTCGTGCATGCTCTCGACCGCCGCGCAGACCTGGCGCTGCGTGGACCGTACGTCCCCGTCCCCGAAGAGTGCCGCATAGCCGGCCGCGAGTGCCGAGGCCGGCGAGTCGTTCGCGCCGGGGCCGCCACCGGTGCCGGCCAGTTGCTGCGCGTGCTCCAACTGGCCGGAGTGGCCGGCGATGTAGGCCGCGTTTCCCAGCCTCCTGTGCCGTTCCTCGGAGCTCTCGCTGAGTTCCGCGGCCCGGGTCAGCCAGCCCACGGCGGCCAGCGCGCCGCCGCGCAGGGTGGCGGAGTCCGCGGCCGCCTCCAGGGTGGCCGCGACCTGCTCGTCCGGGTCGATCGTCGAGGCCGCCAGGTGGGTGGCCCGGCGTTCCAGGTCCTCGCGGTGCAGGTCCGCGAGCACGGCGTGGGCCGCGCGCCGCTGGTTGGGGGTGGCCATCTGCACGACCGTCGAGCGCACCAGGGGGTGCCGGAAGACGAAGTCCCCGCTGAGCGGGTCGACGTTCAGCAGGCCGCGGGCCGCGGCCTCGTCGGCGTCCCTCATCCGGTAGCGCGTACCGCGGGTGCGGTCGGCGGCCGTGCCCGCGCCGACGCCGTCCAGCGCGCCGCGCAGCAACTCCGCGCGCACGGGCGCGTCGAGGGACTCGATGCGCGCCCCGTACACCTGGTGCAGGCGCTGGGGCAGAGGTATGCCGGTGTAGCCGGATATGTTTCCGCCGGCTCGCTCGGCCCGGGCAGCGGAGACATGCGGCGGCAGTTCCAGCAGCGCCAGCGGGTTCCCCCTGGCCTCGTCCAGGACCAGCCGGCGGACCCGGGGCTCCAGCCCGACGTGGCGGGTGTCCAGGAGTTCCTCGGCGGCCGCCTCCGGCAGCGCCGCCACCGGCAGTTCGGGCAGTGCGGCCGTGTCGAAGCCCGAGGACACGCCGGCGCGCAGGCCGACGAGGAGCTTCACCGCACTGCCGGTCAGCCGGCGTCCCACGAAACCGCACACCTCGGTGCTGGCGGCATCGAGCCACTGGCCGTCGTCGAGCACCAGCACGAGGGGCTCGTGCGACGCGGCGAGGGACAGGAGGTCCAGGACGGCAATGCCGAGCGTCATGACCGACGGCGGCGTGCTCCCGCCCCTGCCGAAGACGACGTCGAAGACCCTCTGCTGGACCTGGTCCAGCTGGTCGATGGAGGGCAGCAGCGGATACAGGAACTGGTGCAGGCCGGCGAACGGCAGCTCCGACTCGGCCTCGACGCCGGCCGCCCGGATCACGCGGTGGCCCTGCTCCGCCGCGAGTTCGGCCGCGTGGTCCAGCAGAGCGCTCTTGCCCACGCCCGCGTCGCCCCGCAGCACGAGGACGCGCCCGCTGGAGGCCGCCGTGAACTCCGACAGCACCTCCCGTTCGGCCGCTCGGCCGAGCATCGCCCCGATCGATCCCACCGCCCCCACTCCCTTCACCCCTGGACACGCCGGACCGGAACGCTGCCGCGCTGGTACGGAACGGAACGCGCAAGGTCCAGGGGTACGTTGCCGTACCTCTTCGCCGCGGCGGTGTCGTCCATTTCCGTCGAGCGCCTCTACGGGCTGGTCGGGGGCGTGTTCTGGAAGCCGCGCCCGCCATGGGCCCTCCTACGTGTTTCCCGGCCCGGGGAGGAGCGGCTGTGCTCGCAACGCGGCGCCGTGCCTTCCACTCCCCCGTGGAGGGCAGACTGGAGGGCGGCGGCATCCGCGCCACCAGTATGACCGACAGGTGACGCCGGTCTCGTGCCCATGTGTCTTCTGCTCCGAGACACGTGTCACACTGGGCGCGGGACGGTGCGGGGCGGTGCGGGACGGCGCCCAGGGCGGTGCGGGACGGTGCGGGCAGCAGGGGTCACCGGGCGCCGCCTTCCGCCCGGACCGGGCGGGTGAGGGTTCAGCAAAGATGTCGCGGTCAGGGACGGGGTATGAACGGAACGCCGCAGGACACCGGGCCGGCGCTGGACGCGGCCTTGACCCGCGCCGCGCAGGCGGGCGACGTGTCGGCCCTGGCCCTCCTGCTGGAACGGCACCGGCCCGGGATGCGGGCCGTGGCGGTCAGCCTGCTGGGGCCGGGCCCGGACGTGGAGGACGTCATGCAGGACGCGGCACTCGTGGCGCTGCGGCGCATCGTGGACGTCCGCGATCCGGAGGCCGTGGGACCGTGGTTGCGGATGGTCGTGCGCAATGGCTGCCGGACCCTGCAGCGGGCGGCCCGAAGGGTCGAGCCGGTCGCGCAGGTGCCGCTGCCGCCGGACCTCGGCACACCCGAACAGGTCCTGCACGACCACGCGTTGCGGGACTGGGTGTGGGAAGCCGTCGAGACGCTGACGCCGACCCTGCGCCTTCCGGTGGTCCTGCGCTACTTCTCCACCGGGATCACCTCCTACCAGCAGATAGCCGGGGCCTGCGCGATTCCGGTCGGCACCGTGCGCAGCCGGCTGAACCAGGCGCGCAGCGCTCTGGCGCGTGCCCTGACCGCCACCGCGGCCGGGGCGCACAGCGACACGCTGCGCCGTACGCAGGCGAGTTGGCAGGAAGCCCGGGACACGCTCGCCGCCGCCGAACGCGGCGAGTTCGGCCGGGTGGTCAAGGACCGCTACTCCCGTGATGTCTCCCTGCTGGCCGGGGGGAGGCGGCTGGGCGGCGCCGAGCTGCTGCTGGCGGGCATGGACCTCGACCTCTCGGCGGGCGTGCACCAGCGCCCCCTGCATGTGGCGGCCGGCCGCTCCCTGGTGGTGTGGGAGATGGAACTCCTCAGCCCGCCGGACGACCCGGACCACTGCCCGCCCGGGGTCGCCTGGATCATGACGGTGGAGGCGGGCCGCTTCGAGCGGGTCTCCCTCCACCACGCGACGCGCCCGCGGACCGGGCCACTGCCCGGCGCGGCCTGAGGCCCGCCCCGCGGGCCCGGCCCCTGGCGACGTGACCCAGATCACACCCCGGCGGTCGAACTCCGCGGTCCCCACTCCGTCATGTCGGTGTCAGTGGCACCTTTCACCGTACGGAGACCGCGATGAGCGACCGTTTTCCCTCCCACCCCGACGACACCCCGGCGTCCGGCACCGGCCCCCTCTCCCCCGGTACCCACGCCTACACGCTGGGCGGGGTGGTCCAGCGCTACCACGTCCACGGCAACGGCCCGGTGTGCGTGGTCCACTCCGGCGGCCCGGGCATCGACTGGGAGTACCTGCGCATGCCCGCCCTTGAGGAGCACCTGACCATGGTGTACGTCGAGCCCGTCGGCACCGCCCGGGACAGCCGGCTGCCCACGCACCCGCACGGGTACACCCGGGAGCGGTACAGCAGCTTCCTTGAGGTGCTGGTCAACCGGCTCGGCGTGCCCGAGGTGCACCTGCTGGGACATTCGCACGGCGCTTTCGTGGCCGCCTACCACGCCATGCACCGCCCCGAACGCGTCGCGGGCGTGGTGCTGTACGAGGGTGCGCCGGTCACGGGTCCGGAGCACGGCGCGGAGGCGGCCCGCATGGTCGAGGCGTTCGCCGCGCGGCACGCCGACCATCCGGGGCTGCCGGGGGTGCTGGCCGCGTTCGCCGCCATGCCCGCCATGTCCACCGACGAGCAGACCACGGCGGTGGCCCGGGGCGTACTGCCCTCCTACTTCGCCGACTACTGGGGCGAGGAGGAACGGCTGGCCCCGTTCCGGAACGCCGTGCGGGCCACGTACATCTCCGGGCTGGACGAGGACCTCGCACCCGATGTGGTCGACGACCGGGTCGCGCTGAAGGGACTGACCGTCCCCGCGCTGGTGGTCGTCGGCCGGCATGACGTGATCTGCGGAGTCCGCTGGGCGCGGGAACTCGATGAACTGATCCCCGACTCGCGCCTGCTGGTGCTGGAGAACAGCGGTCATATGGGGCACCTGGAGGAGCCCGGACGCTTCGCGGAGGGGGTGCGCCGCTTCGTGCTGCGGACCGGTGCGGAGCCGGCGGCACGCTGACTCGGGTCACACGGGCCGCCCCCTTCGACGCGCTCGTACCAGGCGGGTCCGCGGGGGCTTTCCGTGGCGGCAGTCAGGCGGGCAGGCGGGCCAGCCTGCCCGCGAATTCCGTCACAAGCCGTGCCGGGCCGGTGCGTTGGCCGTCAACTGACCGATGTGCCGGGGGCGCCGTGGGGCGGCGGCCCCGGGCGGCCTTCGGGATCGTCGGCGTCGTGCCCGGCGCGGTGGAGGGAGTTCCTGCCTCCACGCCGGCTCCGCGCGGAGGCAGAGGCGGAACGGGCCCCCGGCTTCGCGTGGAGGCAGGGGTGGAACGGCCTGCGTCGTGGGATTTCGGTTCCGCGGGTCGCCCGAACTTCGTCGCGCTCGGTCCGGCCGGCGCGGCGCCCGCGGGTCCTGCTCCCCACGCCGGCTCAGGCAGCACTCCCCACCGCCGCGCCGGCCCGTCCCCGCGCACTCGCCGGTGCCGGGCGGGCGGGCAGCCGGACCGGCGGGGCACGAAGAAGTCCCGGCCCGCGCGGTCGGGCGCGGGCCGGGACGTTTCCGGGGACAGGCGGTCAGGCGGTCTTGACGCGCAACTGGCGGGTCTTCCAGCCGAGCAGGACGGCCTGGGCGACGAAGAACGCGCCGCCGCCCGTGGCGTAGACGGACAGCACGCTCAGCGACGGGTTGTCGCCCGCGGCCTGGATGTTGTAGAAGACGCCGACGACGAAGGACAGGCCGCCGGCGATCAACATCGGCCACTGCTTGCCCAGTTCGGGACTGCGACGCCGCAGCGCGACGGCCACCTGGGCCGCGCCGGAGACGACCGCCCAGGCACCGAACACGTGGAGCACCGGTGCGACGCCGCCGGCCCCGGCGATGCCGACCCCGATGGCGGCGAGTGTGCTCAGCGCTCCGTTGAACGCCGTCACCCGGCGCTCGGACCCGTCGGGCAGGGCACGGTGGTCGATCAGCGAGGACACCGCGTCGATCAACGGGTAGACGACCAGCAGCGTGACCGCCAGGGCGTCGACGTGCTCATGGGCTCCGGCGAACGCCAGGGCCCACACCAGGGCCAGGACGCCGCGGCCGAGGTACAGCCTCAGCAGGGAGGAACGCCCGTCCTCCGCCGCCGGGTCCGGCCGCGTCGATGGCTGAGTGCTCATGATGGCTCGGCCTTTCTCAGGTTTCGGGGCCGTCTTCGGCCGGGTCAGTGCCGGGACGGGGAGACGCAGCGGAAGCTGGAGGCGACGGCCGGGTCCCCGTGGCCGTCGTAGTGGGAGATCCGCGGGAAGCTGCACAGGTCGCGGGTGACGCTCTGACCGGAGGCATTGGTCAAGGTGGCGGGCAGGGTCTGCGGTGCCTTGCCGTGCTCGACCCAGGAGGTCAGCGCGGCGAGGCCGTCGGTCGAGCCGTCGATGCCGTCGAGACCGCAGTGGCTGGTGCCCGGGGCGAGGAAGAGCCGGTAGAAGTCGTCGACCTTCTGGGAGCCGCCCACCGCCCGCACCACCTGCCGACGGTAGTCGACCGTGCCCTGGGTGGGGATGTACTGGTCGGACTCGCCGTGCCAGGTCAGAAGCTTTCCGCCGGCCTTGCGGAACCCCGACAGATCGGGGTCGTCCGTCCCGATGACCTTGTCGTATTCAGCCTCGGACTGCTGGAACAGCTGCGTGAGCCGGCTGTAGGTGATCTTCGAGATGTCGAGGGACGGGTCCTTCGCCACCCAGAGCTTGACCCAGTCGGCAGGCACCTGGAAGGGCGATCCGGCGACGTTGCCGTCGGCGTCCGGCGCGGTGGTGCCCGCCAGACCTGACAGGTCGGCACCGACCGGAACGCCGGACCACAGCTTCTTGCCCGACGGGGTGCGCGGGCCGTCCCAGATCTTGCGGACCACGGTGGCGTCGGCCGCCGTGATGGTCAGTTCCTTGCCGTCGCACTCGACCTTGGCCCCGACCAATTCGCGGGGATCGAAGTCGCAGCGGTTCGGGTCCTCGATCAGGCCGTCCCTGACCCCGTCGAGCGGATCGCAGGCCTTGACGGCGGCGGAGGTGAAGGCGTCGAACTCGCAGGTGGTCGGGTAGGTCTTCTCGTTGTTCATGACCACCTGCGGCCACAGGGTGGCGACCTCGAACTCGTCCCAGTTGACGGCGGGAGCGTCCGCGAGGATGCCGTTGTAGTCGCCGGGGTGGCTCTGGGCCTCCATGTAGCCCTCGCGCCCGCCGGTGGAGCAGCCGGTGAAGTAGGAGTAGGCCGGGCCCTTGCCGTAGATCCCGGCCACGACCTCCTTGCCGACGACCGCGGCCTCGTGCTGGGAGCGGGAGGCGAAGTTCTTCAGCAGCGCGGTGTTGACCTGGCCGTTGCTGTTCAGGGCCCAACTGGTGTCGAGGGCATCCCCGACGCCGGCGTCGGTGCTGACCGCCGCATAGCCGCTCTTGACCGCGTTGCCCAGGCCGACCCCGTTGTCGCCGGCCAGGTAGGCGCTGCCGCCCAGGCCCTGGAAGCGGCCGTTCCAGCCGCTGGCAGGCAGCCAGGTCCGCACCTTGGCGTGGTCGCCGTCGCCCGGGTGGGTGAGGGTGACGGTCACGTCGCAGTAGGCGGGGACGCCGGTGACCGATCCACCCAGGACTCCGGTCCCCTGGATGGTGCCGCCCGCCTCGGCGACCGCCGTCACGGACTCCACCTTGGTGCCCGACGGGGCCTTCACGGACGGCGCCGAGCAGGTGAAGGCGGAGGAGGCGACGGTGGTGGTGGTGTGATGTGGCTCGGCCGCCGCGCTCGGCAGGTACACCACCGCCGCGGCCAGGGGCACGCCGGCCGTGAGGACCGTCAGGAGTCGTTTCATGTGCTTCTCTCCAAGGAATAGGTGTGCACATGGCCGCACGAACACATGTGCACGAGGCAAAGGGAGTGCTGAGTCAACGGGCCGCTGCGGACACACTGCACACATGTGCCATGTGACCTGGGCGTGCGCCCCGGGGTGCCTCGGCTCCCCGAAGTCTTCGACCGCACCGTATCACCGGTCAAGCCGGTGATAAAAGAACGGGCGCGCTTTCGGGTGATCGAAGGGGTAGGGCAGATCCCGGCCCGGTGCCCACTCTGGTCGGCCCCGCCTGCCGCGACAACAGTCAAGTGACTGCCGGCACCGAGGGACCAGAACTGCGCCCGGCGAAGCACGTGTTGGGTCATCCGACGGTCCGCGGGGCGGTGGCGGAGGCCCCTGATTCGAGGGGTTGCCAACATGGGACACGACGGGAGACGGGCGCTCCCGTGGTGTGTCCCGGCACGTGTGACGTGGCCCGAAGGGACCTCGCCGCACCGGACCGGCTCCCCTCGAGAACGCAGTCATGATGCCCATCGCAGGTCGTGGTGGCGGGGAGGTCGCCGTGCGGCAGCAGGGTCGCCGCCACCTTCGCCAAGGCCTGCTTCCACGGAAACACGTGTGTGCCGCACCTACACGTGCGGGCGCCCCGGCAAGCGATCCCCGCCGCCACCTCTTGCCGATCTGTGCAGGTCAGACGACCTCTGGTGGCCTCCACGCTGATTTGATACGTTTCTCGACGTCGGCTGTGGGGCCTGGGGTGCCCGTCGGCCACTTCACCGGCGCCGAAGGCAGGAGAGGGAGAAGACATGACCGACGCCGCCCCGCGGGGCGCCGATGTGAGCGAAGCCGTCGGGCGTACCGCCCTGATGGTCGCGGCCGCGCGGGCCATCGAGGCCGGCCGTACCGACGCGCTGGCCCGGGACGGGTTCGCGGAGCACTTCGTCCGGGCCGCTCCGGCCGCCGCCGGCTGGCCCGTACATCCTGACCAGGTGCCCGAGGGGGACGCCGATCCGCTGTGGGGCCGGCTGGCCCGCTTCTTCGGACTGCGTACCCGGGTGTTCGACGACTTCCTGCTGGCCCAGGCGACGGCCGGTGCCCGTCAGATCGTCATCCTGGGTGCCGGACTCGACTCCCGCGCCTACCGGTTGCCCTGGCCGGCCGGCTGCACGGTCTTCGAGGTCGACCAGGAGGAAGTCATGGCCTTCAAGCAGAGGGTCCTCGACCGGCTGGACGCCACATCAGCGGCCGAACGTGTCCCCCTGGCCGTGGACTTGCGCGGGGACTGGATCGCGGCGCTGTGCGCGGCGGGTTTCGATCCCGCGCGGCCGACCGGCTGGGCGGCCGAGGGGCTGCTGCCGTATCTGCCGCCGGTCGCGGAGCAGAAGCTGATCGGCACCATCGCCGCGCACAGCGCCGCGGGGAGCGCCCTCGGCTACGAGGTGAAGCAGGGCCTGCTGCCGGCCGCGGCCCATGAGTACCCCCTCCACACCGCGGCACGCGAGCGGATCGGCGTCGACCTGTCCGCGCTGTTCAACGCCGAGCCACGACCGGACTCCGCCGCGGAACTTGCCGCCCGCGGATGGTCGACGACCGCGCACACCCCTTTCGAGTTCAGCCGGCGCCACGGCCGCGGCCCCGTACCGGAAGCGGACGACACCCTCGCCGCGAACCGCTGGGTCTTCGCCACCGCACCACCGAGTCCGCGCGGCAACGCGGGACGGCGGTGAACGCACCCCACCTCGTCGCGCTGGTCTTCCACCCCTGACGTCAAGCATCGGGTCCGCGCTGATCCTCCAGCGCTCGGGTGTCGGCCCCGCGAACGACCTGCGTCGAGCCCAGACGGGCCGGTCGTGCAGATCATCTTCATCGGCATCCCTCGCCCCGACCCGATAGCCCCGGGACAGATCGGCTTCACCATCGGGGTCTCCCCGATGCGGCCGGCCAGCCGCGGCTCCCTCAGGATCAGTTCGGCGGACCCGTACGCGCCGCCGGTGATCGATCCCCGCTGCTTCGCCGAGGAGGAGGTCCGGGCGGTGCTGTCCGGGATCACGACGGTCCGCGAGATCGCACGGTCATCGGCGCCGGCCGAGTGGGAGTCGAGGAGGTCGGTCCTGGACCCGCCACCGTGGACGAGTCGATCGCCGACCCGCCGGCACGTCGCGTCTGTCGGCCCAGCAGGTCGGCGGCGCGCTCGGCGATCGCGTAGGTGGTGGCGTCGGTGCTGTTGGAGGGGATGGCGGGGATGACGGAGGCGTCGGCGACGCGCAGTCCGTCGACGCCGTGCACCCGCAGCGCGGAGTCGACGACCGAGACCTCGGGCGGTGACACATGGAGGACACTCGCCGTCGCCACGGCCGGGGACGCGGTCCCCGTCACCGCACCGGGTCTCCGGTCGTGGACACCCTGCTCACCAGGTGTGTCGCCACACCGGTACTGCCGACGGCACCCAGGGAATCGGGGTGTCAGCCGCATCCGTGCTCTGCGCGGCGGAATACACACAATTGCCGCCGTCCCACGTGCGGGGAATGATGGATGTGCGGGAGGAAGCACCTACCGGACACGCGCCGTCGCACGCCCGCGGAGTGGGGCCGCGGAGGTGGGTAGCATGCGCAGCATCAATAACCTCAAGGGAGTGAACGGTTGTGACCAGCCAGTCAACCGCCACGCTCCGGTCGCGGTACGTCGAGCAGGCCGCGTCGGATCTGGAAGAAATCCGTCGACAGCAGCAGGAACTGACCGAGAAGTTCAGGGTGCTTCAGCAGGAGGAGGCCCTGCTCGTCGACATTCTGAGCCTTGCCGAGCGCGCCCCCTCCGAGGAGCCGTCCCCGCTGCCCGAGCAGGCACAGGACGAGCGGACGCTCTCCCCCGCCCGGTCGTCCGCGACCCGCACCGCAAACCCGGGAGCAGGCGGGCGGGCCGCCGGTTCCGGTGCCTCGCGCAGCCGCGTCGCCGGGGCTCCAGCCGGCAAGAAGGCGCGACAGCCGCTGCTCGGTGATCTGCTGATGCAGTTGCTCGATTCCCACGACGAGCCGCGCCTGGCGAAAGAGCTGCGGGAAGAGCTGATGGAGAAACATCCGGACCGGGCGCCGACGCCCCAGGTGGTGCGAAACACGCTGGAATCGCTCGTCGCCAAGGGGCGCATCCGCCGGCACCGGCAGCAACGGTCGGTGAAGTACTCCCTCGTTCCGTCCGCGCGGCCGGCGGCAGCGAAGAGCTGATCAGGCCGGTGCCGGACCCCGGATCGGCTGGCGATCCGTGCGGAGCCGTACCCGCGCCCGGTGCGGGCGTGGTACCCGCGGGTGTGCAGCCTGCGGGGCTCCCCAGGTGCGACCGCGTGAGCGGAGAACACGTGCCGATGCACACACGTGTCACCACAGTCGCCTCGCTCCCTCACGCCTCAGTTCCTGCCCTGGGCCGCCGGCCCCGATGACCCGTCGCACGGTGGTGGCTCACCCATGTGGCGAGTCGCCGCGGTTCCTCCCGGGAGGTGGGTTCTCCCCGCGGTGCCAGCGCGATGACAACGGTGTGGGCCGGCCTCAAGCTGCACGGCCCGTGCCGAGGTAGGGTCCGCAGGCCGACGCCGACGAAGCGGACCAGGACGCGCGGCGTCCTCGTCGGTGCCCTGTCTGCCCCGCCTGCGGCACGCCCGCAGCACGCCCGCAGCACGCCCGCAGCACGCGACGGGAGGAGGCCCTGCCCCGGACACGAAGGGCAGGGCCGTGTCGGAAAGCTCCAGCCATGGCTCTTCCGACGGTCGGACGGAGAAGGGATGTCCCCGTCCGGTCAGGTCCGGCTCGCCACGCGGGCGGACCGGTCCTGGTGCCGTCCGGCCGGGAGTGGATAACCGGACGGCGCCTTCCCCGCGGCCCGATGCCGGGATCACGGGAGTCTGCGACCTTCACATGTGGGCAGGCGGCCCTGAGTTCACGGCGGGAGCGGTGAGGAAGTCGATGGGGTGCCACGGGCAGTGCGGCCCGCGAAGGAAGCTGTCCGCGGTCGGACCGTAACCCGACATCATCGCCGTCTCGGCCCAGGACCGGACCAGCTCCGGAGCCGGCCATCCGCCGGAAGCGCGGTCGCCCCGAGTGAGGACCGGACCGAGGCGGCGGGAGGACAGCCGTCTCCACGGCCGGTCACGGGCTCCGGCCCGGAGAGCGTCCCGGCCGGTCCACTCCCCCGGTGCCGTTACCGGTGTCGGTGCCTGGGCGGGCACGGCTTCCCGCGGGACGGGATCACGGCGCGGGGTGGGACGGCGCGCAGGTGACGCGCCGGGTGGCCACGCGGAGCCCTGGGCGGCCATCAGACAGCGAGGGCGTTGATCGTGACGGGGATGTTGTTGCGGGTCGCCTTGGAGTACGGGCAGGTCTGCTCGGCCGCCGCGGCGAGCTCCTCCGCGGTGCTCTGGTCGACGCCGCCGAGGACGGGGCCAAGGACGGCGGAGAGGCTGAACTCGCCGTCGTCACCGTCGGTGAGGGTGATCTCGGCGGTGATGGCGGTGCTGGTCAGCCGGATCTTCCGCTGGGCCGCCACCCGACGCAGCGCACCGAGGAAGCAGGCCCCCCAGCCCGCCGCGAACAGCTGCTCGGGATTGGTGGCGCCGCCGGCTCCACCGAGTTCCTTGGGGAAGGCCAGGGTCGTGTCGATCAGCCCGTCGTCGGAGCGAACCGTGCCGCCGTTGCGACCCTCGCCCGTGACGTTGACGCGGGCGGTGTAGGTGACGGTCATGATCTTTCCCCATCCCGTGATGTGTGTGTGAGTTGTCCGTGCGGGCAGAAGCCGACCATCGCGGCCGACCAGCGCCTTTCATCGTCTGCTCAAGCGGTGATCTCACTGTGCCATTCCGATTCGTCACCGGTCAAGACGGTGACGCATGCCAGGTAGGCGCGATCCTTCCAGGCGCCCGCGTCGGTGTGCACCGCCGGCCCGGTCGGGACCCTGCACGTCGCCGGGGAGCGGGGAGCCGGGGAGCCGGGGAGACATCGTTCTTTCCGTCTCTCCGGCCGCGCACGGGCGGCATCGGCATCGGCGTCGGCATCGCAGGTGCGGGGGGGACGCGCCGAGGCGTTCTCAGCGTCGGGCGAACATGTGGAGAAAGCGCCGGCCGGTGCGGGCGTCACAATGCAACGGCACCGGGAGAAGGGCGAGTTGCCCGGGTCCCGGATGGGCGGCGGAGAAGGGTGTCTCTGTTCGATCGGAGATATGTGCGGGCTGGTGAGCCCGGTTCCGGGTAGGGCCTCCCGGGCAGCTCTAGGGTGATTCCACGGTCATCCATCACTCGTCGTCAAGACAGTGACGATGGCTTCACGGCTGCGTCCGTTCACACGTCCGATGGCCGATGCCAGCACGACACGTGAACCACCCGCACATGTGCCACGGCGTTGTTCAGGTACGGGACGCCGTCCGCGGCAGCTCGATGCCCCGGAGCAGGCCGACCGCCTCCCGCAGGGAGAGGGCGCCCGGGGCCCGCAGCGGCAGGGCGAGCAACGCCGACCGTTTCGGGGGCCCAGTGCGGGTTCGTGGTTCGCCGAGCCCGTACCGTGCCGAGGATCGAGCAGCGCACTATGGCCTTCGCCTCGCCGTGGACCTGGGCCGTGTTGTGGACGTCGCGCCGTCCGCCCGAAGGGCGGGGCCCGTTGCGCCTGGTGCTCCCCCACCGGCTTCGGCGTGGGAGGTGCCCCCGGACCGCACGGCGGAGGGTCGTCCTCGTAGGGAGCCTCCTCGGACCAAGCCCGACAACGAAGCGAGCGTGCCTGCCAGAAGCCACGGGACGGGGGCACCTCCCCCGCCGAAGGCAGGGGGGAGGGACTTCCGCAACACCCGGCGGACGTCTCCCGGCGGGTCGGGGCCGGGTCCGCCGGGGACCGCCGTCACAAGACGGTGGGTTCGCGCTGCCGGGGGCCGCCGGCAGCGCCGTGGTGCGGCCTGGTCCGGCCAGGTGCCTCACCCGGCGCCCGTGGATACCGTCTGTGCGGGGCGGCCGCTGGGTGGATGTCCCGATCGCCGAGGCGTTCCGTCGTGCCGCAGCGGCACCGTGGAGCGTCGCGACGGGACCCGTAAGCCCCTCACGCGCGATCGGCGGCCGACCACGGGAACAGGGTTCCGTGCGCCGTCAGGCGCCGGCGGGCTGCACGCTCTTCTTGCGCGCGCGGTACGCGGCGGCCTTGATCTTGTTCCCGCAGGACTCCATCCCGCACCACTGCCGGCGCATCCCCCGGGAGCGGTCGATGTAGATCCGGGTGCACTCCGGATTGCCGCACTCCTTCAGGAGGGGAACATCCGGCCCGCTGAGAAGCTCGACGGCCTGCCGCGCCACCGTGGACAGCGCTTCCTCCGGTGTGGCCACGGTGCGGCGCCCCTCCGCCGTGAGCTGCGGCACCGCCGACGGCTTGCGGGCGGTGGCGTTGAGCAGGTCCAGCGCCCCGGGGTCGTACTCCTCGCCGGAGCAGCGGGCGGTGACCAGGCTGTAGACGGCCTCCCGCACCGCCACCGCCTGGTCGACGTCCCTTCGCTGGCTCGGGGCGACGGCGTCGACGATGCCGGACTCCAGGTACCAGGCGTCCAGCCGGTCCGGTGCGGCGAACATCTCGAAGCGCGTGGACCGCCGCGCTCGGAGGGTCGCCGCGAAGTCCAGCGCCGGATGCTCGCAGACGAAGACATGCGTAAGGTTCATATCACGATTTTGACAGGTGACAGATAGGGCGGCAAGGGGCCGCACCCCGGGTGGTGGGCGACGCGTCACCGGCCCGTCGCAGGGCGGTGCCAGGCGAGCGGGACGACGCATCGAGGGCCGCTGGTCGTGGGCTACGACCTGGCCCGCGAGGCGTTCACCCACCCCGCGCTGCTGGAGTGTCCACGGACCGCCGCGCAGGCCCTGGAGGCTGCGAGCTTCGTCGATCGCAACCCCGAAGTCGCCCAAAGTCGGGCGGAGTTCCTGCGCTGCGTCACACCTCCGTGGAGCCGGCCACGCACCGGTACGCGGCCGAGGACCTGGAACCGGGCGGAGTCCGCATCCCCGGGGCGCCTTCGTGTCCGTGGTGCTCGTCTCGGCCGTGACGCGGGTCTGCCCGGTGACGCCGACCCCGCCGGGCTGGACATCACTCAGCCCTCCGCGCGGCACCTGTCCTTCGGCCACGGCATCCATCACTGCCTGGGTGCTCCGCCGGCCCAACCGGAGGCCGCCACCCTGAACGTCCCACTGGATCGCGTCGGGCCCATGGAACTCGCCATTCCTGCCGCGTCGTTGTCCTGGTTCCAGCCGGCATGATGCGAGGCGGGCCGTCGCCGCCCGTGCGCTATGCCCGCGGCTGAGCGGGCGGGCGGCGGTGGGAGCGCGGTACGGGTGGGGGTGCGGGACCGCCGTCCGCCACGTCGAATTCGTCGAGCTCGTCCAACTCGTCCAACTCGTCCAACTCGTCGACCCAGCGGGGATGGTGCCGCTTCTCCCAACTGCGGCTGACGAAGCCCGTGCGCATGCCCGGGCCGGTCTCCGGGTCCTGGTAGGCCTTGCGGACATGGCCGGCCGGCACCCCCACGATCGCCAAGGCCAGGAAGTCGTGGACGAAGATCGCACTGGTGCGGGAGACCGAGGGCAGCAGCCGCATGAACCACACGAGCGGGCCGGTGAACATCATCACCAGCACCGCGCCTGCGATCCAGCCCGCGACCGCCTCGGCCCTTACTCAGGGCTGCACTCTTCCGGACTCTCCCGTGCACTCGGCCCCGCGCCGCCACTCGGAAAGAATAGTCACCACCTTGACCGGTGACGAGGCTCGTGGCACGCTGGACGCACCGACGCGGTGGGGCACTGCCCAGCCGCCGGCTGGACGGAGGGTGAACATGAAGAGTGTCAGCATCACCGTGAGGGGCGCGTCAGAACTCGAAGCGACGGCATCGACCGCCTCGACTCCGGCCATCCCGGTCGCGGTCGCGCCGGATACCGCCGCCGCGGCCCGCAAGGCCCGGTTCGGGCACCTCCCCGAGCACGTGCGCTACGAGGACCTGGTGGTCGGCCAGCCTGTAACACCCGGTGACCCGGCCCGCGACGCGTACAACGCGGAGTCGGCGTGGTGCTCGTACAACTGCCTCGCCTTGGACCTCGGGCTCTGACGGTCCCGTCGAAGGCATGACCGTGCCCGGCCCGCGACCCTCGCGGGCCGGGCACGGTGGCATCCGGGAGCTTCGAATATCGCCGGGCCTGGGCGGCCGGATGCGTGGGCGCGGCGCGCCCCACTCCACGGCCGCCTCGCACCCCGGCGTCCTCCGCCGCGGCCCCGATACGCTCCCGCTCCTCTCAAGACACCGCCTCACGCGGCGGCGGACATTTCCCCGGCTGAGCACGTGCGGACACATGTGACCGCCAATGGACACACCTGGTATCAATCGTCTGGCCCTCCACGCCTTGGATGAAGCCGCTCACCACGGTGCCGAACTCGGCGTCCTTCGCGACCTTTACCTTCGTAGCTTCGCCGCGGAGCAAGGGCGGCCGGCGACGTAGCCGGCTTGGCGCCCTGACGCCTGCCACGCTCCTGACGCACAGCCAAGCAGCAAGACCACCATCTACAGCTGGAGTACTGGGGCCCAGCACCGCTCTGGACCAGCCCTGGAATTCGAGGGCCCTGCTGGTGGTCATCAGAGAGCGTCCTTGGTGTGGCCTCGGGCGAAGTCCCATGGGGCAGGTGCATTGGCGGCCGCGTACTCGTCTGCGATGCCGAAGACGCTCCCGCATCCTGGGCATTCCGCCTGGCCGAACAGATGCGTCAGGCCCCAGGCGAGCCGTTGCCGGCCATCCCGTACAGCCCATTCGTGCAACATCCTGCCGGTGCCGGTCAGCTCGTGCGGGGCGGCTGGCCGGAGGGGGATCTGGTGGACATCCCCCAGATTCCAGTCCCGGATCGAGGAGTAGCAGCCGTAGTCGCCGACCGCGATCGTCACCGGTGCGTCGCAGTGCGGGCACGCGGCAGTGACGAAGGAATCGGTGAAGTCGTCCAGGGCCTCGAACCACAAGGTCTGGCCGTCGAACGCGAGCGTGGCCCGCAGCAGCCCCAGGTAGATCTTCCCGTCCAGGCCAGACCGCAGCCGGGCGGCGGCCATGGTGCGAAGCTCGGCCAAGGCCGCCGCGCAGCGGGCGACTTCTTCGTCGGCGCCATGGGGTTGAAGGAGGCCACCCGCTATCGCTCCGGCCAGATCGAGCGCCCAGTCCTCGGTCTTCGCGATGTCCGCGAGCTTCGGCAGTGCGGCGATGCTTGCCGGGGTGATCGTCCCCTGGTGGCACAAGCGCCCCCAAAGCCGGTCGATGGCCTCCTGGTCACGACCGATGGCTCGGTCCAGCAGCCCGGGTATCGCGTGTGCCGGGCCGTAGGCGTCGTGGAGTGTGGACCAGTCGATCATCCGGTGATTCAAACACGCTGCGGAGCGACCTCTGGGGGCGGTGAGTCGTGAGGGAGATCACCTACGCCACCGCAGAGCTCGGGCACCCGTGCCTCCCTCGCCGATCGGTTGACTGGTTCCCTGCGGACGACCACGCCGACGTGTCCGTGCACAGCGATCTGTATTCGCTCATCCCGATGAGTGGCCGTGTCGTCGCGAGGCAGCAAGCGGCCTGTCAGTCAAAGCCACACGTACGGCATGAGCGCTTTCAGCCACACCCAGGCCCCTGGGTCTCCCGATCTTACGAAGGACCGGAATCCACCCACCAACAAGGTGAGGAGCGCTTCACCTGGCGACGCTCGCCGAGTGAAGCGCTCCGTCGGACATGACTACAGGCCAAGGGCCTCGGCGGCGAGCTCGGTGCCCCGCAGGCGGGCGTCGATCTTGGCGAAGGCCAGGTCCCGGGAGGTGGAGGTGTCGTCGGCGAAGGGGGCGAAGCCGGCGTCGTCGCAGGTGCCCAGCTGGTCCACCGGGATGTGCCGGGCGGCCTCCAGGACGCGGTCGCGTACTTCCTCGGGGGTCTCGACCCTCGGGTCGATCGGGTCGATGACGCCGACGAACACCCTGATCCCGGGACGCAGTTGGTCGGCGATCATCCGCAGGACGCGCTCGCGGTCGGGCTCGCCGGCCAGTTGGAGGTAGAAGTTGCCGACCGTGAGCCGGAACAGTCTGGGCAGCAGCCCGGCGTAGTCGACGTCGAGGCTGTGGGTGGAGTCGTCGTCGGCGCCGGGGTCGGTGTGTACCCCGAGGCGCGCCCGTTCGTCTTCGGTGAACCGGCCCAGGACCTTGTTGTTGAGGGCGACGAAGTCGTCCAGGACACCGCCGGAGGGGTCGAGCTTCAGCGACAGCCGGCCTTCCGTGAAGTCCAACTGCACGCGGTGCGCGCCCGCGTCGAGGCATCCGCGGATCTCGGCCTCGGCCTCGTCCGCGAGGTCACCCAGGAACGCCTCGCGGGAGTACCCGTCGATGCCGTCGGGCGGGTAGAGCAGGCTCAGGGCCGAGGGGGCGACCACAGACTGCTTGACGGGGAGGCCGGTACGGGCGCGGGCGGCACGCAGGTAGGTCTCGGCCCGGACCTGGTAGCGGAACGGTCCGCCGGTCAGGACGGGCAGCTGCCGGGTGTGCCCGTCGGCGAAGGGGATGGTGACGCCGTCGGTCCCAAGGCCCGCGAGGCCGGTGAGGGGGTACGTGAGGGAACTGGGCTTGCCCTGGTCCCCGTCGACCAGGACCTGGCTGCCCAGCTTGTCCAGCCGGTCGAGAGTGTCGGCGACAGCTTCGCCTTGGACGCCCGCCAGCTCCGCGTCGCTCAGGCGCCCCGCGGCGTGTTCGGCGCGCGCCAACTGCAGGGCGGGTGAACGGGGAAGGCTGCCGATCGGCTCCGAAGGAATGCTCATGATCCACACCCTAGAAGTCACCGGTATGCCCCGGATCGGGAGCGAAATCCGCCCGACGGCGGTCGCTCCGCGAATCCCGGGGCGTTCGGCGGAGCCTCGTCACCGCTCATGAACCAAGAGGTTCACCCGATCGGGCTTCTGACAGAGAGTCGCGGGTTGACTTCTTGTGGTCGGACAGCCGGATTCCACCCGGCGCGCCCGGGGAAGCCGCCGGCACCAGCACAGCGACAGCCCGTGGACGCTTCCTCCTCACTGCCCGCCGGCACGGCCAGGGCGCTGTCGTCGTTCCCGACGGCGGCCTCCAACGCGGCCAGGGCCCGTAGGTGCTCATCGTCGGTCAGCTCAATGTCGTCCACGGCCTCGGACCGTACGCGCCACCCGCCGGCCACCACGGCTGGTACGACCCAAACCACCCGCCCGGGCCGCCGGCGGGCCTCGTGGACTTCGCACCGGGCGGGAGAGCCGCGGCGTCAGGCAGGTGTGCCCGTAGGACTTGGTGGTGACCACCATCGGGACGGACCCAGAGGACCAAGCTGCGGCAGGCTGGATCATCGCCGACGAGATCATGCGGGCGCGCACCGACGTGGACGACCTCGCCTACCGGCTCTGGCGTGACAGTGCCCTGGGCCCTGGGCGGCACCCCGCTGGTCGGCCCCGATCGCGAGCACGTCCTGCTGTACGCAGCCCCGGTGTTCGAGGCCAACAACCTCACCGGCGTCACCGGCTACGTAGGCGTGTGGCTGTGGTATCTCTCCACCCGCGATCTTCCCCCCGGGCCGGGCCTCAGCGTGGAGATCCTGGACCCGCCCTCGTCGACGGTGACCGACAGCGGGCCGGACGGGCTGGTGATCCACCGGGTGCCCGGCAGTGAGCTGGGGTTCGTCTTCTGGTTGTGGGAGATGAAGGAGTTCACCGCGGAGAAGACGAAGCCGAGCGAGGGACTGTAAATCGTTCGGTGCAACTCCCGATCATTTGACGGACCCGTACAGGGCAGAGGGTGCGGGCAGGAAGATCGGGGGGCTGGCTTCGTTGATGTCCAGGGACAGCGTTTGTCGACCGTTTCCGAAGGCAGTTAGTGATCAACGAGCTCGGAGATGTCGAGGAGAAATCACGGCACTGCCGCGTTCGCGGAGCGGGATGTCGGCGTACAGGTCAGTGCCCTACCGGGTACAACCGAACGCGCACAGGTCCAAGACGACGCACAGGGATGGATTCGGTTGTCCCGTATATCGGGCGTCCACGATCGGCAGGACCGACCGCGCCCCGTGGCACGACGGCGCGTGCGCCCGTGAGATGGTTGCCGTCATGACAGTTGGCGCGCCGGGCGGCGAGGTTGTACTCGAGACGAGTCGCCTGCTGCTCAGACCTTGGCGGGTAGCCGAGGCTGTCGTCCAGCGTGAACTGTGGACCGAACGTGATCCACGAGTGCCGCCGCACCGTCGAGTCGACGCTGACGGACACCCCACCGTCGCGGAGCTCGAGGATTCGATCCGCACCAACGAGGTCTGGTCGACCGGGTTGCTGGCAGTCGAACGGAAAGCCTCTCGTGACGTCATCGGCTACTGCGGGCTGGTCGACAGCGGGCGAGAGCCGGCAGGGGAACCGGAACTGGCCTTCGAGCTGCTACGCCGAGTTTGGCGTCAGGGATACGCGACCGAGGCCTCGTTGGCGGTTGTGGAATGGGCGCGATCGTCTGGGTACGAACGTCTGTGGGCCACGGTCTGGGACTGGAATACCGCTTCTCGCCGAGTGCTGGCCAAGATCGGGTTCACCGAGACCGATCGGAAGGAAGTGGACGCGGTGCACGGGACCACCTTGTTCACCACGAGACGGCTCTGACAGGGTTCATGCTGACCCGCATCAAGGGCGCCCTGGAGAAGGCCGGCAGCGGACCCGACGCCCTGGCCCACATCTTCGAGAACATCTTCGATGAGCGGCGCCCGCTGTGGCAGCTGATGTGGTCGGGTGTCTTCGACCGGTTCCCCGCGCTGCGCGTGGTGTTCGTCGAGATCCGCAGCTACTGGATTCCGCCGACGCTGGACGCGCTGACCCGCAAGAACGAGGAGGCCGGCGGCATCCTCAAGCTCACGCCCTGGGAGTACTGGGAGCGCAACTGCGCGGTGACGCCCACCTTCATGCGGCTCACCGACCTCGACGTGCGCGAGAACGTCGGGATGGACAAGGTGATGTTCGGCAGCGACTACCCGCACGCCGAGGGCACCTGGCCCAACACCGAGGACTTCCTGCGCCTGGTGCTCGACGACATCCCGGAGGCCGACGCGCGCGCCATCCTCGGGAGCAACGCGATCGACTTCTACCACCTCGACCGCGCGTACCTGGAGGGCCTCGGCGCGAAGTACGGCCCGAAGCCGGCGGAGATCCTGGGTCAGGCGCACACCGTGGACCCGGGCGTGGCCGAGCACCTCAACAACCGCAACGGTCTCAACAAGAAGGTCTCCTACGAGGATCAGAGGACCGAGGACGCCGTCGTGGAGGATGTCGTCAAGGCACTCGCCCAGCGGTAACCCCGTCGTCCGGATGCCGGTCCGGCGACGATGAGTACGGTGTGGGACAGGAGGGCTGGTGGCCGCGTGACGGCCACCAGCCCTCCCCCCGTGTCACCGGCCTTCCGTACGGCCCGGCCGTACGTGGTCGACGGGTGCCTACCGCGTGCCGGGCAGGTTGCGGGCCATCACGATGCGTTGGACCTGGTTGGTGCCCTCGTAGATCTGGGTGATCTTGGCGTCGCGCATCATGCGTTCGACGGGGTAGTCGCGGGTGTAGCCGTAGCCGCCGAGCAGTTGGACGGCGTCGGTGGTGATCTCCATGGCGGCGTCGGAGGCGTAGCACTTGGCGGCGGCGCCGAAGAAGGTCAGGTCGGGGTCGGAGCGTTCGGACTTGGCGGCGGCGGCGTAGGTGAGCTGGCGGGCGGCTTCCAGTTTCATGGCCATGTCGGCGAGCATGAACTGGATGCCCTGGAACTCGGCGATGGCCTTGCCGAACTGCTTGCGTTCCTG